>CAYLLN010000043.1:0-57284 GCA_964384375.1 uncultured Pirellulaceae bacterium
TAAGGCAGTTTGGGGCCGTCCCCCTGATGTATTACCTGATTGGCGAAACGTGATCCTCTGAGACAGAGATGTTTCTCGCACTCGTCGGTGAACGACCAAGACCCGCTCACACTCCAAAAAACCTCCTGACAGGTGGGACGGGGACGGTGCATCCCGATACACAATTCACGCCACGACTTGAAATCCCCATGGCAGTCTCCGACGAGCGCAACGCTGAAGGCCGAAATCGCTGACAGAGCGTCGGACCGACGTGGCGATCGGGGTCCTCTCGGGGTCAGGGCTTTGTCACCGCTTCGCAAACCAACTGAAAGTACTCGGCAATCTGATGATCCTTGCCGGGTTGTCGGTCGGATTGGCGGATGACGACCAGGTCGAGGCTGGGAACGATCAGAATGTTGTTGTCCCACCGTCCAAGAGCCGCAAAGGCATCCTGGGGTACTTTGGGCCATTTGTTCGTGGAGTTGTTCCACCACAGATAGCCATACGACTTGTTGAGTTCCTGCGATGGCGCGACGGATTCTTTCAGCCATTCGGTAGGAACGACCTGTTTGTCCTGCCACTTTCCCTGATTTAGCACGAGCAAGCCGATCCGGCCCATCGCGCGGGCGTTCAAATGGCAGCCGGAGTAAGGAATCGCATAGCCATCGCGATGTTCCCAGGTCCAATCGTCGGCAGTGACGCCGATCGGGGTAAAGACGCGTTCGTTCAAGAATGCATCGATTTGCTTTCCAGTCGCCTTTTGAAAGACAGGGCTGAGCAGGGCGAGGCCAGTGTTGTTGTAGTCCCATTTGGAACCAGGTTCGTGATCGAGTGGTGCGTCGCGCAGGACGTATTGGAAGAGATCTTCGCGCTGGCCAACCTCGGAATTGTTGTGGACCCCCGAGGTCATGCTCAGCAATTGCTTCACAGTGATCGAGCGCTTGCCCTCGGGGCTGACGTCGGGGAGGTACCGCCCCACCGTTTGATCGAGCGCCAGTTTCCCGTCGGCGATTGCCAATCCGGTGGCCATGCTGGATAGCGACTTGCTCGTAGAGTAGGCCGCGAACTTAGCGTGTTGATCGGCACCGTCGAAATACCACTCGGCAACAATCCGGCCATGACGCACGACAAGACCCGACCGGCTGTTGTGTGACGCCAGCCAGTCTCGGGCTTGATCTAGCTTCTCCGCCTGCAGACCCTGGCTGGCGGGAGCCACCTTTTCCCAGTCCGCACCGGGGAAAACGGCTTGGGCTCGGGCCACCGAGACCATGACCAAACTGAGGAGCATCGCGAAGAAGCACAAGCGTGCCATGGAGGCAGTTTCCATATGATGAGACGAGAGCAGGTTCTAACGCCTGGATTGGCCAAATTCCGGCAATCGGGCAAGGTTGATGCGCGCGGCAAGTCGAACAGATACCGTCTGAATTCGTTAATCAGACTAGCAGCTGCTCACAAGGTTTTCGCAGATTGATGCGGCCAGGGCTACCCCCGCAGCATGTGCCGAGCGGAACTGGGCAGGCGGGAGGAACAGCCCGACCTATTGAGCGCAGCGCGAATCGGCGTAGGTGCTAATCACATCCGCCGAAACCCAGGTTGCTAGTCACCGTCTGCTCGGCTTCGATCATCGAAGGCACGCTCGAATACAATGCAACAACACCGGCAGCGCCTTTCCAAGAACCGATTTTGTCCTGAATCAACGAGTATCTTCGATGCGCTACGCCCGTTACAGCCTGGCGACACTTGGCTTGGTTGTTGCTGCCATCGGCCTGGCGCTGGCCCCTTGGGTCAACCATGTGCATTTTCAGGAAAGGGTGATTGCCGAAATTCAGCGACTCGGTGGAAGTGTGACCTACCAGCACGAGCTGGCTCAGCCAGATGCTGCGGCCAAACCGCCATGGTTGCAGAAGTGGATCGGCGAGAAGTATTTCCGCCAAGTTACCGGCATTCACTTGGAGCAGCAGCATTCGCCGCCCATCGATTTGCTGGATCGCATCAGCCGGCTCCCGAGCGTCGAAACGTTGTCCCTGCGGGAGAATCACCTCACTGATGACGCGCTGCGTCCGATCGGCCGGATGCGCAGACTGCGCGTTTTGCGCGTCGGCTTCAACGACATCACCGACAAAGGGCTCATCCATCTTGCCGATCTGCACGAGCTAGTGCTTCTCGATCTGTGCGTGACAAAAGTAACGGATACGGGTCTCAACCGCTTACAATCGCTGCCCAAGTTGCGGCGCTTGGAGTTGTACGGCGATGAAATCACCAACAAGGGGGCGGCAACACTCGCACAGTTTCCAGAGCTGGCAGAATTGGACCTGGCGAACACGAGCATCACCAGCGCGGGGCTGGAACCTCTCTGCAAACTGCCGCAATTGACCGATCTGCGGCTCGATCAGATGCGCCTCGGCGAAGGGCAGGAGTTGCGAATCAACGATGACGCCCTGCCACACCTGCTCGCGCTGCCCAAGCTGCGCGATCTGAGCATCGTCAGTTTGCCAATTTCACCAGCAGCGATTGCCGAACTAAAGCGTTTGAAACCTGGAATCATCATTCGAAACTAGCAGTTCTTGGAGCGAATGAATGCAGACCCGCAACTTGGGCAATTCGGACTTGGCTATCACGCCGATCGGCTTCGGCGCCTGGGCGATTGGAGGTGGCGGTTGGTCGTTTGGATGGGGCCCGCAGGATGACGCCGATTCCATTGCTTCAATCCACGAGGCACTCGATTGCGGCATCAACTGGATCGACACGGCTGCCGTTTACGGGCTGGGGCACTCCGAAGAGGTCGTGGCCAAGGCACTCGCCGGCATGTCCGCCGATCGCCGCCCGTATGTGTTTACCAAGTGTGCACGTGTCTGGGACGCGAATCGGCAAATCGGCAAATGCCTGAAGGCGGATAGCGTCCGCCAAGAATGCGAAGCCAGCCTGCGACGCTTGAAGGTGGAAGTCATTGACCTGTACCAGGTCCATTGGCCGGAGCCACCGGAAGACATTGAGGAAGGCTGGCAAGCGGTCCAAAGGCTCAAGCAGGAAGGAAAGGTGCGTTGGTGCGGCGTATCGAATTTCAGCGCGGCGCAAATGGAGCAGGTGACACGATTCGGCTCGCCCACGTCGCTGCAACCTCCATACTCCATGCTGCGGCGGGACATCGAAGCCGAAACGTTGCCGTACTGTCACAAGAACAACATCGGCGTGATCGTCTACTCGCCGATGCAGTCGGGCTTGCTGACGGGAGCCTGGACGAAGGAGCGACACGCGGCTCTTCCCGACGACGACTGGCGGCGGGAGAAGAACAAGCAATTTCAGGAGCCCTTGTTCTCGCGGAATCTGCGGTTGGTCGAAGTGCTCCGCGGTATCGGCGCCAAGCACGGCAAATCGCCCGGAGAGGTGGCCATTTCTTGGGTACTGGCGCAACCGGCCGTGACGGCCGCGATCGTTGGAGCCAGGAAGCCCGGACAACTCAGCCAACTTATTGGCGCTGCCCAGTGGCGATTGTCTGCAGTCGAAACGAGCGAAATTCAGAGCTTTCTAGCCGAGAATCCAGGTTGACGGATGCTTGCAGTCTTGGCCGCGACTCCGACTGAACGGGCCGGATTACGACGATCGCTCGGCGTCATTGCTGTTAACTTGCGTGCTCCATGTTTTCCCCGTCTCCTCGTCAGTCGATTTCAACTGTTGGCATTTTGGGGCAGTACCAAGGAGAGCAATCTCTACCGGCTAGGTGCGCACGGACATGGGTGGGGCGAATGCGATGCGTTCATTTGGAGGAGGAGTCGACACCGCGGTTTTTTCGGGACCGACAAGAGATTCCGTGGTAGTGTTCGTCTATTCCCAACAGCAGAACGCTCGAAGGACATCCATCAATCCCGTTGGTTACGGCGAGACGGGTTGGCAACGTTTGACGTAATCGGGATCGACCGTGACACCAAAGCCGGGGCCGTCGGGACAGCGGACGATGCCGTTTTCGACCTTGAGCGACGACGTGGGGCAGTGGACGGGCAGGTCGGTGTTCCCTTTGAACTCCATGAAGGGGCCGATATTGGGCGTGAACGCGGCGTAGTGGACGACGTCGAGGTAGCCGAGTCCGCCGCCGGACATGTGCGGCACGACCGTCATACCGGCAGCGGCGGCCATGCGAGCGACTTGCGTGGCGCGGATGAAGCCGCCGCCGTAGTGTAAGTCCGGCTGGACGATGTCGAGGCCGCGGTTTTCGATGGCCCAGCGCCAGCGATGCATCGAATACTCCTGCTCGCCGCCGGCGACGGGAATGGTCAGCGCGTCGGCCACCTCCTTCGTGCCCCATACGTCGTCGAACTCGACCGGCTCTTCATAAAACCCGCAGCCGTTGTCCTCCATGATTCGGCCTATGCGAATCGCTTCGGGCACGTCGTAGGAGCTGTTGGAGTCGGCGTACAGCGTCATCTGGTCGCCGAACGTTTTGCGTACCAGCGGAATGAGCGCTTCCGTACGGCCGGAGAGCGAATCTTTGTTCTTGTTCATCATGCCTCCGAGGCGGAACTTGATGGCCTTGGCGCCAGAGTCCCCGACCAGCTTTTGCAGGTAGGCGATTTCCTCCTGCGGCGTATTCCCGCGGGCGCCGCTGGCGTAATAGATGGCGATGTCGGTTTTCCGTTTGCCGCCGAAGAAATCTGCGATGGGTCGCTTGGCCGTCTGCCCCATCAGCTCGAGCAACGCTTGTTCAATCGCCATCACGCTGGGCCAGAGCGCGATCCCTTGCAGCTTGTAGAGACTATTGTGGCGATAGATGTCCCAGTGGAGCGATTGTAAGTCTCTGGCGTCGCGCTTGAGGACGACGGGGAAGATGTCCTTGAGCAAAATGGGATAGGTTTGGGCCATCTTGGCCGGATGGGGAACGGTGATCACTTCCACACCGTCAGTTGACCGCGTACGAACGAGGTAGTTGGGACCATTTCGGAGCAACTCGATGGATTGGACGATAACCGGTCCTTTGACAAACTCCGTGTTCAGGACGGGCTGTTCCAGAATCCGATCCAGCTCCGCCCGAGTGGGGCTTTTGGCGTCGGCGGCCTGTGTGGCACCCAAGTGCAACGCTGTGGCTGCGGCTCCGACACTGGTGGCGAGGAACGTGCGGCGAGAGGATTTCATGGAATCACTCCTGAACGGACTTGGATGCCCAGAATAGCCCGCGACAAGGGTCGGTGGGTGTCGGGGAATTGAGAGAAGTCATTTGACTGCAGCTTCACTCACCTCCAATGACACCGGTCGCTGCGGCGATTCATTCACCCGGAGCTGAAATACGTCGGGGCGGGCGTAGTGGCCGGTGACGTCTAGATCGAATTTCCCACGAACTATCTCCGCTGGATCTATTTCCGCGGTCAGGATTGTCTCTTCGCCAACAGCCGGGCCAGCCAACAATTTGCCGAACGGCGACACAATGCAGCTTCCGCCGCGAATCAAGACCCGGGAATTGTCGACCTCGCGGAGGAATTGACATGCCGAGAGCACAAAGCAGCGACCTTCGCAGGCGATGTGCTGCATCGAAGGGACCCAGCTGTCGCGGTCGTCGACCGTCGGGGCACAGTAAAGCTGAATGCCTTTCGCGTACATGGTTGTCCGCAATAAGGGCATGTAGTTTTCCCAGCAGACCACCGCCCCGAGCTTGCCGAGCGGAGTATCGAATACGCTGAGCGTGGACCCGTCGCCTTGTCCCCAAATGATCCGTTCGAGGGCCGTCGGCATCAGCTTGCGATGTTTTCCCAGCAGTACGCCTCCTGGGTTGAAGAACAACACGGTGCAATAGAGAGTTCCCCCTTCTCTCTCAATGACGCCGATTACCAGATGTACGCCGCGCTCCACGGAGATCTGCCCCAGCCGCTCCGTCGCGGGACCGGGGACGTCGATCGCACTGTCAAAGTACTGGCGAAACTGTTCGCGTCCTTCGGGCGTCCGAATGCCGAGCGTAGTCCCGAAATGCGCGCCCTTGGGATAGCCGCCCACGAATGCCTCAGGGAATACGACCAATTTGGCTCCCGAGCGGGCGGCATCTGCGGTCAAGGCAGCAACTTTGTCAAGCGTTCGCATCGTGTCGAATTGCACGGTGCCAGCTTGGACCACGCTCGCCAGAAATATCGAGTTTTCCTGGTTCATGTTTGTTTGCAAGTTTCACCGATCAGTGACCTCACGATATCCCTTCCGCTTCTTTTCCGCGATCAGGCGATCGACATCGTTCTGGGCGGCGGATTCCGATGAGAATGATTTCGTCTGCGATTGGCCGTTGGAGCCGATTCGGCCGAAT
The DNA here is from genome assembly GCA_964384375.1 of uncultured Pirellulaceae bacterium. Classification (GTDB taxonomy): domain Bacteria; phylum Planctomycetota; class Planctomycetia; order Pirellulales; family Pirellulaceae; genus CAYLLN01. The sequence continues at coordinate 6,254 of CAYLLN010000043.1, forward strand.
CGGACGGTGTGTTGTTGGCCGTTTAGGGCAATCTCCCAGTATTTACTGGAGTTCCCTTCTCGGAATTCAAAGCGTCGGGCAGAGGTGCCCGGACCGGTAGCCACAGTGGCCGTGGGAACGGTGCGGTCAATGTCGCTGCCAGTCTCAGCCGGCGCTTCACTGATTCCCGCATTGCTCAGTTCGAGTACATCGGCGGTGGAGATTTCTGGCATTGCCGCCGGGACGGTGGATTGTTCGACTGGGGAGTCTTCTTCGTCTTCACTATCAGATTCCTCCAATTCGTCAGCGTAATCTCCCGGTGGCATTTCTTGGCTGCATTGCAGGGCGGCCAGCAGGCGATCGAGCTCCTGCTTCTGGTTCTCGTACCAGTCTTTTGCCAGGACGCTCTCGACCCGCCAGCCGAACGTCCGCAGCAACTTGGGACGCAGAACGTCGCGTTCAAGCGGCTCCGCTTGCTCGTATTGAATGGGTGTGTCAACCAGGACGCCGAGGCGGTAACCACTGTCGTCAAGCAAGCGGACAGCCAAGTCGACCCGGAAATGTGACTGGCCGACACTCAGATCTACGACGTAGCCATGCTGCCGCAACGAATCGGCAAGCTGCTCGACAACGCTATCTTCGCCATTAGAATGCGAATGAGTGATCTGCTCCTTCCAGCGAGTTACGCCGTTCAATACTCGCTGGGCCGTGGCGGTGTCTCCACCCGACATGGCTTCAGCGTACCGCAAGTAGTTCCGCAGGCAGTTAGCCCCTTCGTTGTATTCGTTCGTGATCTCGCTGTAGCGAATCGTGCTGACAATCGCCATGTGCTGCTTCGCTCGCGAGAAGGCCACGTTCAGCCGCTTCTCCCCACCGCTCTTGTTAATGGGACCGAAGTTCATCAACATCTTGCCGTTTGGCCCGCGGCCGTAGCAGATGCTGAGAATGATCACGTCCCGTTCGTCCCCTTGAATGTTCTCCAGGTTCTTGACCAATAGGCCCACGAATTGTCCGTCCACTTCTCTCTGCCATTCTTCATCGAGCAGCCGCCGGAACTCTTCATCCTCGCTCGCCAGCCGATTGAGAGCCACCTCGATCTCGTCCTGCTGGGCCTCCGAGAAGGCAATCACGCCAATGCTCAACCCTTGCTGCCGCTTGAGCAGATCCGAGACGAGCCGGGCGATGTGATCGGCTTCCGCGCGATTTCTCCGTTTGTCGTACGTGCAGCCTGGCAGCAGGTGGAATGAGACGGGGCGGCTCAGGAGCAAGTCGGCGGGATTGGAACCGCTGGCGACCGACAGGTTGGGCGAGTCATGAGCTTTGCCGAGTCCTCGATGCTCGGGAACCGTCAACAGCCTTCCATCGTAGAAGGCCCAGTTTGAGAAACTGATCAGCGACTCGCTGCGGCTGCGGTAATGCCAGCCGAGCATGGTCGCCGGCAGATTCTTGGCTGCGTGGCTCAGAAAGCTGTCGCTGGCCAACTCGTACTGGAATCTCTCGTCTCCCTCTTCGATCTGTAGGTCTTCGTCTTCTTCCTGGGCTTGCTTGGCTGAGAAGAAGTCGGTTGGCGGAAGCTGCATTTCGTCGCCAACGACAATCACTTGCTTGCCGCGAAACACCGAGGGAACTGCCTCTTCCAGCGGCACCTGACTGGCCTCGTCGAAGATCACCACATCGACGAAGTCGGTTGCCAGCGGGAGCGTATCGGAGACGCTGAGTGGGCTCATCAGCCACACGGGCTTGAGATCGCGGATCACCTGGCCGGCGTCGCCATCGACCAGTTCGCGGATCGCCTTGTATCGCATCGTCTTGCCGAATTCATGCTCCAGCGTCCGCCGGCCCTGCAAATAGCTCCTCTTGAATTCCTTTTGGTCGGCTGTGAGCTGCGATGCAGCCAAATTCGTGACCTGCAGGTGCTCTCGGAAGCGGTCCCGCACGCGCCGACACACCTCTTCCGCGTTCGCTGCCAGGCACTCGTCGTAGAGCGATTCCAGCCGTCGGATATGTCGCTGGCGGACCCGACCGTCAAAACGACCCAGCTCGCGATCGTCCTGGGTAAGCTGTTGCCAGGTGCGGTGAGCAATTGCGGATTCCGCCTGCGACATCTCCCACGGCTGCTCGCGGAGCGTTCGGCCAATCTCGACAGGAACGCCGTCCAGCTCCTTGATTACTGAGAGGGCCTGCGGAACCTGGCGCAATGCGGCGCGAATGGCTGTCAATTCTGCTTGGAGTGCGTCCAGTGCGAGGTCGCCGCAGTCCACCAGGACGGCATCCAGTTCATGCTGGCAGTTGGTCAGCGGGTCGGCTGCCGCGAGCGTACGATCGACAATGGACTCAGCCTTTGGCGACTTGAGCAGCGCCGCGTGAATTCGCCGCAGCCAATCAGGAAACTTGGGGAGCCTCTCTCGCAGTGTGATCAGCTCCTGCCGCAGGCGAGCTGGATCTAGCTCGCCACCGAAAGCAGCCTTGGTGCTGGCAATGCCCTGATCCAACTCTGCCTGTACCGCGTGTTCGTCCGCGAGGGCCTGAAGGATCTGTGGCCATGTCGGACGCACGGCATGAGCCTTGAAGTCATACGCTTCGTTGAGCACCCGTCGCAGTCGCCACCAGGCTGGCGACAACCAGGCGAACAGCTTGCCCTGCCAGCCGCGAGCTTGTTCCAAGGCAGTCAGCACATCGTCGGCCGGGAGCTTGCGGCGCCAGCGTGTGGTTCCCTGCTGTGCAGCGGTCAATTTCGCTTCTAATTGCTGAAGCTGTGACAGGGCCTTCTCGAAGTCGCGGGCCCGCTCGGTCGACGAATCCGCCAACGCCAGATTCCCATGGCGGGAGAGGGGAGCGATCAGCCGCATATAGCCGATCAGCTCTTGGGCGCAGCGGAGTGAATTCCACTGATCTGCAGGAATCCCGCACTGGCCAAGCGTCTTTGTCATTTGCTGAAGGTGCACTTCCGCTTGTTGAATTCGCGAGCGGACCAGCTCCAGTGGGCGGTCTTCAGCGGCCAGTTCCGGCCGGAGCCGCCGGTGCGGATGGCGAGCAAGAACTCCGCTTGGCTCCAGGTCCCGCAGAGAAGTGTCCAGCCCGGCCAGCTGTTCGCGGTACGTCCACCAGTGGTGATACGTCGGAAGCTGCTCGGCCAACTCGGGCGACAACTCCGGCCGAAACGCGGACAGCCGAACGCACCGATCCAGGAACCGCCGCAGCGGCAAGCCGGCGATCGGACGCTCCCCCTCCATAGCCTCCTCGAACGCGGCCAGCGGCCGCAGATTGCTTTGCAACTTGCGGAGCAATGTCTTTCGTGACGATTCGGAAGCGGCAGGAGCCTCTGACGTGAATAGATCGTAGGTCTGCTTCAGATCGAGAATGAATTCCTTCTTGTCAGTTTGTGAATCGTGGATCAGCGAACAGAGCGGTCCCAAGCCACACTGCTTGAGGCGGGCAAAGACCACGTCAATTGCGGCCCGCTTCTCGCAGACGAACAGCACTCGCTTGCCCTGCGCCACAAAGTCGGCGATTAGATTCGTGATCGTCTGGGATTTTCCGGTGCCCGGTGGCCCCTGAATGATGTACGACTCGCCGCGGCGGGCCTCGGCAATGGCCGTGGCTTGAGTCGGATCGCAGGGGACCACGTCGAATCGCTCTTCGAGCGAAGGCACTGGCGGGAGTTCGCGGCCCAGAGGCCGTGGTGCAAGCGAGAAGGTGGTCTCAAATGCTGGGTTGGCCAGCTCCCGGTCCAGAATTGCTTCATAGTCCCGCACGAGCGACATCCGGCGGTAACGGAGATTGGCCAGCGTGAGGCTGCAGAGGTCGAAGTTCCACAGGTACGGGTTTTCCTCTGTCGCGTCACGGACCTGGTAGAACGACCGCTCCCTTTCGATGACGGCCTCGTCAGGATCAGGCGCCGCAAATACGCGTGGCCGAGGCTTTGTTTCAATGATGTCCCGCAGGTGACTGCCGGGCGTCCGAACGAGGGCTGAGAAGAGCTTGACGCCGAGAGGGTGATAATTGGCCGGATCGTAGCTGTAGTCGAGGTCGAGAAACGTCCGCACGCCGCGGCCAGCCACGCGGGCGCTGCGCCGATACTGATCGAGGCGGCGTTTGGCCTTTTCGTGGACCAGGTCGATTCGGGGTCGGTCGATCTTGGACAGCGTGACAGCGGGCTCACTGGCCTGAATTTTGCCGGAGAGATACTCGAACAGCGCGTCGAGCGAGGATTCAGCCAGGTCGATCGTCTCGGGCAGGTTAATGTTGTAGAGCTGCTGGAACTGATGTCGCACGACGGGGTTCAATTCGGCTTCGGTTGACAGGGCCTCCAGGCTGAATGTGTCCCGAATTCCCTTGTTTTTCGTCAGACGGACCGGGATCAGGACCAGCGGCGAAACGAACCGCTCGACGGGAGTTTCTTTGAGATTCGTCCACGACAGAAAGCAAGCGATCAGCCGGAGCTGGGCAAAGCCAAACTCCTGGTTGTCGCGGCGGGCATCGGCAATGATGCGGTCCAAAATCGACGGCAGGTATAACGCCTCGGCGAAGTTGAGGTGCTTGTTCAGAGAGATTGGCTTGCCTTCGACGACTTGCTGCTGGAATCGGTCGTTCCAGACGAGAATCTGGTCCTCGCGGATGTTGCGGATGTCGAGCGTGATCGGGATCGACGAATGGGTCAGATTGACGCTTTGCAGCGTCGGACGGAAATGCAACAGGTTATTGCGCCGCGAGATATCGAAGAGCCGCTCTTTGAGTTTGGACAGGACGACTTCATGGCGAGTTTTCCGGTCGCGTGTCTGGAAACCCACAACACGCGCCAGGTCGATCTCAAAATCCACCGGCTGGTCGCGGTAGTTTTCGAGCGTGTGCAGCAGGGCTGCCAGATCTTGCGGCCGGCGACGGCGATCCAGCTCCGTGAGCCGCAGGATCGCCTGAGCGAGCACGGGGTGTAGCCGCGGGTTGAGGGCAAAGAGGTTTCGCCGCCCGGCGACGAGCGTCTCCAGGTCGGTCGGCTCATTGAGATTCAGCCCGCAGGCGAGGCTGGCCAGGATCAGGCCCAGACTAAACGCATCGGTCAGCGGATCGTGATGTCCCAGCTCATGTTCCCAGGCGACGTAGCCCGGCAAATAGACGGGCCGTGCGATCGGTGTCCCCCGCGTTCCAATCTCGGAGCGAACAATCTGTTCGGTGCCGTCGCCCACCTCGGTGGTCCGGCGGGATTCACTGACAACTTCGACCGACGCCTGCCCCGTCAATTCGAGGCGGTACACTTCGCTTGAATTTGACCGGGGCTGCTGCCGCTTGGCTTCCTCGAACCAGAGCCGGACGCCTTCAACATGCAGTTCCTTGGTTCCTTCGAGCGGGGCCACCAGGCCGTGACGATGGGCTTCGATCACCTCCCGCAACAGCGGCAGGAAGCTGGCGAGCACGTCCTCGGTGGCGACATCCTCAGCAATCAGCTTTTCGGTCAGGAATTGCTCGAACGTCATGTTGCGGCCGCGGCCGATTTGTCCGCCTCCTGCAGGATAGCCGCCTTCTTATCATCCACTTTTTCAATCTGGTTCTTGCGAAGGCGCAGCTCCTGGCGGGCCAGTTCGATGAAACGGTCCTTGATGCTGAGGTCTTCTGCAATCTGCAGTGCGGCTGCGAGCGAGGGTTCGTCCAGGTCGCGATCAGCGGAGACAAAATCGAGCAGTACGTAGCAGAAGTAGTCACGGGCCGACTTGGACTCCAGCCGCACGTCGGTAGCCAATTGCGGATCGCTCATGGCATCGCTGGGTGGCACATAGTCGTCGAAGTACAGTCGAGCGTGCCCCAGAACAGGGTCCGACTGAAACCACTTGTGGGCCAGGAGCAGATCAATGACCCTGCGGGTCCAGCCAGAAACTGTCTCTTGGGCCAAGAGATCAAGCTCCTGCAGATCAGTTCCGGATTCGATCATGGCGGCAATCGCAGTCGTCGCCTGCGGATCGTTGTCGGCCCAAAGTTTGATTGCCCTGGCTCGAATGAACGCCTCAGGATGCGTAATCCCCTCGGTTTTTGCCTTGCCGCGGGCGAATATCTCTTCGGCCTGCCGCAGGTAGCTGTCGGGGTTAATGTCCTGCACGCCGGTTTGAACTTTCACCAACGTGGAGACGACGGCCCGCATGTCTTGCGTTACTAGCAGGGCCCCCCGGTCGCAGAGAATCTCGTTGTACAGCTTGAGCAGCCGCCAGCTGGCGAAATGCGCGGGATGGGCTCGACTATCGTTCGTCAGAGCCGCAAGCATCTCGGCCGCGACAAGCAGGTCGCCGTTCCAGCCCTGCCAGAGCAGATGGTGCGTGAACTCGTGTCCCAGAAGTCCGCACAACTCTACCGGGCTTAACTGTGTGGACAGCGGCCCATGCAGCACGATGTGGATCTCGTCAGGCAGATATGCCAGCGAGGCATTGAGCCCTACCGGGTCTTGGGCCTGGTAGATAGTAATGGGCACCGCAATGCCCAACTGCTGGGAAACGCGGTCTGCTGTTGCATAAAGCTCCGGCTGCGAATCGCGGTCAATCCGATAGGTCGATTTCAGCAGATCGAACTTGAGCTCCTCGGCGTAGTTCGATCGCTTCTGGGACGAAGCAAAAAAACCCCATACGTCGGGATCGTGCCGCTTCAGGAACTCGACCAGCCGCGACTGGTAAGGCAGCAACTCAATAGGCGGAATCTTGGCTGGGGACGGTGATTCCGACATGCTGCCGCTCGATCCAGGCTGCGAGGCTACACGACACAACGTGGCCCCATAGTACCGAACTCATGCGGCGGACGCGAACAAGCAAATTACCGGACCAACAGGCCGCGGTCGATGCGACCGACCTACGCCATGTCTGTTAACAAGTAACGGAATGGCTGGGACTTCTTACTTGCGCTGGATACCGTGATGACGAGAGCGCGCGGCAGAGCAACTCCGTGAAGTGAACCACGTGGATTCTACATCCCCTACTTCTGCTGGGCACCGCTGATTTGAAGCTGGCGAACTTCGATGATCTTCCACGGATCACCCGGTTCGTTCTCGGGATCGACGTAGCGAGATAGACCCCTCAGCGCGATGACTTGGAAGCGATTGTCAGCCAAGTACTTCAAATACCCCGCAAACTTCTCCGTGGAGGTATTCACCCAATTGTGGGCCGTGTCGGGAACTCCATGGAACTGAAGGACCGCAATCTTTCCTCCCTCGGCCTGGGCAACAGCCCGCTTGAAGTCCTCGAGCGTCCAATCGGGTCGCGCATCGCCGGCGGAGGGTATCAACAGCGGATGGTCAACTCCTGGCTCAAAGGCGAAGCCGCGTCCTTCTTTGTAAGGAAATTCAGGGCTCCCGCCGCGCCGGGCGAACTTGATCCCGAGATGCTTGAGCATGGGGAGGGCCTCTTTGGCAATGGAATTGCCCGGGTAAGCAAAACTGACCGGGGCTGGAATCCCGTGCTCCTTGCATCGATCGTTGATCGCCTGGACCTGCTCGGCGAGATCCACGACAGTCTTATCGGTAACTCCCAGATGGTCTCGAGTGTGGTTCCCAATCTCGAACCCGTCCTTGTGCAGCTCCTCAATCTCGTCCCAGGTCATGTAGTCCCGCTTGTTGGTTTTGCTATCGAACCCTTCGGTGACGAAGAATGTCGCTCCGAACTTGTACTTCTTGAGTAGCGCTCGCGCGACGGTGAAGTGCGACTTGCTGGAATCGTCGAACGTCGGCACGACGAGCTTGTCTGGGATCGGCTCGGCTGCGATCGCCGTGGACCGCAGGAACGTCAACAGAAAGCACGCCGACAGGAACACCCGCATGTCATAGGCCCTTGCTTTGTCCTTGGGCGGGCGCAATTGCCCGCTTTCGATCGCGCCAGGGAACCGCCACGTCACCCGCGCGCTCGGTCATAGAGGAAATTGTCCACCCGAAACACCGCTTGGCCGAACTGTTCTCATGTTTAATCTAGCCGCCGACGAATTGCGATGGTTCGCCGTTAGTTCAACTCGCACGGGTTCGCGGCGTTTGCCTCCCCGTTCCAAATGACTAGGGTCAATGGGTTATCCTCGGGGCCGTCTCCGCAATTATCCGACACGTTAAAAATTTAACGAAATGGGTCTTGCCGATGCGCCCTTGAGCGTTAAAATATTAACGCCAGGCGGCGCAATAGTAGAATCGTCTCTTTGCCGGAGTTGATGATGCCTGAACCATCCGAACTCAGTCGACGCGAGCGACAGATCATGGATGCTGTCTTTGCGCTCGGAGAGGCGACTGTGAACCAAGTCGTCGAAGCCATTCCCTCACCGCCGACGGCGATGGCGGTTCGAAGAATGATGCACATTCTGGAGGAAAAGGGGCATCTCAGGCGTCGGGAGAGGGGACGAGAGGTGATCTATGTTCCTCGCCAGACCAAAGGCAAGGCCGGACGCCGCGCCTTTGCGCAGGTGTTGGACACGTTTTTTGGCGGCTCGTTGGAAGAAGCGCTCGCCGCACATTTGCATTCGCGAAAGGACCAGGTATCGGCCGACGAGCGAGAGCGGTTGATCGAGTTGATCCGACAAGCACAGCACGAGGGCCGCTGAGATGTACCGCACAGTACTATTTCTCGTCGCCGACGTTGTCAGTGCGCCGAGTGCGCTGCTGGTGGACTGCGCCGTCAAAGGTACTGCACTGCTGGCACTCGCGGCTATTGCCGCGATGATACTGAGACGCGATTCGGCGGCGACTCGACATCTGGTGTGGCTGCTGGCGATGGTCGCGATGCTGGTAGTGCCGGTGTTTTCGGCGATGTTGCCAGAGTGGCAGGTGCTGCCAAGGTGGGCTGGCACTCCGCCGGAGACGGTTGTCATGCCGACAAGCCCGCCCACTTTCGCCAGACGCGCTGTTGTTGCTGTTGAATTGCCACAGAATGCGGGGTCCGAGGAAGTCGAATCGCCGTCCGCATCTGCAACTCATCCCACCGCCGCGCTGCTCGATTCTCAGCCAGTACTAGCGACCCCCCAGGCGATTCCCGCTTCGGTGGCTCAGAGCTGGACCTGGCAGAGTGCTCTCCCCCTGGCATGGGCGATTGGTTGCTCAGTGCTCTTGCTGAGGTTGATGGCAGCGCGCTGCATGCTCTGGAATACCGAGCGGCGAGGGATGGTCATTGGGTCGCCGAGTCAACCTGCAAAGAGTCACTTTCCGAAAGAGACGCAAGATCGTCTGGCAACGGCCCTTGAATTCGCGTGTTTGCAGCTTGGGATACGTCGCCGTATCACGCTGATAATTCACCCCGAGAAAACGATCCCCGTGGTGTGGGGCATTCTTCGCTGCCGTCTGCTGCTTCCCGCGGCGGCGCGACATTGGAGCGGTGAGCAACTGCAATCCGTTCTGCTGCACGAGCTGGCCCATATCAAGCGCCACGACACGTTGGCCCAACTGCTGGGGCAGATCGTGTGTGCTCTCTATTGGTTCAACCCTCTGGTATGGTTCGCCGCCTGGCGTCTGGACGTGGAACGTGAACGAGCGTGCGACGATCTGGTTTTGGCCAGCGGCGTGCGGCCCTCCGCCTACGCGGCCCATCTGCTCGATGTCGTCACTGCGTGCTCGCCCGCGCGCTGGTCGCAGTCCTGTGGGCTCGCGATGGCCCGCCAGTCGGCGCTTGAAGGCCGCCTTGTCGCTGTGCTCAGTGAAAAGCAGAGCCGTCGCAGTGTTTCGGTGGCTCTGGCCACCAGCGCTCTGGCAATAACGGTGGCCATCGCCGTCCCCATCTCGATGCTCCGTGCTGTTGGCGAAGAGCCAGCCGCACCGGAGGAGCAGGAACCGCCAAAGCCGAAAGATGATGCGAAGGAAGACAGGCCGGTGCTCAAGCAGGAACCAACGCGGCCCGCGAAGCTCCAGCCCGGCAGCGAAGAGAGGCTACAGTGGGGCGAGCCGGTGAACGGTCTACGGATGGCGCTGACTTGGCCTCCTGCGCTCGGTGAACCGGCCGCCGGAGAGGTGGCGGACTTCTTCCTGGCTGTTCAGAACGCTTCTAAAGAGCCGGTGCGGCTGTGCACTGCGGCAGGCTCTCCGGACGAACGCTGGCTTGATGTCAAAGACCAGCGCGGTATCCTGCTCCGCCTCAGGAGCAAGGAGCCGACGGGCGCGGATGTGACGCTGCAGCCGCACGAGGCGGTGTTTCTGCGGTTATTTGTGGAAGCTGCAGCGCAGCCGGACGCGGTCTCGATGGGTGCCGGCCTCGCCTCGGATGTGCGCCAGTCTCCGAGCCTCAAGATGAAGGCTGCGCTCAAAGTGGCGAAGGCGCCGGCCGGTGCCTGGTCGGGCACGCTGAACACACCGGACACCCGCGCCGGCGTGGGCGCGGAGGCGCCCAAGAATCGCAAAGCACAGGAGCTCTTCAAAGTGTGGCTCAACCGCGCGCGGCTGAGCGGAAAGATCCCCGGAGGATTCATCTCGCGCCTTGGCGAACACGTGCAGGCTTTTGTGAAGGGCAATGCCGCGGATGCCGCCGGCGCACCGTATGCAAAGCGCATGGAGCCGCTGCTGCCGCGCATGGACGGCCAACGCGACTGGCAGCCGGTGGATGCTGCTTTGCTTCTCAATGACATCGCCGCCGTCTCCGACGCACCGCTGATCGTCATGCTGGAGGAGATTGCAGGCGGGAAAGTTCAGCACGGGCTGCCGTTCAAGTCGGAGCTTGAAAAATTGCCGTGGGGCGAGCCTGTGGGGCATGGGATCGGACTGCGCACGGCCACGCTGACGGGGCCGGGAATCGAGTCGAAGCTGCAGTATGTGGACTGGATCGGCAATGTCGTCACGGAAGGTCGAGCTGCTTCCGATAAGGCAGGGTTTAACGCCTCGGGCACCGAGATCCGCCTGGGCACTCCGCTGGGCTGCCGCATTCTCGTTCATAACACAGGTAAGGAACCGGTCGTCTTTCGCACCAGGACGTGGCATCACATCGAACCTACGGCCAAAGACGCCAATGGGGCGGAGATCGGCATGGAGTCGACAACGCGCTACACTCGCGCGCCGCTGGTGACTTTCCGCCTTGAGCCGGACCGCTACATCGAGCTCGCTGGTCCGGGATTTGGCCTCGGCAAGCGCGGCTTCCACGACTTCAAGAACGCCGATATCGCCTCCTGGATTGGCGCAAAGGAGGGCGATGACGTGACACTCACGCCAGGCCTGCTACCGCTGCACGATTGGAACGAAGTTGAAGTTCTGGACGGCGAGCCGCGCTGGTGGTTGGATTTCATCACCGCGCGCCTGAATCTCGTCGCGCCGCTTCCCGCTGACCCCGCCGAGCGGAAGGATCTGTTGATCAAGGCCATGTCCGACCTCTTCCGTCAGGACGTCCGTCCCACGGAAGCAGAAACCGCCGCCTTTCTCGGCGATACCACGCCGGAGGCCCTGACGAATCTTGCGATGCGGTTGCATCACCGCACTGATCTCCGCGTCTGGGCGGGTCCGCTGCAGTCAGGTCCGACGAAATTTCGCGTAATCGCAGCCGATCCGAAGGCCCCGAAACCTCCGGAAGGCCCCGCAGCCGCGGCGGCGCCTGCTTCGCCCGCGCCGGCCGACAACCCACAAGCAGCACCAGCTGACGAGAAACCGAAAGGGGGTGTAATGCTGGACCCTGGCACGGAGCGGAATCTGAAATGGAGCAAGCCCGTGAACGGCCTGCGGGGGGCAGTGGTGATCCGAGCTGCGCCAGCCGAGCCGGTGGTCGGTGTGGAGCAGGAAATCTATCTGGCAGTCCAGAATGTGTCCGATGGCCCGATCCGTTTCAGCGACACCATCGCCGCTCCAGAGCTTCGGAGCGCGCGTCTCAGTCACGACGATGTACCCCAGTCGGTTACCGTGATCGATACCCCGACGCAGACCGATGTCGTTCTACAGCCTCGCGAGTGCGAGTTGCTGCGCGTCTATCCGTCATCCGACGGCACGGGCAAGCGCACCAGGGGAGCATCCATGGCCGCAATTCTGATGAACAACTCGCATCAAAATGTGGTGGTGACCATGCAGATCAAGAAGTCCCCTGCCGGAGCGTGGACGGGAACGCTCGTCACTGACCAGACGACCGCCAAGGAGGCGGGCCGGGCAGAGCCCAAGGGTAAGGAAGCACAGTCACTGTTCAAGAAGTGGCAGGAGAGCGCAAGGGCCAATGGACAGATTCCCGGCGGGGCGCTCGGCTCGCTGGCTCGTGCCGGAGCGAACTTCGTGAAGTTCAATCCGACGGACGAGCGAGCGCCGCGAATCTCCGAGCTTCTGAAGCGAATCGACAAATCGCGCGACTGGACACCGGCGGAAGCGATCGCGCTCCTCGACGATGTGACGGACGTTTATGCCTCGCTGCCGAGTTGGGCGGAGGACGAGCCGCGGTTCACTCTGGGCGGGGCCGTCCAAACCGGCCAGCCGTTGCCGGCAGAACTGAAGAACGCACCGTGGGGCGAAACGCAGCCGAATGGCTTGCGTGTCGCGTGGCTGCTGGACCCGAGCGCCGAGCAGCACCGGCTCGGCACGCCTCTGAAGTCGCGGATCCTGTTCCACAACGCAGGAAAAAATATGGTGTTTTTCCGCGCCCTGACGTGGAACCAGTCCGGCGCCCACCAGGCGCGTGATGCGAAGGGGGCAGAAATCACCATCACCTCGACCGAGTGGACGACCATCCCGCGGATTGTCGCTTGCCGTCTTGCGGCTGGCGAATTCTTGGAAGTCACGGCTGCTGGCATCGGCGTCGGCACCAACAAGGAAGTTGAGAACCGGCGCGAGATCCGTGTCGGCGCGTGGATAGAGGCGAAAGCCGGGGACGAGGTGACGTTCACTCCTGCCCCGGTTTCCGCGACCGGCAATTTCACCGACGAGCGGGCCAAAGGGGAGCCGGGCTGGTGGCTCGATTTCATCAAGGATCGACTCAGCCTTGACAGTCCGCTCCCCGCCGACGCCTCCGAACGCGGGCGACTGCTGAACCGCGCGGTGCGCGACTTGTTCGGCACGGCCCCGACGCCGGAGGAAACCGCGGCCTTTGTCGCGGATCGCGCTCCCGATGCCTTCGAAGCACTGGCGAAGCGACTCGCAGAGCGGCCAGAGACTTCGTCCTTCACCGGCAAACTGCAGTCCGGCGAGACGAAATTTCGCGTCCTTCCCATCGCCGATCCTGACAAATAACCGGGCATCGCAACCGGCCCCGATCACTACATGCTTGGCGGCAATGCCATGCTCGTCGTCACGCGCCGCGCCGTCGGCGAGCGCATTGTGACGTCATAGGACGCTACCCTGCTACTTTTTTAAGTGCCGATCGAACCAGTCGAAGGCATCCTTTTGCATTTCGAGGTCAAACTTGTGTCCCCCTGCATAGAAGTTGCAGCGGTACATTGCGCCGGCCCCTCCTTTTTCAAACGTCTCGCGGAGCATCGCGTCGGCCCGGCGCATTTCCGGTACGGTGTAGAGGGCATCCTCGGTGCAATTGAGAACCATCGTCGCCTTCGGGGCTCGCAGTGCCAGGATCTCCGGGAAGTCGAGATCGCGTGGCAGGATCGGGACGTACGTCATCCACGTATGCGTAAAGCACTTGTCCATCAGGAATTCACGCCAAGTGGTCATGAACCCGACGGCGACCGCGCAGCGGATGCGGTCGTCCAGCCCTCCGAGAAATACCGTCCGCATTCCGCCGCCCGATAAGCCGCCGCAGCCCACGCGGCTGGCATCGACATCCGGCCGAGCGCAGAGCACGTCGAGTGCTCTCTGGTCTTCGACGACATAGACGCCCGGCCAGGTGGTGCCCGCGCTGAGCAGACTTTTCTCCATGATGTGCTCGTGGGCGGCAGCGAAGCCGTTGTAGCGCTTGATTCCTTCGGCGTCATCCGACTCGGGGTCGATGCCGTTCTGTTTTACGCGCTCCGACACCTCGGCCACCCGAACCCGGCGGCTGGCGAAGGGAAACGTGTCGTGGATGAGCACCGCGTAACCGCGCTTGGCAATCTCGTTCGCCCAGCCGACGCCGCCGTAATATCCCTCCTGGTGCGATCGGGCCACGTCCCAGGTCTTGTCATCGACGCGAGCGATCTTGCGCCACCCCAGGAATTTGTTTCCGCCATGGTCGTGCAGGGCGAGAATCGCCGGCAGTGGCCCCTTGGCGCCGGCCGGCTTCATGAAAACGGCCTCGGTCCTTGGGCCGCCCGGAAGCTGCCAGGAGAGCCGCTCGATGTGCAGGCCGTCGAATTCGCTCGTGGCATCGACGCGCACCTCCGGCTTTCCGCCGAGATCGACCGGGGCCATGCAATCCCAAACACGCTCGCGCGCCGGCGCACGCCACTCGTCGAGTGATTTCCATTTGCCGGTGCGAAACGACAGCCGGGCCGGCCCTTCCCCCAGCACCCGTTCCGAAAGCCACGGGCCGTAGGCACCGACCATATTCGGGCGAACCTCTGCCGCTTTTTGGCGCTGGTCCTGCGCAAGCGCTTGCGTGAAATGAATGACTGACAATAGCCCCGCGCAGATGGCAACTCGATACAGCTGTGAATAACCGGAAGTTCTCGGCATCGCTCAATCTCCCCATTGCCGGGCGGCATGAAATGCACAAAACAACGCCGCCGTCAGGATACTAGGTCGCATCGCGTCGCAGACTCCCCCAGCGGTTCTGGTCGCTCGCACGTCGAAGCCGCTAGTCCTTGACCATAGCCACAACAGGAATCAAACACCGACAGGCATTTCCTTTGATGCCGCGTCACCCTGGCCAGCGACTCGCAATTGCAAGTGCATTTTTCCTTCGCCGAGCGTGACAATGCAGTATGCCGGGCGGAATTCGGCAACGTTGTAACCAGGGGCCTGTTGCTCTGTGAGCCTGCGATCCTGGTTGTACAGCGCTGACGGGAAACAGATTTCATGAATGGGCCGGGCCTCGCCACCAGAAGACACGGTGTCATCCCAGCCTCTGAGCCCGTTGTGAAAGTGGCCGTGAAACAAGGCGAGTACTCGGCCCGAATGGCGAGCCAGCGCCGCATAGAGGTCCTGCTGTCCGTGTTCCGGCTGAATATGCCATCCGCGATCAGGGTGCTTGTTCGAATGTGCCGGAACGTGCGTGCAGACAATGGCCAGCAGGTCGTGTTTGGCGGCATCGGCAAGCTGCGATTCAATCCAGATGAGCTGCTCCTTGCTCAAAAACCCGTCGTGCGAATCGGTGCGTGAATTGTTGAGGAGCAGCAACCGCAACCACTGATGATCGACCACGGTGTCGACAGGCTTGCGAATGTACTTTTCAAACAATTCTTGCGGATCGTGATTGCCAGGAATCTCGTGAACGGGAGATTTGATCTGGCGGCGATGTTCTAGGTATCGCGGGTAGAGCGGTTCTTGACCGCGATCCACGAGGTCACCCAGATGCAACACCAGGTCGGCATCGACAGCGGCGACTTCCGCCGCCGTCTGCTTCCATAACTTTTCGGCGGCCTCGTCAGACTGATAGCCCAAATGCGTGTCAGTGACCACCGCGAGCGTTAACTGCTGCCGACGAGCGTCGGCTGCAAGAGCGGGGAGCGGCAAGGCCAGTGAAGCTCCGGCGCTGGCAAGAGCGCCTACGAACAATCGGCGCGAAGCCGCCATCGGCGGGAAGTGCGTTCGTGACGGCATGAGCAGCTGATTCTCCTTTGCGTGACACGGCTGTTCATTGTGATAATACTTCATCCGCGCAGGAGACGCCCGACATGAGACCACTCGTCGCTCTGCTGATCTTCACTGCGCCGCTGACTGCGGCCGATCGAACCGAGACGCCTGACGAGGCGAAGCAACGAGACGAGCGCGTTGCCCAGCGGCGCGCGGGCACGGACATCATTTGCCACCGCGGAGCGTCCGAGTTCGCCAAGGAGAACACCTTGGAAGCATACCGGGCCACTTTCGAGCTGGGTGGGGACGGTAACGAGATCGACATCCGGGCCACCAGCGATGGCGCGCTCGTCTGCTTTCACGACGACATGCTGGACCAACACCTGCAGGCCTACGGTGACGTGGCAGAGTGGCGCTGGGAGGACTTGCAGCGATTTCCCTTTCGCAGTCCCGGCCAGTTTGGCGACCAGTGCCGCATCCCGACGCTGGCCGAGGTCTTCGAGCTGCATCGCCGCCACGCGGGCCTGATGCACCTGGACATCAAACGGCCCGGACTGGACAAGGCAATTGCCGAGCTGCTGACGAAGATGGATATGTGGGACCACGTCGGCTACTGCAACACTGACCACGGCGGCGTGATCCTGACGGACGAGCGCTACCATCCGCGGCGCTACAAGGGCGGACTGTACCTGGACCGTGGCGAAGTGTTCCCGGATGCGATCGCAGTGGTACTGAAAATGCCCGGCGACGGCGTGATCGTTGACGACCCCCGCGGGGTCGCCGTCGCGCTGGGTCGAAAACCCGGCAAACTATCGACGGTGCCGGTTGGCCAAAAGCCCAAGCTCGAGCAAGTCATTCCTGAAGCGGAAGCAAACCCGTTTGCCATCCTGAAGACGACTGAGGCGACCAGCGACCGGATCGTGCACCGGGCCCGGGCGGCCGACCAATTGCTGAATCTGCGGGTATCGGGCGACGCGTTCACTCTGCTGGAGGAGCGGGTCCGCCACCGGGCCCTGCATAAGGAGTGGATGTACCACGGCCTCGATGGTGCCATGGCCCTGCGGGCACTCATCCTGCTCAAAGCCCCGAACGCCGTCGAAGTCGCTCGGTTTACGCTTTGGCGGGACGATCCGGAACTCGAAAAGGTCGCCGATCCGAAGTACAAGAACCCGCGCGCATGGACCGACTTCCGGCTCAAGATGGTCGTCTTCCCGGCTCTGGAACACCTGCCAGGCGAGGCAACTGAAAAGCTCTGCCGAGATTACCTGGCTTTAGCGGATGAGGAAGCCCGGCAGATCGGCCCGCCACAGTTCGAGGCCGCGGGCCAGGCATTGCTGGCCGTCAGTCCAAAGACGGAGACCGCCCTGGAACTGATGAAGCACCGGCTGCAATCCGTCCGCGGCCGGGCGATCCTCGACTGCCTAGCTCGCGCCAAAGAGCCGTGGGCCATCGCCGCGCTCAGGCAGGGAGCCCCACACGCACTGCCTTATATCCCCCTGGAATGAAAGTACGTCTTGTTCGAGCGTGGCATCGGGAGTTGAGGCAGATTGGCTGACGTACAACGGAGGTTGCCTGATGAAACGTTCTACTTTACTCGTCATCGCATTCGTACTAGCGCCCTCGATGGGATCGCCGGCGGCCACGTCGCTTTCAGCGGCTGAGCGCAAGCCCAACTTCATCTATGTCTTTACCGACGACCAGCGGTGGGACGCGCTAGGTGTTGTGCAGCGGGAACAAGGTGAGAAGGGGCGTTTTCCCTGGCTGAAGACACCGAATCTGGACCGACTAGCGGCCGAGGGACTGCGGTTTCGCAATGCATTCGTCGTCAACTCGCTCTGCGCGCCATCTCGTGCGACGCTGGTGACGGGGCAATACGGGCACGTCAATGGTGTGGTCAACAATCACACGCCGCATCCCGAAGGAAATCTCAGCTTGCCAGAGCTGCTTCGACCAGCCGGTTATGTTTCCGCCTACGTGGGCAAGTGGCATCACGACGGGCAGTCTGGAAAGCGTCCAGGCTTCGACTACTCGGCCAGCTTTGTCGGACAGGGACGGTATTTTGATTGTCCGATCGAAGTGAACGGTGTGGCGACGCCATCGAAGGGCTTTGTGGACGACGTGACCACCGCCTACGCGGCCGATTTCGTTCGGGAGAATAAGGATCGCCGATTTCTGTTGATCCTTGGCTACAAGACTTGTCATGGCCCGTTCACACCGCCGCCGCGCCACGAAAACACCTACGCCGGAGCCGAAGCCCGGCGCACCCCCAATCTTGGTTTGCGTCCGCCTTACCGTCCCACCGGCGAAAACGCTGGTGGAGCCAAGGCCAAGGCTGCCAGTTCACCCGATTCGCCGACCGTTCCGACGAATCTCGGCATGTTTCGCGGAATCACGGCGATCGACGACAACATCGGCAAACTACTGGACCTGCTGGACGAGCTGAAGCTGACCGACGATACCGTGTTCTGTTTTTCCAGCGACAACGGTTATTACCTCGGGGAACATGGCCTGGGCGACAAGCGATCGGCTTACGAGGAAGCTCTGCGAGTGCCGATGCTGGTCCGCTACCCGCGGCTCGTCGCGAAGGGGCGCACCGACGACCGCCTGGTGCTGAATGTGGATCCCGCGGCCACGTTCCTCGACCTCGCCGGCTTGCCGGTTCCCGAGGCAATGCACGGCCGGAGCTGGAAGCCGCTGCTGGCAGGCCAGGCCGACGCGCCTTGGCGCGACAGCTTCTTCTACTGTTACTTTTTCGAACGCGGCTATGCGACTCCCACCACGACAGCCGTTCGCACGCAGAGCGCCAAGCTGATCAAGTATCCCGGCCACGACGACTGGACCGAAGTCTTCGATTTAGCGGCCGACCCCTACGAAACGAAGAACCTTGCTGCCGATCCGGCGCATGCCGAGCTGCGCAAGTCGCTCGAAGCTGAATACGACAGGCAAGCGAAGACCATCGCCTTCCGCATTCCCGAATTTGCCGACGTGCCGCCCGCCGACGGCTCGCTGCCCGATATGGCCAAGAAAAAGAAGGCCAAGGGCGCCAAGAAGAACAAGAACCAGCCCTGAAATCCGGTGTTTGGCCACCAACCGCACTGCACCGGCTCAATCGTCGGCGCTAGCCCGTTTTTTGGCCTTGCCTTTCTTGTTCTTTCGACCGCCGGCAGCCGACCGCTGCTCCGCTTCCCGCTCCTGCGCCTGGACATAGCTCTCGCGAAACGTGGCATCAGCGCGGCGGCGAAAGACTTCCAGCATCGGGTCGTTCGTCTTTACCATCCAGTCCTCGAGTTCCTTCCGGAGCTGGTCGCGCTGCTCGGCCGAGGCCGGATCGTCGATCAGGTTCTTCAGACAATCGGGGTCGTGCTCAACATCGTACAACTCCTCAACGACCCGAAACTGGTAGAGCTCGTGCCGCGCTTTGAGCACGGGGTCGGCGGCCGCGAGCTCACGAAAGCGGCGATACGTCGGAGTGCCCGTCGTCGCCGTCTGCATGACTCGCTTGCCGTTGGACCACGGATTGAAGAGGTAGAGGTGCCGCTTGGTCTGGATGGCCCGCATCGGGTCGCGGGAGCCGCCGGAATTCTCGTTGTATTCCTTCACGACCAGGTCCCGGCCGGATTGCGACTCACCCTTGAGCAGCGGCGCGAACGAGCGCCCATCCAAGCCGGGCGGATGGGACACGCCGGCGATATCGAGCAGCGTCGGCAGGAAATCGACGGCCGAGACCAGGTGCTGCTCGTCGCTGGCGCCGCCGCGCGTCACTCCCGGCCAACGCACGATCAGCGGCGTGTGCGTGCTGTGGTGATAGAGCTGCGTCTTCGCAAACGGTAGCGGCATGCCGTGATCGGAGAGGAGCATGACCACGGTCCGATCGGCCTGACCGGAGGCCTCGAGCGCCGCTAGGACCTGGCCAACGCCGTCGTCGGCCCGCCGTACGGAAGAGTAGTAGTGTGCCAGCTCCTTGCGCACGACCGGATCGTCGAACAGGAATCCGGGAATCGGCACTTCCTCCGGCGTGAAGACTCGCGATGGCTGGTGCGGATCGGGAACCGTCTCGCCGCTGCGTCCCTCCGCGTAAAACGGCTTATGTGGATCGGCCACGTTGATAACCAGGCAAAAAGGCTTGCCGGCCGCCTTGGCCGAGCGGATGCCCTGCTCGGTTGAAATTCCGTAGGACGCCGGGTCCTTGGGGTGGGCAGCACCGCCGGGCGGATTGTCGAGCACGAGGTCCCACGCGTAGGGCGAATAGGGCGTCGAATGGCTTACTTTGCCGCGAATTGCCGTGAAGTAAGCGGCGGTCTTCATCAGGTCTGCCAGTACCGGGTAGCCCGGATTCGGCACCTGATAAAAGCCTTCCACGCGATTGTTATGCGGATAACGGCCGGACCACATGACGTTTCGCGACGGCATGCAGTTGCCGACCTGCACGTGAGCATGGCGAAAGCACAGGCCTTCTTTGGCCAGCCGATCGATATTCGGCGAAGTGCCGGCGAGCTTGCAGCCGAAGGCGCCGATGGAATCGGCGCTCAAATCATCGAGCGTGATAATGAGCAAATTCGGCCGTTCGGCAGCAGGAAGAGAAGCTGCCAGCAATAGCGACAAAGACAGCGTCACAATCGCAGAGTGTCGAATCATGGCTTGCTCTACTTCTTGGGCAGGGGAGAGTTCGCCGCAGCGTCGTCCCCCAAACGCGGGCCATTGTCGGGGGGCATCGACCGATGCCACTCTCTACTTCCGCGCAGCCGCGAAATGCCGTCTGATGAAATCCACCGTATTCACCGGATCGCCACCACCGTGGCGCTGAATCCTGTTGCCCTCCGCGGCGCGATACTGCACGATGCATTCGATGCTCAGCTTGTCCATCTGCTCCTTGAGCGCGATGCCAAGCTTCGGATGATGCACGACCAGACCGAGGTCGCTTGACTTCGTGACATCGACGTTCTGGTAGCTGTAGTTCAGGAGCGCGGGCGGATCGTCGTCCGTCAGGTAGGTGATGGGGGCGGCTGTTTCGTAACGCTTGTACGCTTCCGGCGTGTCGGCATCGGAAACCTTGATGCCGTAGAACGGCTCGAAAAACGCGTGACGCTCGAAATTCGGCCGCGGGAGGCCGGCTTTTTCGGCAAAGCGCGGATCGTACGACGACTGGCCATTGGAGACGACCGTGCAGACGAGGCGCGTCGATTGGCGGGCGATGGGGTCATCGCTCTTCGGGTCGGCCAGGTCGTCGTGAAACGCCAGCCAGAGGGAAGTTCCCGCGCCAGCCGAGCCGCCGGTCGAAGCGACCAGCTTGGGATCGAGGTTGTATTCCTTGGCATGATGGCGGAGGAACTGCAGCGCCCGGCCGCAATCGAGATACTGCCCCGGCGCCGGCAGCACGTTCGTGAACCGATAGTTGATCGCCGCGACCGACCAGCCCTCGCGCTGGAAAGCCCGAATCTCGCCGGCATTTACGGACGACTTGTCGCCGGCGCGAAACCCGCCGCCGTGAATGAACAGGACAAGCGGCGACGGCGTCTTCGATTCGGCGAGATACAGATCGATCTTGTTCCGCTCATGCGGCCCATAGGCAACATCGGCATGCGTCGGCTTAATGGCTCCGCTGCCGCGGGTGTACGCATTCAGTTCCTCGCGCGAAACCGCACCATCGCTGTTCGCATCGATCCGGCCAAAGTTGGCCTTCTGGTTTTCCGGCAGCTCGCTCTGCACCACCTTGCCGTCTTTATTCGCGTCCAGGCGAGTAAACAGATCATTCTGGACCTCCTGAGCAATGGCGGCCACGGCGAAAAGTGCGGAAATGGACAGCGAACAGAATGCTAGGTGAGTCTTCATCACGATCGAACTCCTGGCAGGCAAGGAAGTGCGTCAATCATCGCGGCTTTCTGCGGGAAATGCAAACTGTGGGACTCACAACGGCAATCTGGAGTGCGCTGTCCGATCGAGAGTTGACAGCGCTACTTAAACCGCATCTCATCCACTTGGCAGCTTTCCTTTCTGGCGTGCATCTGTCGGAAGAGTTCCCCAAGTGTGACGGAGCAAAGGTAGAGATGACAAACCATTGGCCAGGTCTGCTTGCCGCACTGCTGGTTGCGCTGAGTTCCGTCCAGGCCGGCGAGTCGCGGCTCGAGGTTAAGCAGCTCACAACGGGACCCGACCACCACTTCTTCGGCTACATCGGCCACGTCCAGAACATCCCGTGGAATCGAAGCGGGCGATACATCCTGGCGCTGCGCACCAGTGTCCGCGATCATCTGCCGCGCGGAGACGAGCCGGCGCAGATCGTGCTGCTGGATACCTCCCACGACTATGCGGCACACGCAGCCGAGCGGACCAGGGCATGGAATCCGCAGCAAGGGACAATGCTGTACTGGAACCCGCAATCGCAAGAGAGGCAGTTTCTGTTCAACGACCGCGACGAGCGGACCGGACACGTCTTCTGCGTTCTGGCAGAAGTGCAGGATGACGGCTCGGTCAAGCGCGTTCGCGAGTATCGATTCGCCGATCTCCCGATTGGCAACAGTGGGGTGGCGCAGCGCGGCGGCAGGTTTTCCGCGATCAACTATGGTCGGCTGGCCAACCTGCGTGCCGTGACCGGCTATGCAGGCGCCTTTGACGGCACCCAGGGTGAAAGACACCCGACAAACGACGGCGTGTTTGTCGTCGATATTGCAACAGGCGAGCGAAAACTGCTGGCCAGCTTTGCACGGCTGGCCGCGGAGTTGCGAACGACCCATCCCGAGGTCGATCGGCAGGCGCTGTTCATCAACCACACGCTCAGCAGCCGCGACGACAGCCGGGTGTTCTTCTTCGTGCGCGGCGGCTGGGACGCTGGCGGAACGCGGGTGAACGTCCCGGTGGTCATGGACGCCACCGGCGAACGCCTGCGGCCGCTCAAGGACTTCATCGGGGGGCATCCCGAGTGGCTGGATGGCCAAAAGCTGATTGGGGCCATCGGCAAGCGGCAGGTGATTTACGATACCGAGTCCATGCAGGTGACTGGCACCCTTGGCGACGGCATACTGTTCCCCGATCCCGAAGGCGACATCGCGCTGTCGCCGAATGGCCAGTGGCTGGTCAATGGCTATCGCCAGGGCACGAAGAACTTCTACAGCCTCCTGCGGCTGAGCGGCGGCGCCGTCCGCAGCCAAGGATTCGATGTGACGGGTTGGATCAAAGGCGATCTGCGCGTCGATCCCGCCCCAGCCTGGAACCGCAAAGGCAATCAGATCCTGATCTCGGCACTGGCAGACGACGCAGCACGGACGCGGCAGCTCTTTCTACTAACTTTGCTGACGGACTGATTTCAAGTGAACCCAGCCATTTCTCCCCCGCCTCCTCGTCAGTCGTTGGTCGATCTCAACTCCTGGCATTTGGGGCAATACCAAGGAGCAGCAGTCTTGACGGGCTTCGGACTTCGCTTGTGGCACAATGCGCAGCGGTATCGCTTGCCCTTGACGGCAGTTTTCGGACGATTCTGTTTGCCGCTCTGGGGAAAACTCTTCACCGGTGAGTGCTCATCTTACAGTCACACGAAGGTCTTGGGCTCGGCTAAACTACTCATCATTTAGCGGAGACCTCCGGCGTTCTGTCGAATTTGACACGAGGGAAAGGCGGATCCTAGATATCGCTCGCTAACGCGAATTCCCAGTATCAATTCTCACAGCTTTTCTTATAAGCGCAGGGGACCATCATGGCTTCACGGGCCAATGTGCCGAGTCGTATGCGGACGGGACGCTTTCTGTCCTTGGTCGCTTTCGTCCTCGTCGCCGGCAATTCTACTTCGATTGGCTTTGCCGCTGATCCGTCGTTTGCCGAAAGGGCGGCTCAAAGACTAGGCGAAGCGGTCAAAGGTGACGCTCCGGGAATAGCTGTCCTTGTGGCCCATGACGGCAAGATCTTGCTTCAAGGCGGCTATGGCCTGGCGGACCTGGAGAAGAAGACGCCGATTACGCCCGAGACAAAGTTCCGCATCGGCTCCGTCAGCAAGCAATTCACCGCGGTGGCGGTGCTGAAGCTGGCGGAGCAGGGGAAGCTCTCGCTTGACGATTCGCTGGCCAAATACTTTCCCGACTTTCCGGGCGGGGACAAGGTCAACCTGCGGCAACTGCTCACGCACACCTCGGGACTCCACAGCTATACCGACAAGCCGGAGTTCATCGGCCGAGTCAAGGAGCCGATTGCGTCGGCCGAGCTGATCGCCTGGTTCCAGAACGATAAGCCAGACTTCGCTCCCGGTGAGGGCTTTCATTACAACAACTCGGCTTACTTCCTGCTCGGCGAGATCGTCGCCAAAGTCTCCGGCAAATCGTTCGCCGAATACCTGAAAGAGGCGATCTTTGAACCGTTGGAGATGGCTAACACGGGCATCTACGTAAACTCCGCCCCTCCTGAAGGGATGGCCCGCAGTTACTCATTCGTCAACGAAAAGTTTGAGCCGGCCCTCGATTGGGACATGTCGTGGGCCGGCGGCGCGGGCGCGATCTACTCGACAGTTGGGGACCTGTTTCGCTGGAACGAAGCGCTCTTCGGCGGCCGCGTGCTGCACGACGTTTCGCTCAAAGCCGCGACCACGCCGGTGGAACTGCCGCCCAACGTCGATGGCATGAACTATGGCTACGGTTTGATGATGCTCAGCGTGAAACGGCTCCCGGCCATAGGCCACGGTGGCGGCCTCAACGGCTGGTCCAGCTATCTGATTCGCCTTCCAGAGCAGAAATGTACCGTCGTCGTCCTCGCCAATGCACTGCCCTTGCCTCAGGCCTACTCTCCCAGCGCTATCGCGCATGGCCTCGCGGAACGACTGCTGGCCGATGAAATCCAAAAACTGCCGCCGCTCGCCGAGGACAAGTCGATCGATCCGAAGTTATTCGCCCACTACGTGGGGCGGTTTGACTATCAGGGTGGGATCATGACGGTGTCGGTAGAGGGCGACGAGATCTTTTCGCAGATCACGGGCCAGCCTCAGCACCGCATCTACCCCTTGGCCAAGGACGCCTTCTTCTGGAAAGTTGCCGACGCGGAGGTCAAGTTCCTCCGCGATGAGAAGGGAGAGGTCATCGCTGCTCGGCACTCCCAAAACGGCAGTTCGTTCCGGGCGGCCAAAATCCCCGACGACGCTGTAAAACTGACTGCCGAGCAGGTGGAACCGTTCGTCGGCCAGTATCAATACGGGCCGCTCGCTGTCATGACCGTCAGCCGCGACGGCGCGCAGCTGTTTGCCCAGCTGACCGGCCAGCCCAAGTTTCCGATCTTCCCGAAGTCAGAGACGGAGTTTGAATGGCGTGTGGTCGCTGCCAGCGTGAAATTCACGAAAGGCGATGATGGCAAAGTGACCAAGGCGGTTCACAGCCAGAATGGAACGACGTTCGACGCGCCCAAGGTCAAGTAAGTCAAGTAACTCGACGGCAACGGATCTTTCACAACACCAGAGTTCACCATGCTGCCACTTCATGGTTCCCGGCGTTCGTTCTTGAAGACTTCTGTCGCTTGGGCAGGAACAACTGCGCTCCTGGGCGGTTTGCGCCGGGCGAATTCAGCCGAAGCCGTTAGGCCACTTGTCGCCTATGTCGGAACTTTCAGTTCTCCTCTTGGCGATGTGTTGCCCACGCAGGTCGATCTGCCTCCTGGCAATGGCCGCGGCATTCACCTGTTTCAGGCCAATCGCACGACCGGCGCGATGACACCCGCTGGCATCCATGAAATGGGCACGAGCCCAAGTTGCCTGGCTCTGAATGCCTCGGGAACTCGTCTCTACTCGGCCAACGAAACGGATCGTGTGGGTGAGGACAAGGAAGGAACAGTCAGTGCCTTCGCCATCAATCGAGATAATGGGGAATTGACGCTGCTCAACACCGTGCCTTCCGGCGGCGCTGGTCCTACCTACGTAAGCGTCCATCCATCTGGGCGGTTTTTGCTGGTCGCCAACTATTTTGGCGGTTCTGTCGCGGTACTGCCGATCCTGGCAGACGGCCAGTTGAACGCCGCGTCCGATATCAAGAACGATGCCGGGAAAATCGGTCCCACGAAGGCAACGAACGCTCCCCCAGGCAGCTTTGCCATTAGCGGACATGACCGGACGCATGCCCACATGATCCAGGCCGATCCGTCAGGCCGCTTCGTGCTGCACGTGGACTTGGGACTGGACCAAATCTTCATCTGGAAGTTCGACGACAAGAAGGGCACGCTGACTCCAGGTGAAACGCCTGCCGTTTCCCTTCCTCCCGGCGATGGGCCGCGGCACTTCCACTTTCACCCCAATGGCCGCTGGTTCTACTCCATTCAAGAGGAAGGCTCGACCCTTGTTTTGTTTGACTATGATGCCGAAACGGGCGGATTGTCCGCACGCCAGACGATCTCGACTTTGCCACCTGGGTTTGCCGGCAGCAATTTCTGCTCAGAGATTCTCGTTTCCTCCGATGGCCGGTTTGTTTATGCAGGCAACCGTCTTCACGACAGCGTCGGCATCTTTTCCATCGGCCCAGACGGCACGCTGAAACATGTCGGTGACGAATGGACGCGCGGCAACTATCCGCGCAGCTTCAGTTTCGACCCCACCGGGCATTTCTTCTATTGTTGCAATCAACGAGGCGACAACATCGCCGTGTTTCAAGTCAACCGGAAAACCGGCAGCCTCACGTTCACCGGCCAATACGCACCCGTTGGCAACCCTTCGAGCATCGTTTTCCTCGATCTTGCCAAGGAAAGTTAAACTCACGCCGCCGACGATGTGACTGAGGCAGCCCATGAACGACAGTCTCGCCGTTCGAAACCCTGTGGCGCCAGTCGTTCAACCGAGTCTTGCACCAGGAAACTGACTGGCACACTAGGAAACGTCGGGAAACAAGCTGAATGCCAGACCCGCAGCCATTCGCGGAAAGTCTGCCAGGTCTTCGATGACTACGACCGTACCACCCAAGGAACGATAGCAGGCGACTTGAACCGGCTCGGGGCGATGAAGCAGGAGGATGAACCGAGGCGAACGTGCGCACGCGGTAAAGAAGATGCCGCGATTGTCTGGATGGGCGACGAAGTTGGCATCAAAATCGTGGTCGCTGATGACGACGCGGATCGGCTGATCCCGCCCGCATTCCTCGCACGATCGCTGCAGCAGCTGGAACGGAAAATCGGTGCCGCCGCCGATATAGTGCATCAGGAATTTTGACATTTCTAGATTCGATCGACACCAGTCCCAGTAGAGGAGTGGCTCATGCGAGTACATTGCCGCTCGGACACAGCCACCGGCCCGTGTTGTTCCCAGCGTGAGAATCTGGGCGGCCAAAGTCATGGCGTTCAGATGGAAGACCGGATTCGGCATGGAGCCGCTGATGTCGAGGTAAATCTCCATCCGGGGCTGCCACAGGCGGATGTCAAAGCCCTCGGTGTCGGCAATCGCGATCCGCTTAAGCGGCTGGGCGGCCCCGAGCTCCGGACCCTTGTTCATGAGCGTCGCAAGCCAGTCAATCTCGTGGGCGGGATCTGAGTACTGCCACTCGTCCAGCGTTGTCGGCACGATTGCTTCGCCGATCCGCGGCAGCGCGGGCGGGCGGATGAGATGCTGTTCTGCCAGCCGGCGATAGTGCGCGGCCATCACCTCCGGGATCAAGGCGGCATCGTCGGTGCCAAACCCGGGTAGGCTGGCGATCCTCTCTTCCAACTCGTTCAGTTTCCGGAGCCGATCGGCCTGATCCTCGCGGAACCAACCTGACTTCACGGCCCGCTCGATCGCTTGCCGCTCAGCATCAGTGGGCGTGAGAGCATTGGCCCAATCGTCGGGGGAGGGTCCGCTCGCCGCGCATTGGCAGGCGTGGCATTGCTGCAGCTTGTCGTCGATCATCGGCTTGAGGTACCTGGTCATCACCGCGACAAAGTACAAGAACTGCAAGTACAAATTCGGTTCCATGTGGAACAAGTCGTGCACCACAACATGCGCTTCGGACCGATAGCCGGAAAAGGCGGCTGCGAATTCCTTTTCGGGCGGGCCGATGAGCGCGCCGGGTTCCAGTTGCCACAGCACTTCGTAGAGCGCGAGGTAGAACAAAAACGCCGGGTCGCGCTTCCAGGGCATTTCTCGGTGAAATGCCGGCTCGGACGTGAAGGCCTGATAGATACGGATGAATTGCCCGCGCAGCTGGTGGCCCAGACGCTCGTTGATCATCAGGTCCTGAAACACGTTCGTCAGCGAATAGCCCTCGACCGGGATGATCGATCGTTCCAGCATCCGCATCCGGGCTTCCACGACGAGCGTGCCCGGATAGCGCACGTGATGACCGATTTCGTGTGCCAGCAGGCCTTCAACACAGTCCATCAGCTGATGCTTTGCAATCAGGCTTGCGCTGAGTGTCACCTGCCGCGTTGCCAAGTCGATCTGCGCGACGCTTGGAACGTGGTCGCTGATGGCGGGATCGTGGAGCAGAAGGAAGCGCGACCAGTGGGCCTGCGCTGAAGGCCAACAGCGTTCGATCTCGGCGCGCAAGAACTCGCTCATGCCGCTTCTACCAGCCACAATCGCTGCGAATCTTCAGCCGCCACCGCAACAAATCCGGAGGCAACGCACAGCGGTGTTTGCGGGGTCTGCAGATACAGGGCGGAGACGGAGTGGCCGTTGACAGAGATTCTATCCACATCTGCATTGACTGTTGGCGGCGTAAACGACTCCTTGTATTCCGGCAATTTCCCCACCGAGCCAAGCACCGCCGATTCTCCCTTTTTTTGCAGCAGAATACCGAGCGTCTCGGCACCGGTCAGTCGATCTTCCACGCACAACACGGCCGGGGAGGCCAAATAGATTCGCCCCGGCAAGAAGTTGTCGTCATGGGGACGGAAATCGAGCACCGATAAGCGAAATCCGCTCTGCCATTTCGCTGCGGGCAACGGCGTCAGTACCGGTGCGAGGATGTCTTCCAGGTGCTTGGCAAGCTCGTCAAATTTTGTGGACCAGTCCGTGCGAGTGATGGCATATTGATTCACCCACTGCGGCTCACGCGCGAGCCCTTCTCCCAGATTCCACGCTTGCTGCAACAATTTGCTGCGATCTTTCCGCGCCGCGTTTGTTAAAGCGTGCGGCAACAACTTCACGCAGTGAGCCAGAAAGGTCGCTGGTGGGGCGCCTTCGTCGACCGTTCGCAGCCAGCCAGCGCCGACCCCTTCAAAGATCACGTGCAGGAAGTTCACCGGCGTAGAGACGTCGGGCGCAGAACCTTTGTCCCGCCAACTGAGGTTGCGTTGGAGATTGGATAGCGGCCCGTTGACGTACGACTCGAAGGCGGCGTCATTCCAGGCGGCAAACTGACGCGGGCCCTGCTGCCGCAGCTGAACCAGGAGTGATTCCAAGTCATCGGACATGAATAGAGGGCCTCGGTGGATTGGCTAACGGCTTTCGAGCACTTGACAGCAACGAGCATGCAGCATCTTCAGCCGCAGAGCATCTTCGTGGACCGGCCCGTTGAGCTCATGCTTCTCCAGTAGCTGCTGCAAGTGCCTCTTGATCTCCTGCTGCTTGCGCTGTAACTCCGCCGACGCTAAGGTCTCGGCCTGGTCGAGTTCCCGTTCCAGTTTCAGGATTGGCTCGCGTACGGAAGCGTATGCCGCATGCTGCTGCAGCGCCCGATCGAACATCCGCCGTAGCCACGCCGCTCTATCCGTGAGGTACACCTTGTTTTCCGTCTTGTGAAAAAACTGGCTTTGCTGGTTCATGCGCAGCCTATCGAACAGCAGCCAAGGGAGCAGCTGTCGCAAGTCTTCGATCGCGACTTCCTCATTTCCACGGAAGAATGCCAGAGCCTGGGCGTAGTGCAGAATGGATTGATACGTCCTCGGCGAAATACCCCCTTCGGTCTGCGAACAGAGATTGAGCTGCTTGTCGAGCGGACAATCCTCCGTGCAGACATGGCCGACTCGCTTTCCAGCCAACCTCAACGTGTCTTTGTTCATCGCTTCGAGCTGGTTCGAAGCCTGCCTGCAGAAGTCGAGCTGTCCTAAGAAGAATCCGAGTGCCTCGAGCAAATCGGTGGGAAGCTCGACCGCGCGAACTCTCGCATCCAATTCGTCGAGTTCCTCAGGGGAAAGGATGATGTCGGCAGGGACGTGCTGTTGCGGCGTCGTGTCCGAAGCGATTCTCTCGGCCAGCACCTTCAGATGGCGCGAATGAAAAGGCGTGCAACGGACGACGACGTCGATGCGGTCCTTGAGTGCTTCGATAACGGCGAATGTTCCGCCGCCCAAATCGTCGTTCGCGGTCAGGAACCAGGCCGATCGTCCCGCCTCGATGACATGCTCCAGCATTTCCGCATATCCTTCCGCCATTAGCGATAGCAAGGCCGACTGCGTCTTCGTGGGGATGCGGTTGTACTCGTCGATGATCTTCACGCGCAGGCGAATCCATTCCCGCCAGGCGACTTCGATCTGTGCCGTCGATTTCGCCTGCACCAGACTGCTGGGAAGCGGATTTCCCAACAAGTCCGTGATCGTCAGCTGCGGATGCCCATGTTGCACGGCACGTCGAATCTGCTCGAGCGAATGCCCGGCAAGCAGGGCCATAATCGTCGCCATCGACGTTTTGCCATGTCCAGGTGCGCCAACGAATACCATTCGCCGCGAAGTCATCAGCGTAAGGAGCGGCAGCAGCACGAACGACGAGAGGCTCTGGTGCTCGGGCAACGTGATCGAGTAGTCGTTGTGCGAAACGCGCTGCCGCACATCCCATTCCATGTCGAGCGTGCCGGGCAAGAGCGACTGCTCGGCAATCCAGCGGTATGCCCGCTGCAACTTTGCTGCCAACCCGAGTCGCGGGCCGTTGGAGAACTGCAACCTCCCCTCCGAATCGACGGAGGCTCGACCTTGTTGCCAGCGGTTGACGAATTGGGCGGCGTCCATGGAGATTATTCTATGTCGCAGTACATCAATTATGCTTGCGGCGGCTTGAAGCAAAGTCGAACGAGATCGTCGCGGACCAGCGGCGCGAAGTGCGGCGGCAGATCCCCTGCAACTTGGAACGACTTAACGTAATAGCTGCCACCCGTCACGGCCGGCAACCCGCGCTCTTCCAGCCAACTCTGCACCCACTGGGCTCGCACGCGATCGACTTCCTGGGCCGCCCTGAGATCAAACTCCAAAAAGGCCTGCGCCGCCAAAGCGTTATAGAAGTACGTAAACCAATTCCACTGCGAGGAGAATTGTTCGCGGTAGGGATGCGAACTTGGTACGAGGAATACGCCCAATTGCGATGCCGTCAGGCCAAACCCGCGGCTGAAGCTGATCGAGAGGACGGCTTTATCGAGGATCGGCAGCAGTTCCCGTGCGGTCCTTTCGCGGTCGAGCGGCGATAACGTTGGAAAAAGATTCAGATTCAACAAGCATGCCGACGACGCCTTCAGGAAGTCGAGCATTGGCGGGGTGACATGACCGTTGCGTACTGACGGAATGCACAAACAAGCCAAGTCACTCCGTCCGCTGCTATCCCAGGCGATTTGATCTGGATGCGTTGAGCCGACTCGAAAGCCGTGCCAATCGCCTGGATAAAGCGCTACTCGGCCGCGCGCGGCGACGGCATCCACCAGGTGCGCCATGAAATCGACATCGTTGCCGGCCGCGAACGCTATGTGCCATTGCAGCGACCACGCCCCGCCGGACAGTTCCTCCATGCGGCGCTTCAATTCCGGCACGAACGCCTCGTGAAAATACTCCAGACCGGCGGTGTAGTGTGTGGTCAGTTGTCGTGCGGTCAGCTTCCCGGCCGCGGCTTGATACGCCCGCACGCCGGCCGCATACCCTACGGGCAGCAGCGGGCGGAAGAGTTCGACTTCCTGCGGCTCGATGGCTGCGGTCAGTGAGGCAGCCGAAATAACCGGCTCCGCTGATCCTCGAGCGAGGCATATACGGTCCCGTCGGACAACAGATTGCTCGAGCGACATAGGCGATGCTCCAATTCCCACTGCGGTGTGGGTTCGAAATAGTAGCAGACTTGCAGTTCATCGATTTGCCGGATCCATGGTCCCCACGGCAGTCGCGCGACGATCCGACCGCAACCGGCGAAGGGATCGAAGTCCACGTGATGCTTGCACGACCAGAGGTTCGCGGCGGAATCGCTGAAAAGGGATTCTTTGTAGGCGATGTAGGTGTGTTTGAACGTGAACTGACGGATGCCGCAGGCGCTGAGCTTGCGGATGTACCGTTCCACGTCGGCCTTCGATTCGACAAAGTCTCGCGTCATTACGCAGGTGGCTCGAATCGGCAACGCTCCGGCGGCGGCAAGGAACTCATCGAGAGCCGGCGCATCGTTACCCATCAACTCGCGGCAGCGCTGGTCGTCGTCGTGATGCCGGGAATAGCAGAGGTAACTCAGGCCGGAGTCGGCCAAGCGGTTGGAAAGTTCTCGCGTAAGGCGAGAGCCGTTCGTGAAGCAGGCGATCTCGTCGAAATATCGCTTGCCTCGGCGGACCAGGCTGACGACCTCCAGCGGCCGCAAGAGCGGTTCGCCGCCGCCAGTGATCACCAGGCGCGTAGCGCCACGTTCGGCAGAGAATTCGTAGTAGGCCTCGACGTCCAGTTGATCCCACGGGGTCGTTTCGCGCCACAACGAACTGATTGACGACTTCGAAAAGCAAAACGGACAATGCAGATTACAGGCCACTCGCACCGGCAGGACGCTGCACGTCAGAAAACGGACCTCCTGCCATGCAGATTCAGTTGCAATTCCTGTTGATTCGAGGGACGACGGCACGGCGATGCTCATCGCAGTACCTCCGGCAGTTCGCGCAGGCTTGCCTGAATCTCGCGGCGGCGATCCGAAGAGAGGTGATGCCACGCGGTGCAGAGATCCGACTCGCTTAGTCCAAGCCGCTGCATCCATTCGCGGGCTTGGTCACGGTCGTGACGGTTCATCGATTGAAACAATTTCCGCAGCGGCCCGGCAAGGCGTTCTGTTTCGTCGTGCGTCTGCTGGAGACTATCTACGCTGGCCAGCGTCTCATTCACCGCGGCCTCATACTCTCTCCGGCTGACGGCCTCTACAAGTTCATCGCGCCGGCGCATGCCATGAAATCGAACGGCCGCTTCTACCAGAGGTATTTCCGCCGGAATGAACACCATGGACTGAAGATCGATCTTGATCTCTCGCGGCGCGATGAACACCATTTCCACCCCCGAATGCCACGGCTCGATGTGCTCGGGCTGCAACAACATGATCCTGCCGATCCGACCATGATCGACGTACGGCTCGCGGTAGGCCGCCGTTCGCAGGTAAGTAATCGGTGAGAGCGGCCCACAAAGCCGGCCGAGACTACCCCGCAAGAATCGCCCCATTGCTTCAAAGCCGATGTCGCGAAACAGCGGCGGACAGGGTTCGTTCGGATCGAGTCGTCGCGGCTGACCTCCGGTGTGAAAACGAAACCGTCCCAGATCTTCCGCGTGATTCAACGCTGCTCGGGAGTTGGTGCTCACCATTTGCCTCGCCGCGGCCGCCGCGTCTTGTCCTGTTCTTCCTGCAACTGTTTTAGGTAGGCCAGGCGATCATCTGCCGATGCCCGGGCCGCCTCTGCCTCCTTCATCAACCGGCCGAAATCAATTTCGTGCAGCCGTGCCGCAGAGGCCTTGGGGGTTTCGCCTTGGATCGGCAGTCCCCAACGAGCACAAAAGTGCCTCGCCAACTCTTCCAGCCGGATATCGCTTTGCTGCAGCACTAAACTGGTGAGTAGCGGATGTCCTTCCGTCAGTTGGTGCAGCAGTCTCAGCACTGGCAGCGCGGATTGTCCCGGTCCGCAGACCTGCTGTGCCCGCAGAACGACGTCGGGGAGTTCGAGCCCGCCGAGCAGTATGCAAAAGCGCCCCTGGTGTTCTTCGTCGAAGACTTGCCAGGTTTGCTGAAACTCAGCTCGGCTTACAGGGCGAAGTTTCGCATCCCGGCAGTTGTCTGCCAGCCGTGCCTGCACGAGTGGCGCCAGGTTGGTCTGTGAATCCCAGGCACTCGTAGCTCGGCCGAAACTTGTGATCAAACTGTCGAGTTCGATGGATCGAACGGCGTTGTCGGTGATTCGACGTCCAAACAAATGGCAGCGCTCCTGGACTCTTGAACCTAACGATGGCCTTCAAAGACGACAACCATTCTCTAGGTATGGTTCAGTTGCTGCAAGTTCGCTTCGGTCAGACATCCATGAGGAAGGCTCTGTCAATCGACCGAAGGTGATGCTTCTGTTTACTCTTCGGGCGTCAACGCTTGAATGAACTGGGCGATGTGGCCGATCGCCTCTTTTCCCTCGGGCAGCAGCGGGTCGTGCGACTGAAAGACGTGAAACATGCCTGGCCAGATCTCCAGCTTCACGTCGATTCCGTCGGCCTTGGCCTTATCCGCCACGCGCAAACTGTCGTCGCGCAGCATTTCGTGTTCACCGGCTTGGATCAACAGCGGCGGCAGCCCGCGATAGTCACCGAAGACAGGGGACGCGAGCGGATTGGCCGGGTTTTGGTCTCCCAAATAATGGTCGCGAAAGATGGGCATGGTCTTGGAACTGATAATCGGATCGTGAACCGTCTTGAGTGATTTGCTGGCCAGAGTCAGGTCGGCGGCGGGAGAGATCGAGATGGCTCCCTGAGGAAGTTTCAACTTGCGGTCACGGAGCGCTAACAGCGTTGCCAGAGTTAGGTTGCCACCGGCCGAGTCGCCCGCCACAAACGTGGCCCGCGCCGGGGCTCGGCCGTCTGGTCCGTGCGAGCACAGCCAGTCGTGGGCCGACACACAGTCGTCGAGGCCCGCGGGAAATCGGTGTTCTGGGGCCAAACGATAGTCGACCAACAGTACTGCGCATTTAGCCGCGGACGAAATGTGCGCGGCCAGGGGAAGGTAAAAGCCACCCGAGCCCGAAACGAAACCTCCGCCATGCAAATACAGCAAACGCACTGCCGGGTCAGCTCCGGGGGCCAACACCCATTCGGCAGGAATCGCGTCTATCTTGGTGGCCCGCGTCTGCACTCCTTCGACAGTTATTGAGCGGCGGGTCCCCATACCCTTGCGCAACCCGTCGAAATCAAATTGCTCGGTTCCGAAGGGGGTGTTCTTCATCAACCGCTGAAGGTATGCGGCACCCTCGGGTGAGACCTGTTCGGGAACCTGCCCAGGTTTGCGCTTGGAGGCCTGAGGGTCTTCTGGAGCGGCCGACCCACTTGTGAGCAACAATAACCAGACAACCATCAGCCAGCGAGCGTTCGACGACGGATGCATGGGTAGCTCCTTCATGGATGTTCGGGACACGCAGACGTTTTTGCACGGGACACACGCTGGCGATGGAATCAGTTAGTCACTGGATTTTGGCAAGCCCGCTCCTCGTCGTATTGCCCGCTTGCCAAACTTAGCAGCGATCTGGTCGGCCACGGTGTCCAGCTCCCGACGACGTTCGCGGTCTGACTGATCGAACAGGTGCTGCTGTGTTCTGCCTGAGCCGTCAAGGTGATTGACGCCAAAGCCGAGCAATCGTACCGGCAAATGACGTGGCGGCAGTCGGTTGTTGAGCAGCTCCAGGCCGGCGTCGAGCAATTCCTGAGTGGCGTGTGTTGATTCGGCCAGTGTTAGAGACCGCGAGATCGTGGTGAAGTCGGCGAATCGGACCTTGATATCGACCGTTCGGCCCCGCAAGTCGTGGTGCCGCAGCCGGCGGGCGACCTGTTCGACGAGATCCACAAGCCAGGCCCGTAGCACGTCCATGTCGGCAATGTCTTCTGCGAACGTGGTCTCGTGCGAGATTGACTTTGCCTCCCGATCGGGAACGACGGGCCGATGGTCGATTCCGCGAGCGAGGTTCCAATAGTGCTCGCCGGACGCCCCGAAGAGTTCGTTTAGCGAGTCGAGCGAAAGGTTTCGCAGTTGGCCGATCATTGTGATCCCCAGCTTCGCGAAGGCCCGTCCAGTGACTTTGCCGACGCCCCAGATGCGCCCCACGGGTAGCGGGTCCAGGAAAGCCTGGATTTGGTCCGCCTTAACGACTACAAACGCGTCCGGCTTTCGCACGTCGCTGGCGATCTTGGCTAGGAACTTGTTCGGAGCGACGCCCACCGAGGCGACGAGCCGCAGCTCGGCCCGGATTCGCTCTTTGATCATCCGGCCGATTTCTGCCGACGGGCCGAACAGTGATTCGCT
The DNA here is from genome assembly GCA_964384375.1 of uncultured Pirellulaceae bacterium. Lineage (GTDB taxonomy): Bacteria > Planctomycetota > Planctomycetia > Pirellulales > Pirellulaceae > CAYLLN01. The sequence continues at coordinate 41,905 of CAYLLN010000043.1, forward strand.
CCCCGTGGCGTCGAGAAACGCCTCGTCAAGCGACAGCGGCTCGATGATCGGCGTGAACTCCTCGAAGATCTCACGAATTTGCTGGGATACTTCCGAGTAGTAGCCAATTCTTGGGCGGATCACGACCGCGTGAGGGCACAGCCGGTTGGCTCGGGCCGATGCCATCGCGCTGTGGACGCCGTACTTTCGGGCCTCGTAGTTCGCCGCGGCCACCACGCCACGTCCCTCAGCCGTGCCACCGACAATGACCGGCTTGCCGACGAGCGACGGATCGTCCCGCTCTTCGACGGAGCAGTAGAACGCGTCCATGTCGATGTGGAGGATCATGGAGGGCACCCTCAATTGATCAGCCGGCCTCGATCGGCAATTTCGGTGGTTGGCCGGCCGGATCGTGCCACACCCAGCCGTACTGCGTGTTGAATGGCCGCGGGTCTTTGAGGTACTCCTGCCGCAGCATGGTGAACTTGTCGTGCTCGATCTCTTGCCGTTTGGACTTCACATCGACGCCGAACAACTTGGCGGCGTTGAGCCCCAGGATCTGGTCCTTTACTTCGGGCGTGAGCTGAGCGTAGCCGTACTTTTCGATCAGCTCGTCCTTAATTTTCAGCCGCCGAAGTCGTTCGATCTGGCTCTGCGGACTGCCGCCCCAGATGGAATCGGTCCCCCACAGAACGTGGTCGGCTCCGGAAACCTGGATCATTTGCCCGAGCATGTGCATGCACCACTCGGGTGCAAACGAAGAGAGCTGGTTGAACGTGCTGCCCAGCTCGAAGTACACGTTCTCGACGCCGGAGTTCTCCTTCAGGTCGCGGAGCAAGTCGCTGATCCACGGAATCTCCTGTGGCTTGTCCGGCTGCGGACGGGAACTCAGGCTCCGGAACCCGGAGTGATAGATGATGAAGTTGAGCCCCGGCCAGTCGCGGGCGGCTTTGATCACGTCCCTGGGCTTGCAGTGCTCCTCATTGAAGACGCCGAGCGGTAGCCCCTTGTGGACGCAGACATTCTTGATGCCCAGCTTCTGCGTTCGCTCCCAGAACGGGTAAGCAACCTCCTCGTCGTCGAGCCACCAAGCTTTCTCGCCGATCTCCGCCCCCGTGTACATCTTCCAGGCACAGACTTTCAGCTCCTTGGCCTGGCGGTCCATCTCATCGAGTTCCTGCCTCCCGAGATTGGGCCGAATCAAGCCGTGGGTCAGGACTCGCTGCGACTTGGCCAATTCGTTGACGTAATCCCGCGTGGCAGCCATCTGATCGGGCGGCAGCGGATTCTTGTCCCACGTGCGAGTGGGCACGCCGCTGATAATTGCCATGACCGTGTCGCTGTCGAAGAACACCTCCTTGACGTAGTGGTCACGGTTCAGGCGTTCGACGCTCATGTCGATCGTCGCCGCCGGCCGCAGCGACTTCACAAAGTTCTGAAACCATTTTCCCTCGGGCGTGTCGTCGTACCATTTGCCGCTGACATCGACATGGTGCGTCTGTACGTCGAAGATGAACTGATCCTTCGGCCACTTTTCGCGGACTTTGTCAGGATTGGTCGGCTCGTCGGCTTCGACTTCGTAGCAGAGGCCAAATACCTGGTTGAAGGCGATGAAGGCTGCCGCCATGCCGCAACCGGTTCGCAGGAAGTCGCGGCGACTGAGCCCCAGCTTGTTGGCTGCCGTTTCAGCAATCGCCCAGAGCCGCAGCTCGAACTCCCGCTGCTCAGCGGACTGCGGCGGCGGGATGAACTCCTCGTTGGATGCAATCCGCGTCGGGATTGGCGGCAAATCGTCGCGGCCAGCGTCTAGTTCACACTGTCGAACCCAGGCCATGGCTGTTCTCCCAACGACGGCGGAGATCTGATAAGCGGCACCACCATCGTCGCCAATCGACCGTACTCGTGCCAGGGACTAGTGGCCGGAAGAGACACAGACCGAGGAGTCGAGCTTCAGCCCTGCTTGTTTCGCCCAGAGCAGCAGCAGTCGACTGGCAACAGGCGACGGAGGGGTGTTGTACCTGCCCTTCGCTTGGCGAATGGTCCTGGTCTCCGGCAAAACCTCGATCGTCAGCTCTCGCTGCTGGGTTTGACCGCGATCGACTCGCAGCGACCAAATCGACGTGCGGCGAGAGCGGCAGGCAGACGTGTAGCCGCCCACGCAGTGCCGCATGATCCCGCCTTCGACTTGTAGCTCGCTCGCGGTCAGTAGTTCGCGTATCGACCAGGTGTCTCCACCGTCACTGACCTCCAGCGGCTGAATCGTTGTGGGCTCCCAGGCTGGACGCTGCGGTACGCAGAATCGAGCCTGGATTCGGGACGCCAATTCGGACTGCCAGTTAGCCATGTGCCGACGTAGGCCCAATTGCGACCAGCCTTCGAGCGAGAATTCTGGCTGAAGGGGCCGATCGCCGGCACCGCGTCCCCAGGTTCGCTCCGCCGGCTCAAATCGCTGCTGCTGAATAAAGTGAACAATGGACTCTGCTTCACCGGCAGGCAGCGGGCCGTTTGCGATCACAAACCGAATGATCGTTTCCCAGAACGCTTCGTCTGGTGTCGTTTCCCCGAGCACTGTGCGGAGTAGTCCGCGGGCGAGTTGGTCGTCCCCGCCGAGCGATCTGACCTGCGACCACCGGAACGCCGCCAGCGGCCGGAGATCATCCGGGGCCTGCATGAAGAAACGAGCCCCGGCCTTTGTCAGCCGCCACGCAAAGGGCGATCGGAATTGCCGGATGCTGTGTCCCTGTGCCAGGTGGAAGTACAGATCCAATTCCCAGGAATCGTGCCGTTCGGCGAGCCACGCCCATGTCGTGAATGCTGGCACCGGATACTCCGCGAATAAGTGATCCAGCAGTAATCGACAGAGCTGCCACCGGCACTGGCCCGAAGGATGCCACGATTCTGGTTGCCTAACCCATCGTTGGGACTGCCCAGCGATACGAGAGCATGTGGCAACGACGCGTTCGCAATCAAGCCGGTGGGACGGAGACGGACCGTCAGCGTGGGCGAGCAACGTTGATGACGCTCGAACCGCATTGACCAATCGCCAGTAAGCGTCGCGATGCTGATCGAGAGACCGTCCGGTCGCGTGAATCAGCCGGTCGAGACAAGCCTTGGCGTGGGCCTTGCGAAGAGATGTTGAAGACATGGCATTGGCGAGGAAGGAGGTTGCTGTGATGCGTGCCCGGTGTGTTCTTCACACCGCGGCGACGAATTCAGCGACCAGCCTCAGCCGATGCGGGCTCTTCAAAGACTGTAGTTTCGCAACATGGGAAGCGTTCCTTCGATGCTCAAGGGCCGAACCCCGAGAAGGCCAGACCTGTCAGGTCGTAGAATGGCAACCAAGAAGTGTCCGACACTGATTCGGGATGACGGACACGGCAAATCGCGTTGGGTTCGGTCGAGGGCAGTCCGATGGGCACTTCACACGGCGATTTCGTCAAATACCCGCGGACTCCGCATTTGTTTGGGTCGAAAGGGACCGACGATGACAAACATTTGAGCGAGGCGGAATCTGTCCGCTTCCTGGCCGATGAAGCGCTCATCGTTGAGGAAAAGATCGACGGGACGAATGTCGGCATTCACTTTTCCGATGCCGGCTCGCTCGTGCTTCAGTGCCGCGGGCATCTGGTGACGGAAGGAATACACCCGCAGTACGACCTATTCAAACAATGGGCGAACGTGAAACGCCAGGTGCTGGAAGCGCGGCTGCAATTCCGCTACATCCTGTTCGGCGAGTGGATGTACGCCCGCCACAGCGTACATTACCGACAGCTACCGCATTACTTCTTCGAGTTCGACATCTACGACAAACAGGAGGGTGCCTTTGTAAGCCTAGAGCGGCGGCTGGAACTGCTCGCCGGCTCCGGGATTCACACCGTCCCTGTAATCCACCAGGGAACTATCCGTCGCAAGGAACTTGAGCAGCTAATCGGTCCGTCGAGATTCGGTAGTCAGTTCGAGAATCCACTGACGGGCCGAACCGACAATCTGATGGAAGGGCTTTACCTGCGGACCGAGTCCCAAGGCGTCGTGACGGGCCGGGCCAAGCTCGTGCGGCCAGAATTCATTGAAAAGGTCAAAGAGAGCACACACTGGCAGCAGCAGACGATGGTGCCGAACGTTCTTGTCGAAGGAACGGACATCTGGTCATGACACGCTGGGAAGAACTATCGCGAGCGGATCTCGACCAGGTGCTGGCATGGGCAGAGTCCCAGCCGTGGGCCGAAGCGATGGCCGCATGCCAACAGGATGCCGAGTGGCACGCTGAGGGGAACGTATGGACCCACACGAAGATGGTTTGCCGGCAGCTACTTCTGCTGGACGGGTGGCAGTCGCTAAGTCAGCCCAAGCGAACGACGCTTCTCTTTACCGCCTTGTTTCACGACGCCGGCAAGCCGCATACTTCGCGGCTTGATCCGGACACGGGGCGTATTCAGTCGCCCAAGCACGCGATCAAGGGAGAACATTTAGCCCGCCAAATCCTGCGGGATCTCAACTGCGATGTTCCCGCTCGCGAGCTAATCACACAGCTCGTTCGCTATCACGGCCGGCCTGCGTTCTTGCTTGAGCGATCGTCGCCCCAGCACGAAGTCATTTGGTTGTCGTGGTTGGCAAACAACAAGCTGCTGTACCTGTTCGCCCTCGCAGACACTCGCGGCCGGAACACCAGCTCAATGAGCCGGCCCGAGGAGAATCTGCATTATTGGAAGCTGGTTGCCGAGGAGAGCGGCTGCTTCGATAAGCCATATCCATTTGGGAATGCTCAGGCCCGCTTTCAGTTCTACCGGCAGGCAAACGCCGACCTGCATTACGTGCCGCACGAGGATTATCGCTGCACCGTGACGTTAATGTCGGGGCTGCCTGGTAGCGGCAAAGACACTTGGCTGGCCAACAACCGACCGGAGCTGCCCGTCGTATCGCTCGACGACATCCGCGGCCAGCTCGATGTGGAAGCGACCGACAATCAGGGACCGGTGATTCAGGCCGCCAGAGATCGGTGCCGAGAGCTGCTCCGGGCTCGCCGGCCGTTTGCATTTAGTGCGACCAACTTGATTCGCCAAACCAGGAAGCGATGGACCGACCTGTTTGCTGACTACGGTGCCCGCATCGAGGCTGTCTATGTCGAGCCGCCGTTCGAGACGATCCTGGCCCAGAACAAGCGGCGGGAGCATCCGGTGCCGGAAGGCGTGATTCGCGAGCTGGCCGCCAAGGTCGAGCCGCCGAACTGGGCCGAAGTTCACGATTTGGTGATTGCCTGACCTCGCGCAATGGTGCCTGGGCAAGCCCCACTGGCCATTACGCAGGATCAGGGAACGGTGGCCCCACTACGCGCCCGAGCGATGGCAAACTCAATTAGTTCGGGGCAACGAAAGAATCCGTCCCAGTAATTGTGCCCCTGGCCCTTGGCCACAATGACGGATACTGCATCCTTCGCCCCGGCAGCCTCGTAACGGGCTGCAAGCTCCGCCGAGTTCTCCTTGAGAGGCACTACCTTGTCATCGTCGCCGTGGATGATGAGCACGGGCACTTTGGCCTTAGCCAGCACGCCTACCCGCTCGATGGGATTGGCTTCGGCGAGTTTCGCTTCCAGCTCGTCGGGCTTGAGCCCGTATGCTAGAGCCGCCTTGGCAAGCCCCGGGTAGGTGCGCAGATCAAACACCGGATAGATGCCGGCAATTCCGGCAACCTGGTCAGGATGGTCGCAGGCCCAACTGGTGACCCACAATCCACCGCGGCTGCGGCCGAGGAGGCAGGGCTTGCCTGCAAAGCCGCGTTTCGTCGTTAGTTCCTGGTAGAGGGCTGTGAACAGCTCGCAACCCCGGGGGCTGCCATAGGACTCGCCGACATCGATTCCGGCGACCGCAATTCCTGCTGCCAGAAACTGCTCGTGCATCCACTTCTCGTGCTCGTCCGGATATCCCGCCAGCGTGGGTGCATAGAGAATCCACGGCTGCGGCGTTTTGCGCTCCTTCTCCGGCGGAAGCAAGACGAACGCCGGCCGATCCTGGACGAGAAACGCCTCGCCCGGCAAAATCAGCTTCTTGATCGGAGCACTAGAAGGCTCTTCACCTCTGGCGCGCAGCCCACAGATCGACAAACCAACCGCCAGGTAGGCCAGGTGCCAGATTCGCAGTCGCATGATTGCCTCCAGCGCTTGGAACGAAGACGATGCGATAGACTGGTTCATGTGAGCCGCTGCATTGTGACTTGGCAAGCGCGTGCTCGACAGCCCCTGGCGATGGGAACGATCTATGCGAACGCTGGTTGCGATTCTAATTGTCCTGGGCTGCGTGAACGTCGGCCGGGCCGATACCTTCGCTTACGTGTCGCTGGCAAAGGACAAGAAGATTGCTGTGTACCAGGTCGATGCAACGACCGGCGCACTAACCCACGTCTCAGATGCAAACTGCGAAGGAGAGCCGGGCGCCCTAGTTGCCAATCCGGCGAGGACCTTGCTCTTTGCCTCGTTGCGTCCAGAGGGCAAGCTAGTCGCGTTCCGGATCGACTCGCAGACGGGCAAGCTTGAGCACATTAACACTGTCGAAGCCGGACCTGACCCAGCCCAACTTTCGACTGACAATGAAGGGCGTTTCTTGCTGGCGGCATACTACGTGGCAGGGAAGGTGACGGTGCACGCGATCGAGAAGGATGGTTCGTTGCGAGAGCGACCGGTGCAGAGCTTGCCCACAGCCGAAAAGGCGCACGCCATCGTGCTCGATCCTGCCAACCGCTTCGCGTTTGTCCCACATACAGGTCCCAACGCGATATTTCAGTTTGTGTTCAATGCGGCCACGGGCGAACTTGCGCCTGGGAATCCGGCCAAGCTGGCGACGCCAGAGAATACCGGCCCGCGGCACATGGTTTTTCACCCGCGCCTGGACATCGCGTACATCGACAACGAGCAAGGCGGCAGCGTGACGGCCTACCGGCTCAACAAAGCGACTGGTTCGCTCCAGGCACTCAAGACCGTTTCGACGTTACCTAATGACTTCGCACAACGAAACGCCTGCGCCGAGATCAAAATCCATCCCACAGGCAAGTTCCTCTTTGTTTCGAATCGCGGTCACGACAGCATTGCCCGGTTTCAAGTCGATGAGCAGAGCAGCGAGCTGACGGCACTGGGACATATGCCGACGGAGAAAACGCCACGCTCGTTCGATCTCGATCCCCCCGGAAGGTTTCTCTATGTCTGCGGCGAAGCAACCGACAAACTTGCTGCCTATCGCCTGAATCAGGAAACGGGCGGGCTGACACTGACTGCGACCTACTCCGTTGGGAAAACCCCGTGGTGGGTAATGGTCATCGATATGCCGCGATGACGGGTGGACAACCGCAAAATCAGCACGGAGATTCAAAATGAGAAACCGGACAATTGGCCCAACGTCACTAGGCCTGGCGTTGCTCGCGGTGGCTGCGCTTGCGATTGGTGATGACGCCAAGGACGAAGCGATCAAGAAGGACCGGAAACTGATCGAGGGCACGTGGCGAGTGGTTGCCCTCGAAGTGGACGGCAACAAGTCGTCGGATGAAGATGCCAAGAAGATTACCGTCGTCAACGGCCCGGATGGAACCTGGACCCTGTTCTCGGACGGCAAGGAAGTCGGCAAGGGAACCAATTCCTTCGATCCGACCAAGAAGCCCAAGACGATCGACTTCACACAGACCGAGGGCGAAGGAAAGGGCAATTCGTTCTTGGGGATCTATGAACTGGGCGAGAACACTCGCAAACTGTGCTTTGCGCCGCCCGGCAAGGACCGTCCCAGGGAGTTCATCTCCATGCCGGGAACGGATCATATCCTCGTGACGTTTGAGCGAGTCCGGGACAAGTAATCGCCAGCGCAAGTTCGTGAATCAGGGTACGGACATGAATCGACGCCGATTTCTTCGCGATGGCTCGCTACTGCTCTTGGGGGCGGGCGCTATCGGCAGTCCTCTCGCCAGCCTGGCTGCCGCGGAGCCGCAACATCGCGTACGAATCGGCCTGATCACCGACCTGCACTATGCCGATAAACCGCCAACTGGATCACGTCACTACCGGGAAACCCTCACAAAGATCGCAGAAGCGGCCGGCGAGTTCCAAAAGGCCAAGCCGGACTTTGTCGTCGAGCTTGGCGATTTGATCGATGCTGCTGATTCCGCCGAGGCTGAGAAGAAGTATCTCGCCACGATCAACAGAGAGTTTGCTGCCCTGCCGGGCGACAAACATTACGTCTTGGGCAATCACTGTGTTGCCACGCTTTCGAAGGATGAGTTTCTCGAAGGCGTTGCCCGAAGCAAACCTCACTACTCCTTTGACGCTGGCGGATTTCACTTCGTCATCCTGGATGCCTGTTACCGTTCAGACGGTGAGTCCTACAGCCGTGGCAACTTCAAATGGACGGACACCAGCATCCCCGACGAGCAGGTCAAATGGCTCAAGGCCGATCTCCAAGTCGCGGCCGGGAAGGCCGTCGTGTTCGTCCATCAGCGGCTGGATGTGAAAAACGACTACGGCGTAAAGAACGCGGATCAGGTCCGCAAGGTTCTGGAGGAATCAGGCAAGGTTTTGGCGGTCTTCCAGGGCCATAGCCACAAGAACGACCTCAAGGATATTGGCGGCATTCACTACTGCACGCTGGTCGCGATGGTCGAAGGATCGGGCGCCGAGAACAGCGGCTTTTCGCTGATGGACATCTTTGATGGTGGTACCATCCGACTGACGGGCTTCCGCAAGCAGAGCAGCTACAACTGGAAATGATGCAGCGCTCAAATTCGCTTCTGATTCTGGGAATCGCTGCCACGAATGCATCGGTTTCTGAGCCCGAGCATCGCATCCAGCTTGAGACAATCAACCGTGGCTACGAAGGCCGCACCTACTGGGTGCATCCGCGGGCCGGGGCAATCCCGGCCGGGCGAGCACGCCACTTTCGTGCTGACGATGTAAAAGCAAAACTCCTCACCGGCATCCTGTGGGACCAGCCGAACGCAAGTTGGAACAAGCGTTAAGCGAAAGAAAGTCGCCCCTGGCGCGATTGCTCGGGCCAGGGGCGTGGGTTGATTAGGGCGAAATTGCCGCGCTACAGCTCGATCGCCTCGACTTCGCTGACGAAGCGGTTGGCGTTGTCATCCAGGAACGACGCAACGACGCTGAACACGGCGTCACTGAAGCCGCCGACGTTCAGGATGTCGTCGCGGTCCGGGGCCTGGGTCGTCGTGGCCGGCTGCAGGTCGATGCAGATCAGCTTCGGCTTGGCTACCTTCCGCATAATGGAGTCCAGCCGCTGCTGGTTCTGGACGAACTGCTGCCACTCGGTCATCACACCAGTCGCACCGTGCGTGCCGGTCGCGAACGCACTAGCCTGGTAGACCCAGCTCTGGTTGTCGCTGACCAGCACTACGCCGACGAACCGGCGCTCCCGCAGGCGAGTGTTGGCCTCGTGCAGCGGCAGCGAGCAGTCGGTTCCACCGCCGCCGTACTTGGCCAGCCGCTCGGCCAGGCTGAGGATCGAGTCGTTCGGGTCCAGACGTACCTGGTACGCCTGAGTGTCGAACGGCACGATCACGCTGTCCGGGTTGCGGCGCAGGATGGCAGCAGCAAACAAGGCCGCCACATCGACGCAGCGCATCTTCGTGGTTGCCCCGCGGCCCCGGTGACCCGTGACCGGGCTGCTCATCGAGCCCGACGTATCCAGACCGATGACGACCGGCCCCGCCAGCTTTGGGATGTTGCCGCAGGCGATCTCGGCGGCCTGGTGGAGCGCCGTCTTGATCTTCTGCGGAACCTCGCTGCCGGCGTTGAGGTAAGCCGTCAGGTACTGGTACGGGAACTGCCGCGACTGGCGGATTTCGCCCTCGTCCGCAATGCGGGCGGCGACGTAATCGAACATCTCCGTGTCCGTCAGGTTCTGACCGAATACCTCGTGACGCACGAGCGTGTTGAGGTTCATGCGCAGTGCCTGCGGACCCATCTGGCGGGCAATCGCCTTCCAGACGAGCGGACCCTTAGCGGCGTCAGCCAGCAGGTCCCAGCGCACCGACAGGTCGCCGAGGATCAGCGCCTGAAGCTCCGCAGTCTCTGCTTTGCGGTACGCGGCCAGCGACTGGACCTGCACAGGCAGGTCAGCCTCGGTGGCCGGAACCCACTTCTCGAGATCCTTGCCGGTGAGCCAGCCGAACAGAGCCCGGCGGGCATTGTCCTTCGGCGTCGGCCGGGCCAGGCGCAGCACGTCGCGCAGGCTCGGATCGCTACCGATCGAAGCCGACAGCAGCTTGCCGACCGACGCCTCATTTAGCCAGCGCTGGAACGCCCGCTGGAGGCTCGACGACAGGCTCGTGCGGCCAAACTGGCCCGAGCGAACCATCTGGAAGACGGTGCGCAGCACGCGGCCGTTGTCAACGACGCGCGCGAAGACACGGTGCAGCAGAGCCGGGTCGCGCTTCGACAGCACGACCAGCAGCGCTGCCGGCATGTCCTTCATGTAGGCCCGCTCACGCGCATAGACGGCCAGCTTGGCCAGGAATGCGCTGTCATCGACTTGGTCGATCAGCTTCTTCAACTCGTCGAGTTGGCTCTGGCCGCTCGCGTAGAACGTGCTGTTGAAGCAGCCCGTAGCGGCGATCTGCGCTAGCGCATGCTTCGGCGCGAGCCGGTAGGCAGGGCCGCCGGCCTCGTTGATAGCCGTAGCCCGCGGCAGCCAGCTCTTCAGGCTCGAAAATAGCGTCTTGTTGGCCATGACAACCTCCCATCAACAAAAAAGGTCCGACGAAGGTGAAGCAGAGCGCCGCGCTCGTTCGAGCGCTGGGAAGCTCCCGCTCCCCTGGCATCGTTGGTGGATGTACTCCACTCCGGCAGTCGGACCCGAAGTTCAAAACACTCGACGAAGTTTTTGGGCAGAGAACCCGTCCACGCATTTACCGCGGACGGGGCGGGATTCGAACCCGCGAGACCTTGCGGCCCTTGACCATCTACTCCACACCGGCAGTCGAATGTTGTCTTAAAACCGACGAGGTTGGTGAATCAGAGACGTTACGGTGCTCTGCCATTGAGCTACGGCGCGACGCGTTTGCTAGTTGCGCCGGTGGGAATCGAACCCACACCCCCGGCTCCTGAGGCATGTACTCCAATTCGGCAGTCGGTCATGTATTGGTGGCGACGAAGAGTGGTCAGAGGTACCCGCTGCCAAGGTGAGCGCCGCCTCCCGAATGGTCGTAAGCGGAGGCGGTCGGAATCGAACCATGTACTCCAACCGGCAGTCGCCAATTTGTATTCAATTGCCCAACGAAGGTTTGCCCAGAGTTCTTGGTTTACGGCCGTCCGTGTCGGCAAGCATGCTGCCGATCGTTGACTGGCCCCTTCGTCTCGGAGAGACTCCGCCGCCGTTCACTAGCTGGTCGCCCAGCGTCGCTACCTTAGGACCGTCATGCACTCCAGAGCGGGCAGTCGGGCATTGGTCAAAAGACCTCCCAACGAAGGAAAGGTTCGGACGTCGTCATCGGGTAAAGATGTAGTCTGAACCGGCAGTTGGCAGGTCAGAGACGCCGGTGGGAGTCGAACCCACTCTAAAGCTGCTTTGCAGGCAGCCGCCGTACCGTCTGGCTCCAGCGTCAATTCAGCGTCCTCGCTAGGAATCGAACCTAGACCTCAACCTTCGCAGGGTTGCATGCCCATCCAGCACACCCCGAGGACGTATCGTCTTAGCAGCCCGCCGAGGAGTTGAACCTCGTCTTGCAGTTTCGAGGACTGCCGTGCGATCCGGCACACTCGCAGGCCGCGTTAGTATCCCGATCTGGATTTGAACCAGGGCTGCGACCTTCGGAGGGTCGCGTGCAATCCGCTACACCATCGGGACAAGCAGAGCCGACGACTGGATTTGCACCAGCATCTGCCGATTTACAAGACCGGTGCCTTCTGGAGTCGAGCCACGTCGGCGAACCAGCACGAGCGCGAGGAGTCGAACCCCGTGGAGCAGTTTTGGAGGCTGCCGGCTCTCCCAGGAGCACACTCGTGTGGATCAAACAGGGGTATCCGAAGGGAGTCGAACCCTTACCTCCTGGTTCACAGCCAGGCATGCAGCATCCGCTACACCACAGACACCATCTCAATCAGCAGCTCGACCAGGATTTGAACCCGGAAATCCTCGTTAGAACCGAGGCGTGATTGTCCCTTTCACCATCGAGCCGGACGCCGGCGGGGCGACTCGCCCCGCCGGCTATTGCAACGATCAGTCGAGGAAGGCGACGTGCCGCATGGCGGGCGCCTCGCTCTCCCGATTCATTAGCACCTGGTGCCAATCATGCAGCACGATCGTGGCATGGTCGGGATGCCGCACCCGGCCCTTGGCATACAGGGCAGGATTGCGCCGCATCGTCCGCCACGGCCACGCCCGAGCTGTCGGATTGCGCGCCAGCACCTCGCGGTACTGCCGCTCGATCAGACCGCTGGGATAGCGGTCCACGACGTACACCGTCTCGCCACCGGAGCGATAGGCAAAATCCAGCCAGTGCGCCTTACTTCCGCTGCGAGCAACGGGTTCGTTATGGAGCACCAGCTTAGGATCGACCTTCAGTCCGATGACCGGAACGAAGAACCACTCGCCCTGACGACGGAAAGCCTCATTCTTGCGCCGATTGCGACGCCGTGCCGTGAGGCCAACCTGGGCCTCGCGGTCAACAACACCGGGCGGCTTGAGGGCCTCCATCGCCGAACGAACAGTAGCCACGCTCCGGCCGGGAACGGCTGCCACGAACCAATGCCGCTCGTCGTGGCCGCAGAGGAACTTGTTCTTTTCCGCAGCGTCATCCGCCTGCGTCAGAAGCAACAAGTGCCGCTGGTTAGGCACCATCTGGAGCACTTCGATCCGCGGCTGTGCCATTGGCATGACCCGCACATCAAACAGCTCGCCCAAACGATCCTGAACCACGTCGAGCGTCACACCGCCCTCGCGGGCCATTTGTCGCCCGTGACCGCCGTCCGACCGTACCTCCACCCGCGCACCGATGTGCGCAAAGTGCCGCTTAAGCAAATCAACGTCCATAAACAGTCCTGCCTTTTCGGGAACAAACTGCCGAGTCGTCGGCAGCAGATTTCAAATCAGCCCCCGCGGACCGTCCGCGAGGACACGGGGCCGTGTCGCTGGCTAGGTTGCATGCGGAGCATCGTGTCCTCCTTTTCTGGACAAGGTATTGAAAAATGAAACGACGTCTCAGGCGGAAGGCATGGGAGTCGAACCCACATAACTTTTGGTCGCACGGTTTAGCAAACCGGCCCGGCGAGCCGTATCCGGCTACCTTCCGTAAGAGTGGACCCACCGAGAATCGAACTCGGATCTCCGCCACGCCAGGGCGGTGTCGTCCCGTTGGACCATGAGCCCATCAAGTGCAGTGGACCGGCCGGGGAATCGAACCCCGATCTCCTCGGTGCAAGCGAGGCATCTTCCCGTTAGACGAGCAGCCCATTTCATTCAGAGGTCCGTCTGGGAGTTGAACCCAGGCTTCCGCCTTACCAAAGCGGTGTGCAGCCGCAGCACCTACAGACCGTCGTCGATTTGTGGCAGTAATCCCGGATGGAATCGAACCATCACTTTCCTGGTTGTCACCCAGGCGCCCTTGCCGTTGGACCACGGGATCAGGTTGTCAGTGACCGAGGTGGGCGTCGAACCCACAAAATCACGAGGCTCTCGACCTCGTCGCTTTGCCAGTTTGCGTACCCGGCCAATCAGTAGCGGGTCCGGGGGTCGCACCCGGCGGGCGGAGCTTATGAGGCTCGGCTGGGCGCTGGCCCACCCGCGTCAGTAACCAAGGGGAGACTTGAACTCCCAAGCCCGTGAGGGCACGACGTTCTGAGCGTCGCGTGTCTGCCGTTCCACCACTTGGCTATTTGAATCAGTGACCCGTGCGGGAATCGAACCCGCCTCACCAGGTTGAGAACCTGGTGTCCTGCCTCTAAACGAACGGGCCGTGGTATCAGTGCGCCGGGCAGGAGTTGAACCTGCAGAGCCCGAAGGCGGGTGGGTTACAGCCACTGAGGCTTGCCAATGCCCAACCGACGCATGTTCAAATGGCACGGGTGGGAGTCGAACCCACAGCCACGAAGGTTTGAGCTTCGCCGCTTTGCCAGTTTGCGTACCGCGCTGTCAAGCGTCCCCGATCGGATTTGAACCGACGATCTCCACCGTGACAGGGTGGCGAGCACTCCGGGCTACTCTGCGAGGACGTGTTTTGTGCTTGTGCCCCAAGCAGGAGTCGAACCTGCAAACACTTGGGTTTAAGCCAAGCCGCTCTGCCAGTTGGCGTATCGGGGCGAGTAGTCCCGGACGGACTTGAACCGCCGTTGCCTGGACGTGAACCAGGAGTCGTTGCCGCTGGACCACGGGACTATTTGTGAGCGGAAGCCGTGGGACTCGAACCCACAACGGAGTGACCGCACCTGCTTTCGAGACAGGCTCCTCATCCGGCCGGATGACTTCCGTTTATCAAGTTACGGGGGCTGGAATCGAACCAACATCGGGACGGTCAGAGCGTCCTGTCCTACCGTTAGACGACCCCGCATCAATCACCAAGGTTCGGGGAGCAGGACTTGAACCTGCATCACCGGGTTCAAAGCCCGGCAGCCTGCCGTTAGCCGATCCCCGATCAAACTAGAGTGCCCTGCGGGAATCGAACCCGCCTCGCCAGCTTGGAAGGCTGGCACCTCTGCCGCTCGGCCAAGGGCACAAAGCTGCGGCGGCAGGAATCGAACCTGCGTCGGGGTGATTAACAGTCACCTACCCGTACCAGCACGGGTCCCACCGCAAAATCAGTCGGCGCGGCTGGAGTCGAACCAGCATCTTCGTGCTCCCGAAGCACGCGGACTTTCCGTCTCTCCCACACGCCGAATAAATGAGCGCCCAGCGGGAATTGAACCCGCTCTTCCGCCCTGGCAAGGCAGCAGGCTGCCGTTACATCATGGGCGCTTGTCAGTCACAACCAAATTGTCAATGAGCGAGAGCACCGGGCCGGACTCGAACCGGCGTCACCGCATTACGGGTGCGGAGTCTTGGCCGCTAGACGACCAGTGCTTGCTGTCAGTAGGACCAGAGGGACTCGAACCCTCACCTGCCCGGTTAAGAGCCGGGAATGCTGCCGCTAACACCTTAGTCCTGACATCAATTGGCACGGTGGGAGTTGAACCCACGACCCGCGTCTTATAAGGACGCCGCTCTCACCGCTGAGCTACGCGCCAGCGTCGAGTAGGGCCGGAGGGAATTGAACCCACACCTTGCGGATTAAAAGTCCGCTGTGCTGCCTGTTACACCACGACCCTGTGAGCCGAGGCGTATGCGTTTCGAGCGAAGCGTCATTGGTTTGCTCCTGTCTGTCCGTCACGATCAGTGGTAGCCCTGGGAATCGCACCCAGCGCGCCCTGGTTATCAGCCGAGGTTGGG
>CAYLLN010000044.1:0-56881 GCA_964384375.1 uncultured Pirellulaceae bacterium
GTGAAGTTGCTCCGCGTCCTGCAAGAGCGCGAGTTCGAGCGCGTCGGCGACACGAACACCAACCGCGTCGATGTCCGCATCGTTGCCGCCTCCAATCGCGACCTCTACGCCGAGGTGGAGAACGAAAAGTTCCGCGAAGATCTCTACTGGCGGCTCAACGTCGTGCCGATCGTCATTCCGCCCCTTCGCTTGCGGCGCGACGACATTCCCGCCCTCGTCGCCCACTTTCTCAATTACTACAGCGAGCGGAACGAGAAGAACGTCGTCCACATTCAGCCGGAAGCGATTGCCGCGCTGCAGGAGTATCACTGGCCGGGGAACGTCCGCGAGTTGCAAAACTATGTCGAACGAGCCGTGGCGATGGCCGACGGTGACGAACTGACGGTCGAACTCTTGCCCGACACCGTCCTCGGACGCACCGAGCGGCGTACCGCGCGCCGCGGCGTCGATCTCGAATCGCTCGTCTTCGAAGTCGTGCAGCAGGGCCTTTCCATTGCACCGGCCGACGAAACGAACTTGCACGAAAAAATCGTCAATCGCGTCGAGCGCGAGCTGATCGTCCAGGTGATGCAGTCGTGCAACAGCGTGCAAACCAAAGCCGCTACACGCCTCGGCATCAATCGCAACACGCTCCGCAGCAAGCTCCAGCAGTACAACCTGGAAGAGCAAGCCGAAGACAAACCCGAGTAGATTCCCGCCGGCCCGGCAGGACTGCATAGTAGGCCCCCGACTCCGTCGGGGCCGGCAACAGAGACGATCCTCCCTCCGTGGAGAATTCTCACCATGACCAGCGTTCCTGCCGCTGCTGGCCCGCACAGAGTGCAGGGCCTACTTTGACTCACCAACCCTCACCATGATCGCGCTCGTCCTTCATCCCGACGGCATCCTCCTCCCCGTCCGTGCCCAACCCGGCGCTCGCTCCTCTGGCATTCGCGGCGAACATAACGGCGCGCTGAAAGTCGCCGTAACCCAGGTTGCCGAAAAAGGGAAAGCCAACGACGCCCTCGTGCTGGTGCTCGCTAAGGCGCTCGATCTGAAACGCTCGCAGATCGAACTCGTCTCCGGCGCGACCGACCGCGACAAACGCTTCCTGATCAGCGACATCACACTGGAAACGCTCCAGGCCCGCATCGCTGCCGTTCTGGCTCCAGTCAAGTGATCGAGGCGACTCTGTGCCAGGCCAGCCGACTGGGCCGAACGATCACGAAAACTCGAAAGCGGAAAACACGAAAGGGGCGGCAAAAAGTTCACGCATCGCTTTACTTGACTGGCCATTTCGTGGCTCCTCTCTTCCGGGCATTTCTCGCACGGCCGCGGCTGGATCTTCTGGGCGAACAGAGCCAACACTTCGGCGTCGAGGCGATCCGTTTTTGCCCAGCGTCCCAAGGCCTTGGCAAAGTCGCGAACTTGCCGCAGGTTGACAATGGCGACTTCGCATCCCGCGTTCTGACGGAATCGGGAGTACCTTCCATGACACAGGCCCTGTCTTGCGGATGCGAGCTCGCGCTGTTGCGCGGTGCGCGGCTCTGACGACTGTTCGGGCTGGGTGTAGGGAGCCGACGACGATCTTGCTTCTCTCCGGCCTTGGTTGTGCCGCGAGGAGAACGATCTGCCGCCGGCCGCAACGAGCGGGGCTGCGCAGCCCCGCTCGTTGCGAGGTCTATTGAACTGGGAAATCCTCTCTTAGGGAACATACAAGAGGAGCCAGTACTTCCGCCAAGATATTGTGCGTTTTGCTCCTGCAAACTCACGCATTCTACTCGCGATTCTTTTCGCCAACTTACTCGCCTTACGTTCCTTCCTGCTGTCCCCTGTTCCTTGTTTCCTGTCCCCTGCTAAATTCTGCATCATGGCCGCCACGCCCATGATGCAGCAGTATCTCGACGCGAAGGCCGCCTGCGGCGATGCCCTGCTACTGTTTCGCATGGGCGATTTCTACGAGCTGTTCTTCGACGATGCCAAAGCCGCCTCGCGCACGCTCGGGCTCACCCTTACCAGCCGGGATAAGGGTGAAAACCCGATCCCGATGGCTGGCTTTCCGTACCATCAGCTCGAAAGTTATCTAGCCAAGCTGATCGCCAGCGGCTTTCGGGCGGCGGTCTGCGAGCAGGTCGAAGACCCGAAGGTTGCGAAGGGGCTCGTCAAACGCGAAGTGACTCGTGTCGTTTCGCCCGGCACGCTCACCGATGACGCCCTGCTCGACCCGCACGAGAGCAACTATTTGGCGGCCGTCGCGCTGCCGGCGGCGAAGCAAAACGGCAGCGATAAGGCCGGCATCGCCTGGGCCGAGTTATCGACGGGTCGGTTCTATTCGGCCACGGTTCCCGTGGCGAAGCTGGCGGATGAATTGGCCCGGATTGCACCGGCGGAGTGTTTGATTTCGGAAGAGGCAGAGTTCGGTGTTCGGGATGGCGAGGCCAAACGGGAGGGCGAGGCTCCTGCCGAGCCGTCTGCGCGACCACTGGTCGCGGCTATGTTCTCTGGCACGATGCTCACGCGCCGGCCCGCGTGGGCATTCGCACTCGATAATGCGACCAGCACGCTCACCAAACACCTGCACACAGCCACGCTCGACGGGTTTGGGTTCGACGAAGGCGACTCCCCTGCCCTGCGGGCTGCCGGCGCGGTGCTCGATTACCTCCGCGAAACGCAGAAATCGTCGCTGGCTCATATCGACCGGCTAATTCCCTATCGGCCGGGCGATTTGCTGGAGATCGACGAGGCGACTCGCCGCAGTCTGGAGATCACGCGGACGATCCGCACCGGCTCGCGCGAGGGATCGCTCCTCGCGGTGATCGATCAAACCGTCACACCGATGGGCTCGCGGCTCTTGGCCGATTGGCTGGCGAATCCGCTGACGAACATCGGTGACATTAGCGCCCGGCTCGATGCAGTCGAGCAGTTTGCCACCGATGCGAAGCGGCGCGAGGCGATTCGTGACGAGCTGCGTGGCGTGTACGATCTGGAGCGATTGCTCGCCCGTGTTGCCACCGGCCGGGCTAGTCCACGGGACCTGTCGTTTGTCGCCAGGACGCTCGCGAAGCTGCCGAAGGTGAAGGAACTGCTCAGCATAGCGAGCGGGGTGCGTGAGTACCCCGATGAAGCGACATTTCCAAAACGTGTGGAGGCTCATCGGGAGGTTGACACCTCCCGCTCGCCGGACGCGCGACCACTGGTCGCGGCTTTGTGTGAAGGGATCGACCTCTGCCCCGAAATCCTCGCTCAGCTTCAGTCGGCTCTCGTTGAAGACTGCCCCTTGCTCGCCACGGGTGGCGGGTTCATTCGTGGCGGCTACAGTGGCGAACTCGACCGGCTTCGCGACCTCGCGGCCGGCGGCAAGCAGTGGATCGCCAAGTATCAGGCCGACCAGATTGCCAGCACGGGCATTCCGAATCTGAAGGTCGCGTACAACAAGGTCTTCGGCTACTACATCGAGATCACGAACGCCCACAAGGACAAAACGCCCGGCCACTACCTGCGGAAGCAGACGACCGTCAATGCCGAGCGGTACATCACGCCGGAGCTGAAGGAATACGAGGAGCAGGTCGTCACGGCTGATGAGCGGGCGAAGGAACTGGAACAGGAGCTGTTCGTGCAGTTGCGCGAACAAGTGCAACGCGAGGCCCGCCGGCTGCAAGCGACGGCGGCCGTACTCGCGCAGCTCGACGTGCTCGCGGCCCTCGCGGAACTCGCCACCAGTCGCGGCTACGTCCGGCCGGCGATCGTAACCGAGCAAGTGCTGCGGATCATCGGCGGCCGCCACCCGGTGCTCGACTTGACCGAAGCAGCCGGCACGTTCGTCCCCAACGACGTGGCATGCGGCAAGGACGAACAACACGACGACGGAACCGTGCTGCTCATTACCGGGCCGAACATGGCGGGAAAAAGCACGTACATTCGACAAGTCGCCTTGCTCACGATCCTGGCCCAGATGGGAAGTTTCGTGCCGGCCCGCGAGGCGACGATCGGCATCGCGGACCGGATCTTTGCCCGCGTCGGGGCGAGCGATGAGCTGTCGCGCGGGCAAAGCACGTTCATGGTCGAGATGACCGAGACGGCTCGCATTCTGAACACGGCCACGCCGCGAAGCCTCGTTGTGCTCGACGAAATCGGCCGCGGCACCAGCACCTACGACGGCATTTCGCTCGCCTGGGCAATCGTCGAGCACCTGCACGACCGGGCCCAGTGCCGCACGCTCTTTGCCACGCACTACCACGAGCTGACCGACCTCGCGCAAACGCTGCCGGGCGTGCGGAACCTGAACGTCGCCGTGAAGGAATGGCAGGACCATGTCGTCTTCCTCCACAAGATCGTTCCCGGTGCGGCGGACAAAAGCTACGGCATTCACGTCGCGCGGCTAGCTGGCGTGCCGCGGCAGGTGAACGAGCGGGCGAAGCAGATTCTCGCGCAGCTTGAATCGGAGCATCTCGACCGCGAAGGGCGGCCGAAGATCGCCGTGAAAGGGCAGCGCGGCCGCCGCGGCGATTTGCAACTCACGCTCTTCGCCCCGCCCGAACATCCCGCCGTCGAGCAGCTTCGCCAACTCGATGTGAATTCGCTCACACCACTCGACGCCCTGGCGAAGCTGGCGGAGTTGCAGGGAACAATTAAGTAAGAGGCACACTCTGTGTGCCGTTGTCGGATGACGGCACACGGAGTGCGCCTGCTATGAATGTTCGTCGCCGATGACGAGCCGATAGCCAATCGCACGCAGTCCCCACAGCGCGAGCCATGTCGCGGTGCCGGCGCCGAGAGGAGCCAGGAGCAGAAGCATGATCCCTTCCGCGTCCACACGGCCACTGAGGAAAGTGATGATGACGGCGGCTACGCTCAAAAGCAGCGTTGCATAGCCGCACCAGGCGAAGAATCCAACGACCGGCCAGTCGTAGTGTCGCAGCATGAGAAAGAGGAGCGGGGGGAGGCTCACGAGCGAAATCGCGGCGATGCTGGGGATGGCGATCAGCCAGCCGATCCAGGCGATTTCATAGAACTGCGGATCGTCGGATGCCAGGCGAATGAATCCGAAGGCAAGGGCCACGACGAGCGTGGCGGCGATCATGTCGCCGATCGTCAGCGGGCGTTCGGGGACGGTCGATTTATTCGTGGGAAGGATGCGCCAGCGCAAATAGGTTCGCAGCCCCCAGAGCGGAATCTGCGCGGAGAGCATGATGAGAGGTATTGAGCATAGGAAGGCACGAACAATCTCAGGGAAATCCCCATTCGACGACTCGTTGACTCTTAGGCCCAACAGGAACGCTCCCATCAGCAGCCAACCGGCGGTCACGCCCACGATCTGCCGGAGCCACAAGGGGTGCGGACTCCACACGATCCACACCGATTGCAAGGCCAATTGCGAAAACAAGGCCGACATCAGTGCGGCCATCAGCAGGACCGGCTCGGAAGGGCCGACTAAAATTCCGATGATGAAGTTGAAAAGGGAGCTGCCAACGACAGCGGCGGCGATCCACGGATACAGGACCGAATTGTGCGGCAGGGCCGCTTTCGGAATGGGCGGGATGTCGATGGAAAACGGAGCAAGGTTCTCCGGCTGGTGCTGCACTTTGTACTGCGGTGCGAACGGGTAGTCCGGCGGATACTCGGCTGCCGGGGGTGCGGCCGCGGAATCGGTTTGGACGGGGCCGCTCGTATCCGACATAATGGGGTTCCCGGTAGTTCCTGGCGGGACCATTCTATTCGTATTCGCTGGCCCGATGCCCTCCTTGCCGTCCTCACACCAGAAGCTCGAGCCGCCGGATCGGCCCCCGTGGCCGCGGCTGGTGCTGCGGCGAGTGGATCAGGCGGTCGCGGCCGTGGTGCTGGTTCTCGCGCTGGTGGGCATCGCCGGGCATTGGCTCTGGCAAGGACGGCTGGCAGGGCGCGTGATCGAGATCGACCGGGCCGAGCCGATCACCATCGACTTCAGAATCGACATCAACCAAGCCGACTGGCCGGAACTCTGCCTGATGCCGGGAATCGGCGAACAGCTTTCCAAACGGATCGTGGCGGACCGCGAAGAGAACGGCCCATTTCGCGATTTCGAAGACCTGCGGCGCGTCCGCGGCATCGGGCCGAAGACGCTCGACGGCATGAAGCCGTATCTCTTGCCGATGGCGGACATCGAAGCGACGGCGGGAGGCGAACAAAACACAAACTCGGCTGATTCAACGATCAACTGATCGAATTTGCATGGGCAGATTTGAGCACGCAATGTCAACGAATCCCTATGCTCCTTCGAGTCACGCCGACGAATCGTCTGAACGTCCTAAGCGTAAGCCCAATTGGCGTGTGCGCTTGCTTATTTTCTTTGTTGTTGCAATCGTCCTGGTGCCGCTGCTTGATTGGATCGCCTTGCAGTTCATCATCGTCGGAAATCGTTGGCAAAGAATGAAAGATAGATAATGACCGATTCCGCCGATTCAAAACCACTTCTTACGACGCTAGAACTCCGCTTCACCCTCCGCGATGCCTTCTGGTTCACGATGGTGGCCGCACTCGCCATCGGCTGGTGGGCCGATCGGTCGGCAGTCGCGTGGCGGCACGAGCGGCTGCGGGCGATCACGAGCCAAGCGGTCGCTCGCCTCGACGTGGTCGATCCGGGCTGGCAGTCGCACGTCGGTTCGCCTGCATCGCAGCCGGAGGTTCATCGCTGGGTCGCGTGGGAAGCAAGCGGCTACGGCATTGGGGCGACGATCTTCCTCGTCCTCGTCGCCATCCTCGTTTTGATCTGGCGCGGCAACCTGCACCCGTCGATCCTTGAAGAGCGGCCTCGGTTGTGAGCTTCAAGTCGTCTTGTTTGCGAGCGCTCGTGCTCAATCATCGCGCGATGAACTCCCTGTCAATCTGGCAGTCTCGCTTGCTCTCGGTTTCGCTTCGCAGGTTACCGCGCGAATCGCCGGTTTTGACCTCAATCGCGATCCTAACTCCTTGCCTCCTCATCAGTTGCCTTTGGTTACCGCGGTTTTGCGTTTCGTGGTAACCTGCGCCGCTGCCTTGCAAAAACTGTCGAGTCACAAGTCGCTGTCCCGTTTCCACTTCGGAGTTTTCGCCGCGCGGCAAATCGCGCTTTCGGTTTCCAAAAACGCAAGAAACGGGGGTTCCCGGAAACCACGCATCGAATCCCCTCCGAGCTACTCCGCGGTGAAGTCATTGGCAACACGTTTTTCACTGCCAAAGTGACAGTAACACACTAAATAGTGAACAAACAATGCA
The DNA here is from genome assembly GCA_964384375.1 of uncultured Pirellulaceae bacterium. Classification (GTDB taxonomy): domain Bacteria; phylum Planctomycetota; class Planctomycetia; order Pirellulales; family Pirellulaceae; genus CAYLLN01. Next base: position 7,210 of record CAYLLN010000044.1, read on the forward strand.
AATATTGCGCCGCGACTCCATCCGTCCAGCACGATTCCGCAACGCCTCACGCCTTGAACCGATACCCCATATACGGCACGGTCTGCACGTAGTCGCGGAAGAAGCCGAGCTGGTCGCGGAGGGCAGCGATGTGCTGGTCGAGCGTCGCTTCGCTGACCGGTTGTCGCTCGGTGGTCACGGCATCGGCAATGGCCCGCTTGCTGAACGGGTAATACGGCTTGCTCGCGAGGAGCACGAGGATGCGGAACTCGACTTCGCCCAGATCGAGCGGTTCGCGGCCCAGAGCGAGGCGATAGAACGGCGGCGGCGGAGTTCGCTCCTCGACCTGCCCGCCGCGGCGGCCTGCATCGCGCACGAAGTCGGCCACATCGGCAAACAGCAGCGTGGCGGCAGCGGAGCCTTCGCGGGAAGCCATGACTTCACGATAGCATACCTTTCCGCCAGGCTGGCGCAACTTTCCTTCGCGCTGGATTGGGCCGGCGGAGGACAGTACACTGAAACGCGGCACCGGTTGGGATCTTGGGGAATGGAGCAGGTGTCCGCGTGAAAGATCAATGGTATTGCGGTGTGGACGGGCAGCAGTATGGCCCGTACACCTGGGATCAACTCCGGGCGATGGCGGGCGAGGGGCGGATCGTCCCCGAGACCTATGTCCGCCGCGAGATCGACAAGCAGTGGCTGTCGGCTGCTCAGATTCCCGGCTTGCTTGCCCGTCCCAAGACCAAGAAGAAAGCGAGTGATTCCGCGAGCCATTCCAATTCGGGGGCGTTTGCGAGCGTGAACACCGCCCCGACGACCACGGTCACAAGTGCGGCAACGGTTACGCCAGGTGCAGCGAAGTCGGCCAGTGCCGTACCGGCCACCAAGAAGGTCAAGGTTGCCAAGGCCGCTCAGCCAGTTGCCGCGGCCACGACGGCTCGCCCCGTGAGTGCCTTCCCTGTGGGACAGGCTGCGGCATCGGTGCCAATGGGATCAGTGCCGATCGGGCAAGCGCTGGCTCCGGACGCTCCGCCGGTTGGCGCGCCGATGGGCTTTGCGATCAATACCGGCGTGACGCCACGCTCCGCGCAGGCGGCCGATGACGACGACGACGAGTTGCCGCGCAAGAAGAAGGGAAGCCCGCTGATTCTGGTAGGCGTGCTGTGTGGTGTGGTCCTCGCGGTTGCGATCGTCGGCGTGGCAGCCATCGCTTGGAACTGGTCGCAGCCGGCCGCCGATGGCGAAGGAGAAGTCGCGAGTGCCGAGGAGCAAACCACCGAAAGTGCCGAAGCGCCGCCAACCGAGGGAAATCCTGCGGAGGCTGGCGAGAGCAACCCCGGAGGCGAATCGAATCCGGGCGCTGCGGACGCTGTCGGAACGGTTCAACCTGTCGCCAAAGGAACTGCGACCAGCGGGCAGAAGCTCTCGGCCAAGACGGTTGCCGCCGCACAGAAGGTGATCTCGTCGCAAGGAAAGTGGTCCGACCTGTTGCGGCACAAGGAAATCAAGATCAACAACGTCAGTCTGAGCGTCCTTTCGGTCTGGTTGGCGTCGGACCTGGCGGGAACGCGCATCGATCCGCAGTTGCCCGCGGGCGACGCTGGCGCGAAATCGACTACCGGCGAGAGCAGTGGTGCCCAAAGTAACGCCGCCCAAAGTAGCGCGACGGGCAAGTACGTGTTCGTCGAAGTTCGCATCGCCAATGCCTCTCCGGTGCCGCGGAAGTACAACAGTTGGAACGCCTCCGAGGCGACGGCAGCCGTTCTGGCGAGCGACGCGGGGGACATTCTCGCTCCGGTACCGCTGTCATCCACACCCGAGGTCAAGCGGCAGACGAGCATTCAGGTGCAGCCGGGGCAGTCGGTCTTCGACGTGCTGGTGTTCGAAGCCCCCGCGAAACCGTTTGAGTCGCTGAAGCTGGCACTCGCCAAGACTGCGGTGGAGAAATCCGCCAAGGGGCATTGGGCGTTTGACGTGCCGCTGGAGGCAATGTTCCGCAAGCGGCCAGAACTGGCCGGATCGCCCGCAGCAGGCGAGGGAGCACTCGGCGGCGGGCCAGTCTCGGCCAATCAGGCCCCACAAGCAACCGACCATCCGGTGCTGACGCCACAGCCGACTACGGCAGAAGCTGACAAGCCTTCTGAGCCTCCTGCAGCGGAAAAACCCAAGACTAATCGCCCGCCGACGAAAGAAGAGCTCAACAAGCAATTCGAGGAATTCGACAAGTCTCCCCCTGCTGATGCCGGCAAAGAACCCGCCAAATCGCACGCGAAGGCTGCACCTGCGAAGGCCGAGCCCGCCATGACAGAACCTGCGAAGTCTGAACCGAAGAAGCCCGCTGCTAAATCTCCCGCCAAATCCTAAACCACTCCCTCCCCATGCTCATTCTCGCCCGCAACGAAGAAATCAACCGTTGGCTTTCGGAAAACCCTGCTGTGCTCGGCGGCATCGCCCTGCTGCTCGGACTGGTCCTGCTCGGCTGGGGAATCAGCGACTTCGTCACCGGCAAGGCTCACGGCAAGTGGGGGACGGAGATGACCGGCGGCACGGCAAAGCTGATGGGGATCATCCGCATCGTCGCGGGCGTCGGCGCGGCCGGCTTTGGGGTCTTCAAGCTCGTGCAGGCCGTGCTGTAGATTGCCCGCGTGCATGCTCTCGTCACCGGCGGCGGAGGGTTCCTCGGCCGCGCGATTATTCGGCAGCTCGTCGCCCGCGGCGATCGCGTTCGCTCGCTCGCGCGCGGGCGGTATCCGTTTCTCGATCCGCTCGGCGTGGAGGCGGTCAGCGGCGACATTCGCGATCCGGTTGCCGTCGAGCGAGCCTGCCGCGATGTGGATGTCGTCTTTCATGTCGCGGCCATCGCCGGCATTTGGGGAGCGTGGCGAACGTATTACGAGATCAACACGCTCGGCACCCAGAACGTCGTGCTCGCCTGCCGCCATGCGAGTGTGCCGCGGCTGGTCTATACGAGCAGCCCGAGCGTGACGTTTGACGGTCGCGATCAGTGCAGCGTTGATGAGTCTGCGCCGTACCCAACGCGGTGGCTCGCCCACTATCCGCACACGAAGGCGCTGGCCGAGCAGCACGTCCTCGCGGCCAACGGAAGCGAACTGGTCACCTGCTCGCTCCGACCGCACCTTATCTGGGGACCGGAGGACCAGCACCTCATTCCGCGGCTGATCGAGCGGGCTCGCCGTGGGCAATTGCGGCAGGTTGGCGACGGAACGAACCTGGTGGATGCCGTCTATGTCGAGAACGCGGCGGCGGCACACTTGCTGGCGGCCGATGCACTGGCGAATGGTGCGGCAACCGGCAAAGCGTACTTCATCACGAACGGCGAGCCGGTGAACTGCTGGAAGTGGATCAACGAGATTCTCACGCTCGCTGGCCTGCCGCCCGTGAAGAAACAGATCTCGTTCCGGGCGGCTTACACTGCCGGGACGATGCTGGAGGGACTCTGGACGATCCTTCGCCGCACCGACGAGCCGCGGATGACGCGGTTCCTGGCCGCGCAGCTTGCGACCTCGCACCATTTCGACATCGCTGCCGCCCGCCGCGACCTGGGCTACGAGCCACAAATCAGCATGGCCGAAGGGATGCGGCGGCTGGCTGCGAGTTTTCGCGAGAACGGTACGCCAGCAGCCTGACGCAGTGTCGCACTCCAGCCGCGGTTAACTCCCTGCGCCGCCCGCGGTTAGGGTTGCGAGGGACGAGACTGCCCTGCGCGCCCGCCGCTTGTCACCATCGGCTTACCCCGGTAACTTCGGTAGTTTGGCAGACATTTTCGTGGCTTGGCGGGAGCCTCGCCCTCCAAACCCTGTCCCCTGTCCCCGGTCCCCTGTCCCCTGTCGCCCATGTCCTCCCACGCCCCCGCCAACCTCGCCGACAATCAGCGGATTGTCATCACCGGCGTGGGGCTCACTGCGCCCAACGGCAACAACCTAGCTGAATACCGGCAGGCGCTCTTGGCCGGCAAGAGCGGCGTGACGAATTACGAGATTCGCTATGTCGGGGCGACGCTCGCGGGCGTTTGCACGTTCGACCCGCTCCGCTATCAGTCGAAGAAGGATCTCCGTCGCGGCACGCGGGCCGGCAGCGTCGGCATCTACTGCACGAACGAAGCGATTCGCGATGCCGGGCTCGACTGGCCGGCGATCGAGAAGTCGCGTGTCGGCGTCTATCTCGGCGTCACCGAGCACGGCAACGTCGAGACCGAAAACGAGATTTTCCTGCTCAAGGGATACGACTACGACACGAGCTACTGGTCGCATCACCACAACCCGCGCACGGTCGCCAACAACCCAGCCGGTGAGGTCGCGCTGAACGCCGGCATTATTGGCCCGCACTATACGATCGGTGCGGCCTGCGCTGCCGGCAACGCGGGGCTGATTCAGGGCGCACAGATGCTCCGCCTTGGCGACTGCGACCTGGCCTTGGCCGGCGGAGTTTCCGAAAGCATTCACACGTTCGGCATCTTCGCCAGCTTCAAGAGCCAGGGAGCACTCGCCACCCACGACGATCCGACGAAGGCGTCTCGCCCGTTCGACACGGCCCGTAGCGGCATTGTCGTGGCCGAAGGGGGCTGCGTCTTCGTGCTGGAACGACTCGATTCGGCCCGCCGCCGCGGCGCAAAGATCTATGGCGAATTGGCTGGCTACGCGATCAACACCGACGCCACCGACTTCGTGCTCCCTAATCCCGAGCGGCAAGCCGAGTGCGTGCAGCTTGCTCTGAAGCGCGGCGGATTGGCGCCGGAGCAGATCGACATCGTCAGCACGCACGCCACCGGTACCGGCCAGGGAGACGCCCAGGAATGCGCTGCCCTCCGCAAGGTATTCGCGGGCAGCAACAAGACGTACTTCAACAACACGAAGAGCTTCATCGGCCACGCGATGGGTGCCGCGGGGGCCTTGGAGCTCGCCGGCAATTTGCCTGCCTTCGACGATGGCATTTGCCACGCGACGATCAACGTCGATCAGCTCGACCCCGAATGCGAGCTGACGACGCTCGTCCTCAACCAGCCTCGCGAAATCGGCCGCGCCCGTTACATTCTGAACAACTCGTTTGGCATGCTCGGCATCAATTCGGTCGTCATTATCAAACGCCCTCCCACATAGCCGCGACCAGTGGTCGCGCTCCACTTCATCTCAACTAACAAACTGCGGCGAATTTCCATCGCCTACCAACCAACCGCATGACCGCCACCGAAATCCGCTCCGAAATCCTCGACATCCTCTCTGACATTGCCCCGGACGAGGATCTCTCCACGTTGGCCGACGACAAGCCGTTCCGCGAGCAATTGGAGCTCGACAGCATGGACTTTTTGGACATCGTCATGGAGCTTCGCAAGCGCCACCGGATTCAGATTCCTGAGGCCGAATACACCCATTTGGCTAGCATGGCGAGCACGGTCGCCTACCTGGAGCCCCGGATGAAGGACATTACGAAGTAGGTCCCGCCAAAGTAGGCCCCCGGCGCCGTCGGGGCCAGAACAGCAACAGATAGCCCATTTCCGATTGTTGCCGTCACGTGATTGTCGGCGTTAGTTTCGGTTCCAAACAGCGCGGAAAATAGCGGACCTACCCTCCAACAAATTCCCGACGGCTTTCATCTCCCGAGCTTCCTGCCCGAATAATTTGCAAAAGCGCTTGATTTCCGCGCCCAAATGCATAATTCTATTAGGTGAGCGCCCTATTCCGGGCCGGTGTCTCCGGCCGTAGGCGTTCAAGAGGCAAGGAACACGAGAAAGGCACGCCCAGCCGCCGCTTGCGGCGCGTGGTCAGGTCATTCTCAATCATCGTGCGGGCATCTTGCCCCGAAGGTCGTCATAATTCTCTGTTTGCACTGGAACACTCGTATGACCACGAATCGACGGTGGAGGGGCCGGGCGGGGTTTACCCTGGTCGAACTTCTGGTAGTGATCGCCATTATCGGCGTGCTGGTGGCAATGCTCTTGCCAGCAGTTCAAGCGGCACGTGAAGCCGCGCGGCGTTCGCAATGCTCGAACAACTTGCGGCAGATCGGCATCGCGCTTCAGAACTACCATGACACCGCGAAGCGATTCCCGCCCGGCGGATTCATGAAGCGGCCCGACCTCGCCAGCCCGGGACAACTGCGGGCGTTTCACCACACATGGCTGACAGCGATTTTGCCACAGATGGAACAGGGCAACTTGCACGCGACCATCAATTTTCAGAACGACTTTGCATTCAATCAGTCGATTAAGGCCGCGTTCGTACCGATTTTGCGTTGTCCGTCCGACGGCGGTTACGAAGACCCTTCGGAAACACATGGCCTTGCGACCACATGCTACGGAGGAGCGGAAGGCTGGGATTACGCCCATGATGGCGGCAATGGTCAGCCGTACGTGCCAATCCTAAGCAAGAACTGGGGTGGACCTACCTGGTCACAACTTACGTCGGAAGGAAATTTCGAGGGAGTCTTCCGTGGGCAGAAGTCGAACGACATGGCCGATGTCAAGGATGGAACTTCCAACACGATCGCCGTGGCGGAAACTTCTACGCTGAACTACACGTGTCCGAATTGCCCAGGAGGGTGGGCGACAAACAACGGCGTCATGCACTTCGGACGTGAACGTTATTCGAATGAAGGTGTGTTTCGGACCGCATTCGTTTACACCTCACTGTATGGTGTGTTCAACAGCCCGCCTTATCGCGGCCCCGATGACAACGCGCCCACGCCAGGCGCGTGGTTTCGGTCAGCACCTTACTCCCATCCTCCGACTTATGTATCGCATTGGGGGGTAAACACCGAGTGGCCTGGTGCCGCAGCAGCTCACACAGGCGGTGTTGTCCAGTTCGTCCGCGTTGATGGATCCGTCGGCCAAGTTACCAACGGAACGGCTTGGGGCGTATGGATTACGATGAACGGGATGGCAGACAAAGGCACGAACAACACGCCCTGATTGGAAAGGAACCCTTGTGATTCGCATTGTGAGTTTTCTCGTTTGTTTTGTGTTCGCCATGGCTTTGGTCGGCTGTGGCGGGGGGAAAGAAGCTCCGGCCGGCTACACTCCGTCTGATCCCCTCAACGCAACGAAATCCTCAGATCCCCGGACAAAGGTTCCGGCAAGTGCGTCGCCTATGATGCCACCATCACGCCCGGGCGGTTCATGACGCTCAATGTTGAGCCCAATTGACTTGTGAAACGGCAGGGCGGATACCCGAGGGTGTCCGCCCTGTTTTTGTTGCGGTCTAACATCATTCATGTCCGCTTACGACACGATCATCATCGGTGCGGGGCTCTCTGGACTCGCCGCCGGGATTCGGCTGGCGTACTATGAGCAGAAAGTCTGCATCCTCGAGCGGCACACGACGATCGGCGGGCTGAATTCGTTCTATCGCCTCCGCGGGCGGGACTACGACGTTGGCCTGCATGCGGTGACCAACTTCTCCAGTCGTGGGGCCAAAAAGGGGCCGCTGGCTCGACTTCTGCGGCAACTCCGAATGACGTGGGACGATTTCGCCCTCGCGCCACAGGTCGGATCGACGATCGCCTTTCCCGGGATCGAGCTGCAGTTCCACAACGACATTGAACTGCTCGCCAGCGAGGTCGCTCGCGAGTTTCCACGGCAGAAGGACAACTTTCGGCGGTTGCTTGGTCAGATACTCGACTACGACGATCTGAATCAGGACGTCTTCGAGCAGTCGGGCCGCGAGGCGCTCGCTCGCACGATCGACGATCCGCTCCTCGTCGAAATGCTCCTCTGCCCGCTCATGTGGTACGGCAACGCCCGCGAAGACGACATGGACTGGGGGCAGTTCTGCATCATGTTCCGGGCGCTCTACCTGGAAGGGATGGGTCGCCCGTACGCCGGCATACGGCTGATCCTGAAGAACCTCGTGCGACGGTTTCGCGGATTGGGTGGCGAATTGAAGCTCCGCTCGGGCGTTGCCAGCATTCGCATGGACGGCGATCGTGCCGTCGGCGTCGTCCTCGATAACGGCCAGGAACTGACCGCCAATCGCATCCTTTCCTCCGCCGGCGTCGTCGAAACGCTCCGTCTCTGCGATCATCTAGGTGAAACCACGCCGATCCGTGCCGGCCAGCTTTCGTTTGTCGAGTCGCTCTCGGTCCTCGACCAGCTCCCCAAGTCGCTCGGCTGCGACCGGACGATCGTTTTCTTCAACGACTCGCCGCAGTTCCATTGGCAAAAGCCCGAGCAGGAACTGTGCGACGTGCGGACGGGCGTCATCTGCTCGCCGAATAACTTTGCCTACTCGCCTGGCGACGGCGAGCTCGCCGACAACCTGGTTCGCATCACGGCCCTGGCCAATTTCGACCGCTGGCAGGGTCTGGGCGAGGATGAGTACCGCGTCGCCAAGCTTCGTTGGTACGACCGTCTGGCCGAGTCAGCCGTTCGCTTCGTCCCCGACTTCCGCAGCCGGGTGATCGACACAGACATGTTCACGCCAACAACAATCCGCCGCTTCACGGGCCATACCAACGGCGCCATCTATGGCGCGCCCCGCAAGCAGCTCGATGGGACGACGAGTGTCCAGAACCTGTTCCTCTGCGGGACCGACCAAGGATATCTCGGTATCGTCGGCGCGCTGGTTAGCGGCGTGTCGATGGCCAATCGGCACTGTTTGCCGACCGCTTAGCCCCGCCGTCCACGGCGGGAATACGGCATCTAGTGGAATCGAGGCAGCGCCGCCTGGAGGCGGCGGCTAAGCTGGTCCTCCCCTGCCCTCCCATAGCCGTTTTGCTAGGCTAAATCGGCTATGCCCAAGGACTTTCTCGCCGGCGCGAAGGACGAGTACGACGTCGTCGTCATCGGCAGCGGGCTGGCCGGAATGACGGCGGCCAACATCCTCGGCCGGGCCGGCCATCGCGTGCTGCTCGTCGAGCAGCACTACAAGCTCGGCGGGATGGCCACCTGGTTCAAGCGGCCGGGCGGGCACATCTTCGACATCTCGCTGCACGGCTTTCCGCAGGGCATGATCAAAAGCTGCCGGCGGTATTGGACCGAGGAAATCGCCGCGTCGATCGTGCCGCTCAAGGCGATCCGCTTCGACAACCCGATGTTCTCGCTCACGACGAGCTACAACCGGGAAGATTTTACCAAGCTGCTCACGACACAGTTTGGTATCCCGGTTGAGACAGTGTCCGCGTTCTTCGATACCGCCCGAGGGATGAACTTCTACGACGACCAGCGGACCACGACGCGCGAGCTGTTCGATCGCTTCTTTCCCGGACGCGAGGACGTGATTCGCCTCCTCATGGAGCCGATCACCTACGCCAACGGCTCCACGCTCGAAGACCCGGCGATCACCTACGGCATCGTCTTCTCGAACTTCATGAGCAAAGGGGTCTATACGTTCGAGGGGGGGACCGACCGGCTGATTGAATGGATGCACTCGGACCTCGTGAAGAGCGGCGTCGATGTGCGGATCAAGTGCGATGCCCAGCGGATCGTCGTTGAAAACGGCAAGGTCGCTGGCGTCGTCGTGAACGGCCGCACGATCAAGTGCCGATCCGTCGTGAGCAACTCGAACCTGCGGCACACGATTTTGTCGCTCGTCGGCAAGGAGCATCTCGATCCGCAGTTCGTCGAAGACGCCCGGGCCGTCCGGCTGAACAACAGCTCGACGCAGGTTTATATCGCCCTGAAACCAGACGAGCGGATCGACGAAAGCATGGGGGATCTGTTCTTCACCTCGACCGCGCCCCTCTTTCGCACCGACCTATTGCTCAGTAAACAGGTCACCAGCCGGACCTATTCGTTCTATTATCCGCGGACTCGGCCACAGGGACGGCCGCGCTGCTTGATCGTATCGAGCACGAACGCAAACTATTCAGACTGGGCGAGCCTGAGCGAAGAAGACTACGCGGCGAGCAAGCGTGAGCTGATCGAAACGACGCTCGATCATCTGGGCCGCTATGTGCCCGGAATTCGCGAGCGGCTCGACCACGTCGAAGCGGCGACCCCCAAGACCTTCGAGCACTACACGCAGCACGTCGCCGGGGCGAGTTTTGGCACGAAGTTCGAGGGGCTCGCCGTCAGCCGCGGCCTGCCGGAGCAGGTGCGCGGGCTGTACCACGCGGGAAGCGTCGGCATTATCATGTCGGGCTGGCTCGGCGCGATCAATTACGGCGTGATCGTGGCCAACGATGTGGATGCGCTCCTGGTGAAAGGTGCTGTGTGAGCGAATCACTGTCCCCTGACTCCTGTCCCCTGTTACCTGCCTCATGTCCCGCCAGCAGATTCTCGCTGCCATTCCTCACCGCCCCCCGATGCTCCTGCTCGACGAAGTCGTCCAGTGGGAGGGGGAGCACATTGTCTGCCAGAAGACGTTTCAGCCGGACGAATGGTTCTTTCAGGGGCACTATCCCGACTATCCGCTGGTGCCGGGAGTGATCCTGTGCGAAGCGGCAATGCAGGCCGGCGCGGTGCTCCTGAGCAAACACGTCACGAGCGACGGCGTGCCGGTCGCCGGCCGGCTGAACGACGTGAAGTTCAAGCGGATGGTGAGGCCGGGAGATACGGTGCTGCTCGACGTGACGCTCGACGAGCGGATGGGGGACGCGTTCTTCCTGTCCGCCAAGGTGCTGTGCGACGGCAAGCCGGCAGCGACGCTGAGTTTCGTGGTGACGGCGGCCAAACCGTAGGGCAGCGTCTCGCTTGCCCTGCCGCAACTGTCGAGTTTTGATCGATCAATCCGAGCGGTTCAATGGCGACGAAAGTGAAACCGATCAAATACCTCGTCAAAGCTGACGATCGGTTGGTTTCTCACTGTCGTTGCCAGACCGCTTTTATTACGTATCCGCCTCAAATGGACTGCCCCTGGTGCGGATGCGGTTGGCTATTCACCTGCACGAAATGTCGCAAGGCATTCACGTTCGCCCAGTGCGTTGAAGTCAACGAAACTTGGGAATCGCTGGCTGCTCAAGACTTGCAAGAATGGGCCAATCGTGGATCTCCAGCAACAGAAGAAGACATCGCAAGTTGGATCGAGTCGATGAATGTGCTGTTGCGCGATATTGAAGTTGGTCGAATCTATGTGGCTTTTGACGGCTGGTTCCTGCCCGCCGACGGGGACGGCATTGCACTCGAGGGATGGCACGCGGTTCATGATTTGCCGTTCATTCCACAAGTTGCAGCACTGACCGATCCGTCGGTCATCGAGGAGGTTCTTTCTAATCGAGAGTATTGGAACGAGCGTCGTATCGAGAGGGACGAAGACGAATGAACTCGCTCGATTTCCTTGGTCTATCAGGCAAAACGCTCCTCGTCTTTGGCGTCGCCAACAAAAAGAGCGTCGCGTGGCACGTGGCGAAGACGCTCGAGGAAGTCGGCGCGAGGGTCGTCTATGTCGTCCGGAGCGAGGAGCGGAAGCAGAGCCTGGTGAAGTTGCTGGCTAGCCGCGAAGTGCATGTGTGCGATGTGGAGTTTGAGGAGCAGATTGAACGGCTGAAGGCGGAACTTGCCAGCCGTGGGCACAAGTTCGCCGGGATGCTGCATTCGATTGCGTTTGCCGACTACTCGGATGGGATGAAGCCGTTTCACGAGACTCCGAAACGGGCATTCCTGCGGGCGATGGACATCTCGTGCCACTCGCTCATCGGCTTATCGAATGCGTTAAAAGACCTGCTCGAACCCGATGCGTCGGTCGTGACTGTGTCGATTTCGACGACGCGAATGGCGAGCGAAAATTACGGCTACATGGCCCCGATCAAGGCGGCTCTCGATTCGTCGCTGGCGTTTCTGGCCAAGAGCTTCAGCAAGTTTTCCCGCGTCCGGTTCAATGCGGTCGCGCCGAGCCTGCTCAAGACGAGCGCCTCCGCCGGCATTCCTGGTTATCTCGATTCGTACCTATATGCCGAGCAAGTGATTCCGCGGAAGGAGGCAGTCGAGACGCAGGAGGCGGCGAACGTGGCCGTGTTTCTCCTTAGTCCGCGGTCGAGTGGCATTCAGGCGCAAAGCCTCGTCGTCGATGCCGGGATGAGCATCAACTACTTCGACGCCGAGGTCATCCGGCGGGCGATGCGGCCGGAGTGACTTTTGCTGCTTGGAAGTGCGGTTTGCCAGGTTTCACGCCTGCCCCACGGAGGGCCAGCATGATGCTGTTGATCCCGCTGCCGATGCCGAGCAGGGCGACGGTGTCGTGCGGCAGCACGAAGCCATTTTCGATGGCTAGCGCGAGCGTGACCGGCAGGGCGACCGAGCCAGTATTTCCGAGCCAGGGATAAGTCACATAGTCCCGGTCTTCAGGCAAGCCGAGCGATTGCAGCATCAGCTTGCGATGCGTCCCGCCGACCTGATGGCAGATTGTCTTGTCGAGCGCGTCGCGAGACGAGCCGCTGGCAGCTAAAAAATCGGCGAACGTTGCGACGCCGGTGGCCAGACCTTCGGCCAGCAGCCGCTCGGAATCGGTCTGCATGAGCGTTCCTTCGGTGACGTTGCCTCCCTGGCAGAGCTCAAAGTGCGACGTGCGAGCACGAGCACTCGCCGCGGCCAGCCGATTGCCGGTGCGGCTGATGTCCTTGTGAACGAGCAGAACCGCCGCACTGGCCGAGCCGATGGTGAGCGAGGCAAACGCGGGCTTCACGCTATCGCGCGTGAGCGACTCGTCGCGGTTCAGAGCCTCGATCGTGCTTTCGACGAGCGAGCGGCTGTCTTCGGTACCGACGACGAGGCCCGCGCGGATCTGGCCCAGTTCAATCAGGTTCGCCACCTGCAACATGCCGTTGAGCATGCCGAGGCAGGCATTGGACACGTCATAGACGAGGCATTCTTCGGGCAGGCCGAGGGCGTTGTGTACGCTGCAGGCAGTCGCCGGTTCCAGGTAATCGCGGCAGACGGAACCGTGAATGAGGCAGCCAATTTCGCGAGGGTCGATACCAGTGGCCTGGATGGCCCGCCGGCCGCTCTCGATGCTCCTTTCGCTGGGCCGCATCCCGCGTGGCCAAAGCCGCCGCTCCCGAATACCGCTCATCAGCTCCAGCCGCCCTTCCGGCAGACGTAAACGGCGATAAAGCGGCGCGAGCCGCCGCTCGATCTCGTCGCTGGTGACGATTTCGTCCGGGAGCGTGTAGCCGAGGGATTCGAGGCAGACGTTTTGGTAGTGCATTGTCGCTCGGCGCGGCTACGTGGCTGTCGTTATCCAATCTTCAACCTTCAAGCCGGGTACTCGATGAAAGTCTCGCAGGTTACGACTGAGCAACGTCGCGTTCCGGGTCAAAACAATCGCTGCAATCCGCAAATCCATCGTTCCGATTCCGAGCTTCTCGCCTTTCAAGGATTGGAATCGTGTGGCGGCCAAGTCATCAAAATCCAGAATCTGGATCGAGCAGTACAGTGACAAGTGCTGGTGCAGACGCCGGTAAGCGTCTATGAGCTGAGCTACTGTCTTTGAATTCGATGCAAATGCCAGCCAACCGCGAGTTTGTTCTTCATAGTTGGCGATTGTCGTGGAGAACTCCGACAAACCAACGTCGTGCATTCGGCGGCGTACTTGCTCTCCCGCGTTACTGTCGCCACGAGCGACGAGTGTCAGGTAGTCGGTGTCAAGAACGTACATTCGATCGCTTCTTGCGGCTTTTTTTCAAACTTTTGGCATTCTCTCGCTTTCTCCAGGCAGCGCCCAGGCGGCTCGCTTCCTCAAATGCAGGGTCGTTGGCAAACGCGCCCCACCACTGGTCGAGCCAGGAGCCTGTGGACTGTCTCGGAGCTTCCAAGCGGCGCTTGAGCTCCACAATCTCGGCTTCTAGAGCTTGCAAGCGTTTTTCGACGTTACGAGTTGCCGACATCGCTCCACCTCTTCACGGGAATGGACCCCTGAATCATACCTGATTTCACCGATTTCGGCGAATCCGGGACGATGCTGGCTGCCTGCCGTTGCCTGCGGCGGTAAAATGACCAGTTCGCCCGCCCCGACCACTTTCCCCAGGATTTCTCGTGGGCTTTCAACTCCACCAGCCGTTTCCGCCCGCCGGCGACCAACCGCGGGCGATCGCTCAGTTGATTGAAGGGGTCAACGCGGGGAAGCGGGCGCAGGTGCTGCTCGGCGTGACCGGCTCGGGCAAAACATACACGATGGCGAACGTGATTGCCGCCGTGCAGAAGCCGACGCTCGTCATCTCGCACAACAAGACGCTGGCGGCCCAGCTTTATAGCGAGTTCCGCGAGTTTTTTCCCAAGAACGCCGTTCACTATTTCGTCAGCTACTACGACTACTACCAGCCGGAAGCGTACATTCCGCAGCGGGATATTTACATCGAGAAGGATTCGTCGATCAACGAGGAGATCGACCGGTTGCGGCTGGCGGCGACGAGTTCACTCGTGAGCCGCAAGGACGTGATCATCATCGCCAGCGTGTCGTGCATTTACGGCTTGGGGTCGCCAAAGGACTACAAGTCGATGATGGTGCCGCTCCGCGTCGGCGAGTCGATCGACCGGGACGAGATGCTCAAGAGTCTCGTCGATATTCAATATGACCGGAACGACGTGTCGTTCGAGCGGAGCAAGTTCCGCGTCCGCGGCGACTGCGTGGAAATCTGGCCGAGCTACGAGGAATACGCCTTCCGCATCGAGCTATGGGGGGACGAAATCGAGAAGCTCTCGATCATCAATCCGGTGAGCGGCGAGACGCTGGCCGTCGAACAGCAGATGTTTATTTATCCGGCGAAGCACTTCGTCATGCCGGAAGAGCGGATTGCCGCGGCGGTCGAAACAATTCGACAGGAGCTCGACGAGCGGCTGAAGATTTTGCGCGAGGCAGGAAAGCTGCTGGAAGCACAACGGCTCTCGGCTCGGACGCGGTTCGACATCGAGATGCTGCAGGAAGTTGGCCATTGCCCCGGTATCGAAAACTACAGCCGGCCGCTGTCGGGGCGTGCGCCGGGTTCGACGCCCGATACCTTGCACGACTTTTTCCCGCCCAATGACTTTTTGATGATCGTCGATGAGTCGCATGTGACGATTCCGCAGGTGCGGGCGATGTACAACGGCGACCGGGCTCGTAAGGAGACGCTCGTCGAGCATGGATTTCGGCTGCCCAGTGCCCTCGACAACCGTCCGCTCAAGTTCGCGGAATGGGAGCAAAAAATCGGCCAGGTCGTGTTTGTCTCGGCAACGCCCGGTGAGTACGAGTTTGCACAGACGGGAGGTGAAGTTGTCGAGCAGATCATCCGTCCGACCGGGCTGCTCGATCCGGTGATCGAGGTTTGCCCCGCTCGCGGCCAGGTGCCGCACTTGCTCGAGCAGATTCGCGAGCGGGCGAAAGTGGGCGAGCGCGTTCTGGTGACCACGCTGACGAAGCGGCTGGCGGAGGATCTGTCGGCGTACTTGCTGGAGCAAGGAGTGCAATGCAAGTGGTTGCACAGCGAGCTTGATGCGTTTGAACGGGTCGATCTGCTGCGCGATCTGCGGGCCGGCAAGTTCGAGGCGCTCGTCGGCGTGAACCTGCTCCGGGAAGGTCTCGATCTACCGGAGGTGTCGCTGGTGGCGATTCTCGATGCCGACAAGGAGGGGTTTTTGCGGAGTGAGACCTCGCTGATTCAGACGATTGGCCGCGCGGCTCGCAACGTGAACGCCAAAGTGATCCTGTATGCCGACAAGGTGACCGAGGCGATGGCTAGCGCCATGGATGAAACGACGCGCCGCCGTGCCTTGCAGGAGAAGTACAACCAGGAGCACGGAATCACGCCCGAAACAGTGAAGAAGAATATCCGTGCGGGGATCGAGCAGGCGATCTCCGCTCATCGACAGGCAAGTGCTGCGATTGGGCGCACGGACGACTCCGTTGTCATCACCGAGGAATACGTCGGCGAGCTCGAAGCCGAGATGTACAAGGCGGCGGAGGAACTCGACTTTGAGCGAGCGGCAGCCCTGCGCGACCGCATCGGCCAATTGCGCGACTCGGTCGGCCAGAAGCTGAGCGACGTGGACGTCAAGTCTTACAAGGCCGGACCGAAGCGTGGTCGCGGCAACAAACAGCGCGTGCCGCGACCGAAGAAGCGAGCGTAGTGACAGGTCCCGCCGGCCCGGCGGGACTTACGATTCATTACCCAACGTCCGCAAACTTACGGATTGGCCGGCGGCGTGGCTTCAGCTGGAGCAGGCGTCCCTTCAGCCGGCGGCGTGCCCTCGGCAGGCGGAGTTCCTTCAGCGGGTGGCGTGGCTGCCGGATCGGTTGGTGCTGTCCCTGGCATCGTCGCGGGAGCACTCATGGTTGGGGTCGGAGTCGCGTTCGTGGGCGCGGTTTCGCCGCAGCCGACGGTCGAAAGGGCGAGGCCGGCGACGGCCAGCAAGGCGAACAGCTTCTTCATGGCTTGGTTTTCCTTAAGGGTAAGCCACCAAATAACTTGCGGACGGCAGGGCGATCCTGCCGCCATCATCGCTATACGCTTAGAGCCTGGTTCCCGCGTTTTTATTCCCAATTGATCGAGATTTCGCCAAGTCCCTACTTTCGATGAGTTGATCCACCCAACAACCGGCTAGAATCACTCGGCATTCCAGCTCGGCCTCCGTTTTGCCCGATCTGACTTGGCGATCGTTCACGCGTTTCAAGACGACATTTCCTGTTTAGCACCAAGGACCGTCCATGCCGCCATCTGCGCAGGCCCCCTGGCATACGTACACCCGCGAGCAGGTTGAGGAGCAACTGACGACTGGCAGAGGCGGGCTCACGGACGAAGCGGCCCGCTCGCTCCTTGCGGAACTGGGTCCGAACGAGCTGGCATCTGGGCACAAGGTTTCCGCCTTCGCAATCCTGCTTTCCCAGTTTCAGAACATCCTGCTCATCATCCTGATCATTGCCACGGCGATTTCCGCCTTTATGGGGCACGGCACCGAGACGATTGTCATCGGCATCATCGTGCTCTTTGCGGTGGGCCTGGGGTTTTACCAGGAGTACAGAGCCGAGCGGGCGATGGAGGCCTTACAGCAGATGGCCGCCCCGCAGGCGACCGTCATTCGTGGCGGCAAGGAGATCCACGTGCCGGCCCGCGAACTGGTGCCCGGCGACGTGGTGCTGCTCAAAGCCGGGGACAAAGTGCCCGCCGATTGCCGCCTCGTTGAGATTGCCAACCTGCAGGCCGAAGAGGCCGCGCTCACCGGCGAATCGGTCCCGTCGGAGAAGCAGTCCGACACGTTGGCTGACGAGAATCTGCCGGTCGGAGATCGCAAGAACCTTGCGTTCGCGGGAACCGCCGTCACGTATGGCCGCGGAAGAGGGATCGTCATTGCCACGGGCATGAACACCGAATTCGGCAAGATTGCCAAAATGCTCCAGTCGGTCGAGCGCCTGCGGACGCCCTTGCAGGACAATCTCGACCGGGTCGGACGCACGCTCGCCAAGATCGCTCTCGTGATTGTGCTCGTGATTGTCGGCATCGGCCTGTGGCGAGGCGAAAACTTCACGTCGATGCTGATCTTCGGCATCGCGCTGGCCGTGGCCGTCGTGCCCGAGGCCCTGCCAGCCGTGGTCACGGTGTCGCTGGCCATCGGGGTGCAGCGGATGGTGAAGCGCAACGCCCTCATCCGCCGTCTGCCGGCGGTTGAAACTCTTGGGAGCACGAGCGTCATCTGCTCCGACAAGACTGGCACGCTCACCCGCGACGAGATGACCGTCCGCCGTCTCTACGCCGCGGGTCGGGAGTTCTCGGTCGGTGGCGCAGGCTATGAACCGACCGGCGAGTTTATGAGCGACGGCAAGTCGCTCGACTTGCCCGAACCGTTCCGCGAGCTGTTGCGCGCTGGCGTGCTTGCGTCGGATGCCAAGATCGTTCGCGATGAAGCGGAGAACCGCTGGCAGGTGCAAGGGGATCCGACGGAAGGGGCGCTCGTCGCAGTCGCCGCCAAAGCCAAGTTGCTCAAAGTCGAGCTCGATGCCGAGTATCCTCGCATCGCCGAAGTGCCGTTCAGTTCCGAAACGAAGCGGATGACGACGCTGCATGAAGGACCAGGCGGCACAGTGGCGTATGCCAAAGGCGCGCCGGAGATGCTGTTCGAGTCGTGCTCTCGAATCGTAACGGCCAAGGGCGAAGCGCCGCTGAACGACGACGATCGCAATGCGCTCAAGGACGTTGCGGTCCGCCTGGGGGCGGATGCCTTGCGTGTCATCGCCTTGGCCAAGAAGGAGACGAGCACGCTCGACGATGCGAAAGGCGGGCTCATCTTCCTAGGGCTGGTCGGCATGATCGACCCGCCCCGCGCGGAGGCCAAAGAGGCGGTAAAAAAATGTGAGGCGGCTGGCGTTAAGGTCGTGATGATCACCGGCGATCACCCGATCACGGCCAAGGCCGTCGCCGGCGAATTGGGCATCGCGAAAAAGGGTCGCGTCGTCAGCGGCAAGGAACTCGACCAACTCGACGACGATGCGCTAGCCAGGCAGGTCGAGGAGATTGAGGTTTATGCGAGAGTGTCGCCGGCGCACAAACTCCGCGTCGTGTCGGCGCTGCAGAAGCGGGGGCAAGTCGTGGCGATGACCGGCGACGGTGTGAACGACGCCCCGGCATTGCGGAAGGCGGACATTGGCATTGCGATGGGAATCACCGGCACCGATGTCACCAAAGAAGCCGCCGAAATGACGCTCACCGACGACAATTTCGCATCGATTGTCGCAGCGGTTGAAGAAGGGCGCGGTATCTTCGGCAACATCAAGAAGTACCTCATGTATCTCTTGTCGGCGAACCTGGGGGAAATCGGCCTGATGGCCGGTGCGTCGCTGGCCGGTTTGCCGCTACCCCTCTCGGCCGTTCAGATTCTCTATATCAACCTGGCGACCGACGGCCTTCCCGCACTAGCACTAGCGCTCGATCCCCCCGAAGACGACCTCATGTCCCAGCCGCCGCGCAACCCGCGGACCGGCATTTTCACGCCTTCGGTATTGCGGCTCATCGCGGCCGGAGGCCTCTGGTCGGCGGTCATGAACCTGTCGATCTTTGCCGGCGCCCTCTGGCTCAAGTACCCGAAGGAGCAAGCGATGACGATGACATTTGTCTCACTCGTCCTCATGGAGTTCTTCAAGGCCTACGGCTATCGCTCGGACCACCAGCACGTGCTGCACCGCCCCTTCGTCAACAAGTGGCTCAACCTGGCGATCGGCTGGGAGATCGTCCTCTTGCTGCTGATCTTGTACGTCCCGTTCCTGCAACATGCTTTCGGCACGACCCCTTTCGGCCTAATCGAATGGCTCGCGATCGTCTTCCTGGCCCACACCATCCTGCCGGTACTGGAACTGGTGAAATGGATCGAGCGCCGCCGCGCTGCAGGCGTGCAATTGTGAAATGGTGCTTCAGAAGCGACAGCGACAACCGCAAAAAGAGCCGCCGCTAAGTCCGGCGCTGGCCGGGAATACGCAGCGTCGGCCGTTCGTAAATCGGGCGGCTCGCAGGCTTCGACGGAGTCGCTGAGAGCAACGGAGCCGAGAACAAAGTCGGCGAATCGAGCTTTTCAGTGGCCAGGGCGAGCGGGACGTCGTCGAGCGGACGACTGGTCGTGGGCAGAACGGTTACCTGGTGGCTGCCGCGGTCGCTGCGATAGAACCGGTGCTGCGAGCCATAGGGTTGCACGTCCACCGGGTGAAGGTAAACACCAAGCGGCCCCCATTTGCTTTCGCAGATCACCATGCCGTCCTCCCGCACGACGCGGACCAGGGCGGTGTGGGTGATTTCTTCACCATCTCGGTAGATCGCGAGATCGCCAACCGCGGGCTGCTCGACGACTTCGTAGCGGTTGTCAGTCAGAATCGTTCCCACGTCGCGGCTACGCACGGCATATTGGCCGCCGAAATAGACCCAGCCGTGACAATTGCACCGCGTGCTAGGCTCGGCGATCTTGATGATCAAGTGCTGATAACGCTCGACGTTTAGCGTGTTCCGCTCTTCTTCCGCGAGAGTTTCGGCGTTGTCATACGCGCACAGGGGGAGCTCGCGACCCGTATCGGTGATGGCAACGACCGAGGGCAGGATGTGAAATCCTGTGGCTGCCGGTGTGGGAATATCGGAAACATCTCCTGGCGGATTGGCGCCGCCGATCACAAAGACCGCGGCCGCGACGCTTGCTAGCAGCACGAGACACCACATCATCACCGGGTGGGCGGTATGGCTGGCCCAATGGCGAAGACGCTGGCTCCGAAGCAGCGAGCCGGCGATGCACATGGACGACACTGTGACCATCGAAATGGTCAGCGTCCCATCGAATGAGGCGAAGTAGCAGACCGCGCCTGCCGCTAACAGAATCGTGGCGAGCAGTAGAGCAACGACCGACGTTCGCCGGCTGCCACAGTAATACTCTGTCGCCAAGAGGGCGAGCGAGCACAACACGCCGAGCACGGCGAAGTTGAGCAAGAGCGCAATGAAAGAATGCTGTTCCACGAAACGCACACCAGCAACGCGTTGGGCTGCAAGCAGCCGGGCCTCGTTCTCACTCCAAACATAAAACACCGCGGTAGTGTGGCAGTTCCGCCCACTACTGTAAGAAAATCAACTAGTTCGTGTGATGAGATTTTCGGCCGAGCCTGATGAGGCAAATACCTTGGCAAGGCCCTTGTGCAATTCAGGGTCATTGGGGCACGTTGGAATGCGCATGCCTTTGCATAGCAGGGCTTTACTGCGAGTTGCTGAGCGGCAAAGTTCGAGCTTGCGAGAAATTCGGCAACTTTTCCTAAATTCAACTACTTCGGGCAGGAACTGCAGCAATTTGCTCGTTGCCGTACGCTGGGCTCGTGATTTTGGCGCAACTGGTGCTTTCATAACGACTTGCGAGCCTGATCCCGTTTTCGCTTGGGGTTGCGTGGCAACAAGCACGCGACAAATACTCCGCCCGACTGGCCGAATGCCGGGAATAAGCGGTACGCTAAGTGGATCAAGTCTCGTGGCCGAGGATCGATCGATGGCCCCCAAGTTGCCGCCAGCCTCCCCGGCGGCAAATAAACCGGTGGACGCCGTGCCCGCACTGGCGGAGGGTGGTGGCGTTTCCGCGGGCACCTCTGTCGATCTGGCTGGATTGATCGTCGCCCATCACGCCGCTCTCTACCGCTATGCCTACCGGCTGTGCGGTTGTGCGACGGAGGCCGACGACCTGACCCAGCAAGCCTTCCTTGTCGCTCAGCAGCGGCTGCATCAGCTGCGCGAGGCGGACCGGGCGGGGGCTTGGCTGTTTGCCGTGCTGCGGAGTTGCTTTCTCAAAAGCCTGCGCCGCCAGCGACCGGCTAACGCAGCGACGCTGAATGTGGAGGTGGAGGAGTTCGCCGGGCCGATGCCCGCGGCCGAGGAGATCGACCGCGAGCGACTGGCTGCCGCACTGGCCGACCTGCCGGAGGAATTCCGGCTCGTCGTGCTGATGTTTTACTTTGAAGAACTGTCGTACCAGGAGATCGCCGAGCAACTGGAAATTCCGATCGGCACCGTCATGAGCCGGCTGTCGCGTGCCAAGGGGCACTTGCGGCGGCGACTCGAAGACGAACCCGATCTGAATCAGACTGATCGCCACGCCGCCAGCACCGTTTCGCCCGCTACGCGAGCTGGCGGCGCTGATCGAGACAGTGGTGCCAGTCGAGGAATTACAAGTAGCACACGATCCACGAAACCCGTCCGATGAACCGCATCACCGAGCTTCGCGAACAGATCGACGCCTGCCGTCCTGGCAGCGATGATCTTGCGCTGGCCGGCCTGGCCGATTTGGCCCAGGCCGCGGCAAGCGACCGCGCGGTGGCGGTGGAACTCGATCGCTCGCAGCAGTTCGACCGGGCGGTGATTTCGGCATTGCACGACGTGCCAGTGCCTGGCGATTTGCTCGAGCGCTTGCTTGCTCAGGCCGAGCGGAACAAGCAATTGGTCGCCAGCGAGGGGGCGACGGCGGTGAATGCTCCGTCGCCGGTTTCGAACAGCCCGGTTGCGAAACGGGGCTCGCGCCGCTGGCTGCTGGCTGGCGCTAGCCTGACCGCTCTCGCCGCGTCGCTTCTGGCTTTGGGGCTCTTCCTGCCAGAGCCCGCTCGCGATGTGTCACAGAGCGAACTCGCCGAAGCCGCCGCCGATTGGTTCTCGGAAGCAGCCGACCCGACCCGCACTTGGACTGCCTACACAGCGAAGCGTGCTCCGCACACCGCCTTGCGGGTGCCGCCGTCTCGCTCGCGACAGATGGAAACGGCTTTCGGCCCAGCCACGGTCTATGACCTGAGTTCGTCGCGTGGCGGGGCATTTCTGGTCGTGCTCAGCACACGCAATCGCTTCGATGTCGATCCGCTCCCGTTTGCCGATGTCCGCGGCGCCTCGCGCGGCCTGTCGATCGGTGCCTGGCAGAGCGGCGGCCAGCTTTTCGTGCTCGTGAGCAAGAACGGCTTGCGGCTCGATGATCTGCTCCGTCGTCCCACCGCCGCCTGAGCTTGCACCGCCCCAGCAGACCGCGCTGGTTCAGTTGCACGCACAATCGCGCTCACCGCTACAGCTTCGCGCGACCTTGGCGGCAGGGGATGCACCGCTAATCTTGGCCGCGATCGCGTGCCGACACTTACTGACAAGACTCCGCGCCTGCCGAGTCGGCTTCCGCCCTGCCAACCCACCGGTTCCCGCCATGAAACGCACCCTCCTTGTGCTCGTTCTCGCTTTGGCCTGCGGCAGCATCGCCTCCGCTCAGCAGCCGGCCCATCAGCCTGCTGCGACGCCCGAACTGACCCCTGCGGTTACCACGCCCGAGATGTGGTACTACTCGCAGGAGCAGCGGCGGCACGACGACCCGCAGCAGGCCGTCCGCCGCAAGGCCGAATTCGTCTCTCAGCAGCGAGCAGCCCGCATCGCGGCAATGAAGTGGTACGGCATGTCGAACTCCCGCCCCGTCGCCAGCACGACGCCGTTCATGGGCGTCTATTCCCCCGCCTGGGTCGGCAACGGCGGCGACCGCTTCGACTGGATCGGCCTGGGCTACCCCCAGCGAACGGCACTCTATGAGTCGCCAACACTGATCGTGCGGTAGATCCCTTCTGCCGGAAGGGATCATTGCTGGCGGCTCGGTTCGCGTCATCCGAGATCCCGCTCGGCAAGCGTGATCTACTGGTACGTCCCGCCGGCCCGGCGGGACAAAGCTGTTCGCCCCTTCAAAACAGCTTCTCATCCGGCTCGCGACCGATCAGCACCTTCGCCCGAGCCTTGTCCGCCTTCGCAGCAGCGTGCCGGCCGAGCTTCTCATAGACAAGCGCCCGGTGATAGCGAATCACCGCCGTCGCCTGCCGCATATTGGCGAGCATGCCGTCCGAGAGCTCGCTATAGTCGATGACCCGCTCCATCGTGCCTGGCACACGTTCGGCTTGCTTGATGGCCTGCTCGACCTGCTTCACTGCCGGCTCCATGTCCGCGACGGCCTCTTTGAACTTCCCCTGCCGGTAGAGAATGAAGCCGCGGGTGTCGAGCATGGCGGCATCGGTCGGATCGGATTCGAGCGCCTGGTTGATCCCGGCGAGGGCCTCGTCCAGTTCCAGGTTGCCGACCGCTCGGGCATAGGCCAATCCGTTTTGCGCCATGGCTCGCGGAGGATTCCCCCCGGCAATGCTCAGGCGGTCGATTGCTTTCCAAATCTCCACGGCCTCCGCATGGCGTCCGAGCAGCTGCAAGGCATCCGCCCGCTGCGAGAGGATCGCGAAATTGTCCGGCACGAGCAGGTCGGCCTTGAGAATCTCGTCGAGCGCAGCTTCGTACTTGCCGTCCGCCTTGAGCCACCGCGCCCGCCGCAGGAAGTTCGCCGGATTCTCGTCATCCCACTCCATCGCCCGGTCGAGCGAAGCCCACGCCCCTTCCTTGTCCCCCGCCTCCCGCTGCTGGATCGCCCGCGCAACATGCCAGCGAGCAACCTCCAGCGGCGCTTGGCGAAAGGCACACGGCCCGACGATGAGCAGGATCATTGCCCAAATCATCAGCCGCGACAGACGCAGCGTCGGCCGCTGCTCTGCGACAGGCTGTTTGGGCGGAAACGGTGAAGGGGAACCGGGCGGCGTGGGAGGTCCAGAACTCATGCCGCAATTCTACGTCGCTACTCATTTCCCGGCGAGCGTGGGGCGTCAGCCCCATGAGTCGTCCCCCACCCAAAGCCGCGACCATTGGTCGCGCGTCCGGTACGTCCCACCGTGTGCCTGTGGTTGGCGCAGCCGCCCACGGCGCAATTATCTTGCGCGATTAACTCTCCTACACCTTCCGCTCCGCCCCCGGAAACCACTCCGTGTGCTGGTCGCCGGCGCGACCCAAGTACGTCACTCGTTTCCCGCGCAAGAACGCAAAGTATCCCTGCACGCCGGCCCCCATCGCCCGCCGCGTGAATTCGCGATGCGGCTGCCCGTTGCGCTGGCTGTCTAGAATCGCCGCACGCAGAGCGGCAGCGTCGAACTCGGCGGCCACCGACGGCAGATTCTCGTAGAGCATCGGCGTCTGGGCGATCGCTCCATCGCCGTCGTAGTACGTCGTTCGCAGGCCGAGGTAATCGACGTGGTAGAACTCGACGCCGGCGGCGATAAGCTGCGCGACGATCTCAGGAAATGGAGCCGTCCCGGCATGCGTCGCGCGAGCGGCGGCAGCGATCAATTCGGTGTTCATTGCTTCGTCCTTCTCTTCCCCTTGGCAAGTGCGAGTCCTTCGGCCGCCAATGCCGTCCGAATCGTCGCCACTCCCTTCGGTCCCAAACCGTGCAGCGCGAGCAGCTCCGCTTCACTAGCACGAGCGAGTTGCGCCAGCCGCGTGATTCCCGCCCCGGCCAGCGCACGGAGTGCAGGCTGCGATAATCCCGCGGGGAGCGAATCCTTCACCGATGCCGCCAGTCGGTCCGCTGCCGCCCGCTTCTGCGGATCGGTCGTCAGCTCGCATTGCATTTTCGCTTGCTTCGTTCGGGCCATTGTCGGAGGCGTTCAGGGCAAGATGTCCGCCGCAGTGAGTTGCGACTTCACCTTACCCTGAACTGTCCGAAACAACCACAAGAGCGACTCGCGCGACTTCCCCGCCGTGCAGCCGTCGATGATGTTGAATGCCAGAAAGAGATTCCAGTCGCGGATCGCTCGCAGCAAGGCCTCCAGCCGTTCTGGATTGCACGCGCCCTTGCTTTCCACCTGGCGATAGAGAGCAAATGGCTCATCGTGAAACTGCACCATCGCGAGCAAATCGGCATCGTCGCAAAATTCCGCCAGAAACGCCCTGGCGAGGGAGGCATGGCTTCTGGGATCGGCGATCGCCACATCCGGCTTCGCGCTAGCCTTGAAGCTGTCGTGCGTGTGAATCAGCACTTTGAGCTTCCAGTAGTCGTCACCTGCCAGCTTCGGTCGCAGTGACTCAAGATTTCGCTCTAGCTCCGCGATATGCGCCAAAACGGTCCCTTCGGGATGGCCAGGCCGGGGCTTGCCCCAGTCCAGATTGACGAGGTACCGCTCGTCGGCAACGATTCTGGCGAGCATGTCCAGATAGTTCGACATGCGTCCATTCTGCCTCCGAAGTGTGGCTTCCGGAAGGCAAGCAGTTGAAGGCAACGCACGCCATGAAATCCGTGGCGGAGATGTTATTCGAGTCGGGCTCCAGGGTTCCCACGCAAACTAGATCTGCCCCGGCGGAACCGTTGGCGGTTTCTGCCCGCCCTTTCCCCAGAGCCAAACGCCGGCAATGAGGAGCGCCGTGGAATGACCAGCGTGCCCGCTGCATAGGGGAGGAATTGATTCGGATCCTAGGGTCCCCTTTGCCGCTCACGAGCAGATTCGCCGCCATCGCATGAAAGGCAGACGCTCCAGCGAAAACGATGATGGCGAAGATTCTGATTGCCGAACCCTTGATGGTGAACCTCATGAATTGTCCATGATGGTCCAAGCCTTGCTCAGCCGTACCGGTCGCCCGGGGTGTTCCTGCGATACTTGCTCGCTTCGTCACCAGGAATCAAAATAACCGGCCGGTTCGCGTTGATTGAGGTTTTTTTGACAGACGCCGACGTTTATATGGATGAGTCGATCGACACGATCACTTCGACGTTGTTGGCCCGCGCCCAAGCACACGAACCACGTGCCTGGGCACAACTGGTCGATGTTTATAGTCCGTTGGTTTACCGTTGGTGTCTGAAGCGAGGATTGTCGCCCGAAGGGGCGGAAGACGTCGGACAGGACGTGTTTCTGGCCGTCTATCGAGCGCTGGGCACCTTCGAGCACGATAGTTTTCGAGGCTGGTTGCGGACGATTACCGACCGCAAATGCCTCGACTTCCAATCGCGAACGAGGCGTCAACCAGATGGACAAGGTGGCAGCGATTTTCAGGAATGGCTCAGTCAGCAGCCCGCCGAAGAGTCGGGAGATGCGCCGAGTCATAGCGATGAGAAACTACAGTTGTATACCGCGGTCCTCAGCGCAGTGTCGGGAGAGTTCTCGAAACAGGACGTGGAAGCCTTTCGGTGCTTGGTGATCGACCAGAAAACGCCGGCTGAGGTAGCCGAGCAGTTGGCAATCACGCGCAATCAAGTGTACCTGGCCAAGTCCCGGATTCGGCGCCGCCTGCGTGAAGTGTTCGGGACTCCTCGCAACAGTAAGGACCATTGATTTCGGCAGCACGTCTAGAGGGCGTCGAATCTTGGGTCCGCGTATCGCGTCAATCCGAATTGCAAGGCGTCCGGGAAATGCCCGTCCCCTCCGCTGACCATCGCTGCCCTGCGGACCAGGTTCTGCTGGACTTTAGCAGCGGCAAACTGCCCCTCCCCTTGGTGGAGGAAGTCGGCGAACATTTGGGAACGTGCGAAAGCTGTCTCAACTTCCTGGACAGCCATCAGCAGGACTCCAGCGTCTGGGACGTCGTGCGGCCGCGGGGCAACTTGGCGACCGACAACGACGCGGAGGACGACACCGCGATCGAACAGTTGGAACGATTGTCCGAGTTCCAGCGCATGAAGTCGCGGGCCAAGGCGATCGAATTGAACGATCCCGGCCCCACGCAGGCGTGGCCTGCCGCGCCGGCAGCCGAGCAACACTCTGACCCCGATCCCTTGCCCGAAAAGATCGGCCGTTTTTTTGTGCTGAGGTTGCTGGGCAAGGGGGGCTTTGGGCACGTGTTTCTGGCACGCGATCCGCTCGACCCCGGGCAGAACCGGCTGGTGGCGGTGAAGGTGCCGCGTCGCGACAAGTACACGACCACCCGATACTTCGACGACTTTTTGCGGGAGGCGCGTACGGCCGCCGCACTGGACCACCCCCACATCGTCCCCGTATTCGAGTTTGATCGCTTGCCGGACGGCGGGTGCTACGTCGTGATGAAGTACGTGGAAGGCCGGTCGCTGCACGTGGCGATGAAGTCGGAACGCTTCGGCCACTCGCAAGCAGCGGAGTTGTGCGCCCGCGTCGCCCAAGGGCTGGACCACGCCCACAAGCGAGGGCTCGTGCATCGGGACGTGAAACCGCAGAACATCTTGCTCGACAAACAGGGGCAACCGCATCTGGCCGACTTTGGCCTAGCCGCGACCGAAGACGAACAATCACGCGAGCGTCGGTCCATGATGGGGACGGTCAACTATATGTCGCCCGAACTGGCACGCGGGGACAGTAATTTCGCCGATCCGCGGTCCGACATCTACAGCCTGGGAGTCGTGCTGTATCAATTGCTCACGCAGCGCTTGCCCTACATGGCGCGTACGCCCGAGCAGTGGATCGAGCAAACGATCAAGCGCGATCCCCGCCCCTTGCGCGCAATCGATGACCAAATCCCGGAGGAACTCGAACGGATTTGCCTCAAATGCCTCGCGAAAAACGTGGCGGACCGTTACACGACGGCTCACGACCTGGCCGACGACCTCTTGCGAACGATCTCGCCGTCTCCGGCGACGGAAACGGCCGTCGTATCGACGACGGCGCGTCCGCGCCACGCGGCGTACTGGTTGGCCGGTTCGATGCTGGCGGTATGTGCCGTGCTAGCGCTGGCGATGGCCCTTTTCACTCGTGGTGAAGACCCTTGGGAGCCCGGTCGCTGGAATTCTCTGCTCAGCCGAGAGCCGACGGTGGAGATGATGAACGTCATCGCGGCGGATAGTCAGTGGACGGCGAATCCCCGCAAGCAGGAAGTGCTCGTCAATTCGAGTCAACCGCTGCTGCTGGCCATGGGAGAAGCGAAGTCCGACGATTTCCGCGTCGAGGTTCGCATCATTAAGACCGATTGGCGGGGGAGAGAGGGGATCTGTTGGGGATTCCATCACGGGACGACGGACGAGGGGCATCCGTCGTTGCGCTGCCAGGCGCTGACCCTCGACAGTTACCTCGATAATGGAGTTCAGAAGTATCGGCTGGAACGAACCCTGCGCGAGTTTTGGACGGTTCCCGGAAGCCAAGCGCCGCTCGTCGATACCGAGCCCTACCTCAACAAAGATGTCGCGAAACCCGACCGCTTGGAAGCGATTTTGGAGATGCAAGTTTCGGGTGGACGGGTGATCGAGGTTCGCTGGAATGGCACTCCCCTTCCCTCCCTGTGCGATAACCAAACCTGGGTGAAACCCTCCTTTGCGTTGATCTCGCAGGGAAAACTAGGCCTGTACAACCAAGGCGGCACAACCATCTTTCGAGATGCGCGCATTCAACCGTTAAGTGTCCCGAGTCCTGTTCAACCCAAGTGAGGAAATGTATGTCCGGCAAGATCACGATCGCCGTTCCCGACATTGACGAACCCAACCATGATCCGAATAACACGGCACCTGTCGATGTGAAGTCCATGGGTCCGGCGCCTTATGGCGTGTTGTGCAAGTGCAGTGGCAGCGTGCTCCCGACCACGGGCATGAGATTCCTGGGGGTGTACTTACGGGTTGGCAGAGGCAATACGGTCTATACCAAAGCGCAAGTGATTCAATATCCCGACGCCTTCATCCCCGCAAACATCATCTTCCCTCCCGATGGTACGCCGACGGGCTTACCCGGATCATGGTCCTGCAACGCCATGCTGAATTCTGACTGTTCAGCAGGCGGATCGAAAAACACACTCCACGCTGTTTGCCGGCAAGAAACGCTCGCTATGCCGCCTGTGGACGCCTCCCTCATGACTCAGGCGGTTTATCACGGCAAGTGCGTCGCGGCTTGCTCGTAAACCGCGAAGTGGTTGGAAGAACGCCCGTCAGACTGGCCGTAGGGGCCGAGCGACAACCAACCCGACGTGAAACCTCCGTTTGCGCTCATCTCGCAGGGAAAGCTGGGCCTCTGCAACCAAGGGGGAACCACCTTCTTTCGAGATGCGCGCATTCAATCGTAAAGTGTCCCGAGTCTTGTTCAACCCAAGTGAGGAAATGTATGTCCGTCAAAAAAATCCCAGCCTCCGTTCCCGAAATCGACGAACCAAACGATGATCCGAATGGCACGGTACCTGTCGGTGTTTTGACCAATGGGCCGCCGTATGGCGTGTTGTGCAAGTGCAGCGGCAGCGTGCTGCCGACCGCAGGGATGAGATTTAAAGGGGTGTTATTGAAAGTTGGCAAAGGAGAGACGGTCTATACCAAACAGCAAGTGATTCAATCTCCTGATGCGAGAATCCCCGCGAGTGAGATCTTTCCGCCGGATGGCATCCCGACGGGCGACTCCGGTCCATGGAGTCGTAACAGCACGCTGAATTCTGCCTGTTCGGCGAGTGGAGCGAAGAACACACTCCACGCCGTTTGCTTCCAAGAGACGAACGAAGACATCCCTCAGGATACTTCTCTGATGACCAAGGCGGTTTTCTTTGGCAAAGGCGTCGCGGCTTGCACGTAAACCACGAGGCGGTTGGAAGAACGCTTGTCACACTGCCCGGCGGAACTTACCGGCTTGGCACACGGATTGCATCATTTGTTCATATCGTGAAGCGACTGCCAGAATGGCACGCTCGCGGTACGCCTGTGCGGCATTCTGCTAGGCAAAATGAAGCAGGGGTGTTGGTTCTTCGCTAAGTCAAAATTCGAGGGTGTTTGAGCATGATCGCTGCGGTGAACACTCCCCGGTTGTGGACTGTTCAGCAGGTGCGGAAAGTGGTCATGAGCTTGGAATGGAATTCATAATCGCGTTATCACGAGCGTTGGATTTGATCGTTGTGCGGCAAGGAGTTAGGGCGATTCATGTAGGTTGGAGCGATGAAAATGGGCGCAAAGTATGAATGCCGAGGAGTCGAGTTGGGGCTGATCGGGGCTGTTCAACGGTTCGGCGACCACAGAAACCGACTCTCTGGAAGAGGGGTGTGGCTACGGGGGCGCATTCACGGCTCGCATACCCTCCCAACCACGGCCCAAGGCTAGTACAAAGGACACATCCCATTCGAAGACGCGGCTGTCGCAACAGGAGAGCCGAGTTCAAGTCGTCTCAAGGGGCTGACGCCCCCGCTCGCCAATTCCGCATTCCGCAATCTGAATTTCCCAATCCGACATGCCTCTCATCGTTCAAAAGTTCGGCGGCTCGAGCGTTGCGAATCCCGAGAAGATCCTGCGGGCAGCGCGGCGGGCGATTCGCGCGCAGCAGGAGGGGAATCAGGTCGTCATGGTGGTGAGCGCCATGGGGGACACGACCGACGACCTCTTGGACCTGGCCGCAAAGATCACCGACAAGCCGCCGGCTCGCGAGATGGACATGCTCCTTTCGACCGGCGAGCAGGTGAGCGTGGCCCTGATGGCGATTGCGATTCACTCGCTCGGGAATCAGGCGGTGAGTTTGACTGGGGCGCAGATTGGCGTGAAGACCGACGGCACGTTTCGGAAGGCTCGGATCAAGTCGATCGAGACGGCCCGCCTGCGAAAGTCGCTCGACGAGGGGAACATTGTCATCGCTGCCGGCTTTCAGGGGATCGACGACGACTTCAACATCACGACGCTCGGTCGCGGCGGGAGCGACACGACGGCGGTTGCCCTGGCCGCGGTGCTGCGGGCGGATGCGTGCGAGATTTATACGGACGTGGATGGTGTCTATACGACTGATCCGCGGGTGGTGCCCGAGGCCCGCCGCGTGAGCCGCATCGGTTACGACGAGATGCTGGAGCTGGCGAGTCTGGGCGCGGGCGTGATGCACAGCCGGAGCATTGAGTTCGGCAAGAAGTTCGACGTGCCGATTCACGTGCGGAGCAGCTTCACCGACCAGCCGGGGACGATGATCGTCGCGGAGCCGGAGCGGCCCGACCTGCCGGTGAGTGGTGCGGCGATTACGAAAGACGAGGCCCGCATCACCGTCGAAGGAGTGCCGGATAAGCCGGGCGTGAGTCTGGAGATTTTCGCGAGGATCGCGGCCAAGAACATCTCGGTCGATATGATCGTGCAGAACGTGGGGGAGTCGGGCAAAGCCGACATCTCGTTCACGGTGCCGCAGAACGAGCTGGCCGCGGCACTGGACGCGGTGCGCGACGCGAACAAGATCGTGGGGGCCGAGGCGATCACGAGCGACGATCAGGTGGCGAAGGTGTCTGTTGTCGGCCTGGGGATGGCACGGCAGACGGGCGTTGCACAGAAGATGTTCCGCTCGCTGGCGGATGCGGGAATCAACATTCAGATGATCACGACCAGCGAGATCAAGATCTCGGTGCTTGTGAGTCGCGACCGGGCGCAGGAGGCGCTGCGGATCGTGCATGGGGCGTTTGCCCTGGAGAAGCCGCCGGCCGATCCGATCAAGCCGTGGACGGGACACGCCAGCGCGCCGGATGCCGCGGCCGTGGTCGCCCGATTGCAGGGGATCAACATGGAGGATCTGACGATCGACGACGTGTCGCTTGATACGACGCAGGCCCGCGTGACGATCAGCGGCGTGCCCGACAAACCGGGTATTGCGGCGAAGGTGTTCGAGGACGTGGCGGCAGCTGGTGTGTTCGTCGATATGATCGTGCAAAGCCACCCGTCGGCCGCGGGCGCGATCCTCAGCTTCACGGTGCCGCAGAATCAGCTCAGCAAGAGCGTCGATGCGGCGAAACGAATTGCGCAGAACCTCGGCTGCAAGGGAGTGAGCAGCAGCCCGATCATTGCGAAGCTGTCCGTAAGCGGTGTCGGATTGCGAACGCACACGGGCGTAGCGATCCGCATGTTCAAGGCGCTTGCCGAGGCGGGGATCAACCTAGAGATGATCAACACGAGTGAGGTTCGTGTGAATGTGGTGGTGGATGGCTTGGCCGGAGAAAAAGGACTGGCGAAGCTGCAGGCGGCGTTCGCGGATGTACTGAAGTAGGAGGAAAGGAGTCAGGGGGCAGGGGGCAGGAGACAGTTAGAGGACAGAAGACAGAGTACCGAGGACAAAGGACAGAAGTCGGCGGAGTCGAGGAATACGCCGACTTCCGTCCTTTCCGATTCTGCCGCTTATAACGTATTGTTTACGCGAGATTGAACGCTCGGAGCACGCGCTGGTTTGACGGCCCGCCAAGCGTGTCCTACGGTTAGTTGGATCGAAAAGCCCCGCCGCTTCGATCCCCTCTCCCAGGGTCACTCTTTGAGGGTTTGTCGATGTCGCCCACGTTTGACACGGCTGTGGAACCATTTGTGGATCGCCGGAACTATGGCGGGCAGGTCGGGGCCCCGCAGCGCGAGCGGCGGCAGTTCACCAACTCGCACGACGAGCTTTCGCCGGATGCCCGCGAGCTGGCACAGGCGATCGACTCGTACAAGTTGGTCCACCGCCGGCGGTTCATCACTTACGAAGAAATGCTCTCCGTAGTGAAGTCGCTGGGCTATCGGCGGGACTAAGGCGGCGCAGAGAGCGTTGACCTTGCACGAGTGGCGGGCGATGATGGCGAGATGCGCCGTCCGTTCGCCATCCTGATTACCCTCGTGGTCGCTGCGGCGCTGTGGGCAACTACCGGCATTGCGACGGCTGCGGATCGCTACGTTGCTCATCTGGCCGACGGCAAGCAAGTGGGCACCTCGCGCCTGGCGTGGTGGCCAGTTCCCGGCACTCCGATTCGCTGGGGGAACGACGACCTGCTCACGTCGGCCAATCCCGCGAGGCTGGTGCGCGACGGCGAAGCGAGCGTGGAGCTTCGACCGCCGTTTGTTGTGCTGGCCAACGGGGACGTGCTGACGGGAACGCCGGTGGAACTCGACGGCGATTTGTCCGCCGGCCGCGACGTGCCGCGGGTGAAGGTTCAGCTCGAAGGGATGCTGCCGCTTTCGGGGACTGCCGTGCCGGTGCGGACCGATCGCATCGCCAGGATCGTTGGTTCGCCGCAAGCAGCGTGGCGCGAAGAGCCACCTCCGGGCACGGTGGAACTCGGCGATGGTCGCCGCTTCGTGGCCCGTTCGATCAAGTGGCGCGAGCGCGGACTCGCCATGCTGACACCGGAGGGGATCGTTGAAGCGGGCTTCGCCGAGATCGTCGATGCGGTGTTTCCGGGCATCGATCGCACCGCGGCCGTACTCGACGACAGTCTCTGGGCCGGCGGCAGTTCGTCGGGGAGCATCGTCCGGTTTCACACGGCCGGCGGAGCGATCCTCACAACCTCACGCGCCAGCCGCGAGCAGGAGCGGGCTCGCCGTCGGGGCCGCTTCATCAGTAACGAACCGATGACGTGGTACTACGTGCAGCCGGCTTGGGCCGAGCAGCCGATCGCCGTAGCCGAGCGCGACATCGCCTGGTGCGGCGTGCGTCCGGCCGATTGCCTGCCACTGTCGCTGTTGCCGGGCGAACTCACTGCCACTCGCCGTCTCGTCGGTCCGGGCGGCACTTGGAAGCGGAGCCTGATCGATGGCAATCATCTGGCTGCCTCGGGACCTCTCGAATCGGAGATTGCGATCTCGGCAAGCAGCCATAGCGAGATGACCTTTGAGTTGCCCGAAGGCGCGCGGGTCTTCTCCGCCTCAGTCGGACTCGATCGGACCGTCGGTTCCGGCGGCTGCGTGCGGTGTCTGGTGGTGGCCGATTCGGCGGGCGGGCGAACGCTATGGGACAGCGGCATACTCGTCGGTGCGGACGGACCGAAGCCGACGGGCCCGATCGACGTGACTGGCGTTCAGCGGCTCGTGCTCATCGTGGAGTCGGCACATGAAGAGCGGCCGGCCGGCGCCGACCCACTCGACATTCGAGACGAGGTCGTGTGGCTCTGCCCGCTGGTGCAAGTTGAAATCGCCCGCACCGAGCGGTTGCCCGCGGTGCTTGCCGGTCTTGCTTCCTGGCAAATGGCCGGCAGCGGGCTCGATTCGGCCAGCATCACGAGCGACTGGAACGCCAGCACGCTTGGCTGGGATCCGGTACTGCGGCTAACGAAGGATCAGGGGATCGTGCTGTCGCGGACGCTACGTATTGCGGCCAGTGGCGACGTGCTGGAGCTTCGCACCGCCTGTCCCGATGACGTGGAGGAACATCAGTTTGTCGTATCGGTCGATGGGCAGCCGGTGAACTGGAATACGAACACCGACCGTGCGGAGTTGCGTCGCCGGCTGCAAAGCTATGGCCGTGAGCGATTGCGGGCGGAAAGCGAAATCGGAGCCGTGTCGGATCGACTCGCTTACTGGTGGGATCTTTCGCCGTGGCGCGGCAAGGAAGTGACGCTGGCCGTGTCGATCGCCGCCAAGCGCGACCGCAACGACATTGCCTGGCGCGGCATCGCACTCCGCTCGGCGATCGAGAACCTGCCCACGACCGGCAAGCCGCTGACATACGACGTGCCACTGGCTTCGCTCGAACCGAATAAAGTCCAGGCGATCAACGAGCGAATGCAGCCGGCGAAGAATGGCCTGCCCGTCACGAGAGGCCAGGATCGCACGATCCGTTTTCTCGGCCAGACGCGAACCGGCGGTTACGGCATAATGCGCGAGAGCGCGATCGCGTTCGACCTCGATCCCAAATATCGCCGCTTCGTCGCGGTTGCCGGTTGTTGCCAGCAGTCGATCGGTCCGCTGCGAGTGCTGATCGACGATCAGGTGGTGTGGGAACAGAAGGTGACCTCGGCACTGCGGCCCGCTCAGCAGATCGACCTGCCGATTCCTGCCGGCGCGAAAACGCTAACGCTGTGGGCCGGCAACGAAGGAACGTCCTACGGCTATGGCGCGTGGACCGATGCGGGATTTGTGACGAAGCCCTGACGCGATAAGGCCTTGACTCGACAAAGCCCTAACCAGTGGTCAGGCTTGTGCCGATCAACGTCGCACGAGAATTACCCCGACCCATGCTCGGGGCTTTGAATGGACGACGACGACTACGCCGGCTTCGATACGTCAGCGGATGACGACGCGACGATTCCTTGCCCACATTGTGGCGAGGAAATCTACGACGATGCCGTGCGCTGCCCGGAGTGCGGCGAGTATCTCTCGCGCGAAGATGCGCCCGCCAGCAGCAAGCCGTGGTGGATCGTGATCGGCGTGCTCGTTTGCCTGGCGATAGTGATTTTGTGGGCGATTGCCGGCTAAGCAAGAAAGAATCGCGGGCCGGAGCGTTTGTTGGGGGTGACTCCGGCCCGCGTGAGGAGAACGGTAGATCCCGCCGGCCCGGCGGGATTAGGGACGCGCGACCAATGGTCGCGGTTCTGTGATTAGTTGTTCTTCTTCTTACCTTTGCCGACCTTCGTGCCGAGCGTCTGGATCTGCTCGTCGGTGAGGAGGGCGTTGATCGCTTTGTTCATCTCAGTGCGCGCGGCGTTGAGGGCTTTTTGCGCTTCGTCCATCTTCCCCTTCTGTTCGTCGGTCAGCTTCAGCGCGGCGGTCACTTCGTCAGCAGCTTCCTTTCCCTTCTTGCCGGCGTCCTTCGCGGCCTTCTGCGCGGCCTTGCGAGCGGCCTTCTGATCGTCGGTCAGGATGCTATCGACCTTGGCCTGCAGCTCCTTCAGCTTGCCGGCATTCTCGTCGATGATCGTGCCGATCTTTTCCTTCAGGTCGGGGCCGATGTCGGATTCGGACAGCTTTTTGCGAAGTTGGGCGACTGGATCATTGCCACCCCCTTTCTTCTTCTTGTTTTCGTTCTGGGCAAAGCCGATGGACACGAGGCCCATCAGGCAGCCGACAATCAGGGTCTTAACCAGGAGAGGTTTCATGCGGGGGACTCCACAGGGGTGTGAAACGATGCGAGTGCTAACGAGCGCGGCCACGATGGCCGCGCGGGATAGGTGTAGTTGGATTCTCGTTTCGCCGCTCTGCGGCGAAACGAAAACTTGGCCGCTCTGCGGCCTGTGCAGTTTGTCGCGCCGCAGAGCGGCGAGTCGGGTGTTCCCACGCAGAGCGTGGGAACGAGGTTTCGTTGTCCCGCCGGGCCGGCGGGGCGTACTTTAGGCAAACAGCTTCTCAATCACCTTGCCGTCGCGGACAATCGTGATCGGCCGGCCGGTATTGGTCTGGTATTCCTGCGTGTGGTCGATGCCGAGCGAGTGATAGAACGAGGCGGCTACGTCGTCGGGCGTGATCGCTTCGTGGCGCGGGGCCATCGCGTTGTCGTCGCTCTCACCGATCACCTGACCGCCGCGGACGCCGCCGCCCGCCATCAGCATGAACATGCAGCGCGGGTAGTGGTCGCGGCCACCTTCGGCACTGCGGCTGTTGATCTTCGGCGTGCGGCCGAATTCGCCCGTGACGAAGACAACGGTCGTGTCTAAGAGCCCCTTCTGTTCGAGGCCGGTGAACAGAGCTGACAACCCCGTATCCAGCTTGGGCAGCAGGTTCGTCTTGAGGCGGGTCCAGTTGTCCTGGTGCGTGTCCCAGCCGCCGAGCGTTGTCGCGACGAAACGGACGCCCGATTCGACCAGCCGCGTCGCGAGGAGGCACGACAGGCCGAACGGGTCTTCACCGAACGGCTTGGCGAACTCGGGCGATTCCTTGCTGATGTTGAAGGCGTCGCGAGCCCGCTTGCTGGTGATGATCGCGTGGGCTTGCTCGCCGAAGCGATCGAGGCCGGTCAAGAGTTGGCTGTTCGACTCGACCGCGGCAAAGGTCTTGTCGAGATCGGCCAGCAGGTTCTGCCGCCGCTCAACTTCTTCGACTGTCACGCCGTTCCCCAGCGCGATACCTCGAACGTTGAACGGCTGGCCGACGCGCGGGACGGCGGTCGTATTCAGCGGAGCGTATTGCACGCCCAGAAAGCCGGGACGCTGATTGCTGTTGGGAATCGCCACGAAGGGCGGAATGTCCTTGTCACCCGGCCGCTCTTTGGTCACTACCGAGCCGTAACCGGGATATTCCAGTGACGGGATCGGCCGGCTGCCGGTGTTGACATACTCGGTTCCCAGTTCGTGAGCGCCGAGCGTGTGGCTCACGCCGCGAAGGATCGCGAACTTGTCGGCGCACTGAGCCAGCTTCGGCAGGTGCTCGCTGATCTCGACCCCATCGACGTTCGTCTTGATTGGGTTGAATGTGCCCCGATACTCGGCGGCGGCGTTCGGCTTGAGGTCGAACGTGTCCATGTGCGACGGGCCGCCAGTCAGGTTGATGAAAATCGCATTGGTGGCCTTCGCCCCCTTAATCTCGCCGGCGCTGGCCATCTTCAGATAGCCGGACAAGGTCAAACCGGTACCGATCGCTCCGACCTTCAGGAAGTCGCGCCGCCGCACTCCGTCGCATGTGAGGGAATTGGCCATGAGTCAGGTTCCTTTTTGCTGGGAAGGGTGATTTGTGGGGTGCCGCCATTCATACTTGGCGGCGTTTTTCATGCGGGCTTGAGTAATGCCTTGGCCCAGGATGTTGTCAGGTAAAGACTTGTGAAAAGGCTCGCTTGTCAGGAATATGAATTCTATGAACCGCAACTAATGGTTCACGATGAACTCCTTCGTGTTGATGAGCGTCCAGAGGAGGCCGCGGGCACCATCGGCTGGGGTCGCCGCACTCGCCAGGAAATCCTCGCACCGCGTGATCTCCTCGCCGGTTGGATTGCGACTGAGCGTGCGGAGGTAGGCGTTACGGATCATGGTAACATTGTCCACCGTTAGCGATCCGGGATTCTCGGTCGCATCCTTTACGTCGCCGGCCAACTTCTCGATCTCGGCAATCCGCTCCTCCAGTCGCTTCACCTGATCCTCACCCCCCTCCTTCTTGGCCCGCTCGAGGCGGACGCGAAGCTGGGTGAGTTCCCGGTTGGCATTCCGAATGCGGTTACCGTTGCGATCCGCCTCCGGCGCTTGCTTGGCAATCTGGCCCATCCAAGTGTCCTTGCCGCCATTCAAAGCCGTCAGCACGGCCTGATCGTTTTGCAGATAGACAGTTTGCAAGAGGCTCGCATCCATCGACCGGTCGCAATCGCAGTTGCTTTCGCGAATGCTCCGGCCGAAGACCTGCAGGGCAAAGCCGCTCATCGTATTATTGCCACCTTGGTTGGCACGTGCGCTCGATCCGGGGAGGCCAATCGCTCGCCCCTTCACGGTGCTGACGAACGTCGCCGCCTTCTCGTCGGACGAGACCGCGGCCGTGATCGCATCGACGGCGACTTCCGCCGCAAGCCTTCGAGGAACACTGCGGGCAAAGTTCCGCTCGTCCTTGGCGTTCGTCTCGTTCGGCTGCCATGACAGCTGATACGTGCGGCTGTTGCAGATCTCACGGTGCAGCCACTTCATGTCGAAGTTGTGCTCGATGAATCCCTGTGCGAGGTAATCGAGCAGCGGCCGATTGCTCGGCGGATTGGCCAGGCTGAGGTCGTCGGGCGGGTTCACGATGCCGACGTTGAAGTAGTTGGCCCAAACGCGGTTGACGAACGCCTTGGCGAAGTACGGATTGTCCTTCGACCGGAGCCAATCCATGAGGGGCTGGCGGGTATCTTCGTACTGGGTCAGGTCGAGACTTTCGCCGCCGAGCACGCGAGCCGTCACGGCATTGGCGTCGTTGTTGTTGCGGTTGGGGTTGCCGCCGCCGCGACGAGCCGGGGCTTGCGCCTTCACCGAGACGATCTCCGGGAACGGAATCGTCTTGTCCTCGCCGAGCATCTTTTCCAGATTTCGCCGCAGATCGTTCCCTCTCAATTCCTTGTTCACCTCCAGGCTGGCGAGCATCTTCTGATACTGCTCCTGCGTCTCCTTGTCGCGAGCGCCGTTCTGCTGCACTTGGACGCGGCCGAAGAACGGCTCAAAGGCATCGAAGTCCTTTTTCGCCCATTGATCGAACGGGTGCTTGTGGCACTGGGCGCATTGAATGCGAATGCCGAGGAACGTGTACGCAAAGCCAATCGCCCGCTCTTCCGACGTGCGGAAATTCTGCCGGCCCCAGAAATACGGCATGCTCGGGCGGTCGGCAAACTTCGCTTCGCTGTCCTTGTGGTACAGCTTGCTCATCGACTCGCAGTACTTCTCGTAGTCCTCGCCGGGCGACCGGCTCACCGCCATGACCAGCCCTTCGACGAGCTTGTCGTACGGCTCATTGCGGGCGACGCGGTCGTAAATCCAGTCGTACCATTGCTGGCTCCCCGAGCCGCGGAGCGCGCCGAGCTGGTTCAGTTTCGTATCGTTATTTCCCGTCCAGTCGCAGAGGCGGGTGGTCCACCAGGCGGCATAGGCGGGTGTTTCCAGAAGCTGGTTGATCTTGTCGGCTCGTTTCGTGGCCGATTGATCGGCCAGAAACTGCTCGACTTCGGCAGCCGTCGGCAATGTCCCGGCGAGGTCCAGGCTCACGCGGCGGAGAAACTCGGCATCGCTCGCTAGGTCCGACTGTACGACGCCCAGTTTGCGGAGCTTCTGCACCACCAGCTCGTCGATCTTCGTCGGCGTCGGCGTTTCGGGATACTTTTCGCCGATTTGACCACTCACCGGGCGAATCACCGGCACGGCAATGACCGCGTTGTCGTAGGAAATGACGACGTGCGTATCGCCTGGATCGGTCGCAGTCACAAGGCCATCAGCCGTGATCGTCGCCACCTGATCGCTGTTGCTGCCAAAGCGGCAGAGCGGCGTGACATCCTCGCGCGTCCCGTCGGGCCAGACGGCGGTCGCCTTCAATTGCACCGTTTCGCCCGGAGCGGCGAAGAGAACCTCAGCCGGTTGCACGTCGAGGGTGACAAGCTTCTGCACTTCGTCGTCCGAGTACTTCGCGCCCCCTTCGAGCCAGCGGCGGAAGACGTGATATTCCCAGCTGCCCTTCTTGTAGCGCTGTCCTCCCTCGTGCAGGTCCGCGTCGGTCGGCTTCACGAGGATCTGGCTTTCGAGCGGCTGCTCGGCATTCGCTCGCTTCGGATCGCCCTTCAAAAGCTCATCGTGGTCGGCCTTAAAGTCGTAGCCGAAGAGCGAGAGGCGGAAATCGCCGCGCCCCTGGAATGAGCCGTGGCACGAGCGACCGTTGCAGCCAAGCCGGCCGAAGAGCGGGCTGACGTGCCGCTGGAAGCTCGGGACTTCCTGAACGTCGTCCTTCGCGTAGCGCTCGGTGACGGGGGCCAGGGCGTCAGCCGTGGCCGCTTCACTTTTTGCCGCGTCATTCTGAGGCGCGTCCTCGGCTCGTGCAGAGGTTGCCAGAGCGGCAATGGCCGCCAGGCACGCCAGAGTGGAAACCGCAATTCGCATCTCAGTTTCTCCGCAATCAGTTCGGGCGAGCGGGGTGCGTCAGCTCCCCGATGATTCGCCATTTCTTTGTGGGGCTCGTTTCTTTTGTCGCACCATCGGGAGGCTCACGCTTCCCGCTCGCCTATTCCGCCGCTTTCCGTTCATTCACCTTGCCGGGCCGCTTGGCCGCGTTCTTGGCATTGCTGCTCGCGTTCCCGCCGCCGGCTTTGGTCTTGTTCTTGTTCATTCGCGTCAGCACGTCGAGCTGCTTCTCGATCGCCTGCTCGCGGCTCTCCTCAATCTGCTTGATCTCGCGATCCATCTTCGCCAGCCGCTCGCTCGCCTGCTCGCGCTGATGCTTCAGCACTTCCAGGCGGGCAGCGATCTGCATCGACAGGGCCTCGCGAAGCTGCTGGCGATAGTCGTCCTGCCTTCCTTCGTCACGGTCGCTCATCTTCAGACGAGCGGCCAGCAATTGAACTTGCGACTGTGCGGTCCAGAGCTTCACTTCCAGTTCGTACAGGAGCGGGTCACGCTCTTGCACGCCGGCCAGTCGCTCGGTCACGCGGAAAATCTCGCGAATCGCCTGCTCGTACTGCTTGGGCTGGTTTGCCTTCAGGCTGCCCAGCAGCCCGGCAAGCTCCGCATGATTTCGCTCGACGAACGTGATCGCGGCGGCTTCACGCTCGGGCGTGATCGCGATCGGGACGCTCTTCTTCCCCTTGGCGGCCGGTCGCGTCTCTACCCTTGCTTCAGGCTTCGCCGCCTCCGCGGACGTGCTCCCCTGACCCGCCGAACCACCCTGCCCTGCTGCCAGAACGGACAACCCAAGGGCGAGCAATAGCGAACAAGAACTAACGAGTAGTCGCTTCATCGTTAGTTCTCCCTCGATTCGCCATCGAACGGCGTCGTATCGCCATCCGCCGGCTGAGGATCGTCGGGAGTACTGGCTTCGGGGATTTCGACCGTGCCACCAACCGCAGCCGTCATCCAATCGGGCGTGGCGATCAGGTCGAGATCCTCATTGGCAGCCTCGACTTCTGTCTCTTCGGACAGCCAATGGTTCGCATCGCTCGCGACCGAGAGCTCTTGCCGCGTTTGGCTCCACGCGGCTGCCAGTTCGCCATCGTCGGGCGAGTTCGGCGAAAGATCAAGCTGCGACACGAAAGCCACCGCGAGCAGCGATGCCGCCGAGCCGACGGCCATCCAGACCAGACGCTTTCCCCAAAGCGATCGCCCAGTTTTCGCGACTTCCACGGGCTGCAAGGTCTCGGCAGCGGCCACCGCCTGCGTCAGTTCGACCGCGCGGGCCAGGGCCTCACGTGCCGCTTGATCGTCGGCCAGCCGCAATTCGAATGCTTCCGCGTCAGGCGCGGACAACTCGCCGGCGGCATAGCAAAACGCCGTCCAGTCGAGTTCGTTATGACAGTGATTGTTATGCATGGTTGGATCAGCCCAAAGCAGGCCTTCCGAAGTACGATGAGCAACCGGCGACGATTATTGATGGGTTGACGACTATTTTTCGGAATCTTTCTGTTTGGCTAGCCGAGCGTGGAGCTTCACCATTGCCGACCGCATGCGAGCCAACGCAGTACCGAGGGGTATATTTAACTCTTTCGAGATACTTGCGAAGGTTTTCTCTTCATAAATCCGCATCCGTACCACCTGCCTCTGTTCGGGGGGCAGCTCGTCGAGAGCTTCGCGCACCGACTGGACCGACTCGAACCGGGCCACCGGTTCATCAGCCGGCGCTGCCGAGCCGTTGCTGGTCCAAGCGGCCCGCTCGATGACCCGCTGCCCGGTCGCTTCGCGGCGTCGATACGCCATCGCCTCGTGATAAGCCACCCGAAAGAGCCATGCCTTTCGCGTCTCCTCCCGCGTCTTGTTCCCCTGTTCGACCAGCTTGACGAACGTCGCTTGGA
Organism: uncultured Pirellulaceae bacterium; assembly: GCA_964384375.1. Lineage (GTDB taxonomy): Bacteria > Planctomycetota > Planctomycetia > Pirellulales > Pirellulaceae > CAYLLN01. The sequence continues at coordinate 49,419 of CAYLLN010000044.1, forward strand.
GGCAGTCATTCGCCAATTGTCCGTCGCGCAACAGCCCCTGCAGGAAACGCCGCAACTCCTCGCCGTGCTCGACATAGAGCGCCGCGACGACCGCCGCATCGAGCGTATCAACCTGATCGCCGTCACTGGTCATTAGTCACTTGTCACTCGTCCCTGGTTCCTGATCCCTCGCGCCAAGGACGCCCCGCAGGCGAACTTCGTTGTCTATGATGTCGTAACACCGCTGCCGACGCGATAGTTGCTCACGCACAAATCCTAATTCCGCAATCCGCAATCTGAAATCCGCAATTCGAAATGCTCATCGGTCCGATCTTCACCCGCGAACTCGTTACGGCACCCCGACGGCCGCAGCACTTTGTTTATCGCACGGTCTATGGTCTGGCTCTGTTCGTGCTGATGTGTACGGCCTGGCTCGTTCTGGCTGGCACGCAGATTGTCCGCAACGTGCAGGATATGGCCCGCTTCGGCTCGATCCTGTTTCTCATCCTCGCCCCCCTGCAGCTGGCCTTGATGACGTTCCTGGCGGCACTCCGCTCGGCCAGCAGCGTCGCGCAGGAAAAGGATAAAAAGACGATCCTGCTGCTCCTGATGACGCGGCTCTCAAACCACGAACTGGTGCTGGGAAAACTGCTCGCCAGCTTACTCGACGTGCTGGTGATGCTCGCTTCGGCTGTGCCGATCTTCATGCTGCTCACGCTCTTTGGCGGCGTGTCGCTGACCCAAGTTGGCCGCGTATTCCTCGTTACTTTGGCTACAGTGCTTGCTGCCGGCAGTCTCGGCTCGACGGTTGCCCTGGCCCGTGAGAAGACGTTTCAGGCCCTCGCGATGACGGCGCTGATCCTCGTCCTCTGGATCGGTCTGTGGGAAGCCGCCGGCGCCTTTGCCGGCGATCAACGGATCGGCGGGATCGAGGTCCGCACGCTCGCCGCGGCCGCCAGCCCGCTCAGCGCCGTAATGGCCGCGGCACATCCCTTCCGCGATGCCGGCTCGTTCTGGCTGGCGGGGGACACGCTGTTCGTTGTGGTGGCGTTGTCGATTGCCCTGCTGCTCAACGCCTTTGCCATCATCCGGTTGCGAGTCTGGAATCCCGGACGCGAGCTCTTTCAGCAGCCCAAAGAAGCCGAAGAAATCGCGCCGGAAGCCAAAACCGCCGCTGCCGCTCGCCTCGGCCACGTCGATGCCCGCGTCCGCACCGTCAGCCAGGAAAGCCGGCCGGTGTGGGACAATCCCGTGCTGTGGCGTGAGATGTGTACCTGGGCCTATGGCCGGAAGGTGATTGCGATTCGCCTCGGCTATCTGCTCCTCGTTGTGCTCGCGGCGACCGGCCTCTATTTCACGATCCAAAGTGGCTCGGCCTATGCCCGTGCGAGTGAGGCGATCATCCCCGCGACGGCGTGGCCGCTCGGGCTGTTGTCGCTGGTGAGCCTCATCGTCATCAACGCTCTGGCGGTCACGTCGATCACCAACGAGCGCGACGGCGGAGCACTCGACCTGTTGCTAGTGACGGACTTGTCGCCCAAGGAGTTCATCTTTGGCAAGATGCTCGGCGTCGCTTATGTGACCAAGGAAATGCTCGCCGCGCCGCTCATCATGTGCATCGTTCTCTGGGCGGCCGGCGGTTTGACGCTGTACAGCCTCGCCTATTTGCTCATTGGCCTGGCGGTGATGGATTTCTTCGTCATCATGCTCGGCATTCATTGCGGGCTGAATTATGCGAGCTCCAAATCGGCCGTCGGCATCAGCCTGGGAAGCGTCTTCTTCCTGTTCCTCGGCGTGGTGACGCTGCTTCTCTTTATGATCAGCTTCAGCGGCAGCTTCCAGACGCAGCTCGGGCCGTTCCTCGCGTTCATCGTCGGTGGCAGCGTCGGGCTGTTCGTCACTCTCGGCAGCCGCAACCCGTCGGCAGCGATCGGCCTGGCGTGTCTCCTCTTGCCATTTGCCACGTTTTTCGCGATCACGAACTTCCTCGTCGATCACCTTTTCGAGGCGTTCCTGGTGAGCGCTGCCACTTACGGCTTCACGACGGCGGCCCTGCTGATACCGGCGCTCTACGAATTCGACGTGGCGATGGGGCGAACGAAGCTCGCGGGGGATGAGTAGATCCCGCCTGCCGGGCGGGGTTTTGGGTGAAGCGTGAGGTCAGCCCCGGCAGGGCGAACCTACCCCTCGCGCGGTCGCTCTTCCTCGCCCGCGCCAAAAAACGGCACCGGCTCCAGTTCATCTGCGTGCATCATCTGGGCAATCCGCTGCAGCGTGGCGAGCATCATCGTCTGCTCCCACAGCGGCAGCTTCTGTAATTGCACCATGAATTCATCGCGCAGTAACTGCGGCGCCTTTGCTTCTGCGGCGACCCCTTCCGTCGTCAGCCGTACCACGTAGCTACGCCGATCGCTCGCGTCGCGCTCGCGCTGGATCATGCCGCGCTGTTCGAGCCGCTGTAGAATTCCCGCCATCGTTTGCGGACTCAGATGCAGCGCTTCGGCGAGTTCGCTGGGCGTGGAGCTGCCCGTTTTAACGATCGCCCGCATCGTGCCGATTTGCGGCGCAGAGAGACCATGCTCCGTAAGGAGTTGGCGCGAATACGTATCGATGGCTTGGGCGATCTGCCGCAATGCGGCAATGATCTGGTCTTGTTGTGGCATGCGGCTCGGCACGATCGACTTCCCCAAGCCTGCTCGCTCGTGTCCGAGGCTCAGTAGAATCGCCCGCCCCGCGCCGGTCAAGATGAATAGCAGCCAAGACGGAAAGCCGCACGCCTTGTGGACTTGCGACAATCGCCCGATACTCTCCTTTCTCCTAGTCACCAGCCCCTAGCCACCAGCCACTCTCCATGCTCGCCGACCGCACCCGCGCCTTCGACTCCAGCGGCATTCGCAAGGTCTTCGACCTGGCCGCGAAGATGAAAGACCCGATCAACCTTTCGATCGGCCAGCCCGACTTCGACGTGCCCGAACCGATCAAAGACGCCTGCATTGATGCCATCCGGGCGGGGAAGAATGCCTACGCCCTCACGCAGGGGATGCCGGTCCTACGCGAAAAGCTGCAAGCAAGCCTCGACGCCGAGTACAAGCACGCCGACCGCAAGGTTTTCGTCAGCAGCGGGACCAGCGGCGGCCTCTCGCTGGCGATGTGGTCACTGGTGAATCCGGGGGACGAAGTGATCGTCTTCGACCCGTATTTTGTGATGTACACGGCTCTGACGAAGCTGGTCGGCGGGGTGCCCGTCGTGATCGACACCTACCCCGATTTCCGCATTGACCTAAACAAGGTGGCCGATGCGATCACGCCCCGGACAAAGATGATCCTGCTCAACAGCCCGGCCAACCCGACCGGCGTGGTCGCGAGCGAGGACGAAATTCGCGGCTTGGCAAAGCTCGCCGCCGAGCGGAACGTAGTGCTCCTCTCCGACGAAATCTATCGCGCCTTTTGCTACGACCAGCCGTTCGTCTCCCCCGCCAAGTACAACGACCGGACGCTCGTCATCGACGGCTTTAGCAAGAGCCACGGCATGACTGGCTGGCGGCTAGGGTTCGTGCATGGGCCGGCCGAGATCATCGACACGATGATCAAGTTGCAGCAATACACGTTCGTCTGCGCCCCGCAGCCGGTGCAGTGGGCGGGGGCGGCGGCGATGGACGTCGACATCGCCCCCTATGCCGAGGACTACAAACGAAAGCGAGACCTGATCTACGCCGGCCTCTCGGACCTCTACGAAGTCGAAAAGCCCGGCGGGGCGTTCTATATCTTCCCCAAGGTGCCCGAAGGGACCGGCAGCGAGTTTGTCCAGCGTGCGATTGCCAACAACTTGTTAATCATTCCTGGAAACATATTCAGCAATCGGGACACGCATTTCCGCATCTCCTACGCCGCCCCCGACGCCACGATCTACCGCGGCATCGACGTCTTGCGGAGCATGGCCTAGCTCGTGGGGCAGGCGTCTCGCCTGCCAAATATGCCTACCTCTCCCACTCCTTCCCGCTACCGCCCCATCGCCGACTGGGCCCACTTCCCCGCCGACTGGATCGTCCACGAAGTCACCGCTGTCGCCATCGACTCGCAGGACCGGGTCTTCGTCTTCAATCGGGGCGATCATCCCGTCGCGGTCTTCGATCCCGATGGCAATCTGCTGTTCTCGTGGGGAGAAGGGCTCTTCACCCGCCCGCATGGCATCACGATCGGACCCGACGACGCGGTCTATTGCACCGACGACTTGGGGCACACCGTCCGTAAGTTCACGCCGGACGGGCAACTGCTGATGACGCTCGGCACGAGCGGCAAGCCCTCGGATACTGGCGCAACGAGCATCGACTACCGCACGATCACGCACGCCGGCCCGCCGTTTCACTACCCAACGAATGTCGCCCTCGGGCCAACTGGCGAAATCTACGTCTCCGACGGCTACGGCAACGCCCGCGTTCACAAGTTTTCGCCGGATGGCAAGCTGCTTCGCTCCTGGGGTGAGCCAGGCGATGGACCGGGCCAGTTCCACGTGCCGCACGGCATTGCGATTGATACCAGTGGCAACATTTGGGTCGCCGATCGCGAGAACAGCCGCTTGCAGCAGTTTTCGCCTGAAGGCGACTTCCTAAGCGAGTGGACCGGCATTGCCCGCCCCTGCGACCTGGCTTTTGACGCTGCCGGTAACGTCTATGTCGCCGAACTTGGTTACCGCGCCGGCATGTGGCCGGGAACCGAGCCGCCACATCCCGCCGCAACCGGCGGCCGCGTCAGCATCTTCGACCAGGGGGGCAATGTCCTCGCGCGTCTGGGTGGCGGCGAACATCCCACAAAGCCCGGTGATTTCTTCGCCCCGCACGACATCTGGCTCGATTCCCGCGGCAGCTTCTACGTCGCTGAGGTGGTCCGCTCCGCCGCCAAACAGCGGCCCCCAGCTGGCGACTATCATACGCTGCAGAAATTCGAGCTACTCCCCTCCCCTCCCCCGGATGTGCAGCCATGAAAGCGTGGCGGTTCTATGCCTTCGGCGACCTGCGCCTCGACGACGTGCCTCCCCCGGTCTGCAAACCGGGCCACGTCATCGTCCAGCCTCTCTGCGTGCAGCCGAGCGTGACCGAGGCCCAGCTCGCCTTCGGCATCCCAACGCTCGCCTACGACCGCGTGAAGCAGCGACTGGAGCGCGACGCCCCGCTGCAGCTTTTTGGCCACGAGTTCTGTGCCCGCATCGTCGAAGTGGGCGATGGCGTGACGAACTTCCGCGTCGGCCAACGTGTCGCCGCCCGTGCCAAGCTCCCCTGCGGGACTTGCTCTCTCTGCCGTGGCGAGCTTTCCGCCCGCTGCCGCACAGGGCCGGTCATCGGCTTCGACTTGCCCGGTTGCTTCAGCGAGCTGGCGATACTGCCTGAGATTTCGCTCGTCGCCGTCGATGACCGCATCTCCGACAGCGTCGGCGCGTGCCTGCAATCGCTGAGCGATAGCGTGGCCGCGGTCGAAACGGCCGGCATTCAGATGGCCGACACGGTCGTCATCTTCGGCCAGGGGAGCATGGGCCTCGAATGCCTGCAAATCGCCCGCCTCAGCGGCGCGGGGCGGGTGATCACCGTCGATGTCCGGGACGAAGCGTGCCAGGTTTCGCGTGAACTCGGCGCCGACGTGGCCATCAACGCCAAAACAACCGACGCCCTGGCCGCGATTCTCGATCTGACCGGCGGCAACGGGGCCGACGTCGTCTTTGAATGTGCCGGCGGCAGCCCTCAGCAGGGACTCGCCGGCCACACGACGCTGATGACCGCCCTCGAAGCGGTCCGCTCCGGCGGCAAGATCGTCGGCGTCTCGTTCTTCGGCGGCCCCGTCTCCCTGCCAATCGACCGGATGCGCGAGCGAAGCCTCCGATTTGTCTTCCCGGACATCAGCACCTGCACGCACCTGGAGCACACCGTCCGCCTCGTTTCCTCCGGCCGAGTCCGTCTGGAGCCGACCATCCGCCACGTCCTCCCCGGCCTCGCATCGGTCCCACAAGCTTTCGAAATCACCGCCCACAAAGGCAAATACCAGGCAATCAACCCCGCTCAGGTCATGCTGGCCAGCGGGTCCAGAAGATGATGCCTGAATGAACGATCTTGTATTCTGCTTGTCGCGGAGACCGGGCACCAGCCACAATGTGGGCATGGATGAAGAGCAGGAAGACAAACGTTCGGCAAGTTCGTGGGCGCTAGGTCCGGTTTGGCTGGTCACCGCGCTGATTGCATCGTTGGTCCTTTATGTCCTCTCCACCGGACCAGCGGTGATGCTCCGAGAGCACGGTCTCGTCTCGCAAGAGACGCTTCGCTTGGTTTACGCGCCCATTTTCTGGTTGTCACGATTCGAGGTCTTCAGTCGGTCGATCGAGTGGTATTGCAAATTCTGGATTTAGTCGCGACGAGCACGTAATTCTCATGCGTTTCCGCCTCCGCACGCTGCTGATTCTGCTCGCAGTCGGGCCACCCTTTCTGGCCGCGGTCTGGTTCGACTGGGGGCATGTCGTGCTTGCCGGTGTTTACTTCCTCGCTCTGTTCCTGGTCCTGCCCGCAGCGAGCTACCTCTGGCGAAACAGCGCCTAGCTGGGAGCAACTCCATGTTCCGCTTTACGATTCGCGACGTGCTTTGGCTGACGGTCGTCGTAGCGATCTGCGCCGGCTGGTACGTGGAGCACCGGCGGCTAGCGGCCCGAGAAGCCGCTTGGGTTGCAAGCTTTGAATCCGCCCTCACGCAATTGGCTATTCACGCGCAGCAGGAACCAATGACATTCGACAGTCCCAGCGGGCAATGGCAAATCCACTGCACCATCGGCGTCTCGCCGCCCTGAAGACCTCGCTCGATGGTCGAAGTTTCACAGGTGGCCGTGATGTCAATGACTCGCCAGGTTAGGTGGGGCGGTGGGCAGGAGCTGGAGGAGATTCGCATCTGACCGAGGGAGGTAGCCAGGAGCAAGCCGGTGCTGCCGTGGGGGTCATGAGGAGTTGCTTTCTTGTCGGGCAGGCGGGACGATTGCCTACGACAACCCTGCAAAGGACCAAATGACTACCAGCCATCAGTACAGCGACGCTCCCAAAGTGGTTTTCGCAGTCTTTCCATATCTGAGGTCCGAGGGCACTTTTACCTATAGACGAATTGGGTTTTTCTCAAACACGTCGGAAGAAATGCCTGCGCGGTTTGCTGCGGATGTTAAGTCACTTGCAGCGATGTTTTTCCTTCGCGACAATCTGCGTCTCGTTAATCTCACATTTGCTGCATTTGAGTATCGAAACGATTCCGAACTCGCCTACTTCACGAATGTGATCGCAGAGTTTCAGGCGATCATCACTTTTTTCTACACGCTGGCAGACCCGGTTCGAGATCGTGCATTTCTGACGGAGCAGCATTGCACGCTGTACGTGTTGCAACCTAGCAGTGTATTTCGTGGTCTGCTTTCTCGTAGCCGTTCACAGTTTACGGCTGCCTGATTGATGGTGAGCGGGCAGCACTTC
>CAYLLN010000045.1:0-40730 GCA_964384375.1 uncultured Pirellulaceae bacterium
GCCGCGGCCCTCGTGTCCTTCAGCATCCTCACATTCGGGTTGTGTTAACGCCTCTAAATTCATCAGCGGGTATTCCACCCGCGATCCCTACAACGAGAAGCCATTTGGGATTCAATTCGTCGATCATATCTCGTGTCAATGAGTTTGCCGCTGCATGACCAGGACCAATCGTCCGAGCAACGGCAACACCTATGTCGCGTCCATCCGGTATAGATGCACGAGCATACTGATAGATTTGTTTGGGGTATTCCAGAGCCTTGCGGGATGGAAGTCGATTCAATACAGCGAGGAATTCATCTTCACGAATCGTGATAATGCCAACGTCAACATTATTCGTCAGTCCCACGGTCGTTTCCACGGCACGTGGCGCTGTCTCTCGGTCAGTTGACTGCCGCTGCTCCTTCAGCTGGAGTTGCGCAATTACATGCGCTGCTGCTGGCGATCCCCGTTCGAGTGCGGGATTAAAAATGGCTCCACGTTTCTCGTAAAACTCCTTGGCTTGATAATACTCCTGCACACTCCAAATCCGCGTCGGAAGCTCATCCTTCATTTGGCAATCCTTTTCCTCAGGCAAAATCTGCTTGCTGTTCCGTAACGGTGTAGTCAATTTCAAGGCTGCTTGAACAAATTCATCCAGGGGCATGTTGATGACGATGCGCCGATCGACGCTTGCTGCGATGGCGACACGAGCAATTAGCTTTCGCATGGCTTCTGCTGTGTCGCCGCCCTCAGCGTCGCAAATCGCCATTGCTTTATCCAGAGTGTCCCATTTTGATTGATCAGAAGATTGAGGAAACGTCGGTCGCATGATATTTGGACCGAATGGCGGAGATATAGCGATGGCCGAAACTGCCACTGCAGGTTTTCTTCCCTCGCTCAATGCCTTCCAAAGATCTCCGGCAGTGTGGACGACAACGGGGAGTGTTTGCTGACTGGTCTCACTCGGAATTGAGTCGATTGAGTCTCAGTTGCGATTCGATCTGCAAGGATGTTGAGGGACTGGGCAGTAAGCGCGGCTGTGACTGAAAGTGTGGCTGTCCGGACGGTGCCGACTGAAGGTGATGTCCCAGGTGGAGACTCTGCGATTGCACCGCCCGCATACTCTGGAATCGGGAGTTCGACGCATGCCTTGGATTCACTCAAAATTCCATACAAGCGTTGCTTCAAAAGAAGTGCCGCCTGAGAGTCTCGAACTTCAAGCCAACTAACTGCAGGTGTCAATTCAATCAGTATTTCTTGCCCCAATTCTTCCAACTGATTTCCCCGGCGCTCCGAGTGGGGGTTGCTGAAAGCACTTACGATCTCATCGCTGATTCCATCAATGCGCAATGCAGCTGCGCGCGTCCTCCGGACAATCTCTGAGTTTCGATTATGTAACGCAGAATTGGTCATTGCCCGACGCCTCAAAACTCCGCACTCCCCGGCGTGCGCGGGAACGGGATCACGTCGCGGATGTTGGCCATGCCCGTGATGAATTGCACGGCTCGCTCCAGGCCCAGGCCGAAGCCGGCGTGTGGGACGGTGCCGAAGCGGCGGAGGTCGCAGTACCACCAGTAGTCTTCGGGCCGCAGGTGCTGCTCGGCCATCCGCCCGGTCAGCACGTCCAGCCGCTCTTCGCGCTGGCTGCCGCCGATGATTTCGCCCACCTTGGGGACGAGGACGTCCATCGCCCGGACCGTGCGGCCGTCGTCGTTGACCCGCATATAGAACGGCTTCAGGGAGCGGGGATAGTCATAGAGAATGACCGGCCCCTGGAACTGTTTTTCGGTCAGGTAGCGTTCGTGCTCGGATTGCAGGTCGATCCCCCACGAGACCGGGAACTCGAATTTCTCGCCGCTTTTTTGCAGGATTTCGACCGCCTCGGTGTACGGCAGGCGGCGGAAGTCGGTGGCGACGATCTTTTGCAGCGTTTCGATCGCCGTCTTGTCGTAATGCTCGTTGAAGAACGCCATGTCCTCGGCCGATTGCTCCAGGGCGTCCTTGAAGATTCGCTTGAGGAACCGCTCGGCGAGGTCCATGTTGTCGGTCAGGTCGTTGAACGCGACTTCCGGCTCGACCATCCAGAACTCGGCGAGGTGGCGCGACGTGTTGCTGTTCTCGGCCCGAAACGTCGGCCCGAAGGTGTAGATCTTGCCCAGCGAGCAGGCGAAGATTTCCCCTTCGAGCTGACCGCTGACGGTGAGGTAGGTCGGCTTGCCGAAGAAGTCGAGCTCGTTTTTGATCGGCGGGCCGGCCGCGGCGAGCTTGGGGAGGTCGAGCGTGGTGACGCGGAACATGGCCCCCGCCCCTTCGCAGTCGCTGGCGGTGATGATCGGCGTGTGGATATAGAGGAAGCCCTCTTCCTGATAGAAGTTGTGGATGCTCCTGCTGACGCAGTTGCGGACCCGCGTGACCGCGCCGAAGGTATTGGTCCGCGGGCGGAGGTGGGCCCATTCGCGAAGCTTTTCGAGCGAATGCTGCTTCTTTTGGAGCGGATAAGTTTCGGGGTCGGCGAGGCCCAGGACGGTGATCTTGCGGGCAGCAACTTCGGTCACTTGCCCACGGCCGCCCGACGCCTTCACCTCGCCTTCGACCGCGACGCTGCAACCGGCAACGAGGTGCTTCACTTCGCTTTCGTAGTTGGGGAGGTTGCCGTCGGCCACGACCTGCAGGTTCGCGAGGGACGAGCCGTCATTCAGTTCGAGAAAGCTGAAGCCTCCTTTGCTGTCGCGGCGGGTCCGAATCCACCCGCGGACGAGGACGTTATGCCCGATTGCCGCGGCCTGCCGAGCATCGCGGACGGAAATTTTCTCCATGGACCAATTCCTTCCTGGTAACAATGCCTTCCTGCTGAATCTCCGTCCGAGGGTCCCCCCTTGGACGAAACCAACGCGAGGCTCCTGCCTCGCTGGCCCGGGTTGCGGAACAGACGAGGCAGAGCCTCGGGTTCGTGCGGTCCCAGGCGGGAGCCTGGGACCGAGTACAGTATATCGACTGGCATTCGACCGTCAGCGACAAGTCGCAATAAGACCGCCCATGAAAGCTGCCACCTCTCGCCCTTCGCTCGGCACTGGCCAGGACGCCAGTGCCACCCGGCAAGAGGCGATCACTCGGCGTGAGCTGGTGCTGCTGGGTGTGGTCCTGGCGGCTGGCATCGTGGCACGAGGGTTTGCTTTCACGCGGTCGGCCGTCGAGCACTTCGACGAAGGGGTCTATGCCTCGAACGTCTATTTCGGTGCGCCGGATTACGCCTATCCGCAGCAGCGGTTCTATGCCCCGCCGCTGCTGCCGGCATTGATCGAAGCGGGAATGCTCGCGGGCCTGCCGCCGAACGTAGCGGCGCTCTTGCCGGCGTTTCTCGCGGGCTGCGGGACGATTGTCGCCGTCTGGTGGTTTGGTCGGAGTTGGTTTGGGCCGGCGGTTGGTCTCGCAGCGGCGGCGCTGGTGGGGCTAAGCGACTTTCACATCACGTTTAGCGCGACGGCACTGACGGACGTGGTGCTGGGTTTGTGGCTGGTGCTGGCGGTGGATGCGGTGGGGAGGTCGCTGGCAGCAGTGGGGCAGTCATGGCAGGCGGGACGCCTGCCCCACGGCGATGACGGCACACGGAGTGTGCCTGCTACTTACGGCTGGGCCATCGCTGCCGGGATCTACACCGGCCTCGCCTGGTGGACGAAGTACAACGGCTGGCTGCCGCTGGCCATCGAAGCCGCGGCGATCCCCGTGCTCTGGTTCTTCCTGCGGCCGGGGCGACATGAACTTCTGGACTGGATTGCCTGCTTCGTGCTGACGGTCGTCGTGGCGGCTCTCGTGTGGATGCCGTTTTACATTTCGCTGCAGTCGGTCGGCGGCTACGGCCCCATTGCGGCGAACCACGCGAAGTACGTGGTGGGCTTCGGTGGGTGGCTCCACTCGGCGAGTCGGCAGATGTCAAATCAGTTCGCTATTGCCCTTGGATGGAGCATCGTTGGGCTTGCCCTCGCGCTCCTGCTGCCGCGACTGTTGCAACCGCGGCAAGCGGGAAGCGTCGTTGTACTTGTCGGCCGTTCGATTGTCGAAGCGATTGGTTACTTTGTCGTCACAGCCGGATTCGTGCTCAGCCTCGGTGCAATGGTTGGCATCGTCCGGCAATCGCTCGCTCTACATCAAACGCCTAAGCTCGACTCAGCGTCACGGCGGCGAGCAATTGGTCTGGCCCTCATTGCCGTCTGGTGGGCCGCTATGGTCGTTGCCACGCCGCTCTACACCCCGTATCCGCGTCTCGCGTTGCCGCTGGTCTTGGCCGCGTGTCTTGCGACGGCACTGAACTGGTCGATTGGCACTGAAAGAGGGGATGAAGCAAAGCAACTGCATCCCGCTTGGGGCTGCGCGGTGGTGATGGGTTGGATCGGGTTGGCTCTCTTGGTTGCCTTCACGCGACCACACGACGATGTGCTGAAAGTATCCACCGACCGCCGCGGCCTTGTCTCGATCGTTGAGCAAATCCGTGCGACCGACATCCGCCGCGAGCCTCGGGTCGTGTATGTCTTCGGCGAGCCGGCGATTTTCTTCCAACTCAAAGCCGCCGGTGAGTCAATCGTGTCGCCGGTGCAAATGGTCCCCACGGAACCCGCAACCGATGCCGGCCGGCCGATTCCCACGTACCTCGTCGCCGGCCCGCATGCGAATCGCGATCCGCAGTTCGCGAAGGAGTGGGAGGCCGCGAAGCACCGCTGGCAGCTCGTCCAGCCATTTGACTATCAGCCGAGCCTCGTGGTCTTGCTCGACTTGGCCGACCCGCGCACTTCGCCAAAATCCACGCGCGACCTCGACCGCGTGCGGCTGTATCGGCTAAAGGAGGACGAGGTGGGTAAAAGATGAGGGGTAAAAAATGTCTCGGAACTTCACTTGGCATCTTTCGTGTGCCGTACAATCAGACCACCCTCAGGCTTGCCCTTGCTCTTACCCCATCAGCTCATGGCTCGCGTCGATTCCACTCGCCCGACCGTTTCGATTCCGCCCGAGTCCCCCTCGGGAACCGGCAAGTGGATGGCTCTCGCTGCCGCCTTGCTCGGCTGGATGTTCGACGGGGCGGAGATGGGCATCTTTTCAATGGTCGGCCGGCCGGCGGTCAAGGATCTGCTCTCCGCGCAGCTTGCGTCGCTGCCCCTGGTTGATCAGGAAAAGATGATCGGTCTCTGGTTCGGCATCATCACAGCCGGCTTTCTGGTCGGTGCGGCCACCGGGGGCGTGCTCTTTGGCTGGCTGGGCGATCGGATCGGCCGCGTGCGGGCGATGACGCTTAGCGTGCTGACCTACGCGCTCTTCACCGGTCTGTGCGGCGTCGTGGGTGAGGCATGGCAAGTGGGCGTGCTCCGATTCATCGCGTCGCTCGGCATGGGGGGCGAATGGTCGCTTGGCGTCGCCTTGGTGATGGAAGTCTGGCCGAATCGCTCGCGAGCTTTCATGGCCGGCCTTATTGGAGCGGCGGCGAATGTCGGCTATTTGCTCGTCGGATTCGCGGGGCTGGGACTCCTTTCGCTGCTGGAAACCTTCGAGGGTTGGATGCTGGCCGTCGGCCTGCCGCAAGGGACGGTCGAAATGCTCGTTCGCAACAACGGCTGGCGGCTGATGATGCTGCTGGGGACACTGCCGGCACTCTTGACGTTCTTTATCCGCATCTTCGTGCCCGAATCGGAGAAGTGGCAGCACGAGAAGGAGAAGGGTTCGACGAGCCACTGGCAGTCGCACGACCTTTTGGGCGTACTTGTCGGCTTGGCCGGACCGGCGCTCATTATCTACGTGTGGGCCGTGGACCACTCGGCCCCACTCCGCTTTGCCGCGACGCTGCTCGGCCTGATCATTGCCACCGCCGGCTACACCTACCCCGTGATCCGCTTCTTCCAGCGCCAGCAATACGCCACCGGCGGCGAAGATTGGAAGCCGACATTTCGCCGAATGCTGCTCGGAGCGTGCCTGAGTGGCGTCGCCCTGCTCGGCACGTGGGGCTCGACGCAATGGGCGCCGACGTGGGCGGATAAGCTGGCGGAATCGACCTATCAGGCCCAAATGCACGCCCTTGGCCACGAACCGCAATACACCGGTGGGATGCCAGAACGTCCCCGCGCCAAAGAATACACGCAGATTTGGCTAGCCGTCGGTGCTATCGTCGGCACCATCGCTGCCGCCATGATGGGAGATTGGCTCGGCCGCCGCCCGGCCTACTGTCTGCTCTGCGTGCTGTCGCTGGCGTCGGTGTATGGGTTGTTTCTGCTCAATCGCAGTTATGGACCCGGCTTGCTGTTTTGGGCTTTCCTCGCCGGCACGATGACGGCCTCGTTCTATGGCTGGCTCCCGCTCTATCTGCCAGAACTGTTTCGCACGAACGTTCGCGCCACGGGACAAGGCTTTGGCTTCAATTTCGGCCGCATCCTGGCGGCCATCGGCGTGCTACAAACCGGCAACCTGATGGGGCTATTTAAGGACGGCCTGAACGTCGGCGGACTGGAGATTCCTGCCGGCTATCCGCTCGCTTGCTCGACAATGAGCCTGATCTATCTCGTCGGCATGGCGATCATCTGGATCGCCCCGGAAACGAAGGGGAAACCGTTGCCGGAGTAGCGGTTGCACCGCGCGTGCGGATTTCGCCGCCGCATCTGCCCTCGTCCAGAAGCGCCTGACGGTTCTATACTTGTTAGCTGAAGTCGCCAGACTTCAGGTTTTCAGCCTGAACTCCGGAGAGCTCGGCTACCCTACCTCCACGCCGCATGACCGAACTCCTCAATTGGTTCCTGCACCTCGACGAAGTGCTGCCGCAAGTCGTCAGCCAGTATCGCGGCTGGACGTATGCGATTTTGTTCGGGATCATCTTCGCCGAGACGGGTCTCGTCATTACGCCGATCCTGCCAGGCGACTCGCTCCTCTTCGCCGCGGGCTATGTCGCGTCGCTCGAAGGGAGCGAAATCAACGTTTGGCTCTTGTGCCTTTTGCTCACGGTCGCGGCGGTCCTGGGGGATACGGTCAACTACCACATCGGCAAATGGCTTGGCCCGCGAGTTCTGTCGGGCAAGCTGTCGCGCTGGCTCAACCCCGCGCACCTGAAGAAAACCGAACACTTTTTCGAGAAGTACGGCGCGAAGACGATCATCCTGGCCCGCTTCGTGCCGATCGTCCGCACATTCGCTCCCTTCGTCGCCGGCGTCGGCTCGATGAACTACGGCAAGTTCCTGGCCTACAACGTGGCCGGCGGCGTGTTCTGGGTCTTCAGCATGACGCTCGCCGGCTACTTCTTCGGCGGCATTCCGATCGTGAAGGAAAACTTCGAGATCGTCGTCATCGCGATTGTCGTGATCTCGGTCCTGCCAGCGGTGATTGAGTACCTGCGGCACCGGTTCGCGGCAAAGGCTCCCATCGCCGAACCGAAATGAATTATCAAGTCCCGCTGCATTCAACGCTGAGGCGCGAAGTTCGCAAAGGCGAAGGGGAGAAACAGAGTTCCACTGCGATCTCTGCGTTCTTCGCGCCTTGGCGTTAGTCGCTTAAAGTTTACGGCAGAGGGCAGTATCCATTTGCCTGGCTTATCCTCAGCGGAGAATGACGTTCAGCGCGCCCCCGCCAGAGCTTCCGTCCGCCGCATCTCACGTTTGCGATCGTTTTCGGTCAGCATCATCTTGCGGATGCGGATGCTCGTCGGCGTGACCTCGACCAGCTCGTCGTCCTCGATGTATTCCAGCGCCGCTTCCAGGCCCATCTTGCGCGGCGGCTTGAGGAGGATGTTTTCGTCGCTCCCACTGGCTCGCATGTTCGTGAGCTTCTTCTCCTTCGTCGGATTCACGGCCAGGTCGTTGTCGCGGCTGTTCTCGCCGACGATCATCCCCTCGTACACCTCGTCGTTGTGTGTGACGAACATATCGGCCCGGTCCTGTAGCGTGTTCAGGCTGAAGGCGTTTGCCCGCCCCGTCACCATGCTGATATAGACGCCGTTGGCCCGCCGCGGCACTTCGCCGATCATCGGCTTGTAACCAGCAAAACGGTGATGGATCACGGCCGTTCCCTGCGTGGCGTTGAGGAGCCGCGTGCGAATGCCGATCAGTCCGCGAGCCGGAATGTTGAACCGGGCGTGCGTATATTCCCCGCGGACATGCATCTCTTCGAGTTCGCCGCGGCGCTGACCGACCAGTTCCATCACGCTCCCCAGCTTGTCCGACGGCACCTCGACGACCAGCGTTTCAAATGGCTCGTGCAGTTCGCCGTCGATTTTCTTGGTGATCACTCGCGGCTTGCCGACCGATAGTTCGTATCCCTCGCCGCGCATGTTCTCGATCAACACCGACAGGTGCAGCACGCCGCGACCTGAGACGGCAAAGGTGTCACTCCCTTCAACCTGCGTCACGCGGAGGGCAACATTCCGCTCCAGTTCCTTGAACAGCCGCTCGCGAAGCTGGCGGTTGGTGACGTACTTTCCCTCGCGGCCGGCAAACGGCGAGCTGTTGATCGTGAAGATCATTTCCAGCGTCGGTTCATCGACCGTCAGCCGGGGTAACGGGCGGGGATGCTCGCGGTGGCAAATCGTGTCGCCGATTTCGATGTCTTCAATGCCGACGACCGCGCAGACGTCGCCAGCGGTGACCTGATCGACCATGACGCGGCCGAGTTTGTCGAAGGTGAAGAGCTGCGTAACGCGCGATTCGGTCGTGCGGCCTCCCGACTTCATCACGGCGACGGTCTGCCCGACCTTGATCGTGCCCGAGTTGATCCGGCCGATGGCGATGCGGCCGACGAACTCCGACCAATCGAGCGTCGTGCAGAGCATCTGCAGCGGCGAATCGGGATCAACCTCCGGTCCCGGCACGGACTCGAGCACCATGTCGAGAAGCGGCGCGACCGAGTCCGTGCGCACCGCCGGGTCGGCAGTGGCGTAACCTTCGCGACCGCTGGCGAAGAGGTATTTGAAGTCCTCAAGGTGCTCGTCGGCACCCAGTTCCATCAAGAGGCCAAACGCCTCGTCGAGCGTCGCGTGCGGCTGAGCGTCGGGCCGGTCGATTTTGTTGATCACAACGATCGGCCGCAGGCCCGCTTCCAAAGCTTTGCTGAGGACAAACCGCGTCTGCGGCATCGGTCCTTCGGCCGCATCGACGAGGACGATCGCTCCGTCGGCCATCCGGACGACCCGCTCAACCTCGCCGCCGAAGTCGGCGTGGCCAGGCGTGTCGATGATGTTGATCTTCACCCCTTTGTAGGGAAGCGCGATGTTCTTCGCGAGGATCGTAATTCCCCGTTTGCGCTCGATCTCGTTCGAGTCGAGCATGCAGTCGTGGTCGAGTTCGCTCTCGCGAAACTGGCCGCTCTGCTTGAGGAAGCAATCGACCAGCGACGTCTTGCCGTGATCGACGTGGGCGATGATGACGATGTTGCGGATGTCCTGGCGGCGCATGGCGGACTCAATCGGGGCGGGGGCAATCCTTCGATCCTAGCACTCTCCTGCCGAATTGCGGAAGGGGAGCTACGCCCCAGAAATGCTCGCAAAGCGAATCTTCACAAGCCTTTAGCACGACGGCTCGCGGCTTTAGTGCTCGCGCGATTCGCGGCGGGGCGTGCCGGGGGGAATCACGTCGCGCTCGGTCGCATACGGAGTGCCATCCAGAAGGGGCGACTCGACGATCGGTTGGGGCAACAGGTTCGGAAGGGGCGGGTCGTAGATCGGGTGCGATTCCCAGCGATTTTCGCCTGTCTGTCCCTGCCACTGGCCGATCGGCTGGCGAACGGGCTGTTCCCACCGGTAGCCGTAAATGTCTCCCGGGACATAGGGCCACGGCTCAAAGACCGTGCGTGTGCGGCCGAACCAGGTCCGTTCGCGCAGGTAGCCACCGACAACCGGGCCGCCGTATGCATAGGCATGGTCGAGATCGGCCAGCGGAGGCGTGCCATAGTAGAGCATTACGCCGCGGGTCGTCGGCAAACCGGCCCAAGCACGCACCTGGTCGTTGGCTGCGATCTGTCCTGCAAAGGCTTGCTGCCGGCGCTCTTCGGCCAGGCGAAACGCGTCGAGCCCCGCCTGAATGCCGTCGTAAGGGCGCGAGCTAACTGGCGACTGGCCAAATGCCGTCGTCACTGCCGCCAAGCCAAACCCCACCGCACCAAACCACACGATCGCACGCACCGCTGCCTCCCTGGCCACTGGCCGGAACGGTTGCCCCACGATCATTCTAACGGCAATCGACTATCGTCCGCGACGGCGGCTGCGAAGGCTCTCGCGCAGTTCCGACAAGCGGCTGTACAGTTCGTCGGCGGCCTCGGAATCCAGGTCGCCGCGGCTGCGGTACTTGCGGCCCAAGGCCGGAGCATCGTCGTTGGCGACCGAATCGCCGCCGCTGGCAGTTGCCGTGCTCAGCGTGACGACTTCGTCTTCGGATTCATCGCTCGCCGGTGCTTCCTTCTCAACCGACTGATTCTGCTCGGTGGCCAGCATGGCGAGCGCCATCTCGGCCGGATCGACTGCAGGTGCGGACTCAGCCAGTGCCGCCGCAGCGAGGAAGGCGGTTGCCCCTCCGCCTTCCCCTTCCGCAGCAAGACCAGCGAATGCATCGCCGCTTCCTTCTCCCTCGGCGCCCGGCGGCACGACGAACGCCCCACGGGCAGTCAAGTAATTGACGATGCCGAGGATGTCGAGCGTGTTCACGATCGAGTCGAGGTTCGTATCGAGGAAGCCCTCGGGGAGCACGCCGGCTAGAGCGATGGCGAACTGATTGAGCGAGCGGGGCCCATTGAGCGTCAGGTCGTTCACGATCATCAAGATGTCGATCGTGTTGACAATCTCGTCCGCATTCACATCGAAGAAGTTGCGCAGGTTGGTGAATTCCCCTTCGGGAGAACCAGCCGCGCCAGTAATGACCAGCTCTTGTGCCGGCTGGATGAAGATGCGTTCGTCGGCAACTTGGATCGGTCCCGGGAACGGCGTCGCAGCGGGATCGAAGAGGGCCAGCGGGAGTTGCGCCGAATCGGCGTGGTCCGCTTGAACGACGACGCGGCCGTTTTGCAGAGCCTGGAACAGCACGGACATGACGAGGAACTCGCCGTTCCCCAGGCCGGCAGGCGGAATCGTCGCGCTGTGAGACGCGCCAATTTCATTCACGACACCAGGTGTCGAAAAGTCGGCACTTTCAAACTGGCCGAGTCCAAACTGCGAAGCGAATTGGATATTGAAGGTTCCGTCCTGCTCCTCGACGGGAACGACCAGCGCGGCGAGCGGATTGGCCTTCTGAATCTCACTGATGAGAAAATCAACGTAAGCCGATTCGACGCCCGTCGTATTGGGGAATCCGGCCGGCGTTCCAGCAGGATCTTGCACCAGCAATCGGACGAGGAAATAGGGGCTGACGGACATGTCGATCGACGTGGTCGGGCCACCAATCGGATTGCCATTGGCATCGGCCGGCACATAAAGCGTGCGGAAGATGGCCGCATGGCTGGCAGCCGGCGTCGTCGGAGCCGGTGTCACCTGAATCGTCACGACAGCCGTCGAATCGGCGGTCGTCGGATCGTTATCCTCGATCGTGTACTGATACTTCACCGTCCCGGTAAAGCCGTTCGCCGAGAAGACGAGGCGGTCGCCGCTGGCGCTGCGGATGAGCGACGTGGGGTTGGGAGAGGTGAGTGAGACAACCGTTCCCGCCTTCACGCGAATCTGTTGATTGAGCGAGGCGATATCGTTGGCCAGGACAAACACATCGACGCCTGTCGCGCCGGAGTTGAACTGGTAGATGTCGTCGACGGCAATCGGATTGGAAGGCGAGACGTTGACGGTGACGGTGGCAGTGCTGTTGGTGGGGCTCCCCGTTGCCGTAATCGTGTACGAGAACGTGTCAGCGCCGGTGAAGCCCGGCCGGGGTGTGTAGAGCAGCGGCAGGTTCGGGCCTTGGAACGTAACCGTGCCCCCTTGGCTCGTCGGCTTCGTGTTCCCTGGGTCGTTAAAGTCATCGACGATGTCGGGCGTCGGATCGACCGATGAGCCGAAGTCGTTTCGGAGCACATTCAGCACGTTGTTGACGCTGTTGAGCTGAATGAAGGGATCGGGCGGGACGCGGGTGAGATCGGGGAAGACATCGTTCACTGCGATCACGGCATCCTGCAGGATGTCGGTGACGTGATCCTCCACCTCACCGACCAAGGCCGCACCGTGCGGACCGATGCCGCGCTCGACACCGTAGCGGAAGCGGGCAAACGTGCTGCCGAGCAACGCATTTTGCGGCACGACGAACTGAATGTCGTGAATGCCAGTCGCGAGAGAGAGATCTTTGATGATCTGTTCGCCGGCATCGAGGAAGTCGCCGTCGCGGTTGAAATCGACCCAGCCCTGGAGCACGCCGGCCGAGAAGCCCGTCGATCGGACGCCGACGCGAACCGTCGCCCGGCTGACGACCGAGGGAGTGCTGGGCGTAAGACCGGTGAGGAACAGCACGCCGTTCTCGTCGTCCACGCTATTCGTGTTCGGATTCACGACATCGTCACCCGTGGCGTTGGGACTCGGCAGGCCGCCTGCCTCAACGCTCGGCCCATCGACGACGTTGCTGGCGCTCGCAGGTGTGAGGGTCAGGCCGTATCCCAGCACGACACCGTGCCGCGGGCCATTGGAAGCGAGCGACGTCCCATAGCTATTCGGAGCGTCGCCAAAGTCGATCTGTTGGTTGTTGCCGAAGTTGATGCCCGAGGTGACGGCGCCGCGAGCGACAGAAACGCCGATGTGGGCGCCCCCGAGCGTGCTCTCATCATTCGGATCAGGGAAGGTCTGCACCATGCCTGGCTGGACGACTTCGCGAACGTGATGGTCGCTGCCGACGGGAACGTTCACAATGCGATAGACGCCGCTGGCATCGGTGACGGCGGCCGGTTCGAGGACGCCGATGCGGCCGTCCTTGTTGATATCGACATAGATCATGACTCCGGCCAGCGCAGGCTCACCCTGATCGCGCGTCCCGTTGCCGTCGAGGTCGTTGAACTTGATGCCGGTGATCTCGCCTGGGGCCTGGCGATTGAGGAAGTTGCGGCCGGTAAAGCTCGAGCCTTGCGTCACGTTCAGCGTAAAGCTGCCTCCCGAGGGGAGGATGCGCTGATACCCGGTCTGAACCTCTTCGCGAATGGTCACGGTTCCCGGCGTGGTCAGAGCCAGGCTGTACGTGCCGTCGGCGCCACTGGTGGTGCGTGGCTCGCCCAGATCGAGCGTGCTATTGTTGTTCAGGTCCGCGTAAATGACCCATCCAGAAAGCGGCGCGTCGGTCGCGTTGATCTGGTTGTTGTTGTTGATGTCTTCATAGACGGTGCCGCTCACGCCAAACAGCGGCGGTGGGACGACAAACGACTGTGTGACGATACTAGACGCTGCGCTGGGCCCGTCGTCGGCGAGCTGGCCGAAGCCGCGGCGACCGAAGGCTGTCCAGATTTCGGTGTAGTTGGCGCCGCCGGTCAGGGCGAGGTCGGCCGCCAGGATCGCATCGCGAGCTTCGAGGAACGAGGGATTGGCCGGCTGCAGCTTCATGCCGTCAAACACGAGCTGAATGACCAGATTGTTTCCACCGTCGCCGTTGTAGAAATCGGGATCAAAGCCGTGTTTCTGGATGAGAAGCCAGGTGAGATCCCACAAGGCGGAGGCCCAGATTTCACCCGCGTTGTGGCTTTCTGAATTGGGGATTCCGGATACCGGGTCAATGCCGTTGAAGTCGTCGAGCGTGAGCGGGTTCGTCGCCAGGTTGAAACTGTAGGGGAAGCGGCGAATGCCGACGCCTGGCGGGCCATCGACCCATTCACTGACGACTTGCGGCGTGTTGGCCGTGTCCGTCGTAAAGTCGGTCGTCAGCATCAAGCCGAACCAGTCGCTCCAGCCTTCGGCCATGCCCGTCGATTGGAGTTGGACCAAGGCGCTGGCGTTGGCAGGACCGCCCGTCAAACGATCGGAAATTCCGTGCGTGTATTCGTGGATGATTGTCCAATTGTCGAGGGCGTTATCGCGGTTGGGAACAAAGGATGTGGAAATGCCTAGGGAAAGCCGCCCAACTTGTCCATCTGGCGGCGTGAACATGAAGGCGTTGTTGAGCGCCCCGCTATCCTGAATGTCCACGCGAACCGGATCATCCTCCATGCCGAGATTGGTGTAATTCTCTTGCTGGAAATTGCCCGCAATCTCGGTGAACCCGTAGTGGAAGCTGATGTCATGGGCCAAATTCGCCCAATAAAACGCGTTGATCGTAGCCGCTTCGCGGTAAGTTGCGGGGGCACCGAGGGGCAATGTGACCTGTGTGTTGAAATCAAGTGTCAGTGGAGCGACTGGCAGGCCATAGAGTCCCCCTTGATCGTTGTCGTCAATGTCATCCTGAGCGGAGATATTGTTGCCGCGCGTGTCATAAAATTCCGGACCCACAAATCCATTGATGTCGTGCCAGCCAAACGGGGATGCCGTGGGATCTTGAGGATTTACAACAACATCGAAGTTGCCGTCGAGTGGGTCGCGCAGTGGGTATGGAAGAACGTTGTAGGAAGCATCTTTTCGATAGTCGGCCAAACGAATGAGTTGTCCGACGCGGCCGCCGAACTGCGTGCCGATGCTACCCTCGAACCAATGCGTGCTATCGGAATAGCGAATGCCTAATTTCCACGCGAGTTCCAAGCTTCCATCTGGTTTGGGAACATAGTGGAGCGAAGCGGAAACCGCCTGAGCGGCAAAACCATTGAGCCCCGGGCCGGAGTAATAGGTGAGTTGCTCGGTCCCGCCAAAATTGTGCGTGGTGAGCTGGCTCATGTTCACGGAGCGTCCGCCCAAGCTCGCAATTGTGCCAAGCGCGGTGAGCGCGCTGATATAGGGCGCGGGCGTCGAGAACTGCGGCGGCGTCGGCAGGCCGGTGACAAAGTTGATCCCCGCCGAAAGCACTCGCCCGGTCGGCGAGACGTGAATGCTAGCCAAGGCGTCGGCCACGGGCAGCCCGTTATACATCTGCTGCAAATAGATGTGCGTGACGCCGTTATGCGAGTCGGTGTATTGATTCGTGACCGTGTAGTGGTCGAGGTCCCGCGATTGAATACCGTACTGTGTTGCATTGGCGCGCAGGTAATCGACGGCGACCGTCAGCGGGCTGGCGGTGCTCGGCGCGGACAAATAGTTCGGAGCCGTCGCTTTGAACTGCGTCGGCGGCACGTAGTTGCCCGGATACGTTTCCCAGAACGTCCCGACATCCGTAGGAGAGGCGACCGTCAAGAGTTGACGCGACTCGAGGGTTTCAAAGAACATTCGCCGCGCGCGGTGCTTGCCGGCATCGCGCGAGGCGTTTCCATTCTTGGGATTTCGGCGCATAGATGACTCGAATCGGGCGCGGGAATTCACGACAGCAACCCCTCAGGGGACGGGTTAAAGCGGAGAGCGGACCTGGAGATTCTGACGACTACCGGGCCAGTCTAATTAGGCCTTTCGGAAATTGCCACAACTTTGCCGGTAGTTCCGGCTGAGTCTTTCGACGCACGGGACCTGCTGGCGCGTTCCCTGCGAGCGAGGGAAAACCCTGAATCCGCACTGGCAGGGAGCGAAGTGGACTTATTTTCACATTGAAAAGAAGTCACTTAGTGCAGCACCGGGCAAACGTCGAACCACTCGCGTCCTTGGGCCTGCATCCACTCGGCACTGCTCAGCGGACCCCAGTCGCCTGTGGGGTACGTCTCCAGCGGAGGAGCGGCAGGACTTTGCCATGCCGCAAGGATCGGATCGATGATGCTCCATGCCACTTCGACCTCGTCATGGCGAGCAAAGAGGCTCGCGTCGCCGTTCATCGCGTCGAGCAAGAGCCGCTGATACGAGTCGGGCATGACCCCCGTGAATTCGCGACAGAACTTGAAATCGAGGTCGGTCGAGCGCAGGTTCATCCCGGCGTCGGGAACCTTTGTCTGAAAGTGCAACTGGATGCCCTCGGCTGGCTGGATCTGCAACACTAGTTTGTTAGCGTCCATGTGTTCTCGCGGGCCGCCGCTGAACATCATGATCGGCGGCTCGCGATACTGAATGACGATCTGCGACGTCCGGCAACTCATCGCCTTCCCCGACCGCAGGTAGAACGGCACTCCCTGCCACCGCCAGTTATCGACGTGCAGCTTGAGGGCGGCGAACGTCGCCGTTTGGCTCCCCTTGGCGACTCCCTCCGCCTGCAAATAGCCGTCGTACTGCCCGCGGATGGTGTCGCGGGCAAAGTCGCCGCCGGTCATTTGCTTTACCGCCCGCAGCACCTTCACCTTCTCGTCGCGCACAAACTCGCTCGAATACCGGGCCGGCGCTTCCATCGCCGTGATCATGAGCAGTTGCAGGAGATGGTTCTGAAACATGTCGCGCAGCACGCCGGAATGGTCGTAATAACCAGCCCGCCGGCCGACATCCACCTCCTCCGCCACCGTGATCTGCACGTGGTCGATGTATCTCCGATTCCAGAGCGGCTCGAAGATCGAGTTTGCGAACCGCAGGACCAAGAGGTTCTGAACGGTTTCTTTGCCCAGGTAATGGTCGATGCGATAGACCTGGCTCTCGGCGAAGACCTCATGGACCGACTTGTTCAGCGCCTGCGCGGTCTTCAGATCCGTCCCGAACGGCTTCTCGATCACGATGCGCCGCACGCCGTGCGATTCATCGGCTAGTCCCGCGGCTCCGAGGTTCGCAATCGCTGTGGCATACAGTGCCGGCGCCGTCGAAAGGTAGTACAGCCGTGCCGCGCCGGGGCTTCCTTCAAGCTGATCAAGCAGCTTCGCGAGCGCCTGAAAATCAGCCAGTTTGTCGATGTCGCCCGGGTGGTAATAAATGTTTGCCGCGAACTTCTGCCAGCTTGCCGCATCGAACTCGCTGCCGGCGAATTTCTGAGTGCTCGCCGTCAATTCCTCCCGCCACGCTTCGCTGGTGAATGCCGTCCGCGACACGCCGATAACGCGTGTCTCTTTGGGCAGGCGTCCCTTGTGGTAGAGCGAGTAGAGTGCGGGAATCAGCTTGCGGCTGGTCAAGTCGCCGGAAGCGCCGAAGATGACAACCGTGTGGGCCACGCCAGCCTCCTGCCGCCTAGAACCTCATCGAAGTAAACCCGCCATCCACGTAGATATCTTCGCCTGTGATGAACGATCCGGCCCGCCGCGAGAGCAGCAAGAGCGCCGCCCCGACCAGCTCGTGCGGCTCTCCAAAGCGGGCCATCGGCGTGCCTCGCATAATGTTGGCCACGCGCTCCTGATCCAGAATCTTGCGGTTCTGTTCGGCCGGAAAGAATCCAGGGCAAAGCACGTTCACGCGCACGTTTTGCGTGGCGTATTCGCGGGCTAGATTTTGCGTCAAATTCACCACGGCCGCCTTAGCAGCCGAATAGGCAAAGACCCGCGACAATGGCAGGTGAGCCGTCACGCTGCCGATGTTCAAGATGCTGCCGCCATCGGTCTGCGCCGCCATATAAGGAGCGAAGACCTGACAGCCCAGGTGCGTCGCCGTCAGCTGGCTGTTAATCACGCCGTGCCATTGCTCGTCCGTGATCTGGGCGTAAGGAACGGCCGAATTCGTCCCCGCGCAGTTCACGAGCATATCGACCTGCCCGAACTGCTGCAGCGTTGCATCGAGCAGCGCCCGCACCGACTCGCGCTCGTCGGCCGAAACGGCATGAAACACGGCCTCTCCGCCGCGAGCCGCAATATTTTTCACCCGTTCATCACCCCGTTCCTGCGAGCGGCCGGCAACGACGACCTTCGCTCCTGCTTGGGCAATCCCCTCGGCGAGCGCGCCACCGAGGACCCCCGTCGCGCCAATGACGACGGCAACCTGGTTGTCGAGGCCAAACAAACTACTCAGATACTCAGCAGAATCCGTCATGTTAGTTGCCATCCGAGGGATGAACGCATGGTCGCAAAGTGAGCAGGTAAGTTCACGTTACGCTTTCGGTGCTCGCCGCAAGTCCAACCACTCGCTGTGGAACTTCTGATCGAGCGGCTTATCGACCCGCTGATACGTGTGAGCGCCGAAATAGTCGCGTTGGGCTTGCAACAGGTTGGCCGGCAGGCGTTCGCGGCGGAAGGCGTCGTAGTACGACAGAGCGTTGCTGAATTCGATCACCGGCAGGCCGGCTTGCGTGGCGAGGATCACCGCCTGCCGCCATGAGTCCTGTGCCTTGGCGGTCGCGTCGGTGAAATAGGGATCGAGCAACAGGTTTTCGAGCTTGGCATCCTTGTCGAACGCTTCCTTGATCCTCGCCAGGAACGCCGCCCGAATGATGCAGCCGCCACGCCAGAGCAGGGCGATGTTGCCATAGTTCAGCGGCCACTGGTGCTCGGCAGCAGCGGCTTGCAGTTGGACGAAGCCTTGGGCATAGCTGCAAATCTTCGAGGCGAACAGGGCGTGCTTGACCGTTTCGATGAACGCCTTTTTATCGCCGATTTTCACGCCCGACGAAGCGACGGTTGGACCCTTCAGGATCTTCGAGGCATGCACCCGCTGGGTCTTCATAGCCGACAGGCCACGGGCATAGACCGCCTCGGTGACCATCGTGCTCGGCGTGCCGAGGTCGAGCGCGTGCTGGCTCATCCACTTGCCGGTCCCTTTGGCTCCGGCCACGTCGAGAATCTTATCGACGAGATAGCCATCGCCCCCTTGATCGTCTTTCACGCTGAAGATGTCGCGCGTGATCTCGATCAGGTAGCTTTCGAGCTCGCTCCGGTTCCACTGATCGAAAACGTTGTACAGCTCGTCGTTCGAGAGACCGGCCGCCTCCTTGAGCATCAGGTACGCTTCGCAGATGAGCTGCATGTCGCCGTATTCGATGCCGTTGTGCACCATTTTCACATAGTGCCCGGAACCGCCCGGGCCGACCCAATCGCAGCACGGAATGTCGTTGTTCGGGCCGACCTTGGCCGCGATCGCCTGAAAGATCGGCTTTACGAGGGGCCAGGCCGCCGCACTGCCGCCGGGCATCATGCTCGGACCCTTGAGAGCACCCTCTTCACCGCCGGAAACGCCGGTGCCGACATAGAGCAGCCCTTTCCCCTCCAGGTACTTCGCGCGCCGCTCCGTGTTCGTGAAGTGCTCGTTGCCGCCGTCGATCAGCACGTCGCCGGGCGAAAGGTGCGGCAGGATCTGCTCGATCAGTTCATCGACCGGCTGCCCCGCCTTGACCATCATCATGATCTTGCGGGGGGACTTCAGGCTCGCGACCAGATCGGGAATCGAATGGCAGCCGACGAACTTCTTCCCCTTCGCCCGGCCGGCGAGCAGTTCATCGACCTTGGCGGTCGTCCGGTTATAAACCGCGATCGTAAAGCCGCGGCTTTCGATATTGAGGGCGAGATTCTCGCCCATGACGGCGAGTCCAATGAGACCGATGTCGGCGGTGGCGGGCATGGGAAGGGTTCAGAGGTCGGGGTTCAGGGTTCAGGAGCCAGCGTTCAGTCTGGCATATTCGCGGCGTGCCAACATGGCGTCAGCATTTCGCTCGATTTGTTTGACCGTAGTTTTCAGCAGCTTTGCCAGCTTATCGATATCAAGTTTTGGATTCGCAATTGCATTGCGTGCAACCCACTCTCGTCGCGTCTCTTTGCGGATTGGATAGCGAACGTGAAGTCTGCTGTTGCGATACAAATGCTTGAAAATGAGAACGGCGAAGCTTTCAAAATACGTTGATCGAGTGATCCAAGCGGATTCGGGCGTCTCCTCAGTTAAGAATTGCCGTGCTGCTGGCTGCCAAATCTCAAAAGGTCTTGAGCGGTAGTTCGTTCGAGTCAAGCAACTCAAGTAATACCAGACTTCGACATGCGCACCACCTAACCAGCCCTCTTCCCGGTAAAGCCGATGCAACCTCGTGTCGTATTCATCATCTCGATCAAAGGCGATGTCGGACATTGGCCACTACCGCTGAATCCGTGCCGAGCCTCCCTTGGCAAACGCCTGCACTTGTTCGAGCGTAACCATCGTCGTGTCGCCGGGGGTCGTCGTGAGCAGCGCGCCGTGAGCCCAGCCGAGCCGCAAGGCATCTTCGGGCGAAGCGCCGGACAGAAGGCCGTAGAAGAACCCCGCCGCAAAGCCGTCGCCGCCGCCGACGCGGTCGAGCACGTCGAGCTCACACTCGGGGGCCTGATACGTCTTGCCGTTGATCCAGGCGACCGCGCTCCACTCGTGCCGGTTGGTCGTGTGAACCTCGCGGAGCGTCGTGGCCACGATCTTGATGTTCGGCAGTTCCTTGGCGACCTGATCCATCATGCCGAAGAAGGCGGTCGGGTCGATGCTCTTCTTGGCTTCAACATCCGGCCCCTTCAGGCCGAGCCCCTTCTGCAGGTCTTCTTCGTTGCCGACAAGCACATCGACGTTGGCCACGATCCGCCGCAGGGTTTCCTGAGCCTTGTCGAGGCCGCCAGAAATCTGCCACAGTTTGGCCCGGAAGTTCAGGTCGAGCGAAACGATCGCCCCGGCTGCTTTGGCCGCCTTCATCCCTTCAATGATCAGTTCGGGCGTCGTGGCCGAGAGGGCCGCGAAGATGCCGCCACTATGAAACCAGCGGACTCCGCCGGCGGTGATCGCCTTCCAGTCGAAGTCGCCCGGTTTGAGCTGCGCGGCTGCTTCGTTGCAGCGGTTATAGAACACGACCGGGGCACGGACGCCTTTCCCCTGATCGCTATAGACCGTCGCCATGTTCGGCCCGGTCACGCCGTCGTGCTTGAACTGCTTGTAAAACGGCCGGACTCCCATCGCCCGGACGCGCTCGTGAATCAGCTCGCCAATCGGGTAATCGACCATCGCCGTCGCGACCGCCGTCTTCAGGCGGAAGCAATCGGCCAGGTTCGCGGCGACGTTGAACTCGCCGCCGCTAACGTGAATCGCACACTGGTTGGCTTTGCGAAACGGAATGACGCCCGGATCGAGCCGGTGGACGAGCGCCCCCAGCGAAAGACAGTCGATCTCGCCCGACGGACGTATGTTGAGGCCGGTAGCAGACATGAAGAGGCACCGCGAAGCTGGAATACGTGAATTCGCCCAATTGCGATGCGAATTTTAGCCGTCGCGCGCGGGGCTGCCTAGCCGCGGAATGATGGCTGAGATAGCAAACATAGCCGCGACCAGTGGTCGCGCTGCCGGTTACTCGTCGTTACGGCAACGTCTGGTCGGATGGGGATGGAATCGACTCAGCGGAAGACTGCGTGAGCGGACCTTGCATCGAATAGACGTGCTCGAGCGCCCCAACTCGGGTTTCGAGCGCCGAAATGCGGCCCGAAGTTTCCGGGTTCTCTTGTAAGTAAGTCGTGCGGCCGCCCAGATTGAGGCAACCCGCGGAGATGGCGACGACAAGGAGAACGAACCCAGAAGCGACATCGATCGCAAAACGGAACGACATAGCCTTTGTTCCAACCGACGAAAGATGCGAATACCCCACTGCGGGGGCGGATGGTCTTGAAATTCGTGCGATTGGTCAAGGCCAGCGGCTGCTTGGAGCGTCTCCATGAAGCGTGTTTCGCCGGCCCGGCACCATCGCGCGCCGCAGCAAGAGACGGCTGCTTGGAAATACTGTACAAACGCTTGACATTGATTGGATGGACGCAGAGAATGGTCCACAGGTTAGTGGGCGCAGGGCTGGCGATTCTCGGTCGCGATGTCTTTTGCTCCCCTTCCCACCGAGCGGTAGGATGGGCGCGATGAAAGTAGGGCATGAGGACTCTCCCGCGCGATTTGCCCTCCGCACGCTGCTCGGGGTGGTTCTGTTCTTTGTAGTGTTTGGACTTTTCTGCGGCGCGATCATGGGGGGAATGTGGCTGCTGGGAATTGAGAAATTGCCACCCGGTCACCCAGTTCAGCACATCAAGCGATTTTGACACTATAGGCGGGCAAGAGCATCACGCCACGATCTTCGTCAAGCCATCCCTCGAAAGTAGTGAAAATGCATAACGTGCATAACTGCATAAACCAGAAATCATTTTTAACTCCTGCACAGGAAACGACTTAAGGAGATAATTCGCGGAGCAGGATTTTTTTCGCGTTATGCATACGACCGTCTGCGTGCTGGTAGTCCCGTTTGTCACTCGGCTACAATCACCCGAGGTCATGATTCCCGCCGTCGTCTCTCCCACGTCTGGCCTACCTGTTCATCTCTGCTGTTGAGGACTCCTCCCATGAGCCGCTTTCGCCAGCGACTGGCGCTCGCTCTGTTGGCTTGCCTGTTCTTTGGAAACATTTCCAGCCAGGCTGCCGATCTTGGCCCGGCACTCTCCAAGATTCGGGCCGTCGGCCCCAAGGGCGCGGGCCATGCCGACGCCCTCGCCGCGACCAAGGCCGTCTCGCAAGCCAGCAGCGCGGACCTGCCGCAAATTCTGGCGGCGATGGACGGGGCGAACGACATCGCAACCAACTGGCTGCGGATTGCTGCCGAGTCAGTCGCCCAGCGCGGCGGCAAACTGCCGGTGGCGGACCTCGAAAAATTCCTCGCCGAAACGAAGCACGCGCCACGCGGCCGCCGGCTCGCCTATGAACTGATTGCGACGGTCGATCCCGCAGCCGAATCGCGGCTGATTCCGACGCTCCTCAATGATCCCAGCACCGAACTGCGGCGCGACGCGGTCGCGTTGCTGCTCACCGAATCGGCCAAGATCACTGACAAGCCGCAAGCCATTGCTGTGAATCAGAAGGCATTGTTCCACGCTCGCGACCTCGACCAGATCAAAGCGGCCGCGGCCAAGCTCGTCGAACTGGGTGAGAAACCCGACATCGCCGGGCACATGGGCTTTGTGATGGCGTGGAAGCTGATCGGGCCGTTCGACAACGTCGATGACAAAGGGTGGGACTCGGCTTATCCACCGGAGGAGAAGGTCGATCTGGCCGCGGAATACGAGGGCCAAAAGGGGAAGGTCAAGTGGTTCGATCACGCAACTACGGACGACTACGGCAACGTTGATCTCACTAAGGCCCTCGACAAGCACAAAGGTGCCGTCGCCTATGCCTACGCGGAATTTCTCTCCGACCGCGACCAGCCGTGTGATTTGCGATTGGGCTGCATCAACGCCAACAAGATCTGGCTCAACGGCAAACTGCTGACCGAGAACCACGTCTATCACGCGAACTCTGCCGTCGATCAGTATTTTGCCAAGGGTGAACTCAAGAAAGGGAAGAACACGATCCTGCTCAAAGTCTGCCAGAACGAGCAGACCGAAGCCTGGGCCCAAAACTGGCAGTTTCAACTGCGCGTTTGCGATGTCATCGGCACTGCGATCCTTTCGCAAGATCGGCCCACGGCGAAGGTGGCGCTAAAAGTCGGAGTGGGAGAGCGGGAGAGCGGGGGAGGGGGAGAATGACCAAAGAACCAAACAATCTCCATCTTCCACTCGCTCCAACTCCCGCTCGCCCCCTCGTCAATTGGAAATCTAATATGCGACGCTTGGTATTGATCGCACTCCTCCCCGCCTTCCTCGGTGCCGATTGGCTCCAGTTCCGCGGCAGTGAAAACAACCCCGTTGCCGCCGATCAAAAGCTGCCAACGAAGTTCAGTGCAACCGAGAACGCCGCCTGGAAATCGCCGCTCGTCGGCCGCGGAGTGAGCGGGCCAATTGTTGTTGGCGACCGGATCTTCTTGACCGCCAGCTCCGGCCCGGTCGTCGAAGATCGGCTGCACGTACTCGCATTCGATGCCAAGTCCGGCAAGCAGCTTTGGCATCGCCAGGTCTGGGCGACTGGACGGCCGTTCCATCATCCCGAGAGTGCCAATGCGGCCCCCACCCCCGCCAGCGACGGCCAGCGGATTTTTGCGTTTTATTCGTCGAACGATCTCGTTTGCCTCGATCTCGACGGCAACCTGCTCTGGTATCGCGGCCTGGGCCTCGACTATCCCAAAGCGGGCAACGATGTCGGCATGTCCAGCTCACCGCTGGTCGTGGGCGACACCGTTGTCGTGCAGGTGGAGTGCCAAGGAGACTCGTTTGCCGCCGGCATCGACACCACGACCGGCGAGAATCGCTGGCGCATCGACCGCCCCAAGGGGGCCAACTGGGTTTCGCCCGCCATCCTCCGCGGCCCGGACGGCAAGGATCTCGTCCTCCTCCTCTCGTCGGACGGAATCGCCGCCTATGACCCACACTCCGGCGAGCAGCGCTGGAAGTTCGAAGCCAAAAGCGGCGGCATCCCTTCGGCCACGGCGACCAGCAACCGCGTCTATATCCCTGCCGGCGGGCTAACCGCGCTCGACATCACCGGCACCAGCCCGTCGCTCGCGTGGGAGTCGAACAAGCTCGCCACCGCCAACGCGAGCCCCGTGGTGCATGACGGCAAAGTCTATGTTCTCAACCGGGCTGGCGTCCTCACCTGCGGCAGCGAGGAGAAGGGGGACGACCTCTGGCAGCTTCGCCTGAAAGGAACATTCTGGGCCACGCCCGTCATCGCGGGCGATCACTTGTACGCCTGCAATAAGGACGGTCAGTGCTTCGTGGTCGAACTCGGCGGCAAGGATTCTGGAGCCAAAGGGAAGCTCGTCCACACGGCCGAGATGGGCGAGGCCTTCTACGGTTCGCCCGCCGTCGCGCATAATGCCCTGTACCTGCGTGGCGATAAGTACCTCTTCAAAATCGCGGCCCCGTGAGCAGTTTGCCCGACCGTCTCGAAATCACGCCGGCTGCCGGTCCGATCCGCGGCCGGATTCGCCCTCCCGGTTCCAAGAGCATCACCAACCGGGCGCTCGTGTGCGCGGCCTTGGCCAAAGGGAATAGCACGCTTACCGGCGCGCTCGACAGCGACGATACGCGCGTGATGGTGGATGGTCTGCGGCAACTGGGCTTGGCGATCGAAGTACACGATGAGGGCCGTACGCTCGTCGTTCATGGCCGTGGCGGGCGAATTCCGGCGAGCACGGCCGACATTTTCGTCGGCAACAGCGGCACGACTATTCGTTTTCTCACAGCCGTTTGTGCCTTGGGCTATGGCGGCTATCGGCTCGACGGCGTGCCGCGGATGCGCCAGCGGCCAATCGGCGATTTGCTCAGCGCGCTGAATCAACTCGGCGCCAATTGCCGCGGCGCGCTACGCGACGGTTTGCCGCCGGTCGAGATTCACGGGACTGGCCTGCGTGGTGGCGCGGCGACGGTTCGCGGCGACATTTCCAGCCAGTTCCTCAGCGCCCTGCTTATGGCTGCGCCGTACGCGGACGACGACGTGCAGCTCACTGTCGCTGGTACGCTCGTCTCGCAGCCCTACGTGCTGATGACGCTGAGAATGATGCAGGACTTTGGCGTGCGAGTGGAAGTGACAACGGATCTGTCGAGTGTTCGCATTCCAGGCAGGCAGGTCTATGGCGGCCGCGAGTACGCCATCGAACCGGACGCTTCCGCGGCCAGCTATTTCTGGGCCGCTGCCGCGATCACCGGCGGCGAAGTCACGGTCGAGGGACTAACCTACCAGTCGCTGCAAGGGGACGTCCGCTTCGTCGATTGCCTCGCGCAGATGGGCTGCACCGTCGCGTCGTCTAACGACGGTATCACGGTCTCGGGCCGCGCCACTCGCGGTATCGACGTGAACATGAACGCCATCAGCGACACGGTGCAAACGCTTGCTCCGGTTGCCCTTTTCGCGGAAGGACCGACAACTATCCGTGGCGCCGGTCACATCCGTCACAAGGAAACCGACCGCATCGGCGATTTGGCCCGCGAACTGCGAAAGCTCGGCGCGACCGTCGATGAATTAGAAGACGGCATGCGGATCACACCGATGAAAGCCCGAAGCGTTAGCGAGGGGTCCTCTGCATCGAAGATCGACATCGCCACCTACCACGACCACCGCATGGCGATGAGCCTCGCCCTCGCGGGCCTCGCGATCCCCGGCGTCGTCATTCTCGATCCCGCCTGTACGGCGAAGACGTATCCCGCGTTTTTTGATGACTTGGCACGACTTCGAGACCAGCCTTAGATGCTCGCCCCCTGCGGCATTTTGCCCATCGCCGGTAAATTGAAGGGGAGTGGGTTCGTTCTTCCGTACAGAATGCTGACTCCTGTCACCTGACTCCCGTCTCCTCAGTGGGCTCACGCCCACCGCTCGCCTTCCATGTCCCGTCAATACATTTTCCAAATCGAACGCCTCCTCAAAAAGCACGGACCGCGCGAGGTGCTCAAGGACATCTGGCTCGCGTTTTATCCGGGGGCCAAGATCGGCGTCCTCGGCCGCAACGGCGCGGGCAAAAGCACACTGCTGCGAATTATGGCCGGCATCGACAAGGACTATGACGGCGAGGCCCGCCTGACCGACGGCTTTACGCGGGGCTACCTCTCGCAAGAGCCGCAGCTCACCCAGTCACTCGACGTGTGGGGGAATCTGCAGGAGGCGATCGCCCCGCGGCGAAAGATGGTCGATCGGTTCAACGAAATCTCGGCCGCTCTGGCCGAGCCGATGGACGACGACAAAATGCAAAAACTATGCGACGAGATGGCCCGCCTACAGGACCAGATCGACGCAACCGGCGCCTGGGAGATCGACCGCGAGCTCGAGATCGCGATGGACGTGATGAACCTGCCCGACAAGGAGGCCGATGTCAACGTCCTCTCGGGCGGCGAGCGGCGGCGGGTGGCCCTGTGCAAGCTCCTTTTGCAGAAGCCCGACCTCCTCCTCCTCGACGAACCGACGAACCACCTCGATGCCGAGGCGATCAACTGGCTCGAACGGACGCTCGCCGGCTATCACGGGACGATCGTCGCCGTCACGCACGACCGCTATTTCCTCGACAACGTGGCCCAGTGGATTCTGGAACTTGATCGCGGCCAGGGGATTCCGTGGGAAGGGAATTACTCGTCGTGGCTGGAGCAGAAAAAGGCCCGTCTGGAAAAGGAAGAGCGGCAGAGCCAAGCCCGCCAGAAAACGCTCGACCGCGAGCTGGAATGGGTCCGCATGTCCCCTCGCGCCCGGCAGGCTAAAAGCAAGGCCCGCATCAGCGCGTATGAGAAAATGTCGGCCGAGAGGTTCGAAGAACGGCCCGAGGAATTTGAAATCCAGATTCCGCCCGGTAAGCACCTGGGTGATCTGGTCGTGGAAGCCAAAAAGCTCGTCAAGGGCTACGGCGATCGCCTACTCATCGACGGGCTCGACTTCCGTCTCCCGGCCGGCGGCATTGTCGGCGTGATCGGCCCTAACGGCGCGGGCAAGACGACTCTGTTCCGCATGATCATGGGCCAGGAACAGCCCGATGGAGGAGAATTGCGGGTCGGTCCCACCGTCGAGCCGGGTTACGTCGATCAGAACCGGGACGCCCTCGACGCGGACAAAACCGTTTATGAAGAGATCTCCGGCGGCAACGACAACCTGGAGATGGGGGGGAAGAAGGTCAACGCTCGGGCCTACGTGAATCGCTTCAATTTCCGCGGCCCTGACCAGGAGAAAAAGGTTGGCACGCTGTCGGGTGGCGAACGGAACCGGGTCCACCTCGCCAAGCTCCTCCGTCGCGGCAGCAACGTGCTGCTGCTGGACGAACCAACCAACGACCTCGACGTCGATACGCTCCGCGCCCTGGAAGAGGCGATCCTCAACTACGCCGGCTGTGTGGTCGTCATTTCGCACGATCGTTGGTTCCTCGACCGCGTCGCCACGCACATCTTGGCCTTTGAAGGGGACAGCTACGTCCACTGGTGCGAAGGAAACTTCCAAACCTACGAAGCCCAGCGTAAAGAGCGCCTGGGCATTGCCGCCGACCAGCCGCACCGCTTTCGATACAAGAAGCTCTCGCGATAGCCGTCCCTATCCCGCTGTCGAACTGGGAGCAGCGAGCGGCTGTGGTTCCACGGCTGATTCTCGCTTCGCTTGCCGCCGCTGAATGTGGGCGGCAATGGCTCGGCCGAGCGGACCGGCGAGGAGCGACGGCAAGAAGAGTAAGTTGCCGGCAAGGCCAACGGTCAACAGGGCGATCATCAGAGCGCCGAAGCGGAAGGTGGGAATGAACGTGCTCAGGGCGAACGCCGCCAGGCCCAGGCCGATGACGCCCCAGCTTTGCACCATTGCCCGGCCGCAACCTTCGTAGGCGAGCATGACGGCTTCCGGCACGCTCTTGCCCCGCTCGATGCCGCGGCGATACCAGAGGACGAAGTGGATCACGTCATCGACGGTGACGCCGAGAGCAACACAAGGCGTCATCACGGAGCCGATATCGACAACGATGCCAAGCCACCCCATCGAACCGAAGACAACCGCCATCGGAAAGACGCAGGCGAGAAACAAGAGAACGCCGTTGGTCGCGTGCCGCGTCAGGACGATGATCGCAATGACGATCAGGGCCACATCGGTCGCGAAGCCGAACATCAGCCCGTCGAGCAGCGAGCGACGAGCTTTGTAGATGATCGGCACCGCGCCGGTATAGACGGCGGTCACTTTGCGGTCGCTGGCAGCGTTTTCAGCGGTGAGGAGCGGCTGGACTTTGGATTCGAGTTGGTCCTGAAACAAGCGGTAGTCGATGTCGTTCACCGCGCCGACGCGAACGCTGATCCGCCACATCTCTTCGTTCTCGCCCTCGGCCAAGTAGCCTCCTTCAATCAGCTTGGGGCGTGCTTGCGTGAGGCCGCGGTTGAGGACAAACGATCGGAGGCTGCTGCGGACTTTGCCGGTCACCGCGGGAGCGAACGTCGCGGCCGAAAGACTGCCACTGACTTCCGGAAGGGTCTCGATTGCATCTTCGACCTCGTGGACGAGCTTCAGCCGATGGGCCATGTCGGGTCCGGGGGGGCCGTCGAACTTCAGCACCACCTCCATCGGCACTAGCGCCCCCAGGTGATCCTCGAGCCAGCCGTAGCTGGCGATGATCGGCGTGTTGGGAGCAAATAGCCGCATGATCTGGATGGAGGTTTCCATCCGCCAGAGCCCAGCAGCACCGACCGCGAGCACCAGGAGCAGCGCGAGCGAAATGGGAACGTGATACTGAATGACCCCTTGAGCCAGTCGATTCCAAAACGGCGAGAGAGGCGCAGTCCCTTCAGCTTCGTTCGGATGTTCGGGCTTGCGACGATGTCCGGGCTTAACGTCGTCCCCCGGCCAAACCGCAAGCAGCGCCGGCAGCAGAACGAATTGCATCAAAAGTGCGACGCCGACACCGATGGCCGAGAAGACGCCGAACATTCGGATCGGGGCCAGATCACTGTACAGGAGCGACAACAGGCCGATCGCAGTCGTTCCGGCGGCCAGTCCCAGCGGCAAGAGGGCATGTGCGAGGGCGTGGCCGATCGAGCGGCGGCCGTGCCCCTCGCGAACCGCGTCGAGATAGTAGTTCGATAGATGAATTGCCCCGGACATTGCCGCGACATAGACCAGTGGCACCATCGTCACGAGGATTGCGTTGAGCGGTACTCCACAGAGCGGCACGATGGCGAGGCTGAGCGTGGCACTGTAGGCCGAGATCAGAAACACGATCAGCGTCAGGCGGACGGTGCGAAAGCAGGCCCAAGCAACGATCAAGCCGATAATGGCGGCCAACCCCGCTAGGCGAACCAGCGACTGCGTGCTGCTCTTGTCGATCGAAGCATTGACGACCGGCGGTCCGCCCAAATGCACGTCAGCCGCAGGAACCTTCACAGCAATGGCCGTCTGCCGAATCGTCGCGAGCGTGCGATGCAGATCGCGGCGCGCCGGTTCGCTGAGCGTGAGCACGGCGCACGTCTGCGAGCCGTCGGGACCGATGAGCGTTCCCTTGAGCCGTTCGATCGCATGTTCGCGAGTGAGCGCCGTGGGCGCGGACGTGAGCTGTCCGATCAGTTCCCGGCCGGTCGTGACGTGGGTGAAGAGCGGATCGCCGCTCTTCGCTTTCGCATCGTCGCTCCGGTCGCGGAGGGCGGCCGAATAGTCTTTGAGCCGCGGATCGGCGAGTGTGCAGCCGGGCCAGCTGACAATGACGAAGTCTTCGCTGCCGAAATACTGCTGGAACCAGCGGTAGTTGGCGGTTTCCTCGTAGTGCCTGGGGAGCCAGTCGCGAACGTCGTTGGCGTTGCTCCGAATCGCCTGCCAAACTCCCAGGCCCGTAATCGGCAGCAGGAACGCCGCAACCGCGAGCACAATCAATCCGGTGCGCCGCGTGAAGGCAATGCTGTTCATGGGAGAGGCGGCTCCAACCGCAGCGATCCGTGCAAACGTGAGTCCTGGTAGCTGAAGTCGCCAGACTTCAGGCAACCAGACTCCTGAACTCTGGCGAGTTCAGCTACGAAGTCCATTCACACCGCCACTGCTTCCGCCTGCTCCGTCAGGAATTCCGTCACCAGGCGGTTGATCACCCGCGGCGTTTCCAGTTGCGGGGCGTGTCCGCAGCGGTCGATCATCACAAAGCGAAAGTTCGGCAAGTCCTTCACCACGCGCTCGACGTGCAGCGGATCGACGATTTTGTCCTCGCGGCCGCAAATGACCAGCGTCGGCCGCTCGATCTGCGGCAGGCGGCTGTGGACGCTGTGGCTCTTCGTGCCGCGCACCGTCTGGAACATCGCCTTGCGCCACTGCTTAGACGCGAACTTGCGGGCGTAGTAATCAACGACGCCCGGGCTAACGAGCCGCCGGTCGTGGAACGTGCTCTCGACGAGCCCCTGATAGTTTTGGTGGCGGGCCCCTTCGGTGATCGGCAGTTTCTCTTCGCTGCCAAAGCCGGACGGGCAGAGGAGCACCATCCGGTCGATCTTGTCGGGGTGACGGGCGCAGTACTCGACGGCAATCTGGCCACCGAGGCTGCTGGCAACGAGATGATACGGCGGCGTCTGCACGAACTTGTCGAGGTATTCCTCGAGCCGGTCGGTCAGAAACGCCACGTCGATCGGCTGGCGCTGCTCGACTCGTTCCTGCAAGACGGGTCCGTCATAAACGAGGATGCCCGGCAGGCGCACGTCAAAGTGCCGCTGCCAATGGTCGCGGTTGCGAAACCACGACTCGCCTTGCTCGGCCAGGCCGTTAATGAGGATCAGCGACTGGTGCTTGCGATAATGATCGCGGCCCAGGCCCAGCCAGTTTTGAACGGTTTGGAGCATGTTCGGTGGCGGCTGTGAGGGGGAGCCGTCCGAGAGTTCTCTGCCAAGCGGGCCGCGTGCGGGGGCACACGACCTGCGGAAATATGCTTGACAACTAAGGTTATGTCAAATCAACCAGCCAGCCTGTCACCGGCCGGGTCCGGCTTACAGCCAACGGGCCAATCGCGTCGTGCGGTCGCGCTGCCAAGGTGGCGTCACCACCGCGCGCCCGTGCCGTGCTCAAATCCTGAAGGAGCATCGCTAGGTAGGACTTGTATTATGCCCGCGAGTCTCCTAGCGGGCAACGGGCTGGTTTGTTACGGGCGGCATTGCGGCAAACTCAGTGGTGCGATGCCGAGCGCATCTTACCCAGTCGTTTCTGCCTATCCGCGGCGCAGGTTCTTGGCCCGAAAGCGGTTATGTCGATCTTGACTCCTGGGAGGGTCGAATCCATAGTTGAGATAGATGGTTTCGAGCAGTCGCCCCTGCGGCTGGCAAACGACCCTTGGCAGGAGTCGGAACGAAACCGGGCGATCGTTCCGTTCATGCCGTCTGGGTAGCCCTCCGCGGGCGCGACACACGCGTCCAGGGAGAAGGTGCTTACCCATGACGATGTTCGCCAAGAGCGGTCTGTTGGGCCGATATTTCACCGGCCTGTGCGAGTACATCTTCGAATCGAAGCTCGGCGTCGCCGATCCTCCGCTCGTCGATTACATCAGCGACCTCATGCTCCGCTTTGCCCGACTCGACACGGTGCATCGCGTCCGCAACCTCGCCGGCCGCCCGGCTGTCGAGGTGGTAGATATGCTCGCCGAAGCAGAGAACCGCGTGGGCCTGGCCCGCCGCGATGTACATCGGCACATCGGCGACGTCACGCTCTTTTGGACCGGCGTGTATCCCGAGTCGCTGCCGCGTCTCCGCTCGGCTGAAACGAAAGACTACTTCGTCGATTATTGCGCCCAAGGGAAGCGGGCCTATTTCATCGCGAGCACGATCGACACCGACCGCAAGGAAGACGCTCCCAATGAACTGCTGATCCGCCTTAGTGCGCAGTTCGAGCTTTGTGCCTACGGTCTGGGCGAGGTACGCCGCGAATGGGAGCGGCGCGATGACGAAGATGTGCGCGGGCTGGTGATCACATAACCGCGACCAGTGGTCGCGCAGTGAACGACCAATGACCAAGCCTCAATGACCAATGCCGAGCAGCCCATTGGTCATTGGGATTTGGACATTGGTCATTTAGCTCAGCTGCGCATCATGCTACGCTGACGCGGAACGGAGGCTCCCATGTCCCACCTCTCCCGCCGCAATCTGCTCACGGGGCTGGCCGCGGCCGGCTCGGCAGCTGCCATGACCACGCACGCTCTCGCTGCCGAACCAATCGGCGATAATCCGAACTGGAAGATTGAGAAAGGGCGCATCCAGCAATCGGTCGTGCATTGGTGCTTCAAGCCGCTGTCGGTCGAAGATCTCTGCCGCCATGCTGCTGCACTGGGGATGAAGTCCGTCGAACTCGTCCCACCTACCGATTGGCCGACGCTGAAAAAACACGGCCTGACCTGCGCCATCGCCAGCAGTCACGGCTTTGTGAAGGGATGGAACCAAAAGGAGAACTGGGATTTTTGCACGGAGAAGATTACAGCAGCCGTCACCGCCGCGGCCGAGTTCGGTTGCCCGAGCGTCATTACGTTTTCCGGCATGCGCGGCGATCTGCCTGCCGGCGAGGAAGGGGACGAAACTGGCAAACGCAACTTCGTGGAGGGGATCAAACGCGTCCTGCCGCTCGCCGAGAAGAGCAAGGTGACGCTTGCCCTGGAGATGCTCAACAGCCGGGTCGATGTCGAGATGAAAGGACATCCCGGCTATCAATGCGATACGATCGAATGGGCCGTTGATGTCTGCAACCGCGTCGGCTCCGACCGATTGAAAATCCTGTTCGACATCTACCACGTGCAAATCATGCAGGGGGACGTCATCACGCGGATTCGCCAATACAGGGATTACGTCGCCCACTATCACACCGCCGGCAACCCGGGCCGCAACGAGATCGACGATACGCAGGAGATCAACTACCCCGGCATCATGCACGTGATCGCCGAAACAGGCTATCGCGGCTTCGTCGGGCAGGAGTTCATTCCGACGTGGAAAGACCCGGTGGCTGCGCTGCGGCACGCGGCGAGGATGTGTGACGTGTAGATTCAACGAACCGCTAGCACTTATTTACCAGCCTTACAAATTTGGTCTAGGTGATCGAGATTGCGACGGCTTAAGATTCGGACATGAAGGAGCAAACCTCCCGATTGTCAGTGCTTGTGATCATCGCGCCACTTGTCATAGCGGTTGCCCTACCGGCGGTGTACGTGGGTGGATATTTTCTCCTCCCAGACAGCAAGGGACTGTACCCCGCGAAGTGGCAATTCGACGCGTACGAGCCGGCGTTCAAACTCCAGCGTCAATTAACTCGCAAGCCCGTGATGACTGGATATGTCGATTCGAAGGGCAGACGCTTCGCAAAGGGACTACCATAATCCGGATCGACCCTGTGCCGCCTAATCCCGCGCCATCCTCAGCAGCACCGGCAGACCGAACGTCTCCTCGAAGAGTGCGCCATTCTGTTTGAGCGCGAGCTGTTCGAGCGAGAGGTCCTCGACAAGCGGGATCGAGATGATGAGGCGGCCCACCTCGCGCGAGCACGAAAGCTCGTGGATACGCTGGCTGCGCGATTCGTCGAGGGCGTCGGCCAGGCGGAGGATCGCCGCCATTTTGGCCACGGCCACGCGCTCGTCGCGATCGAGCGTGTTATAGCCTTCGTGTGTCGCTTGCGGCGAGGCGCGGCGATGGTAGCGGGCGACCATCGCCGCCAGGAGCAAGTCCCGCTTTCCTAGGCCAAACAGCTCGCTGTTGCGAATCAGGTAGAGCGAGTGCTTGTGGTAACTCCGGTTGCTCACAAACAGGCCGATCTCGTGCAAGAGTGCCGCCACTTGCAGGATCACCTCGCTCCGCGGCGGAAGCTGATGCTCGTCCTTCAGTTCCAGAAACAGCTTCGTACAGAGGTGGGCCACGTGCGTCGCGTGCGGTTCGTCGAACTCGAACTTGCGTCCCAAATCGAGTGCCGAGCGGACGATTTGCTGACTGAACTCCTTCGACCACGTGGTCCCCGTGGCCATTTCCTTGAGGAGGCCGTCGCGGAGGTTGACGTTCGTCACCAGGAGGCTCGGCAGCTGCAACTCCTTGGCGAGCAGCACATACGCGAGAAGGGCAGGGCCGAGCGTTTCCGCTTCGGGGAAGCTGAGGCGATATTTGCGGACAAGCTTGT
This sequence comes from uncultured Pirellulaceae bacterium, assembly GCA_964384375.1. GTDB lineage: Bacteria > Planctomycetota > Planctomycetia > Pirellulales > Pirellulaceae > CAYLLN01. The sequence continues at coordinate 34,232 of CAYLLN010000045.1, forward strand.
CTTCCGACTGGCCGAGAATTTTGTTCGTCAGGTCTTCCAGGGCCTTCACGCTGAGGCGGGCGAGGCTGTGGCCGTCCCAATCCGGCTGCAGTTGCCGCAGGGCGAACCGCACGTCTCCCCCCATCGCGATCAACTCGATCTTGCCGTCGCGGCTGACGTGGTCTGCGATTTCCTCGACCGTCCGGTTGATGTGCGACTCCATGATGTTGCGGACTTTGAGCGTCGGGGCCCGTAACGCTTCCAAGGTCTCGCGCAATCGGAGCGAACCGAGTCGGTAGGTGTGCGAATAGACGACGTCACCACCTTTGACGAGCAGCAGTTCCGTGCTGCCGCCGCCAATTTCCGTCACGACGGCGCGGGCCGCCGCCAAGGCCGGGTCGGAGAGCAGGAACGGCTGAATGCCGAGGAACGTGATGCGGATCACCTCGGCTTCGTCGAGCGGTTCGACCTGAAAGCCGGTGGCGATGTAGATGCGATCGACGAATGCGAGTCGGTTGGTCGCTTCGCGGACGGCGCTTGTGGCAACGACGCGAATTTGGTGCGGGTTTTCGATCTGGTATTCGCGGAGGATTTTGCGGTAGCTGTTGAGCACCCGCACACACTCTTCAATCGTGTCCTTGGAGATCGCCCCCTTGATGAACGCGTCTTTGCCGAGGTTCACCGCCTGCGTCAGTGCCTCCAGTGGCCTCACCTCGCCAGCTGCCGTGATTTCGGCGATCGCCATGCGAATCGATGCCGTACCCATGTCGATCACGGCGACCGGCTTGGTCGGCGTGGCCGGTGTGGCAGGCGTCGGGAGTTCGGTGGTGCGGGAGGACACAGGCTGAGTGGGTAGAGGGTAGTGGGTAGAGGGTAGGGGTGGGGTGAGAACGATACCTTATGATTGAGGACTTTCCGTTGATGGCCAAGTTTGTTGATCCGAGCTTAGTTGGCACTCGTAGTTGCGCTCCAGGCCGTTGAGCATTCGCACGCATTCAAGATACCGCTCGCGCAGGTTCTCGTAGTTCAATTCCGTCAGATAGCTTTTCGAAACGCGATGTAGAGGTGATGCACGGTCTCAAGTGCCTCGCCTCGAGCTCGATTGATCCCCTCGATGCGATTGCGAACGTGTCGGTCGATGTGTTTCTCGGCGAGATTGGCAGGAGATGAATTGGAGGATCGACGAATCTGCGATGCCAATTCAAAGCGTTCCTCCGTGGGCCACGAACGGCAAATCTCGCAGATTTCGATGTGCAGATCGCAAAGACGTTGATACACGACGAGATTCTCAACTCGAAACGCATCGGACATCGACAAACCCCTTCATGCAATGGCATGGGTGATGTCTTTCTCTGCCTCCCCCTCTACCCTCTACCCTCTACCCTCTACCCTCGCACTCGCCTCTGCCCACGCTGCCGCGCCGCGGACGACGGCATCGTCGCCCAGTTTGGCCGCGGCGACTTTGAAGGTTTTGGCAAATGGTGGTGCGGCTCGCTGGCGGGCCGCTTCTTCGACCCCTTTGACGAGCAATTCCGGCAGGGCCTCAACCAGTCCGCCGCCGAGCACGACAACATCGGGCAACAGCAGGTTGACGACATCACCCACGGCGCGGCCGATTTGCCGGGCCGCCCGTTCGACGATTCGTTCGATGATCTTGTCGCCCGCCTTGATTGCTTCGGCCAGCATGCCGCTGCGGATTTCGGACAAATCTGTTCCAGCGGCCCCCAGCAGGTGCGGCGCTTCGCCGCGATACGCGGCCATTGCCGCTTGAGCCGAGATCGCCAGGCGGCTCGCTTCCGTCTCCAAGCAGCCAGTCCGCCCGCAGCCGCACGGAAGGCCGTCCGGGCTGACTTCAATGTGGCCGATCTCGAAGCACGACATCGTTTTGCCGCGAATGACCTGTCCTTCCAGCACACAGCCTCCGCCGATCCCCGTGCCGGGAAAAACGCCAATCACACAGCGAGCATTCTTCCCGGCGCCAAAGCGATACTCGCCGTACACGCCGGCATCGACATCGTTCAGGATCACGGCCGGGCAGCCGAATTCCTTCTGCAGGATCTCCTTGAGCTGCACGTTCTTCCAGCCTAGGTTGGCTGAATCGACGATGACACCACGCTCGAGGTCGATATTCCCGGGGCAACCAACGCCGATTCCAGCAACTTTGTCGGCGGCAACTTGCCCTTCCTCCAGTGCGTCGCGAATCGACTGGATGATCCGTTCGACCCCCGCCTTGGCCCCTTCGGCACCTTTCGTCTTTCGGCGACGGCGGCCGAGCACGCGAAACTCGCTGCTCAAAGCAGCGGCCATCATCTTGGTGCCACCCAGGTCGAATCCAACCCACGAGCAGCGGTCGCTAGTGTCCATGCGGAAAGTAGGTCCCGCCAGCACGGCGGGATCAAGATGGCGTTGCTAGGTGGAAGTGGGACCGCACACAAATTTGCGGCGACATTCTAGCATACGTCGCCGAAGCGGCTCGGTGGCCATTTACGAGCGGCACCGTGCTATTCCGGTGGCTTCAAGAGCTGCGAAAGCTTGATCGCTTCCAGCTGGCCGCGGGTGACCGTGGTGACTTGCTGCAAGGCGTCGCGAAGCATTTCGCGAGAGGATTCCGAAAGACCGTCCCCCATTTCCAGCGACGAATCGTAGGGACCTTCAATGGCCTCAATTACTTGCAGGAGGGAAATCTGATCGGCGGGTCGCACGAGAGCATAGCCCCCATCGACGCCGCGGGTGCTTCGCAAAATGCCGTGGGTCACAAGATTCCGCAGGATTTGCAGCAGAAACCGCTCGGGCATTTTCCCTTCCGAGGCGAGCTTACTGCACGGAACCGGCCCGTCGGATTCTTGCTGCGCAAGCTGTAGCGTAGCCCGAACGGCATAAGCGACGGTTCGTGAAAGTTTCATGGGCAGTCCGTCCTGGCTGCGCGCCAACCGGGCACCTGCTGCGACCGACGACAACCCCGTGCTGTTCGATCCGCCTTGGAGTCCAAGGCGCGGCATCACCCCTCCGCCGCCTCGGCGGTCCACCTCCCCGCCTCTTGGCGAAAAAGCCCAGATGTTCAATCTGCTTTACCGCCATTAAGTTCGGTTAACAGCATAGCGATAGCACCAGCCGTGTCAATCAATTGGCCCAGGAAATATCAATCGACGCTTATGCGTGTTTGTGAGACTGTTGAGTGGACCTGCGAATTGCATTCGTGGACCGACTGCATACAATTGTGCATTGACTCCGATGCCACTTCTACCGGGCCTCCGCACACTTACACGGACGTATGCCCCTCGACCTTTTTCATCCGCTTGTCCGCCAGTGGTTTGCCGAGCGGTTCGGCCAGCCAACGGAGCCGCAGCGGCGTGGCTGGCCGGAGATTGCTGCCGGCCGGCATACGCTGATTGCCGCTCCCACGGGTTCGGGCAAGACGCTCGCTGCGTTTCTCGTTTGCCTGGATCGACTGCTCAAGCAGTGGATCGACGGCACGCTGCCGGACGGGATCGACGTGGTCTATATCTCGCCTCTCAAAGCGCTGAGCAACGACATCCAGCGGAATCTGCAAACGCCGCTAGCTGAGCTATCGGCCCTCGCCGCTCAGACAGGACTGGGCGAGTTGCCATTGCGGGCGCTGGTGCGAACGGGCGACACGCCGGCCAAGGATCGGCAAGCAATGCTCCGCAAGCCGCCGCACATCCTCGTCACCACGCCCGAGTCGATCTACCTGCTACTCACCTCGGAACGTAGTCGCGAGCTGCTCAGGTCCGTCCGCACCGTCATCGTCGATGAAATTCATGCCCTGGCACGCGACAAGCGCGGCTCGCACTTGGCTTTGTCGCTGGAGCGGCTCGACTCACTCTGCGACACCCCGCCGACGCGAATCGGCCTCTCCGCGACTCAGAAGCCGATCGACGAGATTGGGCAGTTCCTCGTGGGCAGCCAAGTGCGGATTGCGGATTGCGGATTGCGGAATGAAGGTGCGGATGCCACTCCGCACTCCGCACTCCGCACTCCGCAATTCGACGGCCCCGTCATCATCGACACCGGGCACGCCCGCCATCTTGATCTGGGGCTCGAGGTTCCCGTGGAGGAACTCGAAGCGGTTTGTTCCAACGAGCACTGGGGGCAGGTGTACGACCGGCTGACGCAGCTTATTCGGACGCACCGCAGCACACTCGTTTTCGTCAATACGCGCCGTATGGCCGAGCGCGTCGCGCATCGCCTGACGGAGCAACTCGGCGAGGACGCAGTCGCTAGCCACCACGGCAGCCTGTCGCGAGAAATTCGCCTCGATGCCGAGCAGCGGCTGAAGGCGGGGCAACTCAAGGCGATCGTTGCCACGGCGTCGCTCGAGATGGGGATCGACATCGGCTACATCGACCTGGTTTGTCAGATCGGCTCGCCCCGGTCGATTGCCACCTTCCTCCAGCGGGTCGGTCGCTCGGGCCATGCGGTCGGTGCGCTTCCGAAGGGCCGCCTCTTTCCACTCACGCGCGACGAGTTGCTCGAAAGTCTGGCCCTGGTCTGGGCCGTGAAGCAAGGAAAGCTCGACCGGATCGAGATTCCCATCGCCCCGCTCGATATTCTCGCTCAGCAGATTGTCGCTGCGGTCGCTTGCGAAGAGTGGGACGAGTCGCAGCTTTTCGATCTGTTTCGCCGGGCTTGGCCTTATCGCGATCTGAAACGTGAGGACTACGACGCGATCGTGAAAATGCTCTCCGACGGCATCAAGCCTGGAAGCAAGGCGGGGGCCTACCTGCACCGCGATCAGATTAGCGGTCGTGTGCGGGCGCGGCGTCATGCCCGCATTTCTGCGCTCAGCTCCGGCGGCGCGATTCCGGAGCGAGCCGACTACCGTGTAGTGATCGAGGGGGAAGGGACGTTCGTCGGCACCGTTGATGAGGATTTCGCCATCGAAAGCCTGGCCGGCGATGTTTTTCTTTTGGGAAATTCGTCGTGGAAGATTCGGCAGGTCACCTCGGGCGAGGTACTGGTTTCCGATGCGAAAGGTGCCCCGCCGACGATTCCCTTCTGGCTGGGCGAAGCCAACGGCCGGACGATTGAGCTGTCGCAAGAGCTGTCGGCATTGCGACGAGAAATTGCCGACGGGTCTGGTCCCGTTGGTTGGCTCCAATCCGCCACCGGCTGCGACCCGGAAATCGCCGTTCAGGCGGTGCGATATGTCGCCGCCCAGAAAGCCGCGGTCGGCATGGTTCCGACGTGCGAACAGATCCTGTTCGAGCGATTTTTCGACGAGTCGGGCGGGATGCAGCTCGTGATTCATGCGCCGCTTGGCGCGCGGATCAACAAGGCCTGGGGCCTCGCGCTGCGCAAACGTTTCTGCCGCAGCTTCGACTTTGAGTTACAAGCCGCCGCCGACGACAATGGAATCGTGCTGTCGATTGGCCCGCAACACAGTTTCCCGATCGACAGCCTGTTCGGCATGCTCAATCAACAGAACGGGCAGGATCTTCTGGAGCAGGCGGTGCTGGCGGTGCCGATGTTCCAGGTTCGCTGGCGGTGGAACGCCACGCGGGCGCTGGCCGTCTTGCGGCAGCAGGGAGGGAAGCGAGTGCCGCCGTTCTTGCAAAAGTTCCGCAGCGAAGATTTGCTCGCCGCGACGTTTCCTGAAACCGTCGGCTGCCTGGAGAATCACCATGGGCCCGTCGTGATTCCCGATCAACCGCTCGTGCGACAAACGATGTACGACTGCCTGCACGAGGCGATGGACGTCGATCGCTGGCTGGCGGTGCTTGGCGACATCAAGGCGGGACGCACCGAACTGGTACCGATCGAAACGCGCGAACCGTCGCCGTTCAGCCACCAGCTTTTGAATGCGAATCCGTATGCGTTCCTCGACGATGCGCCTCTCGAAGAGCGCCGCACGCGGGCGGTGAATACGCGGCGGACGCTCGCGATCGACGATGTGAAAGACCTCGCCAAACTTGATCCCGCGGCAATCTCCCAGGTGACGGAAGAAGCCTGGCCAGTCGTTCGCGATGCTGACGAGTTGCACGACACGCTCATGAGTCTGATCCTGCTGCCGGTGGAGGAAGGGAGCGATTGGTCGGAATGGCTTGGGCAACTCGTGCGTGCAGGACGGGCGGCCGTGGTGAAGGTGGGTTGCGCCGAGCCGGAGGGTTCTATCTTCTGGATTGCTGCCGAGCGATGGCCGCTTGTGCGGGCGGTCTATCCATCGGCAACCATCGAGCCGGCAATTGAGCTGCCCTCTGCGCTCGACCTTGCTTGGGAACCGGCAAACGGCCGGGTCGAGATCGTGCGCGGACAGCTAGCGGTACGCGGGCCGCTTATCGCAAGTTGGCTCGCCGAGAAGTTGATGCTTGGTGAGTCGCAGGTGTTCGCCGCCCTCGAATCGCTGGAAGGTTCCGGCATCGCGATGCGGGGAAAGTTCACGGAGGGTTCAGGGTTCAGGGTTCGGGGTTTAGAGAAAGCAGAGGACAGAGGACAGAAGACGGAGGACAGTCGCCTCCGACCTCCGACCTCCGACCTCCGACCTTCCGCCCCGGAGTGGTGC
>CAYLLN010000045.1:40740-52806 GCA_964384375.1 uncultured Pirellulaceae bacterium
CGCGCGCATTCATCGGATGACGCTCGATGGCTTGCGGCGGCGGATCGAGCCGGTGCCTCCAGAAGTGTATTGGCAGTACCTGCTCGGACATCACGGCCTCTCAGGCGAGGTCCGCAAGCAGGGCGAACTCGGCCTGCGCGAGGCAATCGGCCAATTGCAGGGGTTTGAGCTGCCGGCGGGCGTCTGGGAAAACAAAGTGCTCGCCCCGCGGCTAGCCGACTACGACCCGCAATGGCTCGATCACTTGTTTCTGTCGGGCGAATTGGTCTGGGGGCGGCTGCGGCCTCCGAAGCGCGACGAGGAAAGTGGACAGGGAATGGCTGCGATGACGCGCAGCATGCCGATCTCGATCGCCCTACGCGAGGACTTGTCGTGGCTATTGCCGCCGGAGCGGCCGGATGTTGCGAACTATGCCGGCAGTGCGGCCAAGGAAGTTCTAAACGCGTTGCAAGTGAAAGGGGCTCTGTTCTTTCAAGATCTCAAATCACTGACGGGATTGTTGCCGTCGCAATTGGAAGAGGCGCTGCGCGAGCTGGCGGCGCTCGGGCTCGTTTCGTCCGATACGTTCGCCGCTGTCCGCGCGATTGACGGCAGCGGCAGCAAGACGCGGGCCGTGATCCGACGCTATGCCAAGACGAAGGTCCATCGCCCCAGTTCCCCCATCGGCCGCTGGTCGCTGTTTCCCGGCGCCGTCGAACCCGCTGATCGCGACAAGCAGCTCGAGCACTGGTGCCGCTTGCTCCTCACGCGTTACGGCGTGCTGTTTCGCGACCTCTTGTTTCGCGAGCCGGCGGCGCCGTCGTGGTTCGAGCTAGTCCGCGTTTTGCGGCGGATGGAACTTCGCGGCGATGTGCGCGGTGGTCGGTTCATCGCCGGAGTTGGCGGCGAGCAGTTTGCCGTCGAATCGGCTGTCGCCCGACTCCGCGATCTGCGCGATCAGCCCGCGACCAAAGCGTGGGCGATCCTATCGGCTGCCGATCCGCTGAATCTGACGGGGACGATCGGCAACGGTCAGCGCATTGCCGCGATGCACAAAAACTCGCTCATCGTTCAAGCGGGACGGTGCGTCGCTGCCAAGGTGGCGGGCCGGATTGAGTTCTTTGCCGAAGTCGATGCCGCCGAGCAGCTCCTGATGCGCAAATCGCTGCAAGTCGGCCGCCGCGTGATTGCCGCTCCCGAGCCGGCGACCATCGCGCCTGAATCCGTTGTCTTCCGCCGTCCGGCACAGGCAAGCGTTCCGGACGAGACGATCCTGAATAGCCGCCGCCGCTTGGGGATGTAATCCTCGCAGCGACAGGCCAATTATGGAGCGACCGTCGGCCCGGCAACCGGTGTGGTTGCCGTGGATGAATCTGTCGGCTGGTTTGCCTGGGCTTGCTCCAGGGGGATCTGCAGCACTGCCGCTTGTGGGGCGCCGAGCCGATACTCGTCGAGTTCGCGCCGGGCTCGGGCCAGCAGTGAATGCTTGGCTTGTTGATAAGCCTGAACGCGCGCGACCAGCACGGTTCCATCCCAGGGTGGATAAGGCTCAAGCAGCAGCATGGCCGCGGTGAATTCCCGGCCGCCCAAACGCTGACCAAGCAACATCAAGAGGCCGCGGCGACGGTCCTCGAACATGGCCACGGACAGTGGTTGCTCCAGCGATTCGTAGAGGGCGCGCGAATGCTCCGGGTGTTTCTCGACGGTTTGCGATGCCACGAGGATCGCCAGGTCGATGACGCGGCGTGTGGGTGTCGGATCGTCTCGCAAGGCGAGAAACAGCTTACGAAACTGCTCGATGGCCGGAGCGATCTGTCCGCTGCGTGCCGCGAGAATGGCCGCAATCGCCTGGGCGTCGCGCGGGGAGTGAACGCGAATGGACTCGATCAGCGCTGTCGCCTTCGCGTCCCCTTCGTTCGCATAGGCGAGAGCCAGCGCCAATTGTTCGCACAGTTCGCGCGGTGGCTGGGGCTGCGAATTCCAGTGCTTGATCGCCTCCGCCGTATTTCCCTTCAGAAACTGCGAGATGAACGATTCTGCCCGTTTGCGTCGATCGCCGGAAAAGAACTCGGCCGCGAGCGGCGTTTCGCCACTGACGGCATAGCCGGCGAGGCGTGCATCTTCGACCCGTTCCCAATCCACGGACGCAACAAGCTGAACCGGGCGATGTGTGCCGGCGGTCACCGACTCTTTCCGCAGGCCGGCAATCGAGAATCCGCCAGGACGGCCGACCGTGCGAGCAAAGCTGTACTCCAGCACGTTTTTATCGTCCGTGTTGATGTCGCCGTTTTGTTGAGCGATGACGGCTTGCGCGTAGCGTCCGTCGGCCACCAGGTGCGCGAGAACTCCTTCGACCGTTTGCGTTCGCCAGGCGACCCGCAAGGCCTCGCGCATTGCCGGCTCGACAATGCGCGCTTCCAGGTCCACGGCGCGGTACTCGAGCGGCTGCTGCGAGCAAACGAGCACGAGGTCGGCCGGGTTGGTCTCCCAGATCTCGACATGCGGAAAGACTTCGCCAAGCGTCGTGATGACGGTGCGAATCGTCTGCAAATCGACTTCGTACCCTTGCAACCACTGAATGAAGATGCCCCGCTCGGTGAGCCGGTGGCGAGCCGCCTCGTAGAACTCGCGGGTGTAGAGGCTGGACACGCCGGTTCGATACGGATTCGACGGCTCCGACGCGATAAGATCGTACTTCCGGTGCGTCGTTTGCAGGACTTCTCGCGCGTCGGTCAGCGTGAGGTGGACCTTCGGTTGATCCAGCACGCGGTGGTTCATTGGACCGCACTGACGGGCGACCTCTTGAATCGCAGGTTCCAGTTCAACGACATCGACCCGATCGATCTGCGGCAGACTCGCCAGCCACCCGGCTGATTCTCCGGTTCCCAGGCCGACAATCAGTGCGTCGTGCGGATCGGGATGCAAGAGCGCGCCGAGAACGCCCAGCATGATCTGCGTGCCGGCGTCGCTGATCGCGTTACCGTCGCTCTTGCCGTTGACGATGAACGCGATGCCGTTTTGGGTGCTGATGGCGACGGTCGATTCGCGTCCGTCCGCCTGCCACACAATGTGCCGCCGCGAATTGTTGAGGAAGTTGCGAAGGTCATTCTGCGTATTGCCTACGAGTGGAGCACGCCCCGCGCCGATGCCGTTGTGCCGCCAGACCGCGGTGGGACCGATGGCTAAGAGGCACAGTGCAGCGACAGCCACGACGGCCAGAGGTTGTACGAGCCGCGCAACTTGTCGTAAGCGAACGAACTCGACGACGAGCACGACCACGGCAAAACCTCCGAGCACGATCGCCGAGAGCTTCCAGACGCCGGGCGCAGTAAGCAGCGACACCAATCCGAATCCGCCAGCGAGCGATCCGGCCATCGCCCCGACGGTGTTCCAGCCGAAGGCGAGGCCGAGTTGCTTGCCAACATCGCGGCTCCCTTGGCCGATGAGCGCGATCAGCACGGGAAACTGAATGCCGCTCGCGAGCGCCGCCGGGAAGACGACGATCAGCGTGATCGCTAGCCAACCGAGAGCCTGTCCGTAGAAACCATAAAAGGAAAGGCTGCGGAGGATTTGGGCGAGGACGGCCAAGCGGTCGCCAAGCGCAAACGGCAGTGCGATCGCGAGCGCCTCCCAGCCGAGTGTGAGAACGAAGGTTCGGAGATCGGGCCGCCGGTCGCGAAAGAGAGCCGAGTAGAGCGCGCCGCCGATCCCGATGCCGGTCAGAGCGACGGCGAGAATGAGACCGAAGGTGAAGGTCGAGCCGCCGAGGATCGGTCCGAGCATCCGGTACCAGACCAGCTCCATCAGAAAGAACACAAAGCCGACCAGGCCCGCCGAGAAGTACAAGAGCCAGGGAAGCGCAAGCGGCGATGAATCGGTCTGGATAGCCGCAGGTTGGGATTGAGAAGCCGCCGCCGCTTCGCGTCGCTCCTTGTCTCCCTTCTTCTTGCTGGCGGCAGGTTCCTGACGAGCCATTTGCGGCTTCGCTGCTGCTGTGGACTCCGCAGACAGCAGTTGCCACCCTTGGGACAGTTTCCAGGCAGCGAGCGCGTTGAGCAAGTTCACCGCGCACGCGGCCCAAAGCGTCGCACGAGTGCCGAGTATTTCCAGGAGGAAGAACGTGCTGAGGAGAACGCCGCAGACCGCGCCGAGCGTGTTCAATCCGTAAAGCAGGCCAACACCGCGGCGGCTGTGGTCGTTGGCGTCGGTCACCGCTTTAGCAGCCGCGGGGAGCGTTCCACCCATGAGAAATGTCGGCAAACCCAGCACGAGCGCCGAGAGGAGGAGGCGCACCAGCGTCGCGCCGAAGATGCCGAGCGTTTCCTGTCCGCCAATGGAGAGGTAAATCGCCCGCACGAGTTGCACGAGGAACGGACTCGCCCCACAGAGGAGGCTGATGCCGATTTCCAGGGTGCTATAGAGTCGCAGCGGATTGGCGATCTTGTCGGCTCGGCGGCCAAGCAGCGCGTTCCCCAGGCCGAGTCCGCCCATGAAGATCGCCAAGACCGCAGCCGACGCGGGAGTGCTCGAACCGAAGATCAGACGGAACTCACGAAACCAGGCAGTCTGAAAGACGAGGGCGCATAGTCCCGAAACGAAAAGGAGCAGGGCGACCGACGAGGTGCGGGACGACATGGGCAACGTGCGAACGAACCAGGTGCGGGGAAGCCCTTGGTTGTCGCATGTTTTGATGCGGCTGGCGACTGGATGAGCTGCGAAGTTTCCGTGAAGCCGCCCGACGTCCCAAGCTATTTACCGCAGTAGTCGATCGCGCGGGCGATCTCACTTTTGAGTCGCGAGCGGGGCACGATTCGATCGACAAAGCCGTGTTCGAGCAGAAACTCGCTCGTCTGAAAACCCTTGGGCAATTCCAGGCGAATCGTCGCTTTGATCGTGCGTGGCCCGGCAAAGCCGATGAGGGCCTTGGGTTCAGCAAAGACAAGGTCGCCGAGTGATGCGAAGCTGGCGGCGACGCCCCCCATCGTCGGGTTCGTCAGGACAGAGATAAAAAGACCACCCGCCTGGTCATAGCGGGCCAGTGCCGCGGAAACCTTCGCCATCTGCATGAGCGAAAGGATCCCCTCGTGCATTCGCGCGCCGCCGCCGGAACCACTAATGACGATCAGGGGCAGGTTCTCCGTAGTCGCTCGTTCCACAAGGCGGGCCAATCGCTCGCCCACCACCGAGCCCATGCTGCCCATGATGAATGCCGAGTCAGTCACGCCGAAGGCGACGCGGCGGGCGCGGATCATGCCCGCTCCGGTCAGGGCGGCATCGGTCAGGCCGGTCCGCTTTTGCTCGGCGACGAGGCGGTCGCGATACGGCTTTTGATCGGCGAATTCGAGCGGATCGGTCGGGCGAAGGTGGGCATCCCACTCCTCGAACGTGCCGTCGTCGAGCACCTGCTTCACCCGCTCCAACGCAGAAACGTAAAAGTGGTACTCGCACTGCGGGCAGACGTTGAGCAGTTTTTCGGCCTCTTTGCGGTAGATCGAAGCCTTGCAGCCCGGACAGCGAATCCAGAGCCCCTCGGGGACTCCTCGTTTCTGTCGGCGGGTGGCGGGTTCGGTAGGCATGAGGCCGGGAGAGTCGGCAGGGTTCAGGAATGGCCTTCGCTGATTTTGCCTACGATACCGGATACGCGACGCCGCGCCACGTGCCGGTGAGGCCGACGGTCGCTGCGCCGGTTGGGGCGGGGCTCGGCTCGATGATCTGCCAATCGCCTCCTTGGCACTCGACCTTCCACAGATCGCCGACCTCGCTCTGCTGAAAAGCGGCCACGACGAGGCAGGCAAGCGGCTCAGGAACGACGAGGGCAACCGTTCCCGTTTTGTGCTTCCGCTGCAGGCGTTCGACGATCGCTTTCACGCGTGTCATTGCATCGCCGACCGGTTCTCCTTCCGGCGGGCAGACCGTCTCGGGGTGGTCCTGCAGTTGCCGAAAGACCTTTGGCTGGCTGTGCTTCACTTCGTCGATCAGCTTGCCGTGCCACAGGCCATGATCGATATTTTGCAGCTCGTCCAGCAGCTTGATCTTGAGCCTGTGGTCGGCGGCGAGGGCCTTGGCGGTCTGCTCGGCCGAGCGACAGGGGGACGAGTACAGGTGATCGATTTCGCGGTCGTGCAATTCGCCGACGATTCGGCCGACCTGTAGCACGCCCACTTCGCTGAGGGGGATGTCGAGCGTCCCTTTGATGCGGCCCTGTTCGTCGAAATCGGTCGAACCGGGGCGGACGAGAAGAAACTGAACCATCGCACTGTGCGATTTTGTCGCAGACCTAGGTGGAAAGGGGGGCCGGCAGGGCGCGCGGGTCAGCGGCATGCGGGCTAGGGAAGAAACGAGGCCGGCCGATCGACCGAGCCGAAAGAGGCAAGGTAGCGCCAATCTTTGGCAACGACACCGCCATCTGCCGCGGCCCTGTTTTCAAGGCGGCGAAAGAGCGGAGAGGCCAACGAATATCGAACGGCTGCCGAGCGGCGGCGACCATTCTGGTGGAATCCTGTAGTCACGATCGGGCAGGTACGACAGTTTCAGTCACCGGCCCGGGCAGTCGCGGACGCTTTTGGCATCCAACCAACTGCCGAGCCTATATTCTACAATCGACGTGCCGGCCAGTCAGTATGGCTTGGAACTGCCAGGAAACGTCATGGCACACGGAAGGGGGGAATGCACAGGGTCGTCATCACTGTCGTCGTAAGATCATATTGCACAAGGTGTTGTGGCGAATCCAATTACAAGTCCCGCTCAATTTCCTGGCTCCGCGGCAGGTCGGCGAGCCGGTCGAGGTCGAACAAATCGAGAAATCGCTCCGTCGTCCGATAGGCTGGCTTGGACTTCTTGTCAGCCGAGCGTTCGAGCAAAAGCAGGTCGCGCCGGACAAGCTGCGACAGGATCGCCCCGCTCGGCTTCCCTCGCAACCGGTCGATCACGTCCATTCCCACCGGCTGCTGGTAAGCGACGATTGCTAGCACGTCAATGGCCGACTGCGACAGCCGGGCCTCGCGGATCCGGCCATAAAAGGCGTCCCGCAAACCCCCAAACTCCGGCCGAACCGACAACCTGTAGCCGGCATCCACCGAGGCGACGGAGTAAGGTCGTCGCTCCGCGGCATACTCGGCGTTCAACTCATCCACGAGGTCGTCAATTTCCCGCGGCTGCACACCCCGCATCAGGGCCGCGATCCGCTCGCTGGTCAGTGGCTCACTGGTCGGATGGCCGACGAACAGGATCGCCTCCAGAATCGACTTGGGCGTCACCTCACACGGAGCGTCGTCGGGCGGGCCTTGATCGACCAGCGGCTCAGCCACCGGACTCTCTACTCCCGATTCGGTCGGCGATTCCGCCTGCGGATACGGATCAGCCCCGCGATTGAGCAGCGCCGCATACGCCTGGCTCAGTTCATCGAGCGACAGCCCCTGATCGTCCGGCTCCGCAAAATCATCCAGGCCCAGAGGCACCTGTTCTTCCGGCAATTCAGCGGGACGATTCATTCCCCAAGTCTAGCGCGTATGGTCTCGCTCGCAAAGCTCAACCCGTCAGGCGGCTTGCCGACGCTCGCCAGCCGCCGTAGCGTATGACCTACACCAACCCGACGCGCAAGCGAGGCAGATTCCAACCCGACGCGTGAGCGAGGGACTTTCCTCCTTCCTCCGATACACCCGCAAGGCGAACTCCATGCTCAAAGAACTCTTCAACCTCTCCGGCCGTGCCGCACTCGTCACCGGCGGCAGCAAAGGGATCGGCAAAGCTGTCGCTCGCGGCCTAGCCGAGGCCGGCGCGAATGTCGCCATCAGCGCCCGCCACGAAGACGAACTGAAAAAGGCCAAGGCCGAAATCGCCGACGGACTCAACGTGAAGGTCGAATACTTCGTCGCCGACATGTTCGACCGCGGCGCCGTGAAGAAGCTCGCCGCCGACGTACTCACCCGCTTTGGCCGCTGCGACGTGCTGTTCAACAACGCCGGCAGCAACAAACCCCAGCCGCTCGTCGATACGACCGAAGAGGCCTGGGACAACATCGTCGAGCTCAACCTTACAAGCTGCATGTTGCTCAGCAAAGAACTCGTGCCGGCAATGATCAAGAACAAGTGGGGCCGGATCGTCTATACCTCGTCGATCATGGGGCTTGCCTCCAACCCGGCTCGCGGCTGCTACTCGGCCACGAAGGCCGCCCTCATTGGCATGGCCCGCGCGCAGGCGCTGGAACTGGGACCGCACAACATCACCGTCAACTGCCTCGCTCCCGGCCCGGTCGCCACCGACCTGCCGATGAGCCTGCTCTCGCCGGAACAGAAGAAAATCTTTGCCGAGCGGACCGCCGTCAAACGCTGGGGCCAACCGGTCGATATGGTTGGCCCAGTGCTGATGCTCTCGACCGATGCCGGCGCGTTCATCACCGGCAATGTGATCCTGGCCGATGGCGGCATCCTGTGCCGGACGTTTGATTGATGGACAATGAGTGTGAAGACATCCGCGATGCGCAACACAGGCCGATCGGTTGCCTGGAAGGCTGCGGGTTTCTAGTGGGAATGTTCATCGCTTACGTTTTCGCAAACCTGATCTATTTTCGTGCCGTCGCAGAGACTGATGTTGAGCTACACGCCGATGCCAATTTTCTTGGCTCGATGTGCTTGCTCTCCCTGCTCGTTGGATTGCTCGGGGCGATTCTCGTTCGACGCTTTCTTGTGAGTCGTTAGCGACTTGAAATGCCTAACCGACTGCTTGCGGAGATCCAGAGTGCGCGGGCTCAATATCCGCGCAAAGAACGTCGGGGTCGATGTCCGCGCCGTTGGGCCACACGATCGTTCCGGCACGCTTGTCAACACTCACCGCGGCAAAGGCCTCCCGACTCCTGCGGATTGGCTCAAAGATTGGACCGACCAGGAACCGCTCAATATCGACAGTCTTCGTGGTGCCGTCGGTCAAGCCAAGTTGCACTCGACATCCGTCGAGCACTTGAACCGATGAGATGCGAACAGGGCGGGTAGCAGAAATCGCAGCCATTTTCCGATTTTATCAGGAGGCTCACCTACCGCCGAGCCTCATCCCCCGCGCTGGCCGTCGTTGCTGCCGCCTGAATCGTGCCGCGGGCCGTGCAAGCCGCCGTGCCTCCGCTGGCCAGGTCGGTCTCGATCTCGATCTTGCGGTCGATCTCGCCCGCTTCTTCGCCGGCCGTGAAGGTGACCGGGATCAGGTGGACCTTCTTCGCCACATCCGTCGTCTTGAAGGCGAACGCCCCGTCGTCGCACTTCACACCCAGCACCTTGAACGGCTGCTTGCCGGTCACAACGAGTTGCTTCGTCACCACCTGCCCCGGCTTCAGCACACCCAGGAACAGCGATGCCGGGCTGATCGACAGCGGAGCGGTCACGCGCCCTTCAGCCGTGATTGAAACGGTCGGCAGCCGCTGGTCGTTCGTGACGAGCGTCAGTGTGTCGTGAATCGCACCGGCCGGAGCATCGTCCTTCAGCCGCACGAGCATCTTGTAAGTCACACCGTTGCCGGTCTTCTTCGCGTCGCTCAGTTCCACTTCCAGGTTGGGGTTGGCGCTCCGCACGTCGGTGATCTGCCAGGTCTGCCGGCCGAAGTAGGTGACGGTCACTTCCTTCTGCGAAGCGGCCCCCTGATCGACGTCGCCAAACGCGATGCTGCCAGGCTGAAAATCGACATCGCTGTGGATGTACCCCGCGATGTTCAGGTTCACCTCCGCATAAAACGGCTTGTCGATGACGACCGTCAGCGTCGAGGTGCGATGGCCGAGGAACGACTTGGTGTTGAGCGTGGCGACAATCGCCCCCTTCTCCCAGGTCTTCAGCGTCGGCTTGGTGATCGTCGGCGTCGTGCAGCCACAGCTCGTCCGCACGTCGGCGATATGCACGTCTTCTTCGTAGGTGTTCTGAATTTCAAACGCGAACTCGGTCTTCGAGCCGCGGGCGACGTGGCCGAAGTCGTGCGCAGTCACCGCGAACATCTTCTGGGCCCACTCCTTGCCCGAAGCGTCCGGCGCGGCGACAGCGGCCACAGCGACGACAATTGCCAGCACCCCGTTGCGAAACATGCACACTCCTCCCCAGCGGCGCGATCTCGCCCCGCGAAGCCTCATCTCTCTCCTTGATTATTCGGCCGCCAGACTCGTCCCCTGCAAAACTTTTCTGATCGGAGTCAATCCGGGAAATGTAGGCAAAGCTTGCGGGGCGGCGTGGATTGCCTAGATTGCCTGGCCTTACGCCAGGCCATTGAATTACACGCTATTCGTGGAATGTCTGCCAGCGGGAACGAGATAACTTCCCCAGGATAATCCCGTATACCGCGTCGGGATGTCCAATAACAAACCATCGGCTGGCGCGCTTGCCGAGAATCCGCGAACTGTCGGTGTTGCGGATCAGTTCACGTACCAGCAGTCCAAAGTAACCGAGGGAGAAAAACATCTCCAAGACTTCCCACGAATTGCTAGCTTGATCGCTCGTGCGAGGCTGCCGCTGTGATTCGGCTTCGTCGTGAACTTCCGATCGTTCGAATGCGAAACGCATGACCTCCGATTCGAACTGCGGACCGGAATAGTCATCGTCGCGCCACCACAGCCAATCGTTCGGATCGCGGGACCACGTGGTGCTCCCGCGCAAATCAAAGCTGCATGGAACATCCTCCAGGGCGAGGAATAGCACCTCCACCTGGTCCGAAGGCGACTCGCGGCTATTTGGTTTGGGCCACCATGCCAGGAGTCGGCTCAATTCTGCGTCGTAGTCACACGCTGCCAATTCGTCCCAGAGTGCGCTCGGATAGTCTGCTCGACATCGTTCGATGAGCGACACCATGCCGGTTCGAAATCCCGCACGTGATTGAAGCAGTTTCTTAGCCGCCGGATATGCGGATTTGTGGAGGTACATGTTGGTTGTCCCACAGCTTACGCCGTGGGCTCATACGTGACGCCGCCTCGCTGCCGTACCCTCTTCCCAATCTGGTTACCACCTGATTTCGTCCTTTTCGATCCGTTTCGCGTCGCAAACCTCAGCCGCGGTTCGACTTAAGTATGGTTACCGCCATTTCGCCTGTTGCGTTAACCACGGCGGGCGAAAACCGCTGTTTTTCTCGGCAATTTCGCGCGCCGTGGTTTCCAAAAACGCCGAAATCGGCCTTTGCCGGTAACCTGGTAGCCTTCCCGCCCGGTTGATGGGTCCGCGTGTCAATTCTGGCGATCGTCATGGCAATGCTCCTGGTAGCTCCCGCAGCCGGGCGGGAGCCTGTTTGACGGACCAACATTCTCGCGTCATTGGGTTTACCCCGGTAGAACGATTCGTCGCGATGCGAACGAGGTCCGCCCCGGCAGGCCGTACATATAATTTGTACAGACACCAGTGAAAATGACAGAACGACATGCGAGCGTCAATGAAGTTGCGCGCGGATTTCTTCACCGAGTCGGACTTATGTCGCGGCCACTCGTGCTAACTCGCGCTGCCGCAATCGTTTCCGCCACGCGCCAGCGACGTAAGTCGCGCGAAAAAACTTGACGGCCATGACACGTCTGGTCCGTAGATCCCGCGAAGTAGATCCCGCCTGCCGGGCGGGATCTCGCTCGGCGATTGACGACCACCTTCCCAACAGGTCCGCCTCGGCAAGGCGGACCAACCTTGCGGTTCAAATCTCGGAGAGCGGCTCCGTCGCGTCGCCGAAGGTCTTGGGGCGGAGAGCGACCTTGTCCATCAGCGACAGGAACAGGCGGCACATCTGGCGGTTGGGCTGGCCGGAGTAGTCGAGCACGCGGCCGCCGGGGATCTTGCCGCCGCCGCCGCCAAGGACAACCACAGGGAGGTTCGTCGCGTCGTGGCTGCCGGTGAGCATGCTCGAGCAATAGACGATCATCGAATTGTCGAGCAGCGAGCGTCCCCCTTCGTCGATCGCGTCGAGCTTCCCGGCAATGTAGCCGAGCTGGGCCAGGAAGAACTGATTCACCTTCAGCCAGTCGGCCGTGTCGGAGTGCGACAGGAGGTGGTGGATCATGTAATCGACGCCGAGATTCGGGAAGCGGAGCGACGAGTGGTCGTTGTTCAGCTTCAGCGTGCAGACGCGGGTGCTGTCCGTCTGGAAGGC
>CAYLLN010000046.1:0-52156 GCA_964384375.1 uncultured Pirellulaceae bacterium
CCGTAAAGAGCCTGCGTCTCGGCCGATTCGTCCGACAGATCGACGACGCCGGGGGCCTCGGCCTGCATGCGAAAGGCGAGCTCGTAGCTGGCGATGCGGGCCTCGAGTTCCGATTGTTCGGGCCGCAGAGCCGCATGAGCCGCGTTGAGCTGAGCGAGGTACGCGAGCTTGGCCCGCTGCCGTGGATCGGTCACGTCCTTCGGATTGGCGAGGTATTGGATCGGCTCGGTCCCGTTCTGCAAGGCGGTTCCTTGATACAGGGCGGGCATGAACCCAGCCCCCCAGTTCTTCGGTCCGTTGATGACCTGGCCGGGGTTGTCCTCCATCACGACGAACGCCGGGAAGTTCGCGTTCTCGGTTCCCAGGCCATAGCTAACCCACGCGCCGAGCGACGGGCGGCCGGCGAGGATCGACCCGGTATTCATCTGACAGACACCGCCGGAGTGATTCAGACCGTCGCTATAGAGCGAGCGGACCACGCACAAATCGTCGGCGCACGTGGCCATGTGCGGCAGCCAGTCGCTGACCCACAGGCCGCCGCTCCCGTGCTGAGCCCACTTCCGCTGGCTCGCCATGATTGGCGGGTTCTTCTCGCCCATCGCCAGAATCACCGGCTTGAACGAGGCAGGAAGCGGCTGGCCGGCGAACTTTTCCAGGGCCGGCTTGGGATCGAACGTGTCGAGGTGGCTGGGGCCCCCTTCGAGGAAGACGAAGATGACCGACTTGGCTTTGGGCGGGTGGTGCGGCTGGCGCGAGGGGCGAGGGGCGAGGGGCTGGGGGCTGGGGGAAGCAGCCGACGAGCTTTTATCGAGCAGACCGGCAAGGGCCAGCGCACCGAAGCCGGTGCCGGCGCGGGCGAGCATGTCACGGCGATTAAGGTAGAAGGGAGTCATTCGGCGTCAATCGACGTACAGGAACTCGTTAGAGTTGAGCAGCACGTGGCAAAAATCAACGAGCGAATCCTGCTCGTCGGCCGCGCTCGATTGCAGAAACTCCGTCGCAAAGCGGGCTTCGTCGCCAGTCGGCGGACGGCCGTAGGCGAGGGTATAGGCGGTCGTGATCCGTTCATCGAGCGTCGCCGACGAGGGCTGCGAAAGGCGGCGAGCGAACGCCTTCGCCCGGAGCACCATCCACGGGCCGTTGATCATGAAGAGCGATTGCGTCGGCGTGGTCGTGATGTTGCGGACGGGCATTGTCGAAATCCCGTCGGGCACGTCGAACACGTCGAGCGTGGCGTCCTGCTTGTTCCGATGCACCTTGAGATAGACGGCGCGGCGGGCCGTCTTGCCGGAGTCGCCACCCTCGCCGCCCATCCGCGGATCGAGCTCGCCGGTTACGGCGATGGCCGCATCCCGAATCTGCTCGGCCGACAGGCGGCGGACCGTCATTCGGGCCAGCCACCGATTGAGCGGATCCTTCACTGCCGATGCCGTCGCTTCCGGCCCATGCGAAGCCTGCCGGTATGTGGCTGACGTAACGATCTGCCGGTGCAGGCGCTTCATCGACCAATCGTTGTCCAAGAGCTCGCTCGCCAGATAGTCGAGCAGTTCGGGATGCGTCGGCGGCTCACCCAAGCGGCCGAAGTCGCTGGGCGATTCGCACAGACCGCGACCGAAGTGATGCTGCCAAAGTCGATTGGCCAGCACGCGGGACGGCAGCGGGTTCTCGGGCGAAGCAATCCAGTGGGCCAGCGCGGTGCGCCGGCCGGACGTCGTCGAAGATGGCGGCGGCACGACGGCGAGCGGCGACTTGTCGAGCACGGAAAGGGGGCCCGGCTCGATCGGTTCTGCACTGCTTCCAGGGCCGCTGCGTTTGCCGGGAATCGTCACTTCCGGCGCGATCGGACCAATGTCGGTCACGGCGGGGATGAACGGAATCGGCAGGGGTCGCATGTGATCAAACTTCGCCAGTTCGTCCTTCAGTTTCTGCCACGCTTCCTTCTTTTCCCCCTTCAGCTTGGCGCCGATGTCGGCCTTCCCTTCGCCGTCGGTCGCTTGATACTCGATCAGATAGACGAGCTGCGCCTCGTAAGGCGTCCGCTCGTGCGGCGGCTTGGCCATCATCACCTGCAGGTCGTCGGTAAATTTGACCAGCGTCGTTCGCGAGGCATTCCGCTTGATCGGATCCTCGATCTCGGCGATCTGCTTCCGAAGATCAGCCGTCGCCTCTTCCCATACGGCCAGTTGCTGCTGGTAGGTGGCGACTTCGTCGGGTGTGGCGGCCGGCACGTTCTCGCGCCACACGATGGGAGCGAAGAACGCCTGCAGCCGGTAGTAATCCTTCTGCAGGATTGGGTCGAACTTGTGGTCGTGGCAGCGGGCGCAGCTCATCCCCATGCCAAGGAACACATCGGACGTCACATCGGTCACGTCGTTCAGAATGATCGACCACTGATTCCGCACGTCCCGCTGGTTGTATTCGTAGATGCCCAGCCGCAAGTACATCGTGGCGATCAGGGCGTCAGGATCGCCCGGCAAGGCCTCGTCGCCGGCAAGCTGCTCCAGTACAAACCGCGAGTACGGCTTGTCAGCATTGAGCGAGCTGATCACGTAGTCGCGATAGCGCCACGATTCGGAGCGATAGGCGTCTTGTTTGTAGCCGTCGGTTTCGGCGTAACGCACGAGGTCCAGCCAATGCCGGGCCCAGCGTTCGCCGTGGTTGGGGCTGGCGAGCAAGCGATCGACAAGCCGCTCGTAGGCATCGGGACGCTCGTCGGCGAGGAACGCGTCCGACTCGGCCGGCGTTGGCGGCAGGCCGACGAGATCCCACGTTGCTCGGCGGAGGAGTGTGACGCGATCCGCTTCGGGGGCGGGAGTAAGCCCTTCACGGGTGAGCGTGGCGGAGATGAAGGCGTCAATTGGACTCGTTGGCGAGCGGGAGGCGTAAGCCTCCCGATGAGTTTCCGTCTGGCGTGAATCGACATCATCGGGGGCCTCACGGCCCCCGCTCGCCTGAAGAACTGGCGGTAGCGATCGGACAATCGGCTGGAAAGCCCACCACTGGCGGTCTTCGTCGGTGATGATGCCGCGGGACTTGCGCAGTTCAACGCCCGTCGCCGAGCCATGATCCTTCGGCATCGGGGCGCCGAGCTTGATCCACTCGGTGAGCGTGGCGATCTGCGAATCGCTCAGCTTGCCGGTCGGCGGCATCTCGAACGATTCCCACTTGATCGCCTCGACAAGCAGGCTTTCCGCTGGTTTGCCGGGAACGATGACTGCGCCGCTCTCGCCACCCGCCAGAGCTGCCTCGCGGAGGTCAAGCCGCAGTTGCCCCTTCTGTGCTTCCGAGCCGTGGCACTTGTAGCAGTTCTCGGCGAGGATCGGGCGGACTTTTTCCTCGAAGAATTTTACTTGGTCAGGAGTTGGTTCAGGTGTGGCACCCAGCGCCTGAAGAACCGATCCCGCGAAGGCGGCGCAGGCAAAGAATATCCGGCGATAGCAAGAAGCGGCGTGCATACGAACCTTTATCGGCAGGCTTGCTAAGGCGGGCCAGAAAACTGAGTTTAATCGTAGCCGCGGCAAGGGGTTACGTCAATTCTGGCGAGCGGGAGGCGTGAGCCTCCCGATGGTTTGGCCCGATTAACCCGTCCGCATCATCGGGGTGCTAACGCACCCCGCTCGCCTGCATAGCATCGAACCAACGCAGTTCCTCGACGATTCCACTCGCCAGATCAGGCTGTTTTAGCTCCGGCGGGAGCACGCCCCAGGCGTACGTTTCGACCTCGAAGTGCTGGCATGCCGAGTGGCGGCGGATCGCGGCCAGGCACTCGCCGATTTGCTCCTGGGTCGAGAAAAGCCGGCCGAATTCGGTCAGGTAGATGGGCACGTGGAAATGGACTCGCCACTCGCCGCGTGGATCGGCCGATTCGGCATCGAGGGCCACTCGCAAGTCCTCGTAGAACACCTCCTCGCCGCCGCGGCTGACGACCGTTTGGTGCAGGTAGCGGTCTTCGGCGAACGAGGCGAGCTGCTTTACCGCCTCGGCTCGCGGCTGGGCAGACGGCGGCTCGAAGAGGTCGAGGTCCATCCGCAGGGCGGCCGAGACCTGCACCTTCCCCACTTCGATGCCGGCCTCGCGATATTTGCGAATCACCGTATCTTGATCCTCGAACATCACGGCGGCGTGGCACACGTCGTGACAGATCCGCAGGTGCCGGCGGACGACCGCGTCGTCCTCGCGATCTAGAAGCTGCCACTGGAAGAAATGAACTGCATCGTCGGCAAACGAGAACACGCAGCCGGGCTCGGGCTCCAGGCATAGGTAAATGAGCCGACCAGTTCGCTCCTCCAACTGATGCAGATGAGCTGCGACTTGGCGCAAATGCTGGGCCGCGAGTTCCATATCCGCCCGGCTTGGACACGGATTCCCCCACGCAATCGGCAGCGTCGAGATGCTCCCCTCCATGCCTGGCGGCAATAGCTCGTGTTGCAAATCGGCCAGCCGGCACGTGTATTCCAGCCGCTCGGGTTGCCACCACGTCGGCTCATAAACACGGTGCTTGACGACCGGCTGATGAAAGTCGCCGTAGGGAAAGCCGTTGAGCGTGTATGGTACGAGCCCTCGCTCGGCGAGCCAGTCGCGGAACCCAGGCGCGCCGCCACTGGCCACCAACTCCTGCGCGGCTTGTGCCGCCAGCCACAGGCCAATGCCCATCGGTCTGTTCGGGCTATACGCTGCCTTCACCGCCAGCGCATGCCGCTCAAGATTCGCCCGCGTCGCATCGAGCGTCGCTCCCGCGTGGACGTTGGTGCAATAGCCGGTGGAGAAACTCATAAGGACGAAAGTCGAAACCTGAATGACGAATCAAACCTGAATTTGTCGCGTGAACAGCCAATTATACCGCATCTGTGCTTCGTCATTGATTCATCATTTGACTTTCGACCTTCGTCATTCTTCACTCTAGACGCTGCACCAGCAGATCGTTCACCACCTTTCCTCCCTGATCCGTCAGCCGCACGCTGAGCCCCTTGTAATTCACCGCGAGGCGGCGGTGGTCGAAGCCGAACTGGTGCAGGATCGTGGCGTGCAGATCGTTGATATGCACCGGCTTGTCGGTCACGCTCCAGCCGATCTCGTCGGTTGCGCCGTGCGTGAGGCCTCCCTTGAAGCCGCCGCCCGCCATCCAGACGCTGAAGGCGAACGGATGATGATCGCGGCCGACTTTTTCAGGCATCACGCCGCCCCGATTCTCAGCCAGTGGCGTGCGCCCGAATTCCCCCGCGAAGACAAGCAGCGTGCTGTCGAGCAGGCCGCGCTGCTTGAGGTCTAGGATTAAGGCCGCCAGCGGCTGATCGGCCATGCGGGAAGCGTAGCCCAGTTCTTCGTCGAGATTGCTGTGATGGTCCCAGGAGGCGTGGACCATCGTCACAAACCGCACGCCACGCTCGACCAGTCGCCGTGCGAGGAGGCAATTGCGGGCAAACTGCTTGAAGACATCCTTGCCGCCGCTCCGGCCGCCGCCCACATCAGTCGGCTCGGGGCGATCGACGCCGTACATGTCGAGCGTCGCCTGCGTTTCCTGCGAGAGATCGACCAGCTCCGGCGCCGCCGACTGCATCCGGAAGGCCAGTTCGTAGCTCGCAATGCGGCTGGCGATTTCGGGGTCTTGCAGGGCCTCCATCCGGCGGCGATTGAGGCTGCCGATGGCGGATAGACCGTGCGCCTGCATTTCCGGGGAGATGCCCGGCGGATTGGCCAGATTCAGGACCGGATCCCCCTTGTCGCGAAAGAGCACGCCTTGATAGGTCGAAGGGAGGAAACCACTGGTCCAGTTCGACACACCGCCGCTGCCGCCACGACCAGCTGTGAGCACCACATAGCCCGGCAGATTCTCCGATTCGCTGCCGAGGCCATATGTTAGCCACGAGCCGAGGCTCGGCCGCCCAAACCGCGGCACTCCACTCATCATCATGAGCTGGGCGGGATGGTGATTAAACGCGTCCGTGTGCATCGAGCGGACGAGGCAGATGTCGTCGGCGACGCCTCCCAAGTGCGGCAGAAAATCGGACAGCACCATGCCGCATTGGCCGTGCGGCGAGAATGTTCGTTTGCTCCCCCAGAGAACCGCGGTTTCCTTCTTGATGAACGCGAAGCGGACGTTCTTCGTCATCGACTCGGGAAGCTGCTGACCGTGCAGTTCCTGCAGCTTCGGTTTGGGATCGAACAAGTCGATGTGGCTCGGCGCCCCTTCGGGGAGGAAGAAGATGCACGCCTTGGCCTTGGGTGCAAAATGCGGAGTCTTCGCTGCGAGCGGATTACTTGTTTCGCCGGTATCGGCGGCCAGAAGCCCATCGCGCTGCAGGAGCGAAGCGAGCGCGAGCAACCCGAGGCCGGAGGCGCTGGAGGTGAAGAACTGGCGGCGAGATTCCTGAAATTGGTCGATCATGGTCAAGCCAAATTCCTTTACTCCCGCGTGATGAACTCATCGAGATTGAGGACCGTCCGGCCGACGCCCACCCAGGCTGCGAGTTCCGCGATGCTTGTTCCCTCGGGCGGCGGCGATGGTCCAGTGATCTGCCGAGCCGCCACCTTGTCGGCCTGTGCCAAATGGAATTGTCCGTCGAAGAGGGCGATCAGATCCGTCAATTCCTTTTCGCTGGGCCGGCGAGCGAGTCCCAACTCGAAGGCGTAAATGGCGCGACGGCGAACCGTTTCGCGAGGATCGGCCGCGGTGGGAACCTCGCTGACAACACGATGGCCGAGCGACTGGGCAGCCTCGAAGAAAACGGGATCGTTCCAGAGCGTCAGGGCTTGCAGAGGCGTGTTGCTCGTCTGTCGGCGAGCCGCGCACTCGTTGCTATCGGGTGTGTCGAACGTCATCAGCATCGGATAGGGGCTCGTCCGCTGGAAGAACGTGTACATGCCGCGGCGATAGCGGTCGCCGCCGCTGCTTTCGACCCAGCGGGCGCTGCCGGCATAGGTGAGACTGGCGTACTCTGCCGGCTGCGGCGGATGGACGCTTGGGCCGCCAATTTGCTCAGTGAGCAATCCGCCGGCAGCCAGCGACAAGTCGCGGATAATCTCAGACTCAACGCGCCGCCGCGATTGGCGAGCGAGTAAGACGTTTTCCGGGTCGATTGCGATAAGATCGTGCCGCGGCGCGGACGACTGCCGATACGTTGCCGTCGCCGTGATCTGCCGCACGAGTCGCTTGAGGCTCCAGCCGCCGTCGCGGTAGTCGCTCGCCAGATGATCCAGTAGCTCCGGGTGCGACGGCATTTCGCCTTGCTTGCCGAAGTCATCGCTCGTGGCGACAAGTCCCCGGCCAAATAGCTGTTGCCAGACGCGATTGGCGGCGACGCGAGCCGTCAGAGGATTGGCCGGATCGACGAGCCACCTGGCCAAGTCGAGTCGGCTAGGACTCGGTTCCGCAGCAACCAGCGGCGGCAGCACGGCGAGCGTGCCGGCCTGCACTTCGTCGCCCGGACTGAGGAAGTCGCCGCGGAGCAAAATCTTCGTCGTTCGCCGTTGCGACTGCTCGCTAACCGACTGTGCTTTGCGATTCTCCGGAAGCTTGGGCGCGCTGGCCTGGTGGTCGGCGACGGCCTTTGTCAGCTTGAGCAGAGACGCGTCGATCGTGCGGTAATAGTTCGCAACGGCCTTGGCCTGCTCAGGTGTTCGCTCGCCGCGTACGATTTTCAAGGCTGCGCCTACGCCGTCCGGCAATCCCTCCAAGGGAACAGGCGTCGGTGAAGAGGAGACGGAAAGGCGAAAACGGCCGATATTGTGCGGCTGGGCCCGGTTGTAGGTTTGATCGAGCGTGATCGTCAGCTTGCTGCCGGCATCAAACCCAAACAGGGACTCCGCTTCGAACACAGCGACATGCCTCACGCCGAATTTGGGAGCAATGGCCCAGAAGTCGGCGACATTCTCATCGAGCGCCTTGTCCGGCGTGAAACCGTCCTGCGAGAAGTCCGCACGGGCCGCAGCGAACTTGGCAGAAACTGTTTCGCCTTCGCCACTCGCCGGTGCTACGGTTACGCCGATTCGCGTCAGGACGAAATTGCCGTTGTTGGCCCGGCCAGGGCCGTTCTTCGGCAAGCTCTTGTCGGGCAAGACCTCCAGCCGGATCGCGGTCCATTTCCCTGCTGGAACTGTTGCGTCTAGCGTATAAACGTCCGACAGCTTGTTCGGTCCGCTGGCAAGTGTCGAGCCGTCCTCTTGTCGCGTAAACTTCGCGCCGTGCAGCGACTTCGCCATGGTCGATTCGAGCGGCAGCCAAGTTACCGGTGACGTGCCAATCGTCGATTCCCACTTCTCTTGCGCCGCGAGCAACTGCTCGGATTCGTAACGCTTGAGTTCTATCCGCAACTCAGCCAGCCTGGCGGAATGAGCCTCGCGATCAGCCGCCAACTTTGCAGCTTCTTCCGGCGTCGGCGCTTCGATGTCGCTTTCGTCGATACTGTTAAAGAATGCGTACAGCGAGTAGTACTCGCGCTGCGTGATCGGGTCGTACTTGTGCGTGTGGCACTGAGCGCAGCCGACGGTGAGACCAAGCCAGATGACGCCGGTCGTGTTCGTTCGATCGACCGTCTTCTTCACGCGGTCTTCTTCGGGATCGATGCCACCTTCGGTGTTGTGCAGCGTGTTGCGATGCAGGCCGGTGGCGATCCGCTGCCCGATCGTCGCATTGGGTAGCAGATCGCCGGCAAGTTGCTCGACTGTGAACTGGTCATACGGCATGTCGGCATTGATCGCGGCGATCACCCAATCCCGATAGCGCCAGGCAAACGGCCGCGGGCGGTCCTTTTCGTAGCCGTCGCTGTCGGCATAACGAGCCAGATCGAGCCAGTGCCGGCCCCAGCGCTCGCCGAAGTGCGGCGAAGCGAGCAGCCGGTCGGTCAACCGCTCGATAGCATCCGGTCGGTCGTCGGTCACCGCGGCAGCCACGACTTCCGGCGACGGAGGTAAGCCGAGCAGGTCGAGATAGAGTCGGCGGATGAGCGTGGTCCGATCAGCGGCAGGGGACGGAGCGATGTTGTCGCGTTCGCGGCGGGCGGCGATGAACGTGTCGATCGGCGAGAGTGGCCATCCTCGATCGGCAACGGCAGGCAGCGGCTGGCGAACAATTGGCTGCAAGGACCAGTGCGCTGAGGCGGTGCTCGCGCCACTCGCATCGTCCGGCCAGTTCGCTCCTTGATCAATCCATGCCCGAAGTAGTCCAATCTCAGCTGCCGTCAGTCGCGTTCCTTTCCCTTCCGGCGGCATGAGGCCAAAGTCCTCGTCGATGCCTGCCACCAAGCGGATCAGTCGGCTGTCGGCGCTCTTGCCGGCAACGAATTCCGCTCCACTGTCTCCCCCCTGCACGGCTCGTTTCTTCTGATCGAGCCGCAAGCCCCCCTCTTGATGTTCCTCGCCGTGGCACGAGAGGCAGTTCTTTCGCAATAACGGCTGAACGTCGGTCGCAAAATCGACTTTGCGATCGGCGGGAGGAGGCAACTCAGCGGCCAAGGAGAGCAGACAGATCGTCGCCCACACACCCAGCGCGAACAGTTGCGAGCGAAAGCGCATCGAGGAATCCCTCGGCAACCTGGTGGGATGAACGATCGGTGGGAATTCCCATTGGACCAAGCGTAAAGCCTTCCGTCAAACAAACTTCCGCCAAGTTGCCGGCCCCGGGTTCCGGAGCCCGCCGCGCGAAGTTGTACCGCCTGTGCCGGTCGCCCATCTATTCCTCCCCTGCCGCTTGTACCGGAGATGCTTGCGATGACTTGTCGAATCAGGTCTTGCGGCTTTTACGGACGATGACTGCTGACAACGTGGAGCGTCCTACGGAAGGGCAGGTTTCCACGTGCATCCAGACCCGCGGCTCCCACCGCGACAATGTGGTTCACACGGAGGTGAACACCATGCAACTCTCTTTACGCGCTGCGCTGGCCGCGGCCCTTCTGGCGATTCCATCGCTCGCCTTCGCCCAAACGGGCAACGGCTGGTCGATCTACTTCATTGACGGCGAAGCCCAAGATGCCCGGTTTGCCCCGGTTTCGTACGGCGAACTAGCCATCGGCAGCGGCTGTGCGGCCCCGACGGGCTGTGACGCTCCGGCAAGCTGCGACGGCGTGGCCGACTTCGACGCAACGGCGTGCGGCGACGGTGCGGGCGATTCGTGCGGCCGCGGCTGGAAGTGGTTTGGCGGCGTCGAAGCGACGTTCCTTGCCCCCACCGTCCGCGACACGAACACTTTTGCCGCCGTCACCAACGGCGTCGATTCAGTCACCGTCCCCGACGGAACCGGCACCCTCGAAGGGATGACCGTGGCGCCTCGCGTCTGGGTCGGATTCACGAACTGCAACGGCTGGGGCCTCATGTTCCGCTACTGGGAACTGAACCAGGTCGCCGGCGATTACAACGACATCAGCCCGCTCGAAGGGGATTTCATCGGCTGGGACGAAGACCCGAGCCTCGAAGCCTACGCCATCGACCTCGAAGCGGTGAAGGCATTCTGCTGGGGCCGGTGGGATCTGCTCGCTTCCGGTGGCATTCGGCATGGCCGGCTCGACCAATCAGACAATTATAACGCGATCGTCGTTGATCCGAACGGCGACCTCGCGATGGCCACAGCAATGGCCAACAGCGACTTCAACGGGACCGGCTTCGTCACCGGCCTGCAAGGAACGCGGCTCATTTGCGATTGCGAGTGCGGCGCGTTCGAGCTGTTCGCGAACCTCCGCGGCGGCGTACTCTGGGGCAACTCCTCGATCGGCGCGGTCGCCATGACGAGCGCTCAAGGGCTCGGCGGCAACGCTTTCGATGTGAGCGGCGCCTTCACCGACGGGGACAACGACCTCTGGATCGGCGAATTCCAACTCGGCGTGCAGTGGTCGAAGTACCTCGCCTGCTGCAATGGCCGAACCTTCTGCCGGGTCGCCTTCGAATACCAGGATTGGCAGGGCGACAGCGACGGGTTCGCCACAGCGGGCTCGTTCGCCACTAACGGCATCGTGAGCGCGGCCGCCCTGGCCGAAGCGGGCGATCCGTCGGCTCGGTTCATCGGCGTCACGGTTGGCGCCGGCATCATGTGGTAGGCCGAAAGAACGACCGCTCGTCAACAAACTGAATCGCTGCTGATACGACGCCAAGGATTGGCAACGGGGGGGAAGGATTCCAATGGTCACGCGCACACTTTGGGCGACGCTCGCTGCGGCAACACTGGTTGCAGGCGGGTCGGCCGCCATCGCCCAGGAAGAGTTCTTCCAAGCAGCGGAGCCCGCGCCGCTGCTCGTCCGCCTTCCGCCGATCAGCGAGGAATCGTCCTACGACGTTTCCCCTGTGGCCTTCGAGCTGTTCCAGGCCGAGGCCGAACAGCCTGCCGCGGGTGCCGTCGTCCAGCCCGATCCGATGCAGCCACTCGTGTCGTCGGATCAAACCTTCGGCCAGGAACCGACGACCGAACGGATTGCTGTCCAGCAGTTCCTGCGTACACAGACCGTGCTGCTCGGCGCCGGCGAGTGGCAGTTTGACTACGGTTTGATCTACGCCCACAACGAGTTCGATTTCCCGACGATCAACAACGGCATTCTCACGCGGGCCGATCTGACGCGGCGGCAGATCTTCGTCCCGCTCGCACTTCGCTACGGATTAACGGATTACCTGCAGGGCTATCTCAACGTGCCGCTGGGCTATAGCCATTCGGAACTGGCGACCAGCCCGCAAACCGATCCCGCTCCGATCGCGGTCAATTCCGACACCGGCGGCTGCGGCGATATCGACATGGGCATTTCGTGGTTGTGGCGGGAAAGCTACGGCGAATGTGATCCGGACATCATCATCAGCAGCGGCATCACGATTCCGGTTGCCGAAGCGTTCACAGGAAGCTCGACCCTTGTCGGCGGCCTGGGAAATGGCGTCTGGGCGGCAAACGTCTCGGCCCTCGCCGTGCATACCTATGATCCGATGGTCGTCTATTATGGGCTCGGTTATCGCTACCAGTTCGAGCGCGAGTTTAACGGCACGCCGATTCAGCTAGGCCAGCAGATCGCCTACCAGCTTGGGACTGGCTTTGCGGTGAACGACAGCATCACGCTCGGTGCGGCGTTCCTTGGGTTCTTCGTCACCGAGACGCGAATCGACGATGTCGGCGTCCCCGGCTCGCAGTTCGAGCCGCTGCGGATGCGGTTCTCGATGACGGCTTGGCACAACTGCAAAATCGTCGAACCGTTTGCCGAAATTCCGATGACAGACGAGGCGCCGGCGCGGATCGGCATTGTGTGGACGTACTAAAACAGCACTAGGACACACTCCCTCTCCCTTGGAGAGAGGGATGGAGTGAGGGTGTACGAGTGAAAGTCTTGCACGCAGCACGAGTCGGCATCGGCGCAATCGCGGTCATGCTGCTTGCGGCGCAAGCCCGAGCTCAAGAGTCCGATGCCCCCGTTCGTGACAGGGATCACACCTTTAGCCGCTATGTCATCAGTTGGAAAGACCTGAAGTTCCGTGGCGTCGTGCAGCAACAGCGCGACTATTCATGCGGTGCGGCGGCCCTGGCTACTGTGCTGCGGTTTGGCTGGGGCGAATCGGTGAATGAAGCGGCGGTGCTGCAAAACGTAGAGCGCTTGCTCACGCCCGCAGAACTGGCCGATCGGGCGCAACTCGGCCTGACGATGACCGATCTGCGGAAGACGGCCGTCGAAATGGGCTATGAAGCGGTGATCGGCAGGCTGGAAGTCGCCGACCTTTATACGACCAAGGTTCCGCTGATCGTCGCGATCCGATTACAGACCGGGCTCGATCACTTTGTGGTTTTCCGCGGGATCATCGGCGGGCAGGTCTATCTGGCCGATCCGTTCCGCGGCAATCTGCGAATGCCGGTGGACGATTTCACCAGGCAGTGGATCGACAACGCCGTGGTTGTTGTCGCTCGGCCGGGTGAATCCGAACCTCCGAACAATCAACTCGTCGTCCGCTGGGACGAAGCGAGCACGCAAGGGCTTCGGTATCAGTACATTCGCACGCGCCCCGAGCGGACCTTCCTGCCTACGGTTTCGCGCTAGCGCAAATGAAAACGCCGTCAGGCACAAGACCGGACGGCGTTTGAGTTTTTGTTTGCAGGCGATCGCGGGGGCTTAGAAGCCACCGGCGATGCCGAAGCCACCCGACAGACCAACGGCCGGTCCGGGGAAGCCGAAGGCAGCCGAGCCAGACAAGCTGGCGGCAGCCGACAGGTTCGGATTGGCGGTGGCGCTGCCGCTCTCGTTGGCGGCGCTGCTTTGCAGCGTGATCGCCGACGTGCGCGAGAAGCTGAAGGCGAAGGCCGCGGTGCCGCGGACCTTGCTACCTTCGGCATCCGACATCACCTTCAGGCCCGGGATGCCCATCTTGGCCAAACCGGCCTTCGAGATTTCCCGGTCGGCGGCATTGGCCGAACCGGCAGCAATGGCCAGAACGGCAACTGCAATCAAAGCAACAACTCGTTTCATGCGGCAACTCCTCAATCAAGGTAGGAAAACAGGGTGGAGTCGCCCGCGGACGAACGAGCGGCCCATCGAAGCCGGCTGCGGCAAATTCGATGCAAACAATATAGGCACGACAATCCCTATAGATCAACTGGCTTATTCAGATTTCCCAGTTTTGCATATCCAGGGGTTTCAC
Organism: uncultured Pirellulaceae bacterium; assembly: GCA_964384375.1. Taxonomy (GTDB): domain Bacteria; phylum Planctomycetota; class Planctomycetia; order Pirellulales; family Pirellulaceae; genus CAYLLN01. The sequence continues at coordinate 13,588 of CAYLLN010000046.1, forward strand.
ACAGAAATGCTACGGAAAGTGAGTCGCGGATCGCATCAATAAAGACTGATGTTGCGGCTCTCCTCGCAACCAGCTAGCTATCCTACGTGAGCCGACGCGCGGCATGGCGTGCGAGGAAACTCGGCAGCCGACGATGGATTCCAGGCGACCACATCCCCCTGAAAGGGGTGTTATCGACGTTGCCGTTGCCTGCCCCGTTTACCCGAACCTTCGCCGTCGTGAGCGAATTGCCGCCACTTGGCCGTGGCGGCATGACGGTTGCGTTCCCTGGACAGCGTGAGGCGGTTTTGCACTCGCTTGGTGAGGATCGAATGAGGAGGCATGGTTTTCTGATTGACATGGATGGCGTGATCTATCGCGGGAAGCAACTCGTTCCCGGCGCCGACCAATTCATCACGCAACTTTTGGATCGCGACGTCCCTTTTGCGTTCCTAACGAACAACAGCCAGCGGACGCGGCGCGACGTCGCGATGAAGCTCGCCCGCATGGGCATTCCGGTCGATGAGTCGCACATCTTCACGTGCGCGATGGCGACGGCTCGCTTCCTCGCGGCGCAAAAGCCGCGCGGGACGGCGTTCGTGATCGGCGAAGGAGGATTGCTGCAAGCGCTGCACAAGAACGGCTACGCCATCGTCGATGATGATCCCGACTACGTCGTCGTCGGCGAGGGACGCACGTTCAACATGGAGATCGTCGAACATGCTGTGCGGCTGATTCTGCGCGGCAGCAAGCTCATCTCGACGAACATCGATCCGAATTGCCCCACGTCGCAAGGGCTTCGACCCGGCTGCGGCGCGATCGTGGCGATGCTCGAATCGGCCACCGGATTGCGAGCATTTAGCGTCGGCAAGCCGAGCCCGGTGATGATGCGTGCTGCCCGCAAGGAACTGGGCCTGGCGACCGACGAGACGATCATGATCGGCGACACGATGGAGACCGACATCCTCGGCGGCGTTTCTATGGGATATCGCACGGTCCTCGTCCAGACGGGTTCCACGTCGCGCGACGATCTCGCACGCTATGCTTACCGGCCCGACTTGGTGCTCGATTCCATCGAGGATCTGTGCGACGAGCACACCTATCTCGAGGCAATTGGCGAGACGCTCCCGCTCGTGGCTCATGCGGAGTTGGAGGCGGCGGTGTAACTACATTGATGTAACTTTGCGTTGACGGCGCCTTGCCTGACAGGAACAATGCGCAGAATGGTTGCGGGTTGTTCCTCTAGCACTAGGCAACGCAAATGTCGCACGTCGTCTTGCAAGTTGCTTTGCTCTGCCTGGCCACCAACGAGGCCGAGCCCGATCTCTTGAAGCGGGTCCAATCGGCCGGTCCGCTGGCCGGTCGTGTCGAGCGGATCGTGAAAGACGCAGACGGGAGCATCACTCATCTGCGGCTGGATGGCATGACGCTCTCGGCTGCCGACTTTGCCGCAATCGGGCGAATCGCATCGTTGAAGCATTTGTCGCTGAACAAGACGAACGTTGCCAACCGGGACTTTCGCCCATTGCAGCCGCTTGCCAATCTCACCGGGATCGCGCTCAACCAGACGGAAATCGACGATGGCGCTGTCGATGAACTGGTCGCACTTCCCGCGCTCAAGACACTCTGCCTGGGTAGCGTGAAAATTACGCCAGTAGCTGTCGAACGACTGAAAGCTCTGATAGCGGCCGATGGCCGGAGGCTTTCGCTCGGCTACACACAGCGTAAATAGAAAGCAGCCGCACGATCGCGAGGATCATGCGGCTGCGTGTGGTCTTACAGCAGAGGCGCTGAGTCATCGCGACTAGACTGGTTCTTCGTCTTCCTCTTCCTCCTCGTCGCACTCGCTGAACTCCTCAAAGTTCTTGACCGAGTAGCCGGACGGCAGGTCTTCCGGATCGAAGTCGCTCTGCAGTTCGTCATTACCCGAGCCGCCGTCGGCCTTGGCCTTTGGGGCCACGCTGTCGCAGATGCGGAGGAAGTCGTTCCCCGATCCCATCAGGGCGGTAAACAAACCGTTTACCGCACTTTCCTCGATCGAAACCAGGTCGTGCCCACTGCCGGCATCGACGAGCGCATCTCGATTGACGTTGACGTTGCCCAGGGCAAACAGGGCGTCGTTTCCGCTCCCCAAGATGGCCCGCAGATTGCGACCGACGAACAGATCCTCGAGGAAGAGTCCTTCTGAATCTCCGTCGTGGCCATCCCCCGTTTCCAGAATCAAGTCGCGACCGATATCACTCTGGTAGATACCCCCCTCGTCGTTCCCCGAACCGGTCTTGACCTTGAGGTCGCCACCTACGTCGCTCGACAGGGCGAAGTAATCGTGACCCGAGCCAGTATCGATATCGACGTTCTTGCCGACGAACATCCCTTCGAACTCGTAGTCTTCCAGGTACACGCTGTCGTTCCCGTTGCCGGTGCGGACAATCAGATTGTCATCGATTTCGCTGCCATCGAAGACGACCACATCGCGTCCGCTGCCGGTGTGAACAATGGCGCTTTCGCCGGCTTCGGTGCCAAAGACGAGCAAGCGGTTGTTGCCGTTGCCGAGATTCACATCGAGCATCTGGTCGATGTCGGTCTCCGCAACTTCCACGACATCGTCGCCGGAGCCGCTGCGGACGATGATGTCGTCCCCCACGTTGCTCGTGCGAATCGCCAGGGCGTTGTCGCCGCCGCCAAGATCGGCATTAATCCGCAGGCCGATGTTGCCAATGATCCCGACTGCATCGTGGCCATCGCCCGTTCTCACGTTCAAGTGCTTGGGAGCGGAAAAGTCTTCGGGAGCATTTGCCTCATCGAGCAGTTCCAGGGCAAGGAGCACATCACTCTCGTCCACTTCGACGCCGAGATCCTGGGCAATGCCGACGAGCCCCTCCACGTCGTTCCCGACGCCGAGCACGTTGTTCCCCCGCTTCAGATCGACGTCGATATTTCCAGTAATCCCCGAACGGAAAACCGGGTCGGTATCGCCGTTCACCTCGGTGTCGTTCAACCCCAGGACGGCGTATTGTCCCGCGCCGAGTTGAACGATCGCGATCTGGTTGTCGGCATTGTCGCCCCGAATGACCAGATTGTTCCCCGACAGATTGACGGTCACATTTCCCGCGAGCATCGCGCGGAATTCCAACCGTTCAACCGCCAAACCCCGCTTGTTCCTCGACCTGCCTCGCGCTGCTGCACGTCCCATGTTGCTGACTCCTGAATCGAACTTGGAGAGAATGACGCGGGCCAGCACTCCTGTGATGAATCGCTACGTGCCCGCACCTCTCTTTGGTCGCTGCCGCTCGCCGGCTTACGAAGTCGTTAGAAAAACCGGAAAGTAAGTGCAAGGATTATTGCGGCAGTTTTCGTCACTCGCCGTTTTCGCGGAGACAACGGCGCTTGCCGCGCGGTTCCGAGTAATCCTTGAGACGGCATGTCGATTGGCTGAAAGTCGCCATCCACGCGGCTACAATCGAGCCTCGCCGCTACTTACCAATCCTGAGGTGTATTCATGCTGCGACTCTCTCCGCTTGTCTTCCTGTGGTTGTCCTTGCTCGTAGCGCATGTCTCCGCAGACGAAGCGAGACCGAAGATCGCCAAAGTGTTCGTCCTGGCGGGCCAGTCGAACATGGAAGGGAAGGCGCCGAACAAACTCTTCGAGCACCAAGCCACGGACGCGAAGACGGCGGAACTGTTCCAGCATCTGCGCCGCGAGGACCAGTGGATCGTTCGGGACGATGTCTTCATCAAGTTTCTCGATCGCCAAGGGCCGCTGACGCTCGGCTTTGGTTCGCCTGACCGGACAGGGGCTGAACTCGAATTCGGCACGCTAATGGGGGAGCACTTTCAGGAGCCGGTGGTGCTCATCAAGACGGCGTGGGGTGGGCATTCGCTCTACAAAAACTTCCGCCCGCCATCGGCCGGATTGCCCGCAGAGGATGTGCTGCAGAAGGAACTTGACCAGGCTCAGGAGCGCGTGCGTAAGAACAACGAAAAGAACAAGCGTTCCGAGCCGCTGCCAACCATGGACGACATTAAGGAGGCTTACGGTACTTCGTATCGCGACATGCTGAAGGAGGTCCGCGGCGTGACGGAGCATCTGGGCGAAGTCTTTCCGCAGCTGGCGGGGCATGAGCCAGTCGTGGCTGGATTGGTCTGGTTCCAGGGCTGGAACGATCAATACAACGGGGCCGAGGTCGAGTATGCGACCAACATGGAGCACTTCATTCGTGACGTGCGCAAGGATCTCAAGTCCCCCAGCCTGCCGGTTGTGATTGCCGCGATGGGGCAGAACGGATCGAAGCCCGCCGAGAGAGCGATGCTGACGATTCGCGAGGCACAGCTTTCAATGCACGACGTGCCGGAGTTTCGCGGGAATGTGCGGGCGTTTCGGACCGATTTGCTCGTGGATAAAGCGGCTGAGGAGGCATATCCAACGTGGCGCGACAACGTCGAAGCGTGGCAGCGGATCGGCGGCGACCATCCTTACCACTATCTGGGCAGCGCAATCTGGTTCACGCGTATTGGCCACCAGATGGGCGAGGAAATGCTGGGGCTGCTGAAGAGCGACAAGTAACTAGACGGCGATTTGCATGCAGCACTAAGGAGTTTCTTCAGCTTCGGGCCTGGTCACCATGTGCCAGTAGAAGTCGGTCGGCTTCCCGATGATTCCCGGCGTGCGGCCTTGGGACCAAATCTCCTTACCGTCGAGATGCACGCGCAAGTCAGCACTGGAGACCCTCGCCAGCGAGTACTGCCATCGCGGCTTCCCTTCGGCCGGGCTCAGGATCTCCAATAGCAAGATAATCTGCGGATTGTTGTCGTATGCCAGAAGGAAGATTGCACCGTCGTCAATCTTGAGCCGTTCGTCCCGATAGCGATAGACCGGTTGCGGCAGCAGGCGGAGTTCGAAGCGGTCGTTTTCCGGGTTCCAGAACTCGTGAGCTGTGAAACGGCGGGCTTGCTCCTTGAGCTGGCGCAGTCTCACGGGAGCTTTGTCCTCAGGGACCGGAGCACCGGTCAGTTCCGTCGGCTGAATCTGTGTCTTCTCCGGCCGCCACGTTTTCGATTGCGGTCCGAAGGTGATCGCTTGCTTGTCGGATGTCAGCGAAAAGGCACAGGTTTGCGTACCGTTGGCGTTTTTCCAGCACTTGGCCATCGCGACGGGGCGGCCGGAATCACCCCAGGCCCAGATCGCTCCGTCGGCGATGATCCGCGCGCCGTCGTTGTACTTAAAGAATGGCCTCTGATGTGGAGCGATTGGTTTGTCGGTGTCAGTGGAGACGACTTTTAATCGTTCGATATAGGGCGGTAACGGCTCGCGCTGATCGGCACCTGGCTCCGTGGGAATCGCGGGAGACTCTTGAGCAGAGGTCCAAGTAGCGAAGCTTCCCAAGGCCACCAACAACGCTACGCTCCAGCGGCGAGGAATCCCGTTCATGTTCGCCAATCCAGCATTCCTAAGGGCAAAGAATGTGAGCAGCGCTCATCATAGACATCCTGTCATGGCTAATGCAGCAGGTAGCCCAATGCGCCCCAGCGTTAGGCGTTTGTTACCGGCGACTTCAGTTCCGCCCAGTGGCGTTCGAGTGTTCCGGCGGGGATCAAGCTGCTCGCTTCGGCCACTTGTCGCAGGGCGAACTCTGAGAAGGCATCTGGGGAGAGGGGACGCGCGAAAAAATAGCCTTGACCGTAGTGGCAGCCCAGCTCGCGAAGGATGACTACCTCGGATTGCCGCTCCACTCCCTCAGCCACGATCGCCAATCCTAAGTTGTTGGTGAGAATTGCCAGCGCGTGAACGAGGGCGGCGGTCTGCTTGCTCGTTTCAATGTCGATAAGCAGCGAACGGTCGATCTTGAGCACGTCGGCGGGAAACTCGTGCAACGACGCGAACGACGAATGGCCGGTGCCGAAATCGTCGATCGCGAGCAGGAAACCGTGCTGCTTGATCGCATTCATTGTGGCAATGGCCGTCGGCACGTCGCTGGCAAAAGTATCCTCAGTGATTTCAAGTTGAATTCGCCCGGTTGGCAGGCCCACTTTCTCGGCAGCGGCGCGAACCTGATCGGCCAGGTTGCTTTGGGAAAACTGCTTCCGAGAAATGTTGATGCTGATCGTCGGCGGCGCGGCCGGCCCGAGCCGTTCGACCCACTCCGCCATCTGCCGCATTGCCTCGCGGAGCACCCAGCGGCCGATGTGCAGGATCAGTTCGGACTCTTCGGCGATCGGAATGAACTCTGCGGGAGAGATGAACCCTTGCGCAGGGTGCAGCCAGCGGAGGAGCGCCTCGACGCTCTTCAGCCGGCCCGTTTCGAGCGAGACGATCGGTTGATAGGCGAGCGAGAACTGCTCCCCTTCGATGGCTCGCCGCAATTCGTTTTCGAGCAGATGCCGCCGGAGCACGCGCTTGCGCATTTCCTCGTCGAAGAGCGAATAGCGGGCTTTGCCGGCCCGTTTCGCCTCGTACATCGCTGTATCAGCATCGCGGATCAGATCCTCCGCCCGCTCGTAGTCCCCCTTCGCCACCACAATGCCGATGCTGGCCGTCGAGAAGACCTCGTGAGGGCCCAGGCGGTATGGCTTCGCGAGCGCTGCCAGCAGGCGGTCGGCCACGGCAATGGCGTCCTCGGCCTGACGGATCGGTTCGAGCATGACGACGAACTCGTCCCCTCCCATGCGTGCCGCGGAGGTACCCGATTCCGGCCGGCTAAGCGAGTCGCCGCAGCGCAGCTCGGCCTCCAAGCGGCCCGCAATCTCGCAGAGCAACGCATCCCCCACGTCGTGCCCCAAGCCGTCGTTGATCAGCTTGAAGCGATCGAAGTCGAGGAACATCAGGGCGAACAAGCCCCGCGACCGGCGAGCGCGGGCGAGCGCCTGCTGCACGCGGTCGAGCAGCAGCGTCCGATTGGGCAGGCCGGTTAGCTTGTCGTACATGGCCGCGCGGGCCAGCTCTTTCTCGGCCTGCTTCCGATCGGTCAGGTCGCGAATCGTCGCGGTGAAGCGAATCGAACCGTGCAAGGCGTTGGCGACGATCGCAATCTCCACGGGGAACTCTTCGCCGCTCGCCCGCAGGGCCGGCATTTCGACCCGCTTCCCCAGGATCGGCCCTTGCCCGGTCTTGAGGTACAGCGCGAGTCCGCGGCGATACGGTTCGCGGAGGCGTTCCGGCACGATGAGGCTGGCAATGTCGCGGCCGATCGCCTTCGACGCCTTGTAGCCGAAGGTGGCCTCGGCTGCCGCGTTGAAGGCGAGAATCTTGCCGTGCGAGTCGATGGTGATGATCGAGTCGAGAGCGGTTTCTTGAATCGCGGTCGCCAGCTCGCGCGACTCGCGGAGGTCCATTGCCGCTTGAATCCGCTTGAGCGACGATTGCTTCAGATCGTCCGCACGTCGAGCTGAGTTTTGCACGGCTTGGTTAAAGGCGGAGGCAACGCGGCGCATCTCGGGGCCACCGGCTTCGTCCAGTCGCTGGTTCAAGTCTCCCTGAGCGACGCGGGAAAGGGCCTGCACCAGCGAGTCGAGAATGTCCTGCGACTGAGCCACCAACCGCCAAACGAGGGCCAGTGTGAGCACAACCGTGGCCAGTGCCGCGGAGGCGATGATCGCCGTGCGCCAAATCCCAGCCGCAGCCATAGCTTCCCAGGCGAGGCACACGACCGATCCCGCGCCGACGAGCACGGTGGCGCTCAATAACCACGACTGTCCGCGCAGGCTGAGCGATTGCGGAGTCCCGCGACGCTTCGGACTCTCTCGTCGATCGCCGGCCATCGAGCGAGCCTTGTGGAGTTGAATCAGGGAGAGGGGCGGTCCGCAATCCAACACGGTGGATTCACGCTTTTTCTAATACGCAAACTTAGGGCGCTAACACGCATGGCGCGGAAATGGACTGTGCGGTAAATGCTGGATGTACCGACTGGGACGGCGAGTGCCGAGAGGGTGTCGTGCGGAGTGGTCGCGCAATACTCACTGTGGGGTGCGGAGGAATTTCGATGCTCGCACACCACTTTCAAATCTGTCGGGAATTGTCGAACGGCAGCGGCCCAAGCCAGACCACTCGATAGGGTGGGGCCGCGGAATTCCTGCTCACTTCACAGCCGCGGATTCGATTATCATTTCGATGACTGTTGATGCGTGGCCCCCCTGCGGGTACGCTATCAGTGCCTCTCGCGCCAGTTGGCTCCCGCCTGGAAATTGCCCATGCTTCGCGTCCTTGGCTCCGCGCGACAACTTTGTCAGGGAATGACTCGCCGCGATCTCTTGCGGATCGGCGGTTTGGGACTGGCCGGCCTGTCGCTCCCGCAGATCACGGCTTTGCAAGAGGCTTCGGCGGGCGAGGGTCAGCTTCGCGGTCCTGCGTTTGGCAAAGCAAAATCGCTCATCTTGATTCACCTGTATGGTGCGCCGAGCCAGTTGGAGTGGGTCGATTGCAAGCCGGATGCTCCGGCGGAGATTCGGGGCGAGCTCGGGGTGATCCCGTCGTCGCTGGCCGATTGCCCTGTTTGCGAGCTATTCCCGAACATGGCGAAGGTGATGGACCGAATGACGGTCCTTCGCTCACTGACGCATCCGTATCCGATTCACGGAGTCGCGTATGCCCTGACCGGTGTGCCGGCGATCGACGTGAACATGGAGCTTGCGCCGCACGATCCCAAGCACTGGCCGTATTTCGGATCGGTCGTCGAGTACGTCGATGCTCAGCGAAACAAAGCCCTGACGTCCAAAGCCCTGACCAGTGGTCAAGGTGAACTGAGTGGACGAGGTTACGTTCCCGGCAACATTGCGCTTCCGTTCCGCTTCAGCACGCAGCGCGTCGGCGAGGTGCATCGGGCGGGGCCCTACGCGGCGTTTCTCGGCAGCCAGTTCGATCCCCTTTGGGCCGATTTCCAGGGGAAGGCGAACAAGGGGATCACCAAAACGCTCCGCGATATGACGTACACGGACCCCGATCCGTATGTCGGCGTGGAGGACAATAGCTACTTTGTGGTGCCGAGCGCTTCGTCGCTGCAGCCGGAGTTGTCGCTCGATCGGCTCGATCGGCGCAAGTCGCTCCTGGGTCAATTCAATCAAGTGCTGCCGGGGCTCGTCGCTTCTTCGGCGGGGCGGGCGCTTTCGAAGCATCAGCAATCGGCACTGTCGCTGCTCGAATCGCCGCAGCTTGCCGAGGCGCTCGATCTGCGCCGTGAGCCGGAAGCCACTCGCACGCTGTATGGACAAACTCTGTTCGGCCAATCGTGCCTTGCCGCCCGCCGCCTCGTGGAAGCCGGCAGCCGCGTGGTGAGCGTATTCTGGGACGAGTTCGGCTTGGCCGGCAGCGGCTGGGATACGCACTGGAATCACTATCCGCGAATGCGGCAAGAGCTTGCGCCGGGATTCGATCTGGGGTGGTACGGTCTGATTACCGATCTGGATCGCCGCGGACTTCTCGATGATGTGCTGGTCGTTTGCACGAGCGAGCACGGCCGCACGCCCAAGATCACAACGGGCCAAGGGGGCGGACGCGATCACTGGTCGCGGGCCTATTCATCGCTCATTGCCGGGGCTGGTATCGCTCGCGGCAAGGTCGTCGGCGCGACCGACAAGCATGCGGGGGACGTGGTGGACCGGCCGATCAGTCCCAAGGATCTGCTGGCGACGATGTATCACCTGCTCGGCATCGACCCGCACCTGCTCATTCAGGACCGCCAAGGTCGCCCGCTGCCGTTGGTGGAAGGGGAGTTGATTACCGACGCACTGGCATAGCGGGCTCTGCTCCCAAGGCTTCCTCGCTTGCGCGTCGGGTTAGTGTGCGCTTACGCGATCTCCCACACCGCCACCTTGCCGTGCCCTGCGGCGAAGAGCTTCGTCCCATCTTCCGAGATCGCGGCAGCATGGACGTGCATCGGGGCCTTGTCGCTCTTCGTGACTTTCTTCTCGGCCAGGTCGTAGAACTGCACGAAGCCACCGTTGTCGCCACCGAGGCCGACGAGCCACTTATTTTCAGTGTGAAAATAAAGCTGCTCGACGAGCCCTTTCGCGTCCCCCTCGAAGACGTGGATGCTCTTGCCGTCCGCGAGGTTAAAGACCTCGACTCGCGACGGACCGTCGAGGTGGTCGATGTTCCCGATCTTGCCGATGCCGCCGGCGACGAGCGTTTGCCCGTCGGGCGAAAACGCGAGCGACCGCGTGCCGCCGATCGAGTGAATCCGCTCCTTGGGATCCCACGTATAGAATCCGACGGCCTCGAGCTGCATCAGTTTGCTCCCCGCGGCCACGTCCCACAGGCAAATGCGGCCCGTTTTGTCGGCCGTGGCGAGGCGCTGGCCGTCGGGCGAAAAGACGCACGTGTAAAGCATCGATGGGAAGTGGTGCGGCGTCCGCTCGTCGTGCCCCTTTAGTTCATGGACGAGTTTGCCGGCCGGGTCCCACACGCGGCAGACCATGTCATCGGCGACGCTGGCGATGCGCTGGCCATCTGGCGACGCGGCCAGCTTGCGAATCCAGCGAGCGTGGGCGTTTTCGGCGGTATGCAGAACCTCGCCGCCATCCAGCTTCCGCCAGAGGAGCTTGCAGTCGTAGCCGCCGCTCACGAGCACGTCGCCGGCCAGCGCGACGCCGGTCACATACGGTCCGTGTCCTTCGAGAGCTTTCCACTCCGGCTTCTCGGCGAGCGGATCGACATCATAGACCTTGCCGTCGGATGCACCGAGCAGGAGCCGGCTGGTATTCGGAACGCGAGCGAGGCTCAGGAAAATTTCCTGGCGACCGTGGTCTTTGGCGAGTTTGAGGGAGACTTCGGTAGTCATGTTTTATTCCTGGCAGGCTGAAAGCCTGCCCCACATTAAGCGAGGACTTCCCGGATCGGCTCCGTCCCAATATCCGTCAGCGGGAGCGGCCGGCTGCCGAGGTGGTATTCCTTTTGATGGTCGATCCCCAGGGCCTGGAAGATCGTGGCAAAGACTTCTGCCGCACCGACCTTCCCGTCCTTCACGGTGTGGCCGTCCTCGTCGCTCGCCCCATAGACCGTCCCACCCTTGATGCCGCAGCCGGCGAGCGAAATGCTCCAGGCGCTGGCAAAGTGGTCGCGGCCGAGGCTGGCGTTGATCTGCGGCGTGCGGCCGAATTCGGAGAGCGTGACGACGAGCGTGCTGTCGAGCAGGTTGCGGGCCGCCAAATCATCGAGCAGGCCGCTCATCACGTGATCGAGCTCGGTGACCAGTTCCAGGTGCGTCTCAAAATTTTGACCGTGGCTGTCCCACCAGGCACGCGAAACTTTGACGAACGGCACGCCTGCCTCGACCAGCCGGCGAGCGATCAGCGTCTGTTCGCCAAAGAGCGTCGGGCCATACAGGTCGCGCATCGCCTGCGGTTCTTGCAAAACATCGAACAGCTTCTCGCTTGCCATCAGTCCGCGAACGCGGGAATACGCCTCGTTGTGGCTCCCCAGCGACGCCGACTGCCGGCCGCGAGCGAACTGGGCCGAAAGGAGGTCGCGCAGATCGGCCCGCTCCTTGTGGTCAAGTTCATTGATCGCTTCGAGGCGGCGAAGATTTGGCGGCGTGTTCTGCTCGGTGAGGAACATCGCGTTGTAGCGAGCGCCGAGAAAGCCCGACTGGCTGATCGCGCTGCCGCGCCCTTCGGTGGCCGTGTAGAAACTGACGTAGTCCGGAACCTGGCTATCGGCCCGGCCCAGTTCGCGTGCCAGCATCGCACCCAGGTCGGGATACTTCACCGTCGGCTCGTCCATACGCCCCAGATGCATGAGCCGAGAGCCGCCGCCGTGGTCGCCGTTCTTCGTGTCGAGCGAGCGGACGATCGCCACCTGCTTCATCCGGGCGGCGAGCTTGGGCATCAACTCGGAAATGTGAATGCCGGGGACCGCGGTCGGGATGGCACGGAACGGCCCGCCAGTCGGACGGCCGGGTTTCGGATCGAACGTTTCGAGCTGGCTCGCGCCACCGGCTAGCCAAAGCAAGATCACGCGTTTCTGACCGGACTTCAGCTCGCCCGCTAGGACGGGGTTGCGAAGGACGTTGAGCACCGACATGTCGGCAGCTACCGCTGCTGAGCCGAGAGTTGCAGCGCCGAGGAAGGAGCGGCGGGAAACGATGGAGGTCATGGGCAGGCTCCAAAGCCCCGACCGGTGGTCGGAGTTGGTCAGGTGCGCGACCAATGGTCGCGGCTATGTTAGTGGTTAAATCGGCACTCGCTGCTGGTGAGCAGGGCCCACACCAACTGCCGGCGTGCATCGGCAGGGCGGTCGGAACGCTGCGTCAGGTAATCGGACAGGGCGGTCAATTCTTCTTCCGTCGGCGGACGCGAATAGACCGACCAGACAGCCGCTTCGGCAGCGGCCTTCGGATCGGCGATCTCATTGAGCTGGCCGACGAGCATGTCTTTCGAATCGCGTAGCAGCTCGTTGGCAAAGCGCTCGCCGTTGGTCAAAAGCAGTGCTTCATCCACGCCAATCTGGAAATCTTCCGCTGGCAGCTCGAACGACTTGCCCAGCTCGCGCCCCTCGCGCTCGAGTGATTCCATCCGCTGATCGAACTGATCGGCCGGCATGTCGGCCGGGTATTCGCTATGATTCCGCGCGGCAAGCTTCAGTGCCGAGCCATATTGCCACGGCTTGAGCGGCCGAAGCTGCGCGACGGCGAACAGGTTCGCTGCCGGCCGGTCGCTCGCCGAGTCCCATCGACTGGACCGAGCATACGCCTGGCTCAGCACGATTCCCCGGACCAGCCGTCGCAGGTCGTAGCCGCTGGCCTTCATGTCGCGAGCCAGCCATGTCAGCAGTTCCGGGTGGCTCGGCTGGTTCTCCGCATGCATCTGGTCGAGCGGATTGACGAGGCCGCGGCCGTAAAAGCGATTCCAGACGTTGTTCACGATCGACCGAGCGAGATAGTTGTTCTGCTCGTCTTTCAAGGCCGCCTCGACGAGGGCCGATCGGCGGCTGTAGCTCGGAGGCGGCGGTGGCTCCTTGTTCTTCTTCAACTCCTCGATCCGTTTCTTCTCCTCTTTCTTCGCCCCTTCGTCCGGCTCCTGGCTCGGCGGCTCGTCGAGGACCGTGCCGGTCAGGAACATCAGCTTCGCGTCCTTCGATTCCCCAAGGGCCGTCTTGAAGCTTACCTGTCCGTACTCGCGCTCGCCGAGGAATTCTCCCACGTCGAACGTGCGGCTGAAGAACGAGAGCATGCCGTAGTAGTGATCCTGCTTCCATGCGGGCACGAGCGGATGGTCGTGGCACTTGGCACAGCTCACGTTCACGCCGAAGAACAGCACGCTCGTGTCGCTCGTCAGTTTGTCCTGGTCGCGCATGCGGGAGGTGACGAAGCGAATCGCCCCTTCCTGCTTCGGGTCGTCGGGCTCCCCCACCACCATCTCGCGAAACATCCGGTCCCAGGTCCGGTTTTCGCGAAATGCCTTGCCGAGGTAGTCGCGAATGCTCTGCCGCGTGCCGCTCATGAGCATGGCGTCAAACTCAGCCGCTTGCTGGCGGACCAGCGCGGGCGAGGCCAGCAGCCGCTCGACAAGCTGCGTCCGTTTGTCGGCTTCCGTCGCGGCGAGATACGCCTTCGCTTCGGCCAGCGTCGGAATGCGCCCGGCCAGGTCGAGCGTCATCCGCCGCAGCAGCGTGGCGTCATCAGCCGGAGGCGCGGGGGAAACACCGGCGGCTTGCAGCTTCGCGCCCGTGTAGTGATCGATGGCCGCTTCAACGGGCGTTTCTGGCGGCAGCAAGTCCTCGGCCGTCGCGTAGCGGGCAAAGGCCAGCGCAGCAAGCACAACGGTCGTAAGCAACGAAACAGAGCGCATGCGGCCAAATCCTCATCGGCACGCGAAACATGGCGGGAACCAACCGGCGGGACCGCCGACATCCATCAGCGGCGATTGATATGGTAGCGGATGGGGAACCGGTTTGCCAAGCAAAATAAACGACTATTTGCCCCCAAGCCGCAGTTCTACCAACAACGCATTCACAGCATCGAAGTCGCGATCCTCAGGCAGCGAGGACTTTGCGTGAGCGTCGTCGAGTTGCTGTTCCAGCCGTCGTAGTTCCGCGTCGTGAAAGGCCCAGTCGAGCGTCGGCATGTTGACGAACTCGCCCGTCTTGCTGGCGATTAGGTCGTCGATATACGGCAGGCGAAACTGCTCGTTCAAATGGCGAAGATTGGCCTCGACTTCGCCGGTTTGCAGCAGGTGAATGCCCGTCAGCAAAACGCGATAGGCATAGAGCAGCGTCTTGGCACGTTTTGACCGCTCCTTTTCGAGGAGCTTCCGCTGCGTGGCGATGAAGCCGCGATAGTGAAAATAGTGATGTCGCGTGATGCAGCGTGCGGCAATCGGGCGCAGCCGGGCCAGGAATTCGTCGCCCATCACAACGAGCGGCGAGAAGATTTGTTCGAGGACATAGCCGTTGTTCCGCACCAGCAAGCCAAGATACTTGCCGGCGTCGTGACTGACGAGATCGACCTCGATGCCGCGATGCATCCCGGAGAACTCGATCGTTAGCTCGGGCTGCTTGAGACTGACGACCTCGCGCAACGGCAGCAGGTGGCAGCCGCGGAGATCGACGTCGCTATCGGGCGACTCAAAGCCGTACAGGTGTGCCCCGCTGACGGTTACAAATAGCGGCTGGACGCTTTGGGCGGCGACAAACTCTTGCCAGTCGCGTGGATCAAACATCGACCATACTCCGGCGGGCGCGAATCAAAAAGTCATTGACGCGGGCAAAGTCCGGCTGTTCGGGGAGTTTCGTTTCACCAAACGCAGCTTGGAACTCGCGTTCCAGCGCCAGGGCCAGTTGCTTCACTTCGTCGAACTGCAGCACCCCACTTTTAATGTGCAGCAACTCCTCGCGGCGCGGCGACACATCGACCAGGATTTCGCCTGTTCGCAGCGCATGAATGCCCGAATGCAGCAGCCGCACCAAGTGCATCGCGTGCTTCGGCTTGTACGCGCCGCCCGATCGCACGGCTGCCGCCATCCGCCGAAACTGGCTGAGCACGTAGCCGGAATACGTCTTGAACAGGTGTTGCGAGAGGAACGTCGACCGCATCGACCGCAGTTCGTCGGCGAGCGGCGTGGAATGCAGCACAAGCGGCGTCCACAGCGTTTCCAGCACATTCGGATTGGCCTTGAGCGCCAGGAGCAGGAACTTCTCCAACTCCCAATACACCTCGTCGTGCGTTTCGGATTGCGATTCAATTTGTTCCGGCACCGCGTACAGTGACCACTGTAGCCGAGCAGGCGGCAGATAGATGCCTCGCAAATCGTCGTCCGCGCCGTCGCCGGCCAAGCCATACGCCTTCGAGCCGACCTTACAGCGATAGATGATGTACGGCCGCAGGTCTTCCCGCACTATGCCGAGTTCTGTCTCGATTTCCTTGCGGCGCAGAACAAGTTCATCGAAATACACGGTCGCCGACCGGCCATCAGCGAACTGCACCGTGTATGGCTCGCGATTGCTGGACGGGCTGCGCACGATGACGCCGACCGTCCCCGGCTTGCGATACTCGCCATCCGCCAATGTCTTCGAAACCTTCAGCACGACTTGCGTGCCGCCCGAAATGACAAAAGACGGCGAAAGTTTATGCAGATTGCGGATTTCGTCGGGCATGTCATCACCAGATACGGCGGATCAGTTCGGCTAGACAGCGGCAGCAACCGTCCGGTTCGCCGCTCCCCCCGCCTCACGCCGTCCCCTATCATGCACGGATGCTTCGCACTTCGCATCAAGACCGGCGGCGGCTGGAACAACTTCCTCGCGAGGAACTCGCCCGGCATCAGTTTGCGCGGCTGAGCGAGTTGCTCGCGCACGCGGTGCCGCACAACCGGTTTTATGCCGAGAAACTGGCCCAGGCCGACCTGCCGCTCGCCTCGCTGGCCGACCTGTCGCGGCTGCCGTTCACGTTCAAGGACGAACTGGTCACGGCTCCGTACGCGGGCGAGTTCGCCGCGAACCTGACCTGGCCGCTGGAGCGGTACGTCCGCTATCACCACACGTCGGGCACGCGCGGCCGGCCGATGCCCGTGCTCGACACGCCCGAAGACTGGCAGTGGTGGATCGACTGCTGGCAGTTCGTGCTCGACGCGGCGGAGGTCGGGGCCGAGGACCGCGTCTTCCTGGCGTTTTCGTTCGGCCCGTTCATCGGCTTCTGGAGCGCCCACGACGCAGCCGTCGCCCGCGGCACGATGGTCGTTCCCGGCGGCGGCATGAACACGCTCGCCCGCGTCGAGATGATCCGCCGCACGCGGGCAACCGTCCTGTGCTGCACGCCGAGCTATGCCCTGCGACTGGCCGAGGTGGCCGCCGAGAACCAGATCGACCCGGCGAGTCTGCACGTGCGACGAATCATCGTGGCTGGCGAACCCGGCGGCAGCGTCCCGGCCCTGCGGCGGCGGATCGAGCAGGTCTGGAACGCCCGTCTCATCGACCATGCAGGGGCAACCGAGATCGGCCCTTGGGGCTATGGCGACAAGGACGGCCGCGGCCTCTACGTCCTGGAAACCGAATTCATTGCCGAGTTCCTCTCGCTCGCCAGCGGGAGCCCAGCGGCTGACGGCGAAATGGCCGAACTGGTGGTCACGTCCCTTGGCCGTTTCGGCAGCCCAGTCATTCGCTATCGCACGGGGGATGTCGTCCGACCGCGGCACGCGACCAACGGCAACCAATTCGTCCTGCTCGAAGGGGGCGTTCTCGGCCGGACCGACGACATGCTTATCGTCCGGGGCGTCAACGTCTTCCCCAGCTCGGTCGAGCAAATTCTGCGGGCCTTTCCCGAAGTGGTCGAGTACCGCGTCACGATTACGCGGCAGGGGGCTCGCGACGAACTCGCGGTCGAAATCGAGGACCGCCTCGACCAGCCGACGCGAGTCTCGCAGGAAATCCACCTCCGCCTCGGCCTGAAAGCCGACGTGCGCTGTGTGCCGCTCGGTTCGCTACCGCGATTTGAAGGGAAAGGGCGGCGGTTCCACGACGAGCGGAAGCCGAACTACGAGATTTAACACTCCCATGAAATTCACCCCCGACATCCTCGAACTCTGTCGCCGCCAATTTCCAGCCCTCTCGCGGCGCGTCGGCGATCGGCTGGCGGCGTTTCTCGATGGCCCCGGCGGAACGCAGGTCCCGCAGCGGGTGATCGACGCCGTCGGCCACACGCTGGCCCACACGAACGCCAATCACGGCGGCCTCTTCGCCACGTCGCACGAAGGGGACCGGATGCAGGGCGAGGCCCACCGCGGCCTGGCCGATTTTCTCGGGGCCGACGACCCGCGGACGATCGTCTTCGGCCAGAACATGACCTCGCTCACGATGGCTCTCGCCCGGTCGCTCGCCCGCACCTGGAAGCCGGCCGATGAAATCGTTGTCACGCGGCTCGATCATGATGCCAACGTCTCGCCCTGGGTGCTGGCCGCCCGCGATGCCGGGGCGACCATCCGCTGGGCCGGCATCCGCAACGAGGATTGCACGCTCGACCTGGACGAACTGCGGCATCTCATCAGCGAGCGGACGAAGTTGGTCGCCGTCGGCTGTGCATCGAATGCCACCGGCAGCATCAACCCGGTCCGCGACATCGCCGATTGGGCGCATTCCGTCGGGGCGAAGGTCTTTCTCGACGCGGTGCATTACGCCCCGCACGGCCTGATCGACGTGCAGGCGTGGGGGTGCGATTTCCTCGCGTGCTCCGCGTACAAATTCTTTGGCCCGCACGTCGGCATCCTCTGGGGGCGGCGCGAGCTGCTCGAATCGCTCGAAGCGTACAAGGTCCGCCCCGCCCCGCTCGAACCGCCGGGGAAGTGGATGACCGGCACGCAAAGTCACGAGTCGATCGCCGGGGCCCTGGCCGCCGTCGAGTACCTGGCCGACCTCGGGCGGCTCTTGGCGGGGAACGACGGCCTCTCCCGACGCGGCGCCCTGCGCGAGGCGTATCGCGAGATTGGCCTCTACGAGCGAACGCTCGCCCTCCGCCTCCTCGCCGGCCTGGCCGAGATGCCCGACGTGCAGGTGTATGGCATCACCGAAAGTGCCCACTTCGACCAGCGGGTCGCGACCATCTCGTTCACGCACGAGCGGTTCACGCCGCGCGAAATGGCCGAGCGCCTCGGCCGCCAGGGCTTCTTCGTCTGGCACGGCAACTACTACGCCCTGAACCTGACCGAAACGCTCGGCCTGGAGCCCGAAGGGATGCTCCGCGTGGGCCTGGTCCACTACAACACGCTGACGGAAGTCGAGCGGCTCTTGGAGGCGGTGCGGGGGTTGCATTGAGGTGGGTTTGGCGTCTTACCTGCCAGCTACCGCGAGTTTAGTTTTCATCAGATGAAGCACCTTGTGTGATAAATGGACGACGAGTCGCTCCCGCTCACCGAAGCGGCAATCAGTGAATCAAGTCGGCAGCAAACGGCCAAACGCGCGGCGCAAATTCTGATCCGTAAAGGTAGTGGCTTTGTCATCCCGACTGGCCAGCAAAAACTGAATCTTCTCGTCGCATTTGCCAAGCGGAACATGGTTATCTATGGCAATGCGTTTGACGCGTTGAGATTGCTCCAGCCCGTAGATCTGGATAGTCAGTCGGAAATCGACGAGCATCTCGACGATCTTGTTTTGTATGAAATCAAGTCCACGAACCGAGCCATCAAGCCTGATTTCAGCGGCTACTTCTTTGCGTTGACAACCGCAGAACTGCTTGTCGCACAGAATCTCAAGAACCGATACAAGTTCGTATTCGTGAATGTGACGACCGAGGAGTATCTCGAGCTTTCGCTCACGGACGTGTTTGCCAAGGCGAAGGGCATCTATCCGACCTGGAGCATCCGCTTCTAGCAATTGGCGGCGAGTGGCGCTCTTGTCCTGACCTGTGTCCGACGGTCAATTCTCTGTCGCCCCTGCGGGGCTGATCTGTTGTTCGACCACGCACCGTGGGCTTTCGCCCACGGCTTTACTCGGTCGCCGCTTCGCGGCTGCCAATGGACGACGAAACGAACCTGCTGCACTATGTCGGCCGCGGAGCGGCCCAAGAATAAAGCCGGGGGCGCTTAGCCCTCGGACTGCGAAACGGAATCGCGCCAGCCCCGTAGGGGCGAACGAAAATTGAGCCGTCCGTCTTTCGTTCCCGCCACATTGCCGTGGGCAGCTACGCCGACCACAGCCACCCCGACGCGGCTGCGCCAAAGTAGGTCCGGCTTGCCGAGCCGGACCTGATTGGCAGGTCGATCCTGATTGGTCGATCAAGGTCCCGCCCGGCAGGCGGGACCTACCAATTGCGAAAACCGTTTGTGATCTCGCCTCGTCTAGGTTGCATCGGGTTTGTGGTTTGGGGACGGTTCTCTCCGGGAGATCGCGGCAATGTGTCGATGGTATTCACTTGTGCTAATGGCGATGCTTGCCAGCGTGGCGGCTTTCGCAATGGCCAGCGACAAGGAGGATATCGACACGTCGCCGCACGTGTTTGCCTCCGCCAGTGGCAAATACTGGGTCCGGATCACGACGAAGCGCGAGTATGTGGACGAAGGGAACAAGTGGACCACGAACATGGTCCTGTATCACGCGGAGCAGGGTTCCGAGAAAGAGACCGTCGTGTACCAAACGACGCTCAACACTTTTCCGCGGCGGGCGCTCGTTTCGGATTTCGGTCAGGTCGTCACGCTCGACCAGTGTGTCGAAGTGAGCGTGAAGTCGATCATCACGGTCTTTGGGCGGGACGGGAAGCCGCGCGGCGAAACGGAATACATCGAGCTGCTGAAGGAGATTCCGAGCGGGCCCGAGCGGCAGGAGGCGTTTAGAAACCTCGCGAGCGGCGCCGGCGCGACGTTCAACTACTATCACACACCGCATATCCTCAATTTTCCGCTCGGCGATGGGAAAGTGGCGCGACTGTCGATGGACTCAGGGCGGCCATGGGAATAGGCGATCGTTTGCCGTGGGCGGCTGCGCCGACCACAGCCACCCCACGCTCAACCCAACCACAGCCACCCAGCCGAGCCAGACCTGAAAGGCAGGTCGGTATTGGTTGACCACGCGAGGCCCCGCCCGGCAGGCGGGACCTATTGGGTGGAATCTGCTTCGCGCGGACCAACCGTGTCACGGCTGATGATTATTAGCAATTATTAGCCCGAGAGCGCGGGCCATATCGACGCAAAACATTGGAGAGACAGGACATAGCGGCGACACCCGAGTCGGCATTATTAGCGGATGATGCGCCTTTTTGAAAACGGACGCAGAAAAAGGGACGCTTGCCCTACGACGGTTCGTCGGTGAGGCCTCGAAGGAGGGCCTGAAGTTCCTGCCGCCGGGGCTCCAGGCTGCGGCTCGCGGCGAGGTGGTTGAGCCAGTACACGAAAGCCAGGACGGCGCCGATGATAGCGAGGACAAAACCCATGGCCAATGCGGATGCCCAGCCGGTATGTCGCGACAGCCACCCGACCTGCCCGGTGAAAGCCAGGGCGGCCAGCGCGAAAGGGACGAGCGCCCACCAGAAGACGTTGCGGAGGACCCAGATTTGCCGCTCGACCTGGGCGAGCGACTGCTGCACACGCTGCCGCAACGGTTCGCCCGACTGAGACGGCTGCCGCCGATGGCGAACGAGGTCCCAGAGCATGAACGCCGTGTACCAGAGCAGCACGGGGATCATGAGATACCAGGCCCAGGGGAGCCGGAGCATCGCCCCCATTGCCAGCCAAATGGGGACCAGGAGGATCGCCACGACGAATTCGCGCAGGTCGCGCCAGAAGATCATCGTGGTGAACTGCTCTTGGTTGCGGCGTACTTCGGTCAGGATCAGGTCGGCATCGATCGTCAGGCGGGCCGGCGGCTGCTTCTGCCAGGCGGCTTGCAGGTCGTCAGGTTCCATGCGAATCCTCCTTCAAGCGGCTGGCGAGCGTCTGCCTCGTCCGGTTCAGCTTCACGCCCACGTGGTTCTCCGAAATGCCGAGCACCTCGGCCATCTCGCGGTAAGTGAGGCCATCGAGATAGAGCAGCACCAGCGCCGCGTCGGATTTGGGCAACTCGCGAATGGCCACGTACATCCGTTCGACGAGTTCGCGCTCTGTGACTTCGTCGGTACTGTCACAGCCACTAGCCGCGAGCGACTGGAGATCGACGATCGGTTGCTGTCGGTCCTGGCGGCGGCGCTGGTCGCGTTGCCACGTGAGTGCCGTGTTCAGAGCGACGCGATAAGCCCACGTCGCGGGACTGGCACGGCCCTGAAACTGCGGCAGCGAACGCCAGACCTGCAGGAAAATCTCTTGGGCCAAGTCCTGGCAATCGTCGGCCGAGTACGTGTAGGCGCGGGCTACCCGCAGGACGGCGCCGCCATGCTCCACGAGCCAATGCTTGAACCGCGATTCGAGGTTGCCTGCCGGCAATGGGGCGTCGTCAGGCAAATCGCGGTGCAAGTCGTCGTCATGCAATGGCGGGCCCCTCTCCTGCATGTATTGGTAGCCGGAGAGGGGAGGAACTTACAGGGAAAACCTCGGCAGGGCTGGAATAGCGCGGGTGGCAGTGATGACTCCGGGCTGGGACGTTACGGCGAGTTGCTCGTTCGATATAGCCCCTGCGTTTCGATGTATTTTTCGACCGCACGCGGTGTGCGGAAGCGCAAGCTCTGTCCAGCGGCAGCGCGACGACGCAGGTCGGTTCCCGAGAGCTCGATGATCGGCATTTCGACTTGAATGCGCCGAATCTCGGCCAGCCGATCGGGCGACACGAGTGGCGCGAGAATCTGCAAATCGGGTTCGGGTGAACCGCGCCGCCGAACAACGACCGGCACGGCGAGCTCGCAAATCCGCTGCGGCTCTCGCCAGGTAACAAACTCCGGCAATGAGTCGGCGCCCATCAGCAGGAACAGTTCGACCTCCGGCTGCCCAGCTGTGATCGCCGCCAATGTATCAACGGTGTAGCTCACGCCGCCGCGTTCGATCTCAATGGCCAATGGCCGGAGTTGCTCGTTCCCCGCCAGGGCCAGTTCTAGCATCTCCAGCCGAGCCTTGGCCGGCGCGAGGACTTGCCCTTGCTTGTGCGGCGGGACGAGTGCTGGGATCAGCCAAACCTGATCGAGCGCGCACGCTTCGCGGCAACATTCCGCGAGCAGCAAATGCCCGTAATGAACCGGATTGAACGAGCCGCCGAAAATGCCCAGACGCATGGCTCGATTGTAGCATTCGCGCTGGAAACTCGCCCTGCCCCGCGCGTAGAATGACTCGCAGCTTTCCCGCCCCTTCCTTTCCCGCCGGAGCCTCGCCATGTCCCGCCACCTCTCCCGCGGCTGGTGGATTCGCAGCCTGGGAATCGTCGCTCTCTGCGGCGTTTCCGGCGGCATCGTTTGGCTCAGTACGTCGCTCACCGATGCCGAAGAAAGCCGCTTCGCGCCGCTGATCGAGCGGCTAGGGCACGAGGAATTCGCTCACCGCGAGGCGGCCACCGAGGAGCTACAGACGATCGGCGAGCCTGCATTGTCGGAACTGCGACGCGCTGCGGCCGAGCACGCGGACCTCGAAACGCGCCTGCGGGCCAAGCAGCTCGTCGTCGCCATTTTGCTCGCGCTCCGGACGAGCAAGACGACCGGCATGGAGATGGCTCTCGTCGAGTCCGGCACGATGACGATGGGCTCGCCTGAAGGGGAAGCGGGCCGAAACACCGACGAGCCGACGCACCGCGTTCGCATCACGCAGTCGCTGCTCCTCGGCAAGCACGAAGTGACGCAGGCCGAATACGAGAAAGTGATGGGAGCCAATCCCAGCTACTTTGGTCCCAAGGGACCCGGCAAGGACAAGATTCCCGATCAGATTTTTACTTCGCTCCCGGTCGAACGCGTGAGTTGGTTCGACGCGATCGCCTACTGTAACCGGCTCAGCGAACTCGACGGCCTCAAACCGTATTACATGTTGGCTGATGTGCGCCGCGACGGTGCGACGATCAAGTCCGCGACGGTGACGATCGCTGGAGGCCACGGCTACCGTTTGCCGACCGAGGCGGAGTGGGAGTATGCGTGCCGCGCGGGCACGTCGGCGATGTATCACTACGGCGGCGGGAGCAACGGCGAACTGGCCAATGTGAAGGGGCAGACCTTTACCGGTTACGGCGGGACGACGGTCGGGCCAGATCTGCAGCGGACGTGTGCCGCCGGCCGCTATCGACCGAACAGCTTCGGCCTCTTCGACATGCACGGCAACGTCGCCGAGTGGTGCTGGGATTGGTACGGCAAGGACTACTACAAGAAGTCACCAGCTGACGATCCCGCCGGCGCTGTCGGCGGTACTCAGAAGGTGCTCCGCGGCGGCTCGTGGCTGCTCAATGAAACGGCAGCCCGCTCGGCAGCTCGCGGCGTGCAGACGCCCGACGAAGCGAAGGAGTTCACCGGTTTTCGCGTCGCTCGTTCGCCGTAGCCCGGGGCCAGCCGCATGACGCTGACCTCCGCGATCCGTTTCGATCGTCGCACGTTCCATCGCACGGCCACGCTTTCCGCTGGATCGGCCCTGGCTGCCGGATTGGCACTGACCGGTTGCTACGACTCGCCTCACGATTCCGCCAGCGGGCCGATTGTGTCTGCGTCGCGCCTGCCAATGAAATATCCCGGCGCGAACATCGTCTTCGTCAGCTTCGACGCCTTGCAAGCGAGCCACGTCGGCGCGTGGGGCTACGAGCGAGACACAACGCCGACAATTGACCGTGTTGCTCGCGACGGCTTCTCGCTTTTGCGGACGTACTCGGTCGCGTCGTGGACTGTCCCCGCGTCGATGACATGGTTCACCGGCGTTTACCCGTCCGAGCACCGAATGACGAACAAGTTCGCGATCTACAATGCCCGCGAGCAGCGGATCGCCAGGCTCAAGGAGCTGGCGCCGAACCTGACGACGCTGGCTGAAACACTTCGCGCGGCCGGCTACGCCACTGGCGGCTTCACCGGCAATGCGGGGGTCAGCGGCGGCTTCGGCTACGATCACGGCTTCGACACCTACTTCTTCGAGCGCGAGCGTTTCGGCAGCTTCGATCAAAGCATCCCGCGGGCTCTCGCCTGGCTCCGAGAAATCCGCGACCGCAAGTTCTTTCTCTTCTTGCACGGTTACGACGTGCATGGCCAAAGTACGCCAGACGGCGGCTTCGACCGTCGTTTTGTCGATCCGGTTTACGACGGCAAGTACACCGGCTCACCGCACGAGCAGGAGCTGCTCCGCGAGGAAGGACTCGCCCGCGGCCGACTCGACTTGCGCGATGTCGATATTCGCTTCTGGCGGGCGATCTACGACGAAAAGATCCGGCGGGCCGACGCAAAGTTCGCCCGCTTCCTGGCCGAGTTTGAACGCCTGGGCCTGGCCGACGACACGCTCTTCATCCTCACCTCCGACCACGGCACCGAGTTCTGCGAACACGGCCGCTTCGATCACGGCTTCTCGCTTTACAACGAACTGCTGCACGTACCGCTGGTGATTCGTCTCCCCGGCCAGCGAGGCGGCGAGCGAGTCAGCACCCCCGCGAGCAGCATCGAGCTCTTGCCGACAATCCTCGACCTCGTCGATGAGCGGCTTTCGCCTACGCTTGCGGCGCAGATCCGCGGCCAAAGCCTCGTTCCTACACTACGCGGCCAGCACACACCGCGTGACATCATCTCCGAGACCGACTATCGCGAGTTTACGTTCCAGCGATCGATCATTACCCCAGATGATTGGAAGCTGATCCTCACGCTCGAAAACAATTCGCGAGAACTTTTCGATCTTACTACCGATCCGGCCGAGCAGCACAACCTTGCCGAGACGCACCCGGCTAAAGCCGACGAGTTGCAATCCCGCTTGCTCGCACACTTCCGCACGATTGGCCACGACCTGACGAAGCGGAAGTGGAATGTAGGGATGAACCCGGTGTATTCGTCGCAAGGGCAGGCAAAACCGTAGGGTGCAAGAGTACTCACGCACCCTACGAGGGCGATTTCGTTCGATCTTGCCCGCTTGCGGCGGATTTCTTAAAGTCCCGCCGCACGCTCGCCGATATCCTTCAATTCGCTCCGCGGCAAATCCCGCACTGCCGCGGCCGCTCGCCGCATGCGCGGAAAAATTCTGAGATTTTTCCCGCCCCAGCGGCAAAGTGCTCTTGACCCTGCTCGCGCTTCGCGAGTAATTACGCCGCTCTCATCTACCGCCAGTCTTGTCCTGGTATTCCGGGCGCAAGACGCGCGCAGTTGTCCGAGGCAGCGGAACGATACGCACGACACTCTACGGCCACAAGGCGCCGGAAGAGCCGCCGCGCGATCGCGAATGGCCCGGCCGGCGGCGCCCGATCGAACACGTTCCGCCCCCCACACGGCGCGGTTCTGCGCCCGAGGAACATTTCGTCACAGGAGAATCGCGTTGAAAGCGAGCGTGCAACTCTGGACCGGATGCGTCGCCCTGGGGCTGACGCTTCCAGCTACTATGTCTCTGGCCGCTCCGCCGCAGGCCGGCGCCTGGGCCGTATCCGCCGCGCTGGCGGGCCAATTCGGCGGCAACTCCGACGCCCGCCGCGCCGCCGACGATCTCTTGCGGCAGGCCCGCAAGGCGATCAAGGATGGCGACTATGCCAAGGCCGATGGCATGATCGGCGAAGCCGAGAAGCTGGGCGTGAAATACGACCCGCTGACGGCCCGCTTCGTCGATACGCCCGACAAGCTCCGCAAGCTGCTTGACGAGGCCAAGAGCCGCGGGCCGCAGGCGCAGCTTCCCAGCTCGCGATTCGCCGCGATGATCCCCGGCCAAAAGCCGCAGGGAGCCGCGCCGGCCGATCCGCTGGCCTCGCTCAATCGCACGAACTCGGTCGAGCAATTGACCGACGATTCCAAGTCGAAAGCCCTGAGCCTGCTCAAGGACGCGCGAGCCGCCCTGGCCGCCGGCGACAAGTTCGCCGCCCTGGCCGCGTGGCAAAAGGCCGCCGCCCTGCCGGCTCAGTACGGACCAAACGACGACTCGCCGCAGAAGGTCGCCTTCGACCTGCAGCGGGCCGGCATCGATCCGAGCCGCCTGCAACCGGCTGCTGCGACCACGCCTGCATCGCCGTATGGCCTCAAGCCGACCGATGTCGAGCAGCCGCGAGACCTGCCGGCTTTGGGCGGTTCGCCTTATGCTCCGCCGGCTGGCGTGGGCCAGGCCGAAGTGAATCCGTACACCGTTCCGGCGCAGACCGATCCGCTCGCTGCCGCTCCTGGCCGCCAAGGGTCGATCTACGGCGGCGCTCCGGCCTACGAAGAACCGCAGCGGCTGCCGACCGGCGACGCTTCGCAAAAGGGTGAGGCCGCTCGCCTCGTCGCCCAGGCCCGCGTGGCTCTGGATCGCGGCGATCTGAATGCTGCTCGGCAGTTGGCCCAGCAGGCTCAGGACATGAACGTGCCGGACAACGCCTTTGCTGGCGATGAAACGCGTCCGTGGCAGGTGCTTCTCGCCGTGGACAACGTAGCTCGTCGCCGCGAAGGGGTGATGCAGGCCAGCGGGGCGAACGCTCCCGCCGAGCCGCGGTATCCCGTCGCACAAGGCGGGTACAACCCGGCTGCTGACCAGTCGCGAGTCGTGCCGGCCAGCAATCAGTCGGCGCTCGTTCGCCAGGCGACGCCGCCCGGCGCCGGTCCCGGCATGAAACTCTACGACGAAGGTTTGCAGGCTCTGGATGCGCAGGATCGCGAAGGGGCGTTGGCGAAATTCGCCGAAGCCTGGAAGTTCCGTGATCAGCTCGAACCGGCCGTCGTGCAACAGCTCAAGGACAAGCTGACGTTCCTGCGGGCCGCGGCCTCTCAGCCGCTGCCGGCCGCGGGGGAAGCTCCGTCGCCGATCGAACAGGTTCAGTCGCAGCAGGAAGTGCTGCGTCAGAAGCTTTATCGCGAAATCCTGGCCGAAGAGAAGAAGGCCCAGCAACAGGCGCAAGACGATCCGAAGGGAGCCTTGACCAGCCTGCAGACGCTTCGCGAGCGGGTGAACACCGCCGAGGTGGAACCGGCCGCGAAGAAGCAGTTGCTGACGATTGTCGATCGGATGGTCACGCAGCTCACGACGTATATCGAGCAGAACAAAGCGACTATCGAGAACGACGAACAGACCAAAGCCGTTCGGGCGCAGGTCGTTCGCGATCAGGAACTGACGGTCGAAACGCAGAACAAGCTCGCCCAAATGGTCGAGCAGTTCAATCAGCTCATGGATGAACGCCGCTACCCCGAGGCCGAGGTGATCGCGATGCAAGCTCGCGACCTCGACCCGCAGAATCCGGTGGTCGTCACGCTGTTTGAGAAGTCGCGTTTGGCGCGGAACATCGCCGAGCAATATGCGATTCAGCAAGGGAAGGAAAACGCCTTCATCAGCTCGATGAACGACGTGGAACGATCCGCAATCGCCAACGTTGGCGATGAGAACCCGCTGGTCTTCGATGCGAAGAAGTGGGGCGACCTTACCAAGAAGCGTCGCGACTTGCTCGGCAAAGGGAAGCGGATGTCGCCTGCCGAAATTGAGATCAACAAGTCCCTCTCGAAGATGGTGGAAGCAAAGTTCAACGAGCAACCGCTCGCGGAAGTGCTCGATACGCTCAGCAAGATGGTCGGCGTCAACATTCACCTCGATCCGCAAGGACTCGCGGCGGAAGGGCTGACGACCGACGTACCGGTCTCCCTCACGCTGACGCAGCCGATCTCGCTGCGGAGCGCTTTGGACTTGCTTCTCAAGCCGAAGGGCCTGTCGTATGTGGTGCAGAGCGAAGTGCTCCTCATCACGAGCGAGCAGACGCGCGATCGGAACACGTTCGCCAACGTTTATTACGTGGCCGACCTCGTGATGCCGATTCCAAACTTCGTGCCGGGATACAACGTTGGCATTCCGGCGGCCTTGCGGGAAAGCCTCAACGCCCTCGGCTACGGCGGCCAAGCGGCATCCGGCATGACCGCGCCGCTGATCCTGGCCAAGGACGAGGAGCAGAGGCTCAAAACGGGCGCGGCGCCCAACAGCGTTCTGGCCCAGATGGGCGGCATGCAAACTCCCAACGGCATGCAACTGCCGAACATGGCCGGCGGACCGCTGGGTCCGGGGGGCATGGGTGGCGGGGTACAAGCCGACTTCGATTCGCTGATCGAACTGATCACGACGACGATCGCTCCAGAAAGCTGGACCGACGTGGGTGGCCCTGGCGCCATTCGCGAGTTTGAGACGAACTTGAGCCTGGTCATCAGCCAGACGCAGGACGTTCACGAACAGATCGCCGACCTGCTCGAACAGCTGCGCCGCCTGCAAGATCTGCAGGTGACGATCGAGGTCCGGTTCATCACGCTGTCGGATCGGTTTTTCGAGCGGATCGGCGTCGATTTTGACTTCAACATCGACGACAACACGCATCTGAACAACCAGATCGACCAGTTGCCTTCGGTCTCGAATAACGTGATCTCGACCGCAACCGGCGGGTTCTTCGACGACGACAACTACAGCGTCGGTATCGGCTGGACGGCCACGGGCCCGACCGCCGATCTCGACTTGCAGTTCAATCAAGGGAGCTTTGCTTCCTCGACGCCGCAGTTCGGCAACTTCGATGCCGGCACGGCGGCCAACTTTGGCTTCGCGATCCTCAGCGATATCGAGGCGTTCTTCCTGATTCAAGCCGCTCAGGGCGACGACCGGACGAACATCCTCCAGGCGCCGAAGGTGACGCTGTTCAACGGCCAATCGGCCAACGTGAACGACCAGGTGACTCGGCCGTTCGTGACGAGCGTCATTCCGGTCGTCGGCGACTTCGCCGCCGCCTACCAGCCGGTGATCGTCGTCCTGAACGAAGGGACGGCGCTCAACGTGCAGGCGGTGGTTTCGGCCGACCGGCGGTTCGTCCGCCTGACGCTGGTGCCATTCTTCAGCCAGATCGGCGACGTGGATACGTTCACGTTCGACGGCAGCGTGACGACGGACAGCGGCACGGTGGTGCAGGACCCGTCGAACCCGGATGACAATGTGGTCAATGGAGCCCGGCGGACCGTCCAAGGGACGACCGTGCAGTTGCCGACGTTCGCTTTTACCAGCGTCACGACGACGGTCAGCGTGCCCGACGGCGGGACGGTGCTGCTTGGCGGCGTGAAGCGTCTCCGCGAAGGTCGCAACGAACGCGGCGTGCCGATACTCTCGAAGGTTCCGTACGTCAGCCGCCTCTTCAAGAACGTGGGTATCGGCCGCGATGCCCAGAGCCTGCTGATGATGGTGACGCCACGCATCATCATTCAGGAAGAAGAAGAAGCGAAGCTCGGCATCGAGTTGCCGGAGTAACGCCCGCGCGACAACCGTCTCCTGTAAGAGGGCCGCCGCAGGTTTCCCCCCCCGGACCTGCGGCGGCTTTCGTTTCTTGACAGGGCATCTACAATCGCACGGATGCCACGCTACAAACTCTGGCTCGTTCTCGGCGCGCTGCTCGGCGGAATAGCGGTCGCTGCCGGTGCCTTCGGGGCACATGGGCTCCACGACCACTTCGCGAAGGATGGATTGACGGCTGACGAGGCGCGGCTCATCGAAGTCTGGGAAACGGCAGCCCGCTACCAGATGTACCACGCGCTCGGCTTGCTCGTCGTGGGGCTGCTCAACGCACGCCACTGCGCGATGGCGATCAACATTGCCGGCGGGACGATGACGCTGGGGACGCTCATCTTCTCCGGCTGTCTCTATGCCCTCGTGCTCACGGGCGTGAAGGTTCTCGGCGCGATCGTGCCGATTGGCGGCGTGCTCATGATTGTGGGATGGGTTGCACTGGCAGTAGCCGTCCTGCGGATGCCTGATGGTAGTAGGCAGACTCCGCCTGCCGTAAACTGACGGCACACAGGGCATCCGTACCTTCCCAGTGTGCCTACCACTTCCTTGGAGACCCGCCATGAAACTCGCCTCCCTCCTGCTCGCCGGTTCGTTCGCCCTCTCTGCCACGGTCGCTCTTGCCGCTGACGGTCTGAAGCCGGGTGACGACGCCCCCGATTTCTCGCTCGTCGGAAGCGACGGCAAGACGTACAAGCTGTCGGACTTCAAGGGCAAGCAAGCCGTGGTCATTGCCTGGTTCCCGCGAGCCTTTACCGGTGGCTGCACCAAGGAATGCAAGTCGTTCAAGGAGCAAGGCTCGTCGATTCGCGAGTACGACGTCGCCTATTTCACCGCCAGCAACGACCCGGCCGACAAGAACAAGAAGTTCGCCGAGGAACTGGGCGTCGATTACCCGATTCTCAGCGACCCGGACAGCAGCGTTGCGACGGCCTACGGCGTGTTCAATCCCGACCGCAAAGCCGCCCTGCGGCACACGATCTACATCGGGGCCGACGGGAAGATTCTGCACGTCGATACGATGGTGAAGACCGACTCGCACGGCGCTGACGTGGCGAAGAAGCTGGGCGAGCTGAAGGTCGCGAAGAAGAAGTCGTAATGTAGGGTGGGTCAAGCGAGCGGTAGCGAGCGCAGACCCACCGCACGACCTACGAAGAAATCAGCCTGTCAAACTCGGCTTCGTCGATGACCTTGACGCCAAGTTTCTGCGCCTTGTCGAGCTTGCTTCCCGCTTCCTCGCCGGCCACGACAAAGTCGGTCTTCTTACTGACGCTGCTCGCCGCTCGACCGCCGAGCGCGGTGATCTTCTCTTGGATTGCCTCGCGGCTGTAGTTTTTTAGCGTGCCGGTGACGACGATCGTCTTGCCGGCGAGCGGTCCTTCACTGGCGGGGACGGCTCGCTTGGGTGTCGTCATGTCGAGCCCCAGCGAGCGCAGATCCTTGATCGTCTCGCGGCCGTGCTCGCTGTGGACGAAGTCGAAAACGCTCTTGGCGATCACGCCCCCCACCTCGTTCACCTCGGCAAGCTGTTCCTCCGTAGCGGCCTCGAGAGCTTCCATCGTTCCGAAGTGCTGGGCCAGCACTTGGGCGACGCGCTGACCGACGTGGCGAATCGACAAGCCGTTGAGGAGCCGAGCCAGGCCGCGAGACTTGCTCGCCGCGACACCCGCCAGCAGGTTCTCAGTCGACTTTTTCCCCATCCGCTCCAGCTCGATGAGCTGTTCGAGCGTCAGGCGATACAGGTCGCCATATTTCTTCACCAAGCCTGTCGCGACGAGTTGATCGACGAGCTTGTCGCCGAGTCCTTCGATGTCCAGCGCGTTGCGCGTGGCAAAAAAACGAAGCCGCTCGCGAAGCTGCGCGGGGCATTCGGGACTGGGGCAACGGATATAGACGCCCCCTTCGTCCTTGACGAGCGTCGTGCCGCAATCAGGACACTTCGTCGGATACTCATAAGGCGCGAGATCTGTCTTTCGCTCGTGCTTCTCGACGCGAACGATGTGCGGGATGATCTTGCCAGCCTTCTCGACGACGACCACATCGCCGATTCGCACGTCCTTGCGAACGATCTCCTCGGCATTGTGCAGGCTCGCTCGGCTGACGGTGGTTCCGGCCAGTTGCACCGGCTCGAGCATGGCCGTCGGCGTGACCGCCCCCGACTTGCCGACCGTGACAATGATGTCGTTGAGCTTCGTGGTCGCTTCGTACTTTTCGAACTTGTAGGCGACGATCCAGCGCGGGCTTTTCGAGCGGGCTCCCAGTCGCTCGCGCTGATCGAAGCGGTTTACCTTGAGCACGAGGCCATCCACCTCAAACGGCAGGTCGTGGAGCTCCTCGATGAGCGAATCGCAGTAGGCCAGGGCTGCGTCGATATCGGGATGCACTTTCACGAGCGGCGTCGTCGGCAGTCCGAAGCGTCGGCACTGCTCCAGAAATTCGACATGGGTCGTAGCCGTCAAGCCTTCGCAGTAGCCAACACCGTGTACGAGCAGCCGCATTCGCCGCTCGGCCGAGAGCCGCGGATCGAGCTGGCGCAAGCTGCCGGCCGCGAGGTTCCGCGTGTTGGCATAGACGGCGAGCCCTTTCTCCTGCTGTCGCTGATTGATCGTCACCAGGTCGTCGTTGGTGATGTAGATTTCGCCGCGAACCTCCAGCACCGGCGGCGGATCGCCGTCCAAGACTAGCGGCGTCCCGAGTACGCCGCGAATATTGTGCGTTACGTCGTCGCCGATCTGGCCGTTCCCCCGCGTGACGCCGCGCACGAGGCGGCCTTGCTCATAAAGGATCGAGACGGCTACCCCATCGACCTTGAGTTCGACGACCCATTCGACCGATTCGCCGTCAAGTGCCTTGCGCGTCCGCTCGGCAAATGCTCGCACCTCTGCTTCGTCGTAGGAGTTCTCGATCGAAAGCATCGGCAGGCGATGCTCGACCTGAACCAGTTCCGCGACCGGTGCGTCGCCAATCCGCTGCGTGGGACTGTCCGGCGTGACGAGGTCTGGGTGCTTCGCCTCCAGCTGCGAAAGCTCGCTGTAGAGCTGGTCGTACTCGCGATCGGAAATGACCGGAGCGGCTTCGACGTAGTACTTCCGGTCGTGCAGGCGAATCTGCTCGCGAAGCTTTTCGATTCGCTGGGCGGGCGAGGGCATAGTGGCAAGCGCAGGAAGTGTGCGCAAAGGTGAAAAGACGGAACGAAAACAGCGGCGATATTGTATCGCAACCAACTGCGGGCGCGGCCAGCTAGGTCAGCCCGACGATCGGCTCGTCATGATAGATGTGATGCGGGCGGTCCGCTTCGTCGTGCCAGACGGCCGTGGCGGGAATGCCGAGAGCCGAGTAGATCGTGGCGGCCATGTTCTCCGGCGTCTGCGGATCGCTGGCCGGATAGCCGCCGATCCGGTCGGACGAACCGATGACGGTACCGCCGCGGACGCCGCCGCCAGCGAAGAAGACCGTCTGCACCGCGCCCCAGTGGTCGCGGCCGGGCAGCTTATAGTGCTGCGGCAGGTGCGTGATCTTCGGCGTGCGGCCGAACTCGCCCGCCATGACGATGAGCGTGCTTTCGAGGAGTCCGCTTTCGGCCAGGTCGTCGAGCAGGGCAGCGAGCGCCCGGTCGGTCGGCGGCAGCAGCTTGTCCTTGAGGTGCGGGAACGCCTCGCCGTGCGTGTCCCAGGTTTCGTTGTTCCCCAGGTTCACTTGCACGAGGTTCACGCCCGCCTCGACGAGTCGCCGGGCCATGAGGAGCGACCAGCCGAAGCTGTTCTTGCCATACCGTTCTTGAATCCGCTCGTCGGCCTTCGTTACGTCGAAGGCGTACTTCACCTTCTCGTCCGTAAGCAGCGAAATGACCCCTTCCCGCAATCGGTCGAAGTTTCCGGTATCGGCAGCTTGGTCAAGAGCCGTCCGCTGGTGCTGAAGCGTGGCGAGTAGCCCCGTTCTGCCGCCAAACCGGAGCGGATCGATCCCTTGCGGCAGCGCGAGGTTCGGCGCCTGGAAGACGCGTTCGTCCTTGACCTCAGGTCGCTCCTGGTGATCGAAGTGGTACTGCGGGAAAGCGCCGTATGACTTGTTGTGAAACGGCGAGGCCTCGACGAACCAGGGCTCACGATGGCTTCCCATGAGACCCGCGAACTGGCCAGGAATGATACGGCCCGTGTTGTGAACCAGTCGCTCGGGCAAGACGACCGCCGGCGGCAGGTTGTCGCTCCGGCTCCGCGTGGCAACATTGGCAATTGCCGCGATGCTCGGCCAATCGGTCCGCTTCGGAGCATTGGGACTGAATCCGGGAGGCGCGGTGGATCGCCCCGTAAGCATGATGTGGTGGCCCAGCGAATGGTCGTTCGATGGATGCGTAAGCGAGCGGACGAGTGCCCATTTATCGCTCCGCTCGGCCAGCAGCGGCAGGTGCTCGCAAATTTGAATGCCGGGCGTCTTGGTCGCGATTGGCTTGAAATCGCCGCGGATGTTATCCGGTGCATTGGGTTTGAGATCGAACGAATCGTGCTGCGCCAGGCCGCCGGAGAGGAAAATATAGATACAGGCTTTGGCTTTGCCGGCAGACTGGCTCGTCGATTCCGCAGCTGTTGCCTGCCGCAGACCGGCCAAATGATTCATGCCGAGGCCAAGCAGGCCGATGGAGCCGGCCTGAAGCAAGGTGCGACGAGCGACCTGAGGATGATGGCAGTGGAACGATTGTTTCGACATGCTTCACTCCAAATCTCAGACGGGGCGCTGGCAGGATCGACAACGGTCATCGGTAGGTCGCACGACATCTTCGTCACACCAAGGACATCGCTGGGTTGTCC
Organism: uncultured Pirellulaceae bacterium; assembly: GCA_964384375.1. GTDB lineage: Bacteria > Planctomycetota > Planctomycetia > Pirellulales > Pirellulaceae > CAYLLN01. The sequence continues at coordinate 47,607 of CAYLLN010000046.1, forward strand.
CCGTATAAGCTTGGCGATCCGCAAGGACTTCCTGCCGCTCAGCAAATTGGGCGTCCAATCGCTGGTCCCAGAGCAATCGTTGCCAATCGGCAGCGGATTGCGTCAGGAGAAATCGGGCACAAATCGTGAGCCCGATCATCGGCACGACCGGAAACATGAGCACGATGGGCCAATGTTCGGGCGATTCTTCGAGCACCATGGGCAAGAGAGACAAGAAAGCGAACGCCAACATGCACGCTACGGCGGCGCTGGCGGCGGCCGATAGGTAACGGGGGATTGCGAACCCCAGGAGCGTTAGAATTCCGAGCACGAAAAACAGGATTCCGGCGGCTGTGATGCGTGGATCACCGTGAAACGTCGCTGTTAAGAGGATTGGATAACCGACCTGAAACGCAACCACGCCGAGCAAGATCCGTAGTCCGCGACGGGCAAGTGGAAACGCGGGCTGGTGTTCTGCGTGACTCATGGCAAGTCGAAGGGTTCTGTTTTCCCACGCAACCGGCAATTACTCAGTCATCCGCCTGTTTGCATCACATGAATCGGCGACGTATTCCCCACATACTTCCCGTCCTTATCGAGCGGCCGGCCGTTGCCGTTGCTGCCGGGATTCGTCGAAACGACTGCGAGTCGCTTGCCGTCCGGATGCCACGAGAGACTATGCAGGTTGCTCATCTTCTTCTTAAAGAACGGCTGCTCCTCGCTGGGCAGTACATAGAGTAGCTGACCGGCGCCAGGTGTGCCGTAGGTGACGAGCGAGAGGAATCCCTCGTTGTGGAAGTGTACGTCGGCGACGTAGCAGTCGTTGTCGGTTCCGAGCGTGAACTTGTGCTTCTGCTCGCCCGTGGCCACGTCGAAAATGAGCAGCGTTGGCGGGCCCACAACCGTGCCGCCGTTTTTGGGCTTCGTGCCGCCGGCGGCGAGCAGCTTGCCTTCGCGGTCGATCGCTAACGCGTGAACGCCGCCGCAATCTTGCAAGCGGCTGAGGGTGTAGAGCATCGACGCGTCGAACTGGCGGACGAGCGTCCCATCGTCCTTCCAGTGCTTCACGATGCCCCGGTCATTGCCTGTCAGCAGTGAACCATCCGGCATCCACAACACGCGGAGCACATCGCGACCGGCAGCAATTTCGCCTTGCTTCGTGCCGTCGGCGGTTGACCAGAGCCGCACGAACTGGTCGCTGCCGCAGCTCGCCAGTCGCTGGCCGTCGGGACTCACGGCGAGTTCCCGAATCCAGCCGTCGTGGGCCTGCTCATGCCGCCATTGCTGTTTCGGCTGCTCGGCCGAGTATCCGCTCCAGCACGCCAGCTGGCCCCACGAATCAGCCGTGAAGAGCAATTCCCCTTCCGCCCGAAACGCAACACCGTCGATCCAGGCATGATGACCCGTGAGGGCAGGCAATTCTCGTGGGGCAGGCGTCTCGCCTGCCATTCCTACCTCCGCAACACTCCATCTCCGTACTCTGCCATCGAAGCCCCCGGCCACGAGCACTTTCCCACACGGGCTGAATCGCGCCGCGCGGACTTGTGGATCGGCGGTGATCGTGACCGCGTCCTTGGCCGGCTCGTATTTCGTCAGGAGTTCTTGGGTGTTCACGCCAACAGCTCCTTGATCGGCCCCATGTCGTCGTGCGCCAGTGGCAACGGCTGGCCGGCGTTGTCGTATTCAATGGCTTTGCTGTCGATTCCCAGGGCAGCGAACCAGGTGTGAAACAGGGCCCCAATGTCGTGCTCGTCCCCTTTGACAAACGTCCCCAGGTCGTTCGTTTCGCCAACGGCCAGCCCCTTCTTGAGTCCACAGCCGGACATGGCCACCGACCACGCCTCGGGCCAGTGGTCGCGGCCGATGTGGCCGTTGATCCGGGGCGTCCGGCCGAATTCGCTCATCGCGATGACAAGAACGTTGCCGAGCATCCCGCGGTCGGCCAGGTCGCCGACGATCGCCGCGAAGGCCTGATCAAACTTCGGCATCAGGCTCAGATGGCCGTTGAAGTTGTCCCCGTGCGTGTCCCAGCCGTAGCTATTGACTTTGACGAAGGTCACCCCCGCTTCAATCATCTTGCGGGCCTGCAGCATGTGCCGGCCGATTTCGTGGGTGCCGTAACGCTCGACATCGCGCGGATCGAACTTCGATGTGTCGAACAGGTCCTGCCGCTTCATCAGTGTGCGGGCGACGTCATAGACGTAGCTGTTCGCTTCCCCCATTTGCGGGCGGCGGCCTTTTGCATAGCGGGCGTTAGCCGCCTGGCGGAGTGCGTTTCGCTCGTCGTCTTCGTCCATCGTGAGCGACTCGTGCAGAACAAGATTCTCCGGCGGCTTGCCATCGCCGAATGCGACTGCGCCAAACTTGGGGCCGAGGAAGCCGGCATCCTGATGGATAAACCCGCCGCTGCCGGGTTTGATCCAGACATACGGCGGCAGACCGCTCTCGCCGGGTCCAAGGAACTTCGCCACTGCGGAGCCGAAGTAGGGATACGTCACGCCGCGGTTTTTCGGATCGCCGCGCTGGATGCGGGCGACTCCGGCCGAGTGCGAATTGTCCTGGGTGTGCAGGCTCCGGATGATCGCCAGGTGCTGCATGATCTTGGCCGACCGGGGCAGCAATTCGCTGACGTGAATCCCCGGCACGCTGGTCGGAATCGCCCGGAACGGCCCGCCGAAGAGGGTGTTCGGCTTGGGGTCCCAGCTTTCCAGCTGACTCATGCCGCCGTCGATCCAGATAAACAAAACCTGCTTTTGCTTCTTTTGCAGGTCCGTTGCAACCGCCGGCCGCAAGAGCGTTCCCAGCCCCGCGGCACCGGCAGCACCGAGGATCGTTCGGCGGGAAAGCCGGTGGTCGTGCGGCGTGCAGAGGTGGGAGTATTCCATGTCGGTAACCGGCTTGCTACATCGGACCTTCGCTCTGGCGAGCAACAGCCTCCGGGCGCCTTGCAGCCTCCCCAAGCAATGACATCCAAACACGGATAAACTCAACGCTCGCTGGACTCACTTTGGGGCCTAATGACGGATCGTTCATCACGCGGGACATGTCTTGGCTGTTCATCCGTAAAGGAAGCCCAGCAAGTTGCTTTGTGACCTCTGCTTCGCGGTCGGGCTCCAAAGGAATATTTGGCAGTGCAGCGGCCAATCCCCTAAGTTCACCCGCCAATCGGCGAATGTCGCGGGCGCCCGTCTCAGCTGTGGCCTCATCATGAATGTTTGCAAACAGTGCAATGTAGTTGTCCACTGCGGACGTCGCTGCTCGCGCGAAAGCGTCGATCGTGTCAATGTCTGATCGGACTTCCGGCTGAGGTTCGCTAGGCGCGAGCGTTGAGACTTCCGCGGATTGTTGCGCTGGTGACGACAGCTCCGTGCTCACCGTAACCGGCGTCTGTGAGTCGTTGCATCCCACAGCAGCGACCAGCATCGGGGTGGCGATTAACATAATGCTCTGAAACGAAGATCCCATCACACGCTGCTCAAGTCTTTCACTCGGAAATGCAAGTCGTTGAATCGATACCGCGAAACAAAGTCTCCGAACAAGTGACTGCAATTCAATGATTCGCACAAAACTCGTTCGACGCCAGCAAACTCCAAATCAGGCTGCCAATCGCCTTCTCACGCCGATCGGCTCGCGACGCAAGGAACTCGCCGACGGCACTCCGCTCCTCATCGCTCGGCTGGCGCGATAGGACTGCGAGATAAAGTTCGTCGGTGAACTTCGCGGCATCAGACTCTTTGGCCAAGCGAACGGCGAGGTTCTCCCCTTCCGGCTTGATCCAGCCGAGGACAGTCGCATCGTTCATCAGAAACAGGGCCGTCTTGACCGTCGGATTGTGTCCCACTTCAGGCTCGCGGGGCGGATTGGCCAGGGCTTTGTCGAACCGAGTTTGCCACTCGGTCCATTCCTTCTCACGCGTGTCGATGACCAGCGGCTTGGCGTCTCCCAGCGCCTGTCGAATGCTGGCGAGCATTTGCTCGCTGGAGAGGGGCTTTTCGAGAGCGATGCGATAGGACTGCTGCGGAGAACTCACCGCAGCCTCATCGGCAGCTACGCCCGACCGCTGATATGCCTGCGACGAGGCGATCTCGCGCAAGAGCCACCGCATGTCGAACTGATGGGCCGCGAGTTCGCTCGCGAGCAGATCGAGCAGCTCCGGATGCGACGGCGGATTGCCAACGTGCGCCAGATCGAGCGGCTCGACCAGGCCGCGTCCCATCATCATCCACCAGAGGCGATTGGCGATGTTCCGCGTGAACGGCTTGTTCTCGGCCCTTGGCAACTGCTCCGACAAGAGCCGCAGCGTGTTGAACTTTGGCGTACCGGGGAAGCGCGTCTTCTTGTCTGGCGGCTGCTCGAATTCCTCCCCTTTGGCGAACGTCGGCACGTCAATCTCCGTCCCGCCGGGCAGCTTCGGCCCGACCGACATCGGTTTCTGTACGAAGACAGAGAGAAATTCGACTTTCTTCTCCAGCGGCTTCTGAGCGACCGCGGGGAACTTCACGTCTTGGCGGATCTCCGCCTGTCCGACGAACGCGAAGAGGCCGTGATAGAACTCTTGCTTGTATTCATCG
>CAYLLN010000047.1:0-5511 GCA_964384375.1 uncultured Pirellulaceae bacterium
CAGTTATCCCGCATTTTACAGCATTTTCTGCTGAAAATGCAACCCGACCAAACGTGGTCTTAATCCTCGCCGACGATCTCGGCTATGGCGACCTGGGTTGCTATGGCCATCCGACGATTCGCACCCCGAACCTGGATCAAATGGCCCGCGAGGGGATGCGGTTCACGCAGTTCTACTCGGCAGCCGAGGTTTGCACACCAAGCCGGGCGGCACTGCTCACCGGCCGCCTGCCGCCGCGGAGTGGCATGTGCAGCAACCAGCGGAGGGTGGCGTTTCCCAATACCAAGGGCGGACTGCCGGCTAGCGAGCTGACGATCGCCGAACTGCTGAAGACCAAGGGGTACGCGACGGCCTGCATTGGGAAGTGGCATCTGGGGCATCTGCCGGAGCATTTGCCGCTCGAACATGGCTTCGACTATTTCTTCGGCCTTCCTTACTCGAACGACATGGACCGCGTGATGACCGCACCGGCCGGCCGGGCAGCGTTTCTGAAGCCGCAGATCGACTATTGGAATGTTCCCCTGCTACGAAATCGCGAGGTGATCGAGCGCCCCGCCGATCAGCACACGCTGACAAAGCGATACACGGACGAGGCAATCCGCTTCGTTCGCGAACACAAGGAGCAACCGTTCTTTGTTTATCTGCCGCACACGATGCCACACGTGCCGCTGTTCGTTTCCGAGGGAAGCGACGGCAAGAGCAGTCGCGGCCTCTATGGCGACGTGGTCGAGGAACTCGACGCCAACGTTGGCCGCCTGCTACAAGCGATTCGCGACGAGGGGTTGGCTGCACGAACGCTCGTCGTGTTTACTAGCGATAACGGACCGTGGTTGACACAAGGCGAACAGGGAGGCTCGGCGGGATTACTTAAAGATGGCAAGGGGAGCACGTGGGAAGGAGGGATGCGTGAGCCGGCCATCGCCTGGATGCCGGGAACCGTTCCCGCCGGCAGCGTGTCCCGCGAACTGGCCAGCACACTCGATCTATTACCGACGGCATGCAAGCTGGCGGGCATCGATCCGCCTGCCGCTCGGCCGCTCGATGGATACGACATCGCAACGGCGCTGGCTGGCGGTAAAAGCCCGCGGAAGGAGATGTTCTACTACCGCGGCTTTGACCTGATGGCAGTGCGACACGGGGCCTGGAAGGCGCACTTCAAGACGCAGACCGGCTACGGCCAGCCGCAAGCCGAGACGCACGATCCGCCGCTCTTGTTCAATTTGGAAGTCGATCCGAGCGAGCGGTTCAACGTCGCCCCGGCGAACGCGGGCGTGCTGGACGAAATCACCAAACTGGTCGAAAAGCACAAGGCCGGAATGCAAGCCGCGCCGTCGCAGTTAGAGTAAGTTGCAACGATCCCAACAGAGTAAACCGCGGATTTCGCGAAGTGCGCGGATGGATTCAGCGCCGGCTCCGACTGCGCTGATGCCGACTCGTAAGCTTGATTCATCCTTGTTTCCCATCCGTGATATCCGCGCAATCCGCGGTTACATCCCTTCTATGAAGATTCTCTCGTTTTGCACGGTGCTGGTTTTCGTCTTGTCAGCAGCGGCCGTCTCCGCAGCAGATCGGCCGAAGCTGATCGTCGCCGTCAGCGTCGATCAACTCTGTCAGGACTATCTCATTCGCTTTCGCGACAACTTTGACGCGAAGGGGGGCTTTCGCCGTGTTTTCGACCACGGTTCGCACTACACGCAGTGCCACCACCGACATGCGTTCACGGTGACCGCGCCCGGCCACAGCGTGCAGCTCACTGGGGCCTACCCGGCGACCAACGGCATCGTCGGCAACGACTGGTTTGATCGGTTCACGGGCAAATCAGCCTACTGCGTGGCTGACCCGAGTGTGCAAGTGATCGGTTCGACCAATGGCAAGCCGATGTCGCCGAAGAATCTGCTCGTGGAGACGGTCGGCGACGTGCTGAAGCTGCAAACGGCTGGGCGAAGCAAGGTATTCGGCGTCGCGATCAAGGACCGGGCGGCCATCCTGATGACCGGCCACAACGCCGATGCTGCGTATTGGCTGGAGAACAACGTCTGGGTGACGAGCACGTACTATCGGACCGACCTGCCGGGATATTTGCGGAATCTGAACGAAGGACAGCAGATCGAGAAGTACCGTTCGCAAGTCTGGTCGCTCTCGCTGCCAGCGGAGAAGTATCACAACGTTGGCCCGGACGAGAATGATTGGGAAAATCCGCCCGAAGGCTGGACGACCGCCTTCCCGCACAAGATCGCTGGGCCGGGTGAACTCACGCCGTACAAGTTTGCCGAGCAAGTGCTTCGCTCGCCGTACGGCAATGAACTGACGCTCGAAACGGCCCGCGCGGTCGTCGAAGGGGAAAAGCTCGGCCAGGACGAGTTCCCAGACCTCCTGTGCATCAACCTATCGTCGAATGACTACGTCGGCCATGCCTTCGGCCCGCATAGCCTGGAGGTCGAGGACATGACGTATCGGACGGACATTCAGCTTGGCGAGCTGATGACGTGGCTCGATGAAACGGTCGGGGCGGGAAAGTGGACATTCCTGCTGACGGCGGATCATGGCGTTGCCCCGATTGTGCAATACGCCCAGAAGCTCCGGCTGCCGGCGGTGCGGAATGCTCTTGGAAAGCTGGACGCAGCCAAGGACAAAGTTGAAGCCCGCCTGCGGAGCCAGTTGCACGTCGCGACGGGCGAAAAGTCCATCATTCAGAAGTTTGACGACGAACAGGTCTATTTACAGCACGACCATCCTGCTTTCACCAAAGACGACCACGAAGACAAGTTCGCCCTGGCCCAGCAGATTGTCCGTGATTGGCTGCTTGATCAGCAGCACGTAGTGGCGGCGGCGACTCGCGAGCAGCTGATGACGGGCGGCGAAGGACAGCTGAACCAGCAGCTCAAGCGGGCGTTTCACCCGCGCCGCAGTGGCGACGTGCTCTACGTCCTCGCGCCTTACTGCGTGCCTGGCGGTCCCAAAGGAACCACTCACGGCAGCCCCTGGCACTACGACACGCACGTGCCGTGCTTGCTGGTCGGCGCGGGGATTGTGCCGGGTGGACATTTTGACCGCCCCGTCAGCCCGGCCTGTTTCGCCACAACCGTCGCGGAACTCGTCGGCAGCAATTGGCCTTCGGCCAATGTCGAGCAGCCGCTGTGGGAAGCTCTCTCGCGATAGTCGATCGCAGGGGAAATAGTGTACACCAGATGAATTCCGACGCCGGCACGCTTGACGGCTCTGCTGGACGCGCTAGGGTTATGGCTGCTTATCGGGCGGGATCTTGTTTTCACCTCGCATCAGGAGCTCGTTATGTTGTGCCGCATTGGTTCGTTTGCGCTGGCGCTCGCTCTGGTTGCCGCGCCGCTCGTCGCCCAGGATTTGCCCCCGTCGCCCAAGCCGGGTCCGGAGCATGCCGTGCTCAAAGGGCTGGAAGGGACGTGGGACGCCAAGATGAAAATGCCGGGAGCGCCGGAGGCGATTCCCGCGGTGATGACGTACAAGTCGGAACTTGGCGGGCTGTGGCTCGCGAGCGACTTCAAGTCAGACGTCCCCGGTTTTCAGTTCCAGGGGAAGGGCTTTGACGGCTACGACCAGGGGAAGAAAAAGTTCGTTGGCGTCTGGATCGATTCGATGATCACCGGCCTGATGACGCTGGAAGGGACGTACGACGAGAAGACAAAGACGCTGACGATGACTGGCGTCGGGCCGGGGGAAGGTGGCAAGGAACAGCAGAAGTTCAAGAACGTGACGAAGGTGAAAGACGCAGATCACCACACGTTCGAGATGTTCATGGTCGGCGATGACGGCAAAGAGACGCTGGCGTTTACGATCGAGTACGCGCGGAAGAAATAATGCCGCTGCCTGCAAGTTTGCTTACGGGTCGGTCGGGTCGCCACTGCCGGCGGCTCGATCGGCCAAGGATGGCGGCAGCAGGCTATCTCGCAGCGTGAATCGCACACTGACGGTGGTTCCACTGCCGGGGCCGCCGTCGATCGTAGCGACTCCGCCCAGTAAACGTGCTCGCTCGCGAATGCCGGTCAGTCCGTAGCGCGATTTAGACGCGGTTTCGGGATCGAAACCGACGCCCCAATCGCGGACCGTGATTTCGAGTTCGTTTCCCCACTGGTGCAGCCGCACCTGGGCACGCGTCGATTGGCTGTGCTTCCAGACGTTGTTGAGCGCTTCCTGAACAATCCGGAGGACCATCATCTCAACAGCCGGCGCGAGGCGGCGAATTTTGACATCGGCCCGAAAGTCGATCGCGAGGCTGTGTTCGGTGCGAAACCGTTCGACCAGCTTTTCCAGGGCAGCGGCCAGACCGGCATCGCCTACTTCGACGGGAACCAGACCACGAATGAGCCGGCGAGCCTCGGCAATGGCGGCCCTGAGGATCGACACGCCACGCTCGTGCTGTTGTTTGGCTTCGGACGATGCGAAGGTCGCCGATGCTCCAGAAGTTTCCAGGAACATGAGCGCGGCCGTCATGTCCTGCACGATCCCGTCGTGAATCTCAAAGCCGACAAGCTGCCGATCGCGCTCGTGGAATTCGAGCGAGCGCAAGAGGAGCTTGCACTCGTCGCGCGCAGCCGCCAGCGCAGCTTGCAACTGCTCGACCTTGTGAGCGAGCTGCGCGGGACTCGATTCGACGCGAGGTTCTACCATGTCGGCCCCTGCTGGCCGAGGACGGGTGGAATGCTACGAAGTCCATCGGCACGGTCGGCAACCCGACAGTAATGGACCTACCACTATATGTAGCGGTTAAGCAAGTGCTCCAGCATCTCTTGCCGACCGCTCTTGTTCGGTGCAGCTTCCCCCTTCGCAAGTATATATCGTTCCAGGCTGGAAAAGTCGGCCTTTCCCGATTCAATTTCCGCGCCAATGCCGGAATCGTAGGAAGCGTACCGATCCTTCACAAAGGCGGAGAATTCGCCATCCGCCCGGATCGCCGCGGCAATCTTCAGCCCCCGCGCAAAGGCATCCATTCCACCAATATGGGCGTGGAACAGGTCGATTGGTTCAAAGGACTCCCGACGGACCTTGGCGTCAAAATTCACGCCCCCCGGCGCGATTCCGCCCCACTTCAGGATCGCCAGCATGATCTCCGTCGTCAGGTAAATATCGGTGGGAAATTGATCCGTATCCCAGCCGAGCAGGAGGTCCCCTGTGTTCGCGTCAATGGAACCAAGCGCCCCCTGCATGCCGGCATAATCCAGCTCGTGCATCATCTCGTGCCCCGCCAGCGTGGCGTGGTTCGTCTCAATGTTCAGCTTGAAATAGGGCAACAGGTCGTAAGCCCGCAGGAAATTCAGGCACGCCGCTGCATCGCTGTCGTACTGGTGCTTGGTAGGTTCCTTCGGCTTGGGCTCGATGAGAAACTGCCCCGTGAAGCCGATTTTCTTCGCGTAATCGACCGCCAGATGAAAGAAGCGGGCCAGATGATCCAGCTCGCGCTTCATGTTGGTGTTCCAGAGATTCTGGTACCCCTCGCGGCCGCCCCAGAAGACGTAGTTCTCGCCGCCGAGTTCCTTC
>CAYLLN010000047.1:5521-11773 GCA_964384375.1 uncultured Pirellulaceae bacterium
CACCTCCAGGCACTTTTTCACCTGAGCCGCGGCAAAGGCGAAGACGTCGGCATTGCAGCTTGTCGCCGCCCCGTGCATGAAGCGCGGATTGCTGAAGAGATTGGCCGTCCCCCAGAGCAGCTTGATGCCCGTCCGGTCTTGTTCTTCCTTCAGCACCTTGGCGACGGCATCGAAGTTCTTATTCGATTCAGCGAGCGTTGCCCCTTCGGGAGCGACATCCCGGTCGTGAAAGGCGTAAAACGGCGCGCCGAGCTTCTCGCAAATCTCGAAGGCGACAAGAGCCCGCCGCTGGGCGTTTTCGACCGAATTGCTGCCGTCGTCCCACGGGCGAATCATCGTCCCCGGGCCGAACGGATCGCTGCCGGTTCCCCGCATCGTGTGCCAATAGACGACGGCAAAGCGGAGCTGCTCGGCCATCGTTTTCCCCTCGATCTTCTCCTCGGCGTTGTACCAACGGAAAGCGAGTGGGTTCTTCGACTTGGGGCCTTCGTACTTGATCTTCTGGATTTCGGGAAATGCGGGGGAGGATGATGCAGAGGCCATGGAAAGCTGCCAGTAGAAGGGAGGAGAGGTTCAATCGAGCGATTTCAAGCCCATTATCGTGGCAGATACAGGGGCGGTTTGGCAACCTGCCATCGGCCGCGATTATGGCCCGGCTTGGCGGCAGCGCCAAAGTTACGAATCGGAGACGGCAGGAGAATCGTCTGGGTCTAAAATGCCCAAGGAGGGCTACTATGATCACTTTGCGAATCGGAACGTTTGCCTTGGCAGCTATCCTGTCCGCCATCGTCTCGGCCGAAGAACCGAAAACCGGCACCAAGGAATTCACCGACAACCAGGCATCGCTCCTGGCCGAATACCGCGACAAACTGAAATACTCGGCCAGCACGTACTGGCCCGGCTGGCCGGCAAGTCACGCCTTCGACGGCAATCCGCGGACCAGCTGGTTCACCGCTCGCCGCGACGCTGCCGCGAAGGGGACCAGCCCCTGGATTGCCGTTGAGTTCCCGGACGACGTGCCCGTTCGCCGCGTCAGCATCCTTACCAATCGCGAAACGGCATGGCTCAAAGGATTTTCGATTCTGGCCGCTCGGGTCGAACTACTCGACAAGGACGGCAAGGTGCTCGCGACGAAGGAGGACGAACTCGGCGGCGAGCGACCCGACATGGACTATCGTTTCAAGGAGCCGGTCAAAGGCGTGCGCACCGTTCGGCTGACGTCCTTGCGCGACGAAGGAGATCAGAACGTTTATGAGGACGTGGCGATCGGCGAGGTGCTGATCGAGTAAGTACGCCCCGCCAGCTTGGCGGGACATTGTTCAGTACGTTTTCGTTTGTTGCTATTACTTCGCCGGCAACTGATACCCCTCGCGATTGAGCCGGATGCGATACAGGCTGCTGCCGGCGGTGATGTAGAGAGTCTTGGCGTCCTTACCCCGGCCGAAGCCGACGTTCGTCGGAATCTCGGTCGGAATGTACGCCAGTTCCTTTCCTTCCGGCGAATAAACGCAGATGCCGGGGCGGTTCTCGGCCCGCACGGCAACGTACAGATTGCCATCCTTGTCGCACACGAGGCCGTCCGGCCCGTCGTAGGGCGCGTAATCGACCAGCGTCTTGCGGAACTTGGCCTTCCCGTCGGGCGAGAGGTCGTAGGCCATGAGCGTCATGTGTCCTTTTCGTAGCGGCACATCGACGCCCGAAGGATTGGCCTCGCCCCCAGCCGCCAGCCGCTCGATCGACGTCGCCCCGTTGTCGTTGCTCACGACGTAGAGCGACTTCTGATCGGGCGAGATGCACACGCCATTGGCCTTCCCGGCGTCGGTGATGACCCGCTCGATCTTCCCGTTCGTGTCGATGCGATAGACGCCAACCACCGGCTGGTCGATCGGTTCATGGCCGAGATACCGCGGGTCGCTGAAGTAAATCCGCCCCTTCTCGTCGATCGTGATGTCGTTGGGGGAGTTGAACGGCCTCCCTTCATAGAGGCCGGCGATGATCCACGCCTTGCCGGTTTGCATGTCAGTCCGCGTGACACGGCGGCCGCCGAAGTCGGCCCCCTCGGCCACGATCATGTTCCCCGCCGCATCGAACTTGATCCCGTTGGACATGCCGCTGGGGGAGCGGAAGATCGTCGTCTTGCCGGTGGCCGGATCGAACCGCCAGATGTGGCCGGCCTCGATGGCTCCGTTCTTGTCGCGCGACTTGTGGGAGAAGGTGATCTCGCTGAAATAGACGAGACCGTCGGGAGCGATGGCGACCCCCTCGGTCAGCACGTTCGATGTGAAGAGCTTTTCGAGTTGTGCTCCGGGGGGAACGATCGGGTCTTCCGCCGATGCCATAAGGGGCAGGCAGGCGAACAACAAGAGTGCAGCAATCCGGCACGGGAGAGGGTACGATGTCACGGTGACGCTCCTGGGAGAGAAGGGGCAATTTGTGCGACGAGCCAGTGCGGCAATTAGAACGATGACGCGAGTCAATTTCAAATGGCGACAATTGCCAATCGTGCTGGTCACGTTGCTATTCGTCGTTGCCGTAGAGTCGGGCGTTTTTGCCGATGGTGGCGGCTTGGAGCTGTTCGAGAAAAAAATCCGTCCGCTTCTCGTCGAGCACTGCTACGAGTGCCACGCTGCCGGAGCAAAGAAGCTCGGCGGCAAGCTGCTGCTCGATCATCGGGCCGGCGTGCTCAAGGGGGGCGAGTCGGGTGCGGTCGTCGTGCCGGGTAAGCCGGAGAAAAGCCTGCTGATTGCGGCCGTCAAATACTCGGACGATGCTTCGCACATGCCTCCCAGCGGCAAGTTGCCCGATGCGGCCATCACCGATTTGGAAACATGGATCAAACTCGGCGCGCCCGACCCGCGCGAAGCGCCGGCCAGTCCAACCGCCTCTGCCGACTCGTGGGAAACGATCCTGGCCGAGCGCCGCACCCTGTGGAGCCTGCAACCCGTTCAGAGGCCGACGGTTCCAACACCGAAAAATGCTGATTGGTCTGCTGATCCGATCGACCGGTTCGTTCTCGCCAAGCTGGAAGAGCGCGGCCTGTTGCCGACGCAGCCAGCCGATCCTCGCACGCTCGCCCGCCGCTTGAGCCTTGTCTTGACCGGCCTGCCGCCGCGCGACGGCGATGCCGATTTGCCGGCCGACGCCTATGTGGACAAGCTCCTCGCTTCGCCTCACTTCGGCGAGCGCTGGGCCCGACATTGGCTAGACCTCGTCCGCTTTACCGAAACGCACGGCAACGAGTGGAATTACGAAGTCCATCACGCCTGGCGGTATCGCGACTACTTGATCCGGGCCTTCAACGACGATGTCCCCTACGATCAGTTTGTCCGCGAACACATCGCGGGCGACCTATTGTCGCAGCCGCGAGTCAACCACGCAGAGCGGTTCAACGAGTCGGTCATTGGCACGGCTTTCTATCGCTTTGGCGAAGTGAATCACGACGACTGCATTAGCCTCCGGCAGATCGGCTACGACATTCTCGACAACCAGATCGACACGCTCACCAAAGCCTTTCAAGCGACGACGGTGGCCTGCGCCCGCTGCCACGACCACAAACTGGATGCCGTCTCGATGCACGACTATTACGCCCTGCTGGGCGTACTGCGCAGCTCGCGGCTGGTGAGCCACACGACGGATTTACCTGACGCAAACGCGGCGGAACTAGCCCGGCTTGCGGAACTCAAAGCTCAGATTCGGAGTGAACTGGCCAAGGTCTGGCTGGCGGAGTCATCGCAGTTCGCGGTGTACCTGCACGCGGCCTATGCGAAGCGAGCCGGCGCGGCCAATGCGGAAGAACTGGCGAAGAATCTAAGTGTCGAGCGGCTAGAAAAATGGGTTGCCGCCCTGGCGGTCGAGAAGCAGCCGCTCGAAGAACCGCTACAGGCGCTCCGCGAAGTCGCCGCAGTGACGCCGGTTGAGGGGGACGCTTTTGCCAAGGTCTGGAGCACCGTACGCGAGAAGTTCGCTAGTGAAGACGCGAAACGAACCGAAGCCAACACTCGCGACTATGTAACCTGGGCTGATTTCCGCCAGGCATGGCCGGCCGATTGGCAAATCGGCGGCTTGGGACTGCGCGGAGGACCGAGCAAGAGCGGCGAATTGGTCGTGCAGCCTGACGGTGACTCCGTTGCGGCCATTCTCTGCGCCGGCACGTACACACACACGCTTTCCCAGCGTCAAAACGGCACGCTCCGCTCCCCGGTCGTTCCGTCCGGCAAGAAGCACATCAGCTTTCAGGTCATGGGACAACGGAGCAGCGCGCTCCGGCTCGTGTCGAACCACTGCCAGCTCAATTACAAGAACTACAAGGCCCTGACCAGCGGCGATTTCACTTGGATCACGTTCGATCCGCCCCCGGATGCCGACTCGCTACGGACGTATGCCGAGCTGATGACGATGCTCGACAATCCGAAGTTTCCGGATCAGCTCAGCGCGCTCGGTGGCGACACGGCCAACTACAAGCTGCCGTGGGAAAAGGCAGCCGAAAACCCGCGGTCGTACTTTGGCATCACGCGGGTAGTCCTGCACGACGCCGATCAGCCGCCGGCAGTCGAGCTATCGCACCTGCGGCCTCTTTTGGCTGGCGAGCCGCTAGATTCGCTCGCCAAATTGTCCGCACGTTATGCCGATGTGATGACCGTGGCGCTAGACCGTTGGCAACGTGGCGAGGCGACCGACGACGACGTGCGGTGGATCGACTCCCTGCTCAAGCGAGGCCTCCTCGACAATCGCCCGGCAGCATCCCCGCAGCTCGATGCGCTCGTGAAGGATTATCGGGAAAACGAGGCGAAGCTCCCTTCGCCGCGAATCATCCCCGGCATTGCCGATGGCGGCCCCGGCATCGAGCAGCCGCTGTTTGTCCGCGGCGACTGTTTCCGTCCGGGCGATACGACGCCGCGGCGGTATCTTGAGGTGCTCGCCAATTCGCGAGACGGCTTTGCCACGCCCGGCAGCGGGCGGCTGGAACTGGCCGAGCGGATCGCCAGTCCCGCCAATCCGCTGACGGCACGCGTCATGGTCAACCGGGTCTGGCATCACCTCTTTGGCACGGGGCTCGTCGCGACGGTCGATGACTTCGGCCACGTTGGCGAGCGGCCGTCGCATCCCGAACTGCTCGACTATCTCGCTGCGGAGTTCGTCGCCGACGACTGGTCGGTCAAGCAGCTCATCCGGCGGATCGTCTTGTCACGGACGTTCCAGCTTGCCAGCCCGCCCCCCGCGCATGCCGACGAAGTCGACCCGCAGAATCGTTTGCTGTCGCACTATCCAGCCCGTCGGTTGGAAGCTGAGGCAATTCGCGATTCGCTCCTGGCCGCATCCGGCCGCCTCGATCAGAAGCTTTATGGCCCGAGCATCCAGCCGTATCGCGAGAAGGAATACGCCGATCGGCGGCTCTTTCCCGGCCCGCTCGACGGCGCTGGCCGGCGGAGCGTGTATATCAAAACGAACCTGATGGAGACGCCCAAGTTCCTCGGAGCGTTCAACCTGCCCGGCGGCAAAGTGACGCAAGGCCGCCGCGACGTGACCAACGTGCCGGCCCAGGCCCTCGCGATGCTCAACGACCCGCTGGTTCTCGATCAGTCGCGATTTTGGGCGAAGCGGCTTGTTGTCCGCAGTGACAAATCACCTGCCGAGCGAATCGGCCACATGTTCCGCACAGCGCTATCCCGTCCGCCGACCGAAGCCGAAACGGCTCGCTTTGAACAAGCTGCTGTCGATCTTGCCGGATTGCACGGCGTCCCTGCCAATCAGATTCTTGCGAGTGAACCGATCTGGGCCGATATTGCCCACACGATCTCCAACCTGCAAGAGTTTGTGTACATCCCCTGATCCTCAGCTGAGCATGTTCATGTACACGCACGCACGCCAATTTCCACATTTGGCTGGCATGGACGATCGGCAGATCCGCGAAGTGGCTCGCGAGGCAATGGCAAAGCGTCCGCTATACCAGCTCATGATGAGACTTCGGAACGTCGTGGTCCTGGCAAGCATGGGAGTTGCCGTGTTAGTTTTGGTGTGGTTCGCAGAGTACTCCCTGGGATCTGCTCTATTGATGGTTGGTGCCATCGGAACTGCGGCAACCCTCATTTGGAATCTGGTTTCGGTAAACACAGTACTGTTTCGAATTACCTATGAGGAACTCGGGCGACCATGAGCATCCGCATCGAAAACAGGACTTGTGACTGCCCCGGTCGCTTGTCGTTTGGCCTATCCCGCCGCGAGATGTTGGCGCGGTCGGCCCAAGGATTCGGG
>CAYLLN010000047.1:11783-51314 GCA_964384375.1 uncultured Pirellulaceae bacterium
AATGTACCCGTAGACGAGCGGGATCAGCCGCGTCAAGGTTTCGGGTTGGTGGCGCTGGCTGGGATGATGGCTGAGGAAGCCACAGCCGAGCCAATTGCCGTATCACCCCGACCAATGGTCGGGGCTTTGCCAAGGCCGCACTTCGCCCCCAAGGCGAAGAACGTCATCTTCTGCTTTATGGACGGCGGCGTGTCGCATGTCGATTCGTTCGATCCGAAGCCAAAGCTCGCCGAACTCGACGGCAAGCCATTCACGGAGTCGAAGAACCCGACGGCTAACGGCAACCGCCAGTGGCTCAAAAGTCCGTGGGCCTTCAAGCAGCACGGCGAGTGCGGTCTGCCTGTCAGCGAGCTGTTCCCGCACATTGCCTCATGTGCCGACGATCTGGCCGTTGTCCGCTCGATGAAAGCCGACCTGCCGATTCACTCGACCGGTGTGCTCTTTCTGCACACGGGGAGCAACCTGGCCGGGCGGCCGAGCCTCGGCTCCTGGGTCAACTACGGCCTGGGAAGCGAGAACCACAATCTGCCGGGCTTCGTTGTACTTAGCTTCGGTGTCGTCCCGTGCGGCGGGATGGAGAACTACTCCAGCGGCTTTTTGCCTGCCAGCCAGCAGGCGACGCTGTTTGCCGCCGACGGCACGCCAATCGACAACATTCAGCCGGCTGGCGACGTGCGGATTCAGCAGGCGAAGCTCGCCCTCCTCGCCCAGCAGGACAAGTCGTTCGCCCAGTCGCTCGGCCAAAGCGACGCGGTCGAATCGGCCATCAAGAATTATGAGCTGGCGTTTCAGATGCAGTCGCTGGTGCCGGATGTGCTCGACCTGGCCCAAGAGACGGCAGCGACGCACAAGCTGTTTGGCCTCGACTCGACCGTCCCCTCACAGCGGCTGTATGGAACGCAGTGCCTGCGGGCCCGGCGGCTGATCGAGTCGGGCGTCCGGTTCGTCGAAATCACCTGCCCACCCGGTGCGTCCAACGGCACCTGGGATCAGCACGGCGACCTGAAAAACGGCCATCAGAAGAACGCCCTCGACACCGACCAGGCGATTGCCGCCCTAATTAAGGACTTGAAGACCCGCGGCCTCTTCGAGGAGACGCTCATCGTCTGGGCGGGCGAGTTCGGCCGGACGCCGCACTCGGCCGGCCGCGACGGTCGCGATCATCACCCCGAGGGCTTCACCGTCTGGCTGGCCGGCGGCGGCACAAAGGGGGGCGCCCTTCACGGTGCGACCGACGAACTTGGGCTCCACGCCGTCGAAAACGTCTGCACGATGCACGACCTGCACGCTACGATCCTGCACCTCCTGGGCATCGACCACGAGCGGCTGACGTTCCGCACCAGCGGCCGCGACTTCCGCTTGACTGACGTGCATGGGAATGTGATTCGAGAGATTGTCAGCTAAGGCGATTCTTCATTCAGGTGACATCCACGTCGCAGCGATGCCAGCCGTTCCAGAGGTAGCCCTTCAGGTTCCATGTACCTTTCTCGGGCTGCGTGCGGCCGCCGCTATCGGTCGCACGGACAACGAACTCATGCTTGCCGGCAGGAAGGCGGAGCTTAGCTTGCCAAAGCTGCCAAGCGTTGACTGCGGGTTTGCTGACAAGTTCGGCATCGCGCCACGTGCGGCCGCCATCGGCGGATAGTTCGACCTTG
Source organism: uncultured Pirellulaceae bacterium (assembly GCA_964384375.1). Lineage (GTDB taxonomy): Bacteria > Planctomycetota > Planctomycetia > Pirellulales > Pirellulaceae > CAYLLN01. The sequence continues at coordinate 13,439 of CAYLLN010000047.1, forward strand.
GCAATCGTCGATTTACCGTCGCCGGGGGGCAAGGCGTAACCGCTCACAGTGACTTCGCCCGCCTTGAGCATTGCCCCGGCAGCCGGCGAGCAGATGGCCGAGTTAATCGGAAACTCATAGATTGGCTCGGCCTTGGCCAACTCGTCCTTCGCATCGGTCTGGATTAGCTTGTACGCCTCGGCTACATAGTGATTGGGCGAGGGGCGGTCGCTCACAGTAATTTTCGTCAGCCACTTCACGCTCCGCGCACCGATATATCCGGGCACAATCGTTCGCAGTGGAAAGCCATGCTCGGGCGAAAGCGACTCGCCGTTCATGGCATGGGCGACGAGTGCCGGGTGCTCCTTGGCGAGGGCGCGATCGAGCGGAATCGAGCCGCCAAACGGGGCGACGGTCCCGTCCTTCTCTTTGATCGGATCGAATCCCTCGAACCATACGTGCTTGGCGTCGGGCTTGAGTTCGGCAGTTGCGAGAATGTCCGCCAATAGCGCGCCGGACCATTTCGCATGGCCAATCGCCCCGGCATCCCATTGCACGCCCGGCACCGCTTTGACGGCGCTCATCTCGCTGCGGCGATTGCCGGCACAGGTCAATGTGGCAACCGCTTCGTGCTGGCGGAACTTCGCTTTGATTTCCGCGAGCGAAAACTCGATCGGTTTGCGGACGAGCCCTTCGATGCGGACATTGAATTCGTCGACCTTGATCGTCGGAATCGGCCCGTGATTGCGGACGTAAAAGTGTTCGACAAGCGTCGTCGCGGCAGCGACCAGGTGCGCTAGAGAAGGCTCTGCGTTGAAGGGGTTTTCGCTCCGGACGATCAAATCCTTCTTCGCCAGTTCCAGCGCGAAAAGTTCCTGCGGCCAGCGTGCGAATGAGAGTACGCCGGCAACAGCGGCAGAGGATCGGAGCCAATCGCGGCGGGAGAGGCGAGAAGGCATGGCAAGTCTCGGCGGTGGGGGGGCAGCCGTGGGGCAGGCAGCCTGCGAATACGCTCCCACCATACCAAATAGAGCTGTGCCAATGGTGCGAAAGAACGGCCGCTGGAAGCCTACCCCACTTACTCAGTGGCCGCTTTCTTCTTACCTTTTCCCTTCCCTTTGGCCTTCGCTTTCCCTTCCTCGCCCGCCACGGGAACCTTCAGCCCGGCATGCCCCTCCGGTCCCGGCAGATCCTTGAGAATCGTAGTCAGTCGCTCGCATGCTGCGACCACGTCCGTATCCGTCGCATCGCTCACGTCCTTGTACCCCGTCGCACTGCGCGAGTCGCCGCAGTCAAAGAACTTCATGCTCTGGCTAAGGCCCGGATCGATCAGCAGCCAGCGCTCGTCGCGTAGGAGACGGCCCGGCCCCAGATAGCTGAAGACCCAGTCGCGATGACGGTGGTTTTCGTCCTTGAGTGTGGGCACGAGACTCTTGCCGTCGATCGTGTGACCCTCCGGCAGTTTCGCGCCGGAAAGCTCGACGAGCGTCGGAAAGATGTCGGCGACGCTTGCCAAATCACGTGTGGCCACGCCCGCTTTCACAACGCCCGGCTGACGCACGATCATCGGCACGCGGACGCCCAGTTCGGTAAGCGTTCCCTTGCCGGTCCCAGCGGTGCCGTTGTCGCCGACGAAGAGGAACAGGGTGTTTTCGGCCAGGCCCGCTGTATCGATCGCATCCAGGAGCTTTCCCATCAGGAAATCGAGGTATTCGACGTTGCTCTGGTAGCCGGCGGGACGTCGCTCACTGGGCTTGGCCGGAGCGGGCGTTTCTTCGTGCGGGCCGTGTGTCAGCGGCATCGTGTAATAGAGGCAAAACGGCTGGTCTTTGTGCTGGCGGATGAAGTCGATCGCGAAGGCGTTGAAGAGATCTGGCCCGTAGTCGCTGGGTTGCGTCGTCAGATACTTGCCGTTCTCGACAATGCACGGATGCCAGTAGCGGGCGGTGCGGCCACCGGCGGCACCTTCGTAACGGCCCGTGTGCTTAGCGCCCGGCGGCAGGTTGTGCTCGTAGGCCCACATGCGATATGTGTCGAATCCGCAGTCGTGGATCAGCGTCGGATGCTCGCCGGAAAGCTGCCACTTGCCGGTCACGGCGGTCGCGTAGCCCTTCGTCTTCAGCACGTCGGCGAACGTGAGCTTGTCGCCGTGGGAGTACTCGGGCGAAGTGGGCCGCGGAGACCAGTTCGCGCCGAACATCTGGAAGTAGCCCGTCCGAAAGGCATATTGCCCGGTCATCGTCAGGACGCGGGTCGGCGTACAAAGCGGAGTGGCCCAGCAAGTCTCGAACCGCATCCCTTCCTTGGCCAGCTGATCGAGTCGCGGCGTCTTGTGCTGCGTGTTGCCATAGCAGCCCAGCTCCTTGGCCCCGATGTCGTCGGCCAGAACGACGACGAAGTTCGGCGGGCGATCAGCAGCAGACGCGAGTGAGCCGCACCAGGTAGCAGTGAGAAGGACAAGCAAAGTGCAGCGCATGGGAGAGGCTCCGCGGAGTGCCGAAGACAAGGATGCAATGTAGAAATCGCCCGTGGCGATTGAGTATCCTAAGCCGCACCGATTACGATTGCACGTGCAGGCAATTGCGGCCTTGCTGGTGTATCAGGTTGGTATGGCATTTGCCCGGAGATTCGTGCGATGCGAAACATCGAAACCAATCGACGAAGCTTCCTGGCGGCTTCCAGCATTGCGGCAGCCAGTGCGGTGGTTCTTCCACGACTGGCTGCGGCCGATGTTGACCCCGACTGTGCGAAATGCCGCGGCACAGGACTCGTCCCGCTGACCAAGCCCAAGCCGTTCGTGTATGTCGAAGGGGCCGGTCCGTTTCGCCCGGCCGATGCCGTTCATGCTCAGCCATGCCCGACATGTCACCCGATGCCCGAAGGGGCCAAAGCGGATAAGGCGCCGAAGGGGAAGGCGCCCTTGGCTGAGAAGAGCCCGCTCGCCGAGGAGGCTGCCGAGCAACACGAGGCGATGATCGTCAAGCACAAGGAGTGGGAGGAGAAGACGAAGTGGAAGCTGGTGCTCGTCCAGACGCGGCACGTCTCGATCCACACGCAGCACCAACCGGTGCAGGCCCGCAGCATCGGCTTGGCGGTCGAAGCGTTCACAATTCACTTGCAGAAAACAACCGGTTCACTTGAACTGACGCCAACGCGACCCGGCACGTATCAGCAGATGTTGCTGCTCGGCGAGCCGGCGTGGCTGAAGTTCCGCACAGTGCTGGAATCGATCTACACTCAGGAGCAACTCGGCCAGCCATGGCAGCCCGCCCGGCAGTTCACGGCGTACGACTTCCCCGACATTCCACATTCGTATATCCAGCCAGAGCGAATTCGCGAGCTGCCGCCCGAGTATCAAGCGGTGAAGTTCGCGGCGACGCGGCAGATGATGCTGGCGACGAACTGGAAGGCCCCGGACTGGTTGTGGGAAGGATTCGGCGCCTATGGCCAGCAGGCGGCACTCGGCGATGTGCGGATTTCGACGGTCTATTCGTCCGACAAAGGACCGAAGGCGGTCTATTCGTTCCGCGACGCAAAACAGCAGGCAGCGGCTCGCAAGCTGCGCCCGTGGCCCGATATGATCGGACGCGAGATGCGTGACTTTGAAGCCGGCGACTACTTCCAATCGATGGGGATGGTCGCGTTCCTCCTCGATAGCGAACCGGCCAAGTTTCTTGAATTCCTCCGGCTGATCAAGGCGGAGAAGGAATGCCAGCCGGCGCTCGAAGAAGCGTATGGCAAGGACATGAACGCTATCGCACAGGCGAGTGCGAAGTGGCTGGCGAGGGGTTAAGCGTCGCTGGAAAGGGCCGCTCGGGCAGCGAGCACAAGTGAAGCGGCTTGTTCTGCTGAGTCCGCGAGTGCAGTCAGGTGTCCCATCTTTCGCCCCGGTCGCGGCTCGGCTTTCCCATACAGGTGCAGCTTCACGTCGCCGCTGGCCAATGCCACATCCCAGCGTGGCGGGCCAGAGTGCCACACGTCGCCAAGCAGATTTGCCATGGCCGCCGGCCGATGCTGGCGCGGCGAGCCGAGCGGCAGTCCGCAGACGGCGCGGACTTGCTGCTCGAATTGACAGGTCGTGCAGGCGTCAATCGTCAGGTGGCCCGAGTTGTGCGGCCGGGGAGCGAGTTCATTGACCATCAGCCGCTCGTCGTGCGTGACGAAGAATTCAACACAGAGAACTCCGACGACATCGAGCCGCTGCATGATCTGGCGGGCGATGTCGATGGCGTCTTTCGCGGCACGAGGCGAGACCGTAGCCGGAGCAAATGAAACATCCAGAATGTGGTTGGCGTGGCTGTTCTGGATCGGTCCGTAGGTGACGATCTGACCATCCGCGCCACGGGCTGCCACGACGGAAACCTCGCACGCGAAGTCGATGAACGCTTCGAGAATCGCGTCGCCGCCACCGAACTTCGGCCACACGCGCTCAGCATCTGCTGCCGATACGAGCTTCGCCTGCCCTTTGCCGTCATAACCCCAGTCGGCAGTTTTCAGCACCGCAGGAAACCCCGCCTCTTTGGCCGCGGCCGACAAATCATCGAGCGACCGCACCGGCCAAAAGGGTGTGACTGGAATCCCCGCATCCCGCAAAAACGACTTCTCTCGCAGGCGATTCTGCGAGACGTGCAGCACATTGCCGCCGGGCCGGACTGGGGCAAACCGCTCGCAAGCCGCGGTTGTTGCCGCAGGGACGTTCTCGAACTCGAACGTGACGACGCTTACGCCACGAGCGAACTGTGCGACCGCGTCCAAATCGTCGTAGGCCGCACGAACCTCCAGGTCGGCCACCTGGCCGGTCGGCGTGTCGTCGTCCGGCGAAAGGACATGCACCCGATAGCCGAGCCGCCGGGCCGCTATGGCAAACATTCGCCCCAACTGCCCGCTGCCGAGAACGCCGAGAGTGGAGCCAGGAGGAATGAGCATTTCTCGGCGGAACCAGAGATGGCCACAAAGAGCACAAGAAGGCACGAAAAATAGAGCGAACTAGGCAACCTCGGTCATCAAGTACTTCTTGATCGACAATTTCGGCGCGCCAAAGTTGATGAGCAAGCCTGTCTCCACTCGCGATGATTTCAGGTATCCGAGAATCTGAGCGACATGCTCGTCGGCGATTGCGCGGACCGCTTTGAGTTCCACAATCAGGCAACCTTCGACGTAGAGATCCGCGAAGTACTCGCCCAGGATTGTTCCATCTTCGTCGTAAACCACCAAGGGGTGCTGCTGTTGCGCCTGGAGTCCTTGTTTCTGGAGTCGATGCACGAGAGCGTTCTCGTAAACCTTTTCCAGGTGGCCATTGCGGTGATAACAATGGATCGCAAATGCCGTCTCGCGAACGATGTCGCACAGTTGATTAATGTTGGTCCAAGGCATAGCTGTCGCTCCAGAAAGCACGGGAATCGCAAGGCCTGATTCCGCAGTTTCCGGTCGATGAGCCCGCAATTCAATCTTGGAATTCCTTCTTTGTGCTTTCTTGTGTTCTTTGTGGCTATTTCTTCCCGGCAACTGCCTCTATGGCAGCGTCTCCTGCCGCACTTTGGCCGCTAGTTCAGCGTGGTAATCGTGCAGCTTCTTCCGCAGGTCGGGCCGCGTGGTGGCGAGAATGCGTACAGCGAGTAGCCCCGCGTTTTTGGCCCCTGCCTCGCCGATCGCCAGTGTTCCCACGGGAATTCCGCCCGGCATTTGGACGATCGACAGGAGCGAATCGAGCCCCGAAAGCGTCTTACTCTGCACCGGCACACCGAGCACCGGCAGCACCGTTTGCGACGCGACCATCCCCGGCAGATGAGCCGCTCCTCCCGCGCCGGCGACGATCACCTCGATCCCGCGACTTTCCGCGGACTTCGCATATTCACACATCCAGTCGGGCGTGCGATGGGCCGAGACGATCTTGCATTCATGCGGCACACCGAACTGGGCCAGCATATCGGCCGCATGGCGCATCGTCTCCCAATCGGACTTGCTCCCCATGATCACGCCGATCAGCGGGGCGGCTTCAGCAGCAGGCATGCGGCAGTTCCAGGGCGGGCCCGGGGCGGCTCACTCCTCGTCCGCCCCCTTCAGAATCTGATACGCCGCAGTATAGGCTCCATAGTTGCTCGTGGTAATGCCGTGACGCGACGAGCCGGCGAACGACGCGGGCGAGGCGATGATCTTCAGATGCACGATCCCCGTTTCGCCGACCTTCACGATGCCCGCGTGAACGGCAGCCATGGAAAGCTTGGAGTCGGTCGTATAGACGTCGGTGCCCCAAACGCTGCCGCCCGCGGCTGTTCCGGTGACCTTGAACGCAAAGACCTTTCCCTGTTGCGACTCGAACGCTTTGAGGTTGCCCGGATCGGGAGCGGCTTCCAGGTCTGCCTGTTCGTCGGTCACGGCAATGAGCGACTGATGCCGCAGCGTGCGGGCGTCGGCAAGCTTGAGTTCTAGATTGCCGAACTGAGGCGTTCGAATCTTCAGGTACGGATTGACGATCTGTCCCGCGACTTTCGTTCCCGGCGTGACGACGAAATCGGTCGTACGCATCGCGGCCAGGTCCGCCTTGGGGACCACTTTCTTCAGACGCTCGAGCACCTTTTCCGCTTGCGGGGCAAGGTTCGGATCGCCGCTCTTGGCGGCTTTGGTCAGGGCCAGATACGACTGCTCGCGCATGGCGATCAGCTCAGCCGCGGCGGCCTTGCCGACGTCCGTGTCGCCGTCCTTGAGCTGGTTGATCTTTTCGTCGATGAGCTGCGAGATCTCTTGCGGCGGGCGAAAGGCGAACTCGATTCGCATCACGTCCACGGCCGGAATCTTCAGATTGCCGTGCGGCGTGGCAATCTCAATGATCTCGTCAGCCAGATAGAGTCGCAACACACTCCGATCGGAGAGGGTTGCTTCGACCGCGTTCGCTTCGAAAGCCTGATGGCGGACGAGTTCCGCGTCGGCCGAGGTCTCTTCCGTCGGCGTCTCCGCTGCAGGCGTCGGCTGCACTGCCGGTGGAGCTAATCGCCGCAGGCCACCTTTTCGAGCGCCTTGGGCAGGCGATTCAACCGCCGCGGCGAGTGTCAGTACAAAGGCAGCCGCCACATATCCCCAATGCGCGGGCGCGCTGGTCATCGTATTGCTCCAAGGCACGTTCATGGTCCGCTGCCCTCCAATAAGCCCTTTATGATACTTAGGACGCCGGTCGGCCGCAGGCGGACTTTGTAACGAGCGGCCGGAAAACGATTCGCTCCGAATTGTGGAGTTTTCGCGGCCCGGCGGCTACATTCGACGTGCCCAGGCTCGCTACGTCGCATTGGGAACGCACCATGTTCCGCCAAGTATCGCTGTTCCTTACGCTTGCTGTCATGGCTACCACTCCTGCCGCGGGACAAGATCCCGCCAAGCTTCCCGCCGGCTTCGACCGCGGCGGCCGCATGCCGAACCAAAGCCGCAGCGTCACACTGGCCAAGCACGGCATCGTGGCGACGAGCCATCCGCTAGCGGCGGAAACGGGACTCGACGTGCTGAAAGCCGGCGGCAATGCGGCCGATGCTGCCGTCGCCGCGGCGGCGATGATTGCGGTCGTCGAGCCGATGAGTTGCGGCATCGGCGGCGACCTGTTTGTCATCTACTGGGACGCCAAGACGCAGAAGCTCTATGGACTGAACGCCAGCGGCCGCAGCCCGTACAAGCTGACGCGGCAGGTCTTCACCGAGAAGAAGCTTGACCAAATTCCGAATGAAGGGCCGCTCTCCTGGTCGGTCCCCGGCTGCGTGAGCGGTTGGGAGTCGCTCCGTTCACGGTTCGGCACTCGGCCGCTGGGCGAGCTTTTGCAACCGGCTATTGCTGCAGCCGAAGACGGCGTGCCCGTGCCGGAGGTGATCGCCGGCGCCTGGCAGGGAAGCGAGAAAGCATTGAAACAGTGGCCCGATTCGGCGGCGGCCTTCCTGATTGGCGGCGAGCGAGCGCCGCGTGAGGGAGAGATCATGAAGCTGCCTCGGATGGCGGCATCGCTGCGAGCCATCGCGACCGGCGGACGCGATGCGTTCTATAAAGGGGAAATTGCTCGCAAAATCGTCGCCTTTAGCGAGCAGAACGGCGGTTACTTCTCGCATGCCGACTTCGCCGATCACGCGGACGACTGGATCGAGCCGGTTAGCACGAACTATCGCGGCTACGATGTGTGGGAGTTGCCGCCCAATGGGCAGGGAATCGCGGCCCTGCAAATGCTGAACGTGCTGGAGCAGCACGACCTACGCTCACTCGGCTTCAATTCCGCCGAACACCTGCACCTCTTCATCGAGGCGAAGAAGCTCGCCTTTGCCGACAGGGCAAAGTTCTATGCCGATCCGGCGTTTGGCGAGTCACCCATCGCGGAACTGATTTCCAAGCCTTACGGTAAGAAACAGGCGGCTCGCGTCGATCTCGCCAAGGCTGCCGCTGACGTACCCGCCGGGGATCCCAAGCTCGCCCACGCCGACACGATCTATCTCACGGTCGTCGATAAGGATCGCAACTGCTGCTCGCTGATTCAGAGCAACTATTTCGGCTTCGGGTCAAAAGTCGTGCCGGGGGATGTCGGATTCGTGATTCAGAACCGCGGAGCCCTGTTCGCTCTGGACGACACACATCTCAACCGTCTGGAACCGCACAAGCGACCATTCCATACGATCATCCCCGCCTTCGTCACCAAGAACGGCAAGCCTTGGTTCAGCTTCGGCGTCATGGGAGGAGACATGCAGCCGCAGGGACACGTGCAGATTCTCGTGAACATGATCGACTTCGGCATGAACGTGCAGGCGGCCGGAGATGCGGCCCGCGTGGCTCATGCGGGTAGTGCGACGCCGACCGGCCAGCCGCCCGATGGCGTCGGCACCGTCACGGTCGAGTCGGGCGTGACCGATGCCGTAGTCGAGCAACTCCGCGCGAAGGGGCACAAGGTGATGCGTTCCCGCGGCGGCTTCGGCGGCTATCAGGGAATCCTCATCGACTGGGAGAATGGCGTGCTGCACGGAGCGACGGAAGTGCGGAAAGATGGGGCGGCGGTGGGATATTGAGAAATTTCAGATTTCGGATTGCAGATTTCAGATTTGGAATTGAGGAAGACGAGGCCTTCTGGATTGGCAATGGTTCCTTCCCGATCCAACTCGAAGCCTGTGCCGCGGCCGTATCATCCGCTGCTGCTTCTCGTGGCGGCGTTGGCGATGGGGATTGCGTTCGATCGGTACTTTCCGCTGGCGGCAGAAGTGTGGTGGCTGGCCGCTGCGGCGAGTTTGGCCGGGTGGTGGCTGCTGTGGCGAACGAGCCATGAAGCCGCAGCGTCTTGGGCTCTCTTGTTCTCGTGGCTCGCGTGCGGAGGAGCGTGGCATCACGACCGCTGGAATCTGTATCGGGACGACGAAATCGGTCGGATGGTCCGCGAGGAAATCCGGCCAATCGCCATCGAAGGAATCGCCCTGCACTCACCGCGATGGGTTCCCGCTCCGCCCCTGTCCGCGATGCGATCGATCCCCAAAGGAGATGAGTCGGAAGTCGCGCTGCGAATTACTGCGGTGCGCGACGGCACGAGTTGGCGACCGGCCAGTGGCCGTGCGGCACTCGATTGCGACGGGCATCTCGTCGGCGCCCGGGCCGGCGATCGCATTCGCATCATGGCCCTCGGCAGCCGGCCGATGAAGCCGCTCAATCCGGGCGAGTTCGACTTCGCCGCTTACGAACGAAGTCGGCGCACCTGGTGCCGCTTGCGGGGACTGTTTCCCGAAAGCGTGACCGTGGTCCAGCGTGGCAGCGATTGGTCGCCGAGCTTGCTCCTCAGCAGCGTGCGCAGCAGCGGCGACTCCCTTCTCCGACGGTCGATCAGCCCTAGCCGTTCCACGCTGGCCTCCGCGATTCTTCTGGGCGCTCGCGAACAGCTCGATCCCGAGCGGAACGAAGGTTTTCTCGTGACGGGCACAATTCACGTTCTCTCCATCAGCGGCTTGCACGTCGGCATTCTGGCCTGGGGCTTCTGGTTGCTCTTGCGGACAGGACTCGTACCGCAGCGCCCGGCACTCGTCGCCGCGATGCTGCTCACGCTGGCTTACGCGGTCCTGACGGACTTTCAGCCGCCGGTCGTACGCGCATCCGTGCTCGTGGTGACGATCTGCATCGCCCGGCTTTGCGGCCGCGAAGCATTTGGCTTCAATGCGCTGGCTCTTGCCGCCCTCGTCGTGCTCGCCTTTCAGCCGACGAGCCTGTTCCTCGCCGGGCCGCAACTCTCGTTCCTGGCCGTGGCGGCGATGATCCTCTTTGGGCCGCTGCTGTTTCGCCAGCCGATCGTCGATCCGCTCGATCGGCTGATCGCACAGACGCGGCCGCTTATCGTGCGAATCATACGCCGCACATCGCAGTTCTTATGGAAGCTCTGGCTGACAGGGGCCGTGATTTGGCTGATTTCGCTCCCCATCGTGTGGCAACAGTACAACTTGATATCCCCTTCGGCACTCCTCATCAACGTCCTGATCTGGATTCCAATATCGCTCGCCCTCTATGGCGGCTTCGCGGCGCTCGTGCTCGGAATGCTGGTGCCGCCGCTGGGTGCGATTGGGGCCTGGATTTGCGATGGAAACTTGTGGTTCATGGAGCAGACGATTGCTTGGGGGCGTGAATTGCCGGGGAGCTATCTGTGGGTTCCCGCGCCACCGTGGTGGTGGGTCGCCGCGTTCTACGTCGCACTCGGGATTCTCGCCGCGTTTCCGGCACTGCGGCCACGGCGGCTTTGGCTGTGGGCGCTACCACTGGTGTGGTTTGCCGTGGCATTGGGATTGGCCAGTCCGGTGGCGAAGTCGCTGGCTGCAGGTGGGATGCATCGGACGGATTTATCGGCGAAACCAGCTTCCACAGCCGCCAAGAACAAACCGCTCGCCTGTTCGTTTATCGCCGTCGGGCACGGAATCGCCGCGGTGATTGAATTGCCGGACGGTCAGACGATCCTGTACGACTGCGGCAAGCTCGGCTCGCCGCTCGGCGCGGTGCGACCGACATCGTCGGTCCTCTGGTCTCGCGGCATCACGCACCTGGATGCGATTGTCATCTCACACGCCGATTCGGACCACTTTAGCGGCGTGCCAGAGATTCTCGACCGCTTCTCCGTTGGCGCGATCTATGTCTCGCCGGTCATGTTCGATCAGCCTCAACCCGCTGTGGCAGAACTGCGGGCCGCCATCGTGCGGGCAGGCGTGCCGCTCCGTTTCTTGTCAGCCGGCGACCGGCTCCGCGGTGGGCCAGAAACTCGCATCGAAGTGCTGCATCCGCCGCGTAAAGGCGTCATCGGCAGCGACAACGCGAACAGCATCCTGCTGCTTGTGGAATACGCCGGCCGACGGCTGCTCCTCACTGGCGATCTCGAATCCCCCGGCCTCGACGACGTACTGGCCGAGGAGCCGCTCGACTGCGATGCGATCCTTGCGCCGCATCACGGCAGCCGCCGAAGCGATCCAACAGGTTTTTCCTTCTGGAGCACGCCGGAGATCGTCGTCATCAGCGGCGGTCGCAATGTCGAAGACATTCCCGACATCGAAGCGGTGAAGGACTCGTATCGCGCCCGCGGTGCTCGCGTCTATCACACGGCGGAAGACGGCTGCGTACGGGTCGAGCTTTCCGCGGCCGGCGTGAGTGCAACGACGTTCCGCACCCTGCCTACGGATCGCCTGCAGCCACCCACGCTGCGCTAAAGGCCGCGTGCTTCATGCTCTTTCCCTCCGGGAGGAAGTAGCTATAGACACAGTGGATCGTGCCATCCTCGCCTTGTGTGACGGCTGGATAATGGTATTGGCCGCTGTCGTGCTTTTCGAGGTGGCGGGTCTTGGTCCAGGTGCGCCCTTCGTCGGTCGAGAGCGAAACGGCGAGGGAACTCCGGCCACGGAGCGTGTCGTTATAGACGAGCAGCCACTGACCGCTGGTTAGCCTCATACCGTCGAGTCCTGAACCCGGATTGGGGAGGTCGCAGACACCGACCTCGCCCCAGGTGATGCCGTCGTCGCGCGACTCGCACACGCGAACGAGCTTCCGCCAGCCGTTCTCGCGCATGTAGGCGACGAGCGTACCGTCATCGCGCCGCAGCACGGCCGGCTGGATGTTGCCGAATCCCAGGAGCGGCTTGCTCGCCTGCCACGTTTTGCCTCCGTCGTCGGTGATCGCCATGATCGAGATCGAGAACGTATCGCTGTAGAGCGGCAGGAGCATCCGCCCGCTGGGCAGGATCGTCGGCTTGCAGCGTGGTTGCCAGCCGAGGCGCTGGTAGAGCTTGTCCCCCAGGCGCTCGCGGGCTTCGGCGATTTCCGCCTTCTGCTTGTCCGTCAGGGCGAGCTTCACGAGACCCAGTTGCTTGTCGAACTCGCGGCGGGCCTCCTCGGCAAAGTCGTCAGGTTTCAGGAAGATGAGCCCTTCACGTTCCCAAGTCGGCGAGCCGGCATCGTTGAACTGGCTGGCAATCTTGAAATTCGTCAGGCACGACTCCCAGGAATTCGCGATGATCGTTGGATAGAAGAGCCAGAGCCGCTTCTCGCGATCGACGATCAGCGCCGTGTTGCAATCAGGAAAGCCGGGCGTATCGGCGAGCAAAAACGGCTTGCTCCACTGCTCCTCGCCGGGCTTCTTGCGGGCGGCATGGACGGCCACGTCGTCAGCCGAGCGTTCGCCTGAGCCGCGATACCATGTGGCAAACAGCTCGCCGCTGGGCAGTTCGGCGATGCCCGGCGCGTGATTGTGCTGCGAGTGGAGCGGGAAGACCAACTCGGCAGCGAATTGCGGCTTCTCAGCCGCGGCGGGATCGGCAGCCAGGAGCAGAATCCAAAGTACGTTGCTCATTCATTTCCCTTTACGCGGAGGACGGTTAGGGGACTGGATGAGCCGGTGCCGGTTCGTCGTCGTGATTCATTCTCAGATGTAACGGCCCAACGACCGCGAAATTCGCAAGTCCCAGCAGAACGATACATGCCGTCAGCACCAGTGAAAACCAAACCGACGCGAGCCATCGCGCGGCACGAGGCAGGGACTGCAGTCCGGCCAGAATGGCGCCGTCAATTAGCAGCAGCACAGGCACACCGACGATTCCCCATCCATTCAGCCACCACGCAATGTTCCAGATCTGTACGGTCACTACGGGTGCCTTCATGTCCTCCTGAATGAAATACTCCGTGGCTTTGAGAAAACTGCTGCAAAACACGACAAAAATGATCGCCGCAGCAAACGCGTGAACGAACAACCGGCCAGCCGTAGTGATCAGAATCGCGAAACAGCCTTGTTGATCCGATGGACGCGAATCTCCAGACTCGGCAGGAATACCCGTCATCGCCTGGGTGCCTCCCACTGATTGTCAGACTGGAGATTCAATACGTTTCCTTATAGCACTCTCGCGTCGGGACGCATTGCTGGCGATTCGCATAGGTCTGGTCGGGGCCGAGACAGTGCTGCGTCAGGTTGCACCAGCATTGGCCAGCCCCCGATTCTTCCGGGAAGTTATCGGCATCGCCGAGCACGCCGCGGACATACATCGCCTTGTTCCGCAGGTGGATGCAGGGGGCGGTAGCGACGACTGGCAGAGCGTCGTGGATTTTGACGTACATGCTTAGAGTCCTCCCGTTTCGAGTCCGGCGGCGCGGAGAATGGCGCGCTTCACCGCGGTCTTGGCGAGTTGCACCTTGTAGCCGTTATTGGAGAGCGGCATCGCGCCGGCCACCGCGGCAGCACCGGCAGCTTCCGCGAGTTCCTCGCTGACCGACCAGCCACGAAGGACCGCTGCTGCTTCACCGCTGATCCACGGCGTGGGAGCGACGTGTCCCATGACAATGGTCGCGTCCCGAACAACGCCCCCTTCGATCCGCAGCGCGGCGGCTGCTGCAGCAAGCGGATAGTCGGGTCCGGCCCCGTGGCGGACTTCATAAGTCGCGCTCGCCACGCCATCAGCTGACGGCAGCAGGATGTGGGTCAGCAATTGGCTTGGGAGCAGCGTGTTCTCTCGCTCTCCCTCGTGCCGCGGTGTGCGGAAGAGGTCCGCCACCTGGACAAACTTCTCGTCGGCTTCGGCCGGTCCAATGACGCGGGCCGTCGCGCCAAGTGCGATGAGTGCCGGGGCGATGCGTGAGGCGGAGACGAACTTCGCCGGACCCTGGTTGCCCAGAATCGCGTGGTAGCGATTGTCCCCCTCGGCCGCCAGCTTGCCGCCAGCCGCGAGCAACCCGCGGCCATCGCGGAAGAACCAGCACTGAGGACGTTGGAGCAGCTCGCCGCCGAGCGTCCCCTGACACTGGAGCTGCATCGAGGCGATCCCCTCGATGGCCTGCCCGATCGCCGGATAGGGATTCAGGTAGGGATGAGCGAGCAGCACGTCGAGCGTGGCCGTGGCCCCGATCGAGACGACGCCGTCGTCGAGCAATTCGATATCGCGAAGCGACGGCACGTCGAGCAGGTTCACGACCCGCTCGGGGGTGAGAATCATGTGGTGCAGCAGGTGGACTAGATCGGTCCCGCCCGCCAGGATTTCGGTTTCGCCCGGCGAAGCGGAAAGGACCGAGAGAACCTCGGTTTCCGTCCGCGGCGAAGCGTAGGTGAAGTTTTTCATATCGAGAAGTGAGTGGTGAGTATGTGAGTGGTGGAGTTAGGCCTTCCCCAAAGCCGCCAGCACGCGCTGCGGCGTCATGGGTAACGTCGGCACGCGGACGCCGAGTGCGTTGGCCACGGCATTGCTGATGGCCGCGCCGGGCGAGATGACCGGCGGCTCGCCCAGGCCGATTACGCCACGGGCTCGCTCGCTTTCCGGCTCGTACAGATTGACGACGATCTCGCCGATGTCGCCGATTCGCGCGAGCTTATAGTCCTTCAACTCGCTGTTGACGAAGTTGCCGGTCTTGGGATCGCTGATCCGCTGCTCGAACAGGGCATACGCGATCCCCATGATGACCGAGCCGTAAATCTGGCTTTCGGCCTGCGTGGGAGCGACGACCAGACCCATGTCCTGCACGGCGACGAACTTCTTCATCTTGATGACGCCGGTCTCCTTATCGACCGCCACGTGGGCGAACTGCACGCCGCCGACCTGGCTACTGGTGAGATCGCTCCGCTCGCCGTTCCGGTTCGCACCCGATTGCTCGATCGGCATCATGCCGAGGAGCGAGCAGGCCTCTTTCCACGAAACGCTTTTATCCGGAGCACCCTTCACCTGCACACGGCCTTTCACGGCTTCGAGCGTCGTCGGATCGACCGACAGCTTCTTGCCGACCAGTTCGGCCAGCTTCGCGAACGCATCGACGCCAGCCCGCCGATGAGCGGCACTCACTCCGCCGACCGTCGTGCTGCCGCCGGAGGGGCCGCTGGTGGGATACTTGGACGAGCCGATATTCACCTTGATCGCCTCGACCGGCAGGCCAAAACACTCGGCCAGCACCAGAGCGAGAACTGTCCGAGTGCCGACGCCGAGGTCTTGCGTGCCGCAATAGGTTTCGACGCCGCCGTCGGGGTGAATCTTGACGGTGCAGGTCGAGTTGTTCGCCCCGCCACCCCAGGTGTGCAGGGCACAGCCAACCCCTTCGACCACGGAACCCTTCGCCGCACCTTTGCCGTGCGGATGCCAGTGCTCCTTCCAGCCGATCAGGTCGGCGCCGATCTCCAGTTCGGCCTTATAGACCGAAGGCTTCGCCCCGCTCACCAGCGGCTGGGCGTCGGTCCCCAGATTCTTCAGGAAGATGTCGAGAGCACTCACGCCCATCTTCGCGGAGAGATCGTCGAACGCGGTCTGCGTGATGGCGCAGGCTTGCGGGTGGTTCGGTGCTCGCCAGGCGCGGGCCTGAGCGTGGTTCGTTTTGATGTTGGTCTGCAGCCGGCGGTAGTTCGGCGGCGTGAAGACATAGGGAATGACGTTGTGGCTGACGCCGCCAGGGTTGCTGGCGCCGGCACTACCCCAGTGAGTCGAATCCCAGACCTGCACGATGCCGTCTTTGTCGGCGCCGAGCTTGACCTTGATGTAGCCGCTGGGCCGGCTGCCGCCGAGCTTCAACTCCTGATCGCGGTCGAGCATGAACTTGACCGGACGTCCGGTCGCTTTGGCGATTTTTGCCGCGGCCACACCCCAGTAATCGGCGGCGAACTTGCTGCCGAAACCGCCGCCGATGTAGTCGCAGTGGACCGTGACATCGTCGGCGGTAATGTTGAGCGGCGTCGCAAAGCCGCCGGCCGTTCCCGACACGTTCTGTGTCGAGAGGTGGGCCATCAGCTTGTTCCCTTGCCACTCGACGGTCGAGCCGTGCGGCTCCAGGCAACAGTGGGTGATCGGGTCGATGCCGTAAGTCGCTTCGACGACGTGGGCCGATTCTTTGAAGAGCCGCTCGATCTCTTTGTCGGCGAAGGTCGCTTCGTCGTCGTTATCGCCGGGCTCCTTGACTGTTTGGGTCTTGCCGCCACCCTTACTGGTGCGGCCGGCCGCTTCGGCAGCAGCGAGGTTGTCCTCCTCGACGAAGACGGGCAATAGCTCGTATTCGATCTTGATCGCGGCCACCCCTTCGGCGGCGGCCGCCTCACTCTCGGCCGCGACGACCGCGAGGAGTTCCCCCTGCCACTCGATCTCGTTGCCGCTCTGGCGGAGCGGCTCGGCATGGACGACACCGGCCACTTTCAGCGCCGGGGCGACATCGATCGACTTGATCTTGCAGTGGGCGTGGGGGCAGCCGAGCCCCTTGGCAATGAGCTGGTTTTTCAGGTTGATGTCGTAGGTGTACTTGGCCAGACCGGTCGATTTTTCCGGGCCGTCGAGCCGCTTGACGCGGGTGCCGATGGCGGTGGCCTTGTCCTTGGTGGGCCAGGTGTACTCAGCCATTGGTGCCTCCCTTCACGACCATCACGGCCGCATGGACGATGTTTGCGTAAGTCCCGCAGCGGCAGAGATTGCCGTTCAGGCCGGAGCGAATTTCCTCTTCCGTCGCTTTGGGCTTCTGATTCAGAAACGCCCGCACGGCGACGACGAAACCCGGCGTGCAAAAGCCGCACTGCTGGGCGTCGCATTCGACAAACGCCTTGGGCACGGCATCGCCGACAAGGCTTTCGACCGTCTGCAGTTTCTTGCCGACGGCCTGCATCGCCAGCATCATGTTCGCCTGCATCGGCTTCCCATCGACGAGGATCGTCGCCCCGCCGCTAGAGCCATCGTTGCAGATCGGCTTGGCCCCGGTCAGATCGAGCTGATAGCGAAGGGCCTGGAGCAGCGTCGTCCGCGGCTCGACCTTCACGGTCTGCTTCTTGCCGTTGATGTCCAGTTCGATCGACTGCTCGCCCGCCAGGACCGCGACCCCTTTCACTTCCTGGGCAACGGCAGTGGCTGTTTGTTGCAGCGCGGTCGCAGCAGCGACAGCGCCCGACCCGCGCATAAAGTCGCGGCGGCTGAAGCCGGGAGGGGGCTTCGGGCTTCTCGTGGTGGATGCCATAGGATGATCCTGCGAGGAAAGCGGGATGGTGAGGACAAGCGTGCGGCGACGAGTTCCCCATCGAGTTCGGGACCCTCATCGCGCCGGTGATTATTGCGAGTCGCGCGGCGCGATGCAATCAAGGTAAACGAAAAGTCGCCGCTACCCCAACCGCCTCGACCACCGCCCGAGCGGAGCAATCGTAAAGATCGGCCCCGCTAAACGGATTGAGTTCCAGTAACCAAAACTGGCCATCGCTGCGGCAGATATCCATGACATATACCGCTTCGGGTGGCGGAATCTCCGTGGCGATTGCTTGGGCAAAATCCCAGGAGGGGCCGGATTCGATGCGACCAACTCCTGATCGACCAACGGCAACGTATTCGCACCCTGCGA
Source organism: uncultured Pirellulaceae bacterium (assembly GCA_964384375.1). Classification (GTDB taxonomy): domain Bacteria; phylum Planctomycetota; class Planctomycetia; order Pirellulales; family Pirellulaceae; genus CAYLLN01. Next base: position 31,210 of record CAYLLN010000047.1, read on the forward strand.
CCACGCGCCGGCCAACAACCACGAATCGCCACTCCGTTTCTATCTGACGGACCGGCGTTACGATCACAAGCAACTCCGGATCGTCGAAATAAAATCCAAAGTCCAACGCTGCGAGCGTCAATCCGGCAACGGGAACGACGCGCCCGGAAAACGGCTTGAGCGGGCTGTCCGGACGCACGAATACCTCGTCAACGGGTTCCCAACCGTCCAGGACCTTTGTGGAATTGCTTGTCAACTCCGCAGCCGTAACTTCACGCCACTTTTGGTGCAACAACCAAGGTTCGGCTAGTGAATACCAGGCAGAGCAGCGAAATGCAGCAACATCACAGAAGGCACCTGGATGCCACGGCAATTGACTGCGAATCTTGGCCGCGTTCTCTAAACTCCCGCGAAATATGACCGACTGCCCGTCCAACCGTGGCCATTTGCCGCTCCGCCACCAATCGTCCTTCCAGGCAAGAACGCCATGTCCTGCGTCCATAGCTGCTTGGCGAAAGTCCTCGCAACCGGATTGAAACACACCGGACTCAAGGATCCAAGTGACCTGACTTCGATCATTCATGTTTCACCACCGTCCGGAGGAGATTAGGATAGTGGCTTGAGAGTCGGTTCGCCTCTAGCGGGTTGTGAATGTTGTTCGATTCCACCACTCCCGACGGAACGCTCATCGCCGCTGCCCAAGCGGGCGAGACGGAGGCGTTCGCGCATTTGGTGCGACGATATCAAGGCCCGCTCGTCAAAGTGGCGCTCAGTCGCATGGGGCGGCAGACGCTCGCGGAAGAGGCGGTGCAAGAGGCGTTTTTGTGTGCCCACAAGTGGCTGCACACGTACGACTCGAAGTACAGCTTCCGGACGTGGCTCTGGACGATTCTGCTGAATCAGTGCAAGCGGATCGGGCAGCGCGAGGCGAGGCACGGCGAGCGAGCCGCGGCAGGCGACCTGGCAACGAGTATCATCGAGCCGGTATGCGGCGGTCGGTCGCCGCTCGAAGAGTTGTTGGCTCGCGAGGACGGCCGGCAGGTGCATGATCTGCTCGCCCAGTTGCCGGAGGCCCAGGCGGACGCCTTGCGGCTGCGGTTTTTTGGCGGGCTGTCGTTTCCGGAGATTGCCGCGGCAATGCAGGTGAGCGAGAGCGGGGCGAAACATCGGGTGAAGGTGGGATTACTGACGTTGGCGGGATGGTTGAACGAACCGGCGGGGTCGGGAGACCCGCGCCGAACTGTGATGGGAGAGTGACGATGCGCAAGCTGCTGATGAACTGCGACCAGGTATTCGACGTGCTGACGCGCGGACCGTTTCCGACCGGCGACGAGAGCGACGAGTCGGTCGAGCAGCATCTGCGCGCCTGCCACGAATGCCGGCAACTCGCCGAGGCTTTGCAGCCCGCGGTGGAACTGCTGCATGAGTCGCTGGCCCGCGACGAGGCGAGCGACTTGCCCGAATACCAAGGAGTCTTGTCGGCCGTCGAGCGGTCGGTGGCAACGGCGGAAGCAGAGCGACCTCGGCCAATGACCGTGCAGCGGTTGGCTCGGCCGCGGGCTGACAAACGCTCGGCACTCACGCTCGCTGATCTGACACAACTTGCCGTCGTGGCCCTGCTGCTCTTGGCAGTCGGCTCGCTCACGTGGAACGCACTTAGCGCGCCCGACAGCCGCCAGAGCGACTTCTTGAGCGTGCTTTCGCCCACCGGACCCGTGACGCGGGCCCGACTCGACGATCGCGGATTGCTCACGCTCGCCTCTCTCGATCTGCCCGCTCGCTGCTTCCCGCAAGACGCCCTGATCGATTCGGCAGGTTCTGGCGGCGCGACTGGTCCGCCGACAGCGATTCAGCGTGAAGCGCTACGCTGCTGCACCGAGTGCCACCGAGCTGGGCAGGCGAATCACGCTGGCTCCCGACTCGTCGTGGCGATGCACAAGAGCTGCGTCGCCTGCCACTCGCTGTGAGCGGTGAGCTCCGTTGGCGGATTCCGCCCGAGGGGGATCCGCGTGTGCTGCGCGTGAAGCTGGCACAGGTCGGTCTCGCGTCAATCGTGTGCGTGCTGATCCTGCTCGTCGCCGCGCCGCGCGAGGCGCTGGCTTGGGGTCTCGTGCTGCTCGTGCCAGTGGCTGCGTTTATGGCGTATCGGCAGTGGTATAAGTACCAGCAGACGCTGGCCGGACCGGACAACACTTGGATCGACGGCGAGGGCGTGCATTGGCTTGATCCAGCTGGTAACGAGCAAGTGCTTTCGCGGACGGAAATCGCCGGTTTCGCGATTGGCCGTGACGACGAGACGCTGCGACCGGTTCCTTCGCTCACGCTCTTGCTCATCGACAATCGCGAAAGCCAGCCGCTGGAATTGCACCCGCCGGCGGACGAAGCAGCCGTACGATCACTGCTGACCGACGAATGGCAACTTAACGAGCGGCCGACCGGTAAAGAGAGCGAAACAGCCTACGACGTGGCGGTCGATGTCTATAGCGAATGCCACGGCGAATTTCAGGAGTGGCACTTCGAGGGGACGACGGCGGCATTGGCGGAACTGTTTGCGATCATCGGGGACGTCGCAACTCTGCCGTTGGCTGCGCCGGGGGTGAAGCCGACGCGGCGAGTCGTGCTGGCTCGCCGCCGCGAGCCGTCGCGCGTGGCGATCCAGCACGATCGTCATGCCCGGATCGATGTGGATTCGATCGGCGGGCCGGCGGAAATGCTTAAGGTTTTAGCAACCCAGGGGAAATCTACGCTTGGTTCGGTGGCTGCGGGTGCGGCGAAGGCCGATTTGAAGTTCGACCTGATCGTGGCTCGCAGCAACAAATGGACGATCCATTTGCACGTTCGCGAGCCGTGAGCTGCCGTGGTACGATCGGTCGTCAAACTCCGCGGCTGAGGTAACGGGCAATGCTCAAGCACGTCATCGGTAACTTATCACTTGTCACTTGGGGTCTGCTGGCGACATTCGCCGCATCGGCAATTGGTGCGGAAGAAGCCCAGCGGCCGAATATCCTCCTCATCGCTGTCGATGATCTGCGGCCGGACCTCGGGTGCTACGGCCATCCCGAGGCGAAGACGCCGCACATTGACGCGCTGGCGAAGCGGGGCATGGTCTTCGGTCGGGCCTATTGCCAGCAGGCGGTCTGCTCGCCATCGCGGACGAGCCTGCTCACGGGCCTGAGGCCCGACACGACGAAGGTCTATGACCTGGAAACGCATTTCCGCAACACGATTTCCGACGTGGTAACGCTGCCGCAGCACTTCAAGGACCAGGGTTATCACGCCGTCGGCATGGGGAAGATCTATCACGGCGGGCTCGATGACCCCAAGAGTTGGAGCGAGCCCCACAAGAATGGCTCATCGCCCGGTTACGTCCTTCCCGAGAATCAGCAGCGAATCACCGCCGGCCGCCAGCAGGCTAAGGCGGCAGGGAAGAAGGGGAAGGCTCTGAATCGTGCCGGCCGCGGGGCGGCGTTCGAAATGGCCGACGTGCCAGACGATGCTTACCACGACGGCAGCCTGGCCGACATGGCGGTGGCCAAGCTCGGCGAACTTCAGACCAAGGAGCAACCGTTCTTCCTGGCCGTCGGCTTTCTGAAGCCGCACTTACCGTTCAATGCGCCCAAGAAGTATTTCGATCTGTATGATCCGGCAAAGCTAAAGCTCGCGACGAATCCGTTCCGACCGAAAGACGCTCCGCCGTTTGCCATCACCGACTTTGGCGAGCTGCGGCAGTACTACGGCATTCCCAAGGAGGGGCCGATTGAAGAGGCACAGGCCCGCGAGCTAGTCCACGCCTATCGAGCGGCGACGAGCTACACTGACGCCAACATCGGTCGCGTCCTGACGGAGCTTGACCGGCTGGGGCTCACCGAAAATACCGTCGTCGTCTTGTGGGGGGACCACGGCTGGAAACTCGGTGACCACGCCGGCTGGTGCAAACACACCTGTGTCGAGAACGACACGCGGAGCACGCTGATCGTGGCGGCCCCGGCGGCGAAGAGTGCAGGCCAGATGTGCAACCGCCTCGTCGAGTTCGTCGATATCTATCCGACCCTCTGCGACCTCGCCGGCCTGCCGCTGCCGGGGCACCTGCAAGGCGTGAGCATGAAGCCGCTCTTCGATGATCCGAATCGTGCCTGGAAATCAGCCGCCTTTAGCCAGTACCCGCGTGCGAGCGAAGGGAAGCAGCTCATGGGATATGCGATGCGGACGGATCGGTATCGCTACGTCGAGTGGCGCGAGCGCAGATCAGGGGAAGTCGTCGCACGCGAGCTCTACGATCACGAAACTGACTCGGCAGAAAACGAGAACATTGCCGTGCGGGCTGCAAATCAAGAGCTGCTGACAAAGCTCGCCGCACAGCTTGCGGCGGGATGGGAAGGAGCAAGACCAAAGTAGGATAATGGTCAGTCTTATGTGTCCTTCGCCTCGGCCTTTGTCCGATACGGATTGATCGACAGCTTCTTCCCGATCTCGTTCTTCAGCCGTTCCAAGACCGATTGTTTGTCGGTCTGCGACAGGATCTTGCGGGCGATCGCCTTGGGGCCGGCGCTCCCCCACGAGCTGCCGTGCTCGAAGTAGTACTGGGCCGCCTGGCCGACGATGTATGACCCAAAGCCGGCAGCCAGCCCCTGCGGCACCGCGGTGATGAGCGTCGATTTGCCGAAGGTCACCCCTTTGAGCATCGACATCAGCGCCGTGCTGGCCACGACGGATGCCGTCATCAGTCCGGCAGCTTTGGCGATCGAGATGGCGAGCTCCTGAGCGTCGCTCTTCGAAATGTCGAGGCCATACACGGCCGCCAGCGTGACGATCATCGCCGCGTCGATCGCCACGCCGCCGAACACATCGGCGAGCGGAATGGGATTGAGACCGACACCGATGACTTTTAGCGTCGCGTAACTCCAAATCACCTGCTGGGCTCGGAAGTTCCTCAGTTCCACCCGCAGCGCGGCCACGCGGTCGGTCTTGTCGGCGGCATACAGAGCTGCGTTGAGGGCGATGAGCGAGAGCCCTTCGCGGTCGAGCATTTGCAGGATCAGCGCTTTGAGTTCGGCCACATCCGGCTCAGGCGTGCGCCACTCGCTCCGCTCGCTCCCGTCGGCTGACTGGATGATGTACTCCCGCTCGCGCGGATTGGCGGCAGCGGGAACGATGTGCTCCGGCGGCACGATGTCCTTGAGCCGCGAATTGCGGATCACGTCGAGCAGCTTGTCCCGCTGATCCCGGCTGTACAGGTCGATCTTGTTCAGGACGACAATCAGCGGCTTGTGAAACGCGGCGAGCTGCACGAGGTTGCCATGCTCGGTGTCATTCAGGTCCGAGTCGGTTACGAACAGGATCAAGTCGCTCCGCTGTGCCGCTTCGCGGGCCATTTCGCCGCGGGCCGCCCCGCCAACTTCGTTGATGCCGGGCGTATCGACCAGCACCACCTGCGAGTTGCCCAAGCCCGGCAGGCAGTAGCCGGTGCCGTTCCAGGCGACGTGCCAGACCTCCTTGGTCCAGCCGCCGCGGACATCGACCGACGCGACTTCACGGCCGACGAGTGCGTTAATAAGTGCCGACTTGCCGGTGCTGATCTCGCCGAAGATGACGATTTCGACTCGGCCGCTCGTCAGCTTATCGTGCATCTGCCGCAAGCCGGCCAGCTCGGCCCGCAGGCGAGCCTTCTCGTCGTCGGTACAGCGGCGAACGCGGTCGAGCGTTTGCTCGACGGCTGTTAATGCCTGTTGGTAAGAGTCGTTGCTGGGCAAGGCGGATGCAAAGCCGCGACCAGTGGTCGCGGTGGTCGGAGGTTAGTTGCCAGTAGGATAGTTCGCTTCGATCGGCGGCAGATTGTGCTTTTGCAGACTGAGCACAGTATATTCAGTCCATGGAGATCGCCTTATGGCCGTCCGCATTCTCGCCGCCTTGTTGCTTGCGTTTTCGGGTTCCGCAGCGGTATTCGCCGAGGAGCCGGCGTTGGCGCAAGCCGAACTGCGGACTGCGGTCACCAAGTCGCTGCCACTGCTGATGAAGGCGGCTGTCGGCCATCGCGAGGAGCGGAAGCAATGCTTTGCCTGCCATCAGCAAGGTGTGCCGATCTTCGCCCTCACGGCCGCAAAGGCTCGCGGCTTTGCGATTGACGAGGCGGAGCTGAAGACGCAGCTCGAGTTTATCGCCGGCTTTCTCGCGAAAAACCACAAGCAGTACCTGGAGGGGAAAGGGACCGGCGGTCAGGCCGACACGGCCAGCTATGCATTGGTCACGCTTGAAGCCGGGGGCTGGAAACCGGACGAAGACACCGCGGCCGTGGCCGAGTATCTGCTCCTCCGTCATGCCGATCGCAACCACTGGGGTAGCTCCGGCAACCGCCCGCCGACCGAGGACAGCCCGCTCACGACGACGTATGTGGCGGCCCGCGGACTGGCGGCGTTTGCGAAACCGGAGCAAAAGGAGCGGGCTGGAAAGCGGATCGAGCAGGCCCGCGAGTGGTTCCTTGCGGCCAAGTCCAAGGACAACGAGGACCGCGTCTTTCGGCTGCTGGGTCTGGCACAAACGAATGCTCCGGAGTCCGACATTGCGGAGGCTGCGCAGGAGTTGCTCGCCAAACAGCGCGAGGACGGCGGCTGGGCACAACTGGACAGTGCTAATGCGGAGAAGGGCGAGCCCGAGGCCGCGACGAAGTCCGACGCCTATGCCACCGGCACGGCCCTCGTCGCCCTGCATCAGGCAGGTGGATTGGCAACGACCGACGTGGCCTATCAGCGCGGCCTGCGCTACCTGCTCAAGACGCAGCTCGACGACGGCTCGTGGCATGTTGTGACCCGCAGCAAACCCTTTCAAGCGTACTACGAATCGGGCTTCCCGCACGGGAACGATCAATTCATCTCGTGCGCGGCCAGCGGCTGGGCGACTTGGGCGCTGGTGCTGGGGTGTGAAAAGTGAAACATGTTCGACAAGCCTAGGATCGCACATAGTCGGCGAGCAAGGATTGACTAACGCAAAGGCGCGGAGCAGCGAAGTTCGCAGAGATAGGGAATGTGGACAGAATTCGATGAGCGACTATCTCAACCGTGCGAGGCGATACCACGAGGCAATCCAAGCCGTCCTGTTGCGCGAGTGGGATCCGATAGGCATCGGCGACCTGCCGGAAGCTGCAGACGAATACGACGGCTACGTTGGCGAGATCTATGGAATGCTGCTCCGCCACGAAAGCCGGCAACAGCTGACAGACTATCTGTGGTGGATCGAGACGCAACACATGGGACTGTATGGCAATCGGCCGACTACGGAGGCAATTGCTGCGCGCCTTTGTGAAATACGCAGCGAGATGGAACGCGGCGATGCACCGTGAGTTTCACGACGTTCCTACCGGGAATCGGCGTATCGACTGACTGCTCTCTTTGCGAGCTTTGAGCCTCAGCGCCTTTGCGTTATACGCAATGGACGCCCCGCAGATGCCCGTTTCACGGAGCAATTCTGTCCGTGCCCTCTACGCCGCCCGCCGGTACAAATCCGCCCGTGTTGGCGGGAGTTGCGCCCGTCCCTTGCTCGCGTGCTTGCTGGCGACGACCTGGTAAATGCGGGCTGAGTTGTCGTAGAACGCGAACGAGACCCCCGCCAGGTACAGCACCCACAGGCGGTACCGCTCGGGGCCGACCATCGCGATCGCTTCGTCCTTGCGGGCCGTCAGCCGCTCGCACCAGTGCCGCGTTGTCAGGTAGTAGTGCTCGCGCCAGTCTTCGACGTCATGCACCTCGAAGCGGCACGTTTCGAGCGACTCGCAGGTGTGGCCGATGTGGTCGAGCTCGCCGCCGGGAAAAATGTACTTGAGGATCAGCCGCTGTTCGGGGCGAATGCGGCGGAACTGACTCTTGGTCCGTTTGGCCGGGCGGGTGATGCCGTGATTGAGGAGAATGCCCCGGTCGCGGAGGAGCGAGTTGATCTTGCCGAAGTACGCCGGGTAGTTCTTGATGCCGACATGCTCGTACATGCCGATGCTGGAAATTTTGTCGTACTTGCCGTCGAGCGAGGCATAGTCACGCAGCTCGATCTGCACCTGGTTTTCGAGGCCCAGGCGGCGGACCTTTTCGGTGGCGAAGTCGAACTGTGTTTGCGAGAGCGTGACTCCGTGTGCCTGCACGCCGTAATGCTTCGCCGCGTGACAGCCAAGCCCGCCCCAGCCGCAACCGATGTCGAGCAGCCGCTCGCCGGGCGCGAGGCGGAGCTTCTTGCAGATCATGTCGAGCTTGTCGTGCTGGGCCTGCTCGAGCGTGTTGCTCCAGTCGGTGAAGTAGCCGCAGGAGTACTGCATCTCGGGATCGAGGAAGAGCTGGTAGAAGTCGTTCCCCAGGTCGTAGTGGAACTGGATGTAGTCCCGGTTGCGGCGCTCGGCGGAACTCTTGCGGCCGACCTGGTCGCCGGCATAAGCGTGCTCTGGCTCGAGTTTCTCGGCTGGCGCGAAGAGGAACGGCAGGGCGCTCTTGATGAGCAGGCTAGTCGGCAGCCGCTTCATCCGCGACCGTGACTTTTCGACGCGGGCCGCTTCCAGAAAATCGACCATGCTGCCGCCGTGAATCTCAATCTGGCCGGTGGCGTAGTGCCGTACGAGGTTGTCGAGCGTCGGCCAGCGTAGGAGTGCGCCGATAACGCCGGGCCCTTGAATGCGAACGTAGAGGTTCGGATCGACGTCCTTTCCCAGCGGCACGCGCGAGCTGTCCCACAGCTCGATCGAGAAGCGGGCATTGACCAGCTCGGCCAGGCGAGTGAGGACCGCGCGGGCGGCATCCAGCTGTCGGGTGGGCGATGTGAACAAGCTGAGCATTCCGGTGCTCCGGGCGTAGCGACAATCCTGGCGCGATGGCATTGCCAGCAGGGGCGATGCCAGAAAGCCGCGGAACATTAGAAAAACTGCGGCAGCGTGGCAAGCTCAAGCGAGCCTCACGCAATTGCTACGCTGAGGATGCTCCCGCCCTTGGGCCATGCGCGAGATTGGGCAGCAGCACGTACGTGCCTACGAACTACATCAGTTCACGCATCGGCTCGATGCCCGGATCGACCAAATACTGTGGCCGACCACGGAGGTCGAACTCGCGCGTGTTAAGGCTGAGGCCTGCCTTGGCATAAAGCGTGGCAAAAATCTCCTGGAACTTCACCGGACGATCGGTCGGGTGCTCGGCATAGCGGTTGGTTGCGCCGATCACTTGGCCCAGCTTCATGCCGCCGCCGGCGACGATCGCCGCGTTGGCCTGGGGCCAGTGGTCGCGGCTGTTGCGGTTGTTCAGCCGTGGCGTGCGGCCGAACTCGCCCCAGACGACGACCGACACGTCGCGGTCGAGGCCGCGGTCGTGCAAGTCTTGCAGGAGCGACGACAGGCCCGAATCGAGCAGCGGGAAATCCCGCTTGCTGTTCACAAAGTTCATGCCGTCGCCGCCGTGCCAGTCCCAGCGGATGAAGTTCATCGAGATGACGCGGGCCCCCGCCTCGACCAGGCGGCGGGCGATGCAGAAGTTGCGGACCATTCGCGGCGCGCCGTCGCGCTCGAATGCCGGATCATCGCCGCCGTACTTTTCGACGACTTTCGGGTCTTCCTTCGAGAGATCGAGAGCGTCGGCCAGCTTGCTCGACGTGAGAATTCCCATCGCCTTCTGAGCGAATTCATCGAGGCCGTCCATCGAGCCGCTCGCATCGGCTTGGCGGCGGAAGCCATCAAGGCTCGACCGGAGACTGTCACGGTCGTGCAGGCGGTCGAGCGTAACCCCTTGCAGGACCATGTTGTCCGACTTCATGCCGTTGTCGCGCCCGCCGACAAGGCGGAATGGCGTATGCGCCATGCCGAGAAAGCCGCCATTGCCCGGGTCGCCCCACCGCGGCTCGCCCGTCTTGTACATCAGGCTCACGTGAGCCGGCACCGAAGGATTTACGTTGCCCTTGAGTTTGCTGGCCCAGGCTCCCATCGCCGGCCAGCCACCGGGGGGCGGCTGCTCACTGCGGCGGCGGCCCGTCATGCACTGAAACGCGGCATGGTCGCCGTCGCTGTCGGCAATCGAGCGGATGATAGCGAACCGTTCGGCCATGGCGGCGAGCTTGGGGAACAACTCGCAGATTTCCATGCCGGGAACGGTCGTTTTGATCGGGCTGTATTCGCCGCGGATTTCGGTCGGGGCGTCGGGCTTGAGATCCCACATATCGATGTGAGGCGGCCCGCCGGGGAGATAGACGTTGATGATCGCTTTGTGCGAGCGGCCCGTTCCCTGCGTTGTTTCCGCCCGGAGGATTTGCGGCAGTGCCAGCCCGCCCAAAGCCATGCCGCCGATTGTGAGAAAGTCGCGGCGGCCGACGCCATCGCAAAAGCCGCCGCCATCGCGGTTGCCATAGATCGTGAGCATGGGGAGCGAATCTCCAAGGTCGCGGGTGGGATACGCGGGAGGGCAACCGTGCATGATTGCAGACTGGTAGGCCGATTTCAACACCAATCCAAGATCGTTTATCGGATTGGCGGGTGGCATTCGTCCAGTGCGGTTTAAGGCCAGTGTGTTAGAGTGGGAGCGGAGGTTTGGCAGAGATGGCGTCCCCGTCGGTCACTCGTGCGAGCTTACTGCTGCGGATTCGCGATCCGCGCGACAAGCTGGCGTGGGGAGCGTTTGTTGAACTATACGCGCCGCTCGTTCACGCTTACGGCCTGCACCATGGCCTGCAAGACGCCGACGCAGCCGATCTCGTGCAGGATGTGCTGCGGCAGGTGTCGCGCTCGGTCCCGAAGTTCGAGTATGACCGCTCGCGAGGTAGCTTTCGCGGCTGGCTTTTCACGGTGACGCGGAACGAACTGCGAAAGGCGGTCGGCCGCCAGGGGCGTCAGCCGCGAGGGAGCGGCGACAGCCAGGTGCAAGGGCTGCTCGCCGAGCATGCCGACGGCCGCGAGGACGACACATGGGACCGAGAGTATCAGCGGCGGCTGTTCGACTGGGCGGCTGAGCGGGTGAAAGCGGAGTTTCGAGACAACTCGTGGCGGGCGTTCTGGCTGAGTGTCGTCGAAGGTCGCGAGATTGACGCGGTGGCGGCGGAATTGAAAATGTCAGTCGGGGCGATCTACGTCGCCCGCAGCCGGGTCACGGCCCGCATCCGGCAGGAGATTGCGGCCTGCGAGGAATAACCACGCGTGTCACGCTGCCCCGACGAGCACGAACTGGCCGACCTGCTCGCCCGTCCCTACGACGAGGCAGCCTGGGAAACCGTGCAGCAGCATCTGGAGGCGTGCTCGCGCTGCCGCTCGAAGCTCGAAACGCTGGCCGGTGCGGAAACGCTCGTGCCACCCGCTTCCGGCTATTGGCAGGTGCAGAAGGGCTCGTCGCCGTCGCTCGCGCGGGCGATGCACGCGCTGCAGAGCGATCCCGAGCGCGAGACGGCCGTGCCGCTGCACTCGGTTGCAGTCGGTCAGGATCGACAAGCGCGCGACGTACAGTCGCCTGCGAAGAAGACGCCAAAGGAAGAGAGCGTAGCGAACTCGCTGCTCGTGGCGGCGAGAGCAGCCGGTCTGCGCAGCACCGATCGCGAGGGATTCCTCGGGCGTCTGGGGAACTTCGACGTGCGCCGCGTCATTGGGCAAGGTGGCATGGGGCTGGTCCTCGAGGCAGTCGATCCTGTGCTGAAGCGGACCGTCGCGCTGAAGATGCTCTCGCCGTGGCGAGCGCTCGACGCGGAAACGAAGGAGCGATTTCTTCGCGAGGCACAATCGGCCGCGTCGCTCGCCCACGAGAACGTCGTGGGGATCTTCGCCGTCGAAGAGGACGGCAGCACGCCGTTTCTCGTGCTGGAGTACGTCGCCGGGCAGTCGCTGCAGGATCGGATTCGCGTTGGTGGCAAGCTGCCGCCGGAGGAGGTCGCTCGCGTCGGAGCCCAGATCGCCCGCGGCCTGGCGGCGGCTCATGGGCAGGGGCTTGTGCATCGGGACATCAAACCGGCGAACATCCTGCTCGTGGAGCGAAGCGGGCGAGTGAAGATCGCCGACTTCGGGCTGGCCAAGGTGAGCGGCGAGGACGCCCTGACGCTCGATGGCATGGTCCTCGGTACGCCGGAGTTCATGTCCCCGGAGCAAGCCGCCGGAAAGCGGGCGGATGAGCGATCGGACCTCTTCAGCCTGGGGGGCGTGCTGTACTTCGCCGCCTCGGGCGTTTCGCCATTTCGGAGTGAGTCGCTGCTGGGGACGCTGGAACGGGTGAAGCAATGCCAGCCCCGATCGCTCACGGAGCTGGAGCCGGCCTTGCCGACCGAACTGCGTGAATTGATCCAGCGGCTGATGCAGCGTGATCCTGCGGCCCGACCGGCAGCGGCGGGAGAAGTGGCGGAAGTTCTTGAACGCATTGCCGGTGTGCGGTCGCTCGATAGTTCGTCCGGCGTTTCAGCCGCGAGCGCAACCAAACAGTCCGCCCAACCAACCAGCTTGTGGCGCACGCTCGCGCTGGCTGGGATTGCAGCAACGCTGCTTATCGGGCTGGGAATTTGGTTGGGCCGAGGTCGCGAACCGTCGCCGGATTCGAATGCAACGAGCACTACGTCATCGCAGCCGAACGTCGCCCCTCCTGCCACCCATCTGAAGCAAGTCGGCTTTGCGATCGTCGGCCGCGACGATTCGTTCGGGAAACTTGCCGAAGCGGTCGCCGCAGCATCGGACAACGACATCGTTGAAGTTCACGGCGACGGGCCATACCTCACAGCGCCGCTGGCAATCAACGACAAACGGCTGACGATTCGCGCCGCACCCGGTTCGCTCCCTGTCCTGCTAACGGAAGTCCCCGGCGGCCGGGCGACGGCGCCGCTGTTCAGGGCGGATCGCGACTTGCGGCTGGAGGGGCTCGAAATCCGCTGGGCCATCGAGGGGCAGCCCCGATTGACGGAAGCCGAAATGCTTGCCCGTTCTGTGGTGTCTGCGACTGGCGGCCGGCTGCTGCTGGCCCACTGCCGGATCGTCAGCGATCGCCTGAGCGGCTGTGTGGCGGCGAGCGGTGGCGATGTGATCGCCTATCGCTCCCAGTTCACGTCGCGCGACGGGATGGGGATCTATTGGAGGCCGCGGGCCGGCTCGCGATTGCATCTGGAAGGGTGCCAGCTCGAAAACCGCTTCGGCCTGGCGATCGTCGTCGATGAGGCGGCCGGTGGCGAGCGCCCCGCCAGTATCCGCTTCGATGGCAACCTGCTCATGGCCGATCGGGCTCTGCAAATGCTCGTCGATAACATTCCCCGCAATCCGCTGCCGTTCGTAGCCCAGAACAACGTGTTCTCCGCCGACTTTTTCGTTGTCATGATGGGCCAGCGGACGCTCCCGCGCGGCAAGGCCGGCAGCAAGGTGGATGAAGGGGCGCCGGTCCTGCGCGGTTCGGTGGCGTGGTCCGAGCGGGGGAACGTCTATCGCAGCGCCATGGAGTTCGTTGGCCGGCCGATCGGTCGGCCGATGCCAGGGCGGCTCGACAACATCCATTCTGCCGACGTGAAAGGGGTGGCAAAGTGGCTGGAACTCTGGAACCTGCCGGCCGAGGCGTCGATCGAAGGGGAAATCGAGTTTAAGCCCCGCAGCGAATCGCTGTCCGGCGAGCCGCTCGGCGTAGCGGGGGTGAAATCGCCGTCGGGACCGTTGCCCGCGAAGCTCGGTCCGAACGCTTCGGAGATGGGACCAGGAAAGGCGTATGAATCGTGGCGGAACTCGCCGGAATTCGCTGCCTGGCCTCCTGCCGCTGAATGACGCAAGCCTTTACGCGTTCTGTACTTGCGATAAATCAAAAGATCTCTGAAAGGAATCGCGAAAACGCGGATACCTGAAGCATGAGCCAGCAACGTTGGCTGGCCCCAACACAACGCAAATTATTCAGGTGTCCCATGTTTCGCCCCGCACTGGAATCGCTCGAAGCTCGTCAGACGTTTGCCGCCGATCTGCTCTCCGGTCTTTGCAGCCCGATGGTCGCGATGGGGGATGTGAACCGCGATGGCGTCGCACAAGTTGCCTCGCACAAGCTGGCCTCGCAACTGCTGCCGTATATCGAACAGGAAAGCCTGCACAAGTCGATCGTCCGCTCGGAGGAGTTCTACCAAGTCGCGAGCGACGCCGTGTTCACTGAGATCGGCCAGGCCCAGAACCGCTGGCAAGAGGGAGCCCGCCCGCAAGGGATCATCGCGATCCTGATCGGGCTCTAGTGTTCCCGCAGGCCGTGGAAATGACCGGTAGTCGCCAAGGGGCCGCCGTGCTAGGGTCACGGGATTGCGAGCCTGGTTCAGTTATCCCCCGGTCCGTTTGCATGGCTAAGTCCGAAAAGAAGTCCGCGAAAGCCAAAACCAAGGAGCCGGAGGTTCACCTCGTCGCCGAGAACCGCAAGGCTCGCTTCCGCTATGAGATTCTCGATGCGCTCGAATGCGGCATCGCCCTGGTCGGGAGCGAAGTGAAGAGCCTGCGCGACGGCAAGCTGTCGCTCGAGGAGGCGTATGCACGCGTCAAAGAAGACGAGGTCTGGCTCGTCGGCGCGGACATCGCGGAATACAAGCAAGCGAGCATCTGGAACCACGTTCCCAAGCGGCCACGGAAGCTGCTCATGAAGCGCGAGGAGATTCGGAAGTTTGCAGCCCTCGCGCACGAGAAGGGGCTGACGCTCGTCCCGCTCAAGGTCTATTTCACGCAGCGCGGCGTGGCCAAGGTGCAACTCGGCCTCTGCCGCGGCAAGAAACTGCACGACAAGCGCGAGACGATGAAAAAGGCGGACGCCAAGCGCGACATCGACCGTGCGATGCGAAGGGGATAGCGGCTGGGGGCTGCCATGTTTGAATCGAAAGATGCTCCGCTCCTTTCCGCCCGCGACTTCTACGTTCGGCTCGCGCGGTGTATTGCGTTGATGTTCGCCATCCTCGTGTTTTCGCTTGCGCTGGGGACGGTCGGCTACCATCACTTCGGCAAGCTCGCCTGGATCGACGCCCTGGAAAACGCCGCCATGATCCTGACCGGCATGGGCCCGGTGACGCCGATGACGACTGACGGCGGCAAGCTGTTCGCCACGTTCTACGCCTTGTACAGTGGAGTAGCCTTCCTGACGTCGGTCGCGGTGCTGGCCGCCCCGGTCGTCCATCGCTTCATGCACAAGTTCCACATGGACGTGGAGGAGGAATGACGATGTTCGATTCCCTCAAGCTCACGCATAATCGCCGGGCGTTCTTGCAGGGTGCAGGAGCGAGCTTTGGTTCGCTGGCGCTCGGGGCGATGCTGGCGAGGGACGGGGTTTTGCGAGCGGAGGATCATCGGGAAGCTAACGCATCCCGCTCGCCAACTATTGCCAAGGCCAAGTCCGTCATCTGGATCTTCCTCATCGGCGGCATGAGCCAGATGGAGAGTTTTGATCCCAAGCCGGAGCTGAACGTTCACGCCGGGAAGACAATTGCCGAGTCGCCTTACAAAGCGACGCTTGAATCGCCGCACCTGAAAAAGAACCTGCGCGAGGTGATCGAAGGGTTGCACAAAGTGCATCCGAAGATCTACCCGATGCAGATCGGCCATCGGAAGTTCGGGCAATCGGGCCTGGAGCTGAGCGAGTGGTGGGCCCGGACCGGCGAGCTGTGTGCCGACGATCTGTGTCTCGTGCGGAGCATGTGGACGACCGATAACAACCACGGAGCCCAGATTCAGTTTCACACCGGCCGCCATTCGCTCGAAGGGCCGTTTCCGACGATCGGCTCGTGGGTCCATTACGGCCTTGGCTCGCTGAACGACAACCTGCCGCAATTCGTCGTCCTTGGCACACCGCTGGCCGACTGCTGCGGCGGTGTGCAGGGGCACGGGGCGAACTACCTCGGTCCGAAGCACGACGGCATTCAACTGGCTGTCGATCCAAAGAACCCTCTGCCGTTCGCCGCTCCGGATAACGGCGTGTTTCAGGAAGAACAAGCCGGCCAGTTCCAGTTGCTGGGCAAACTCGGTCGACTCTCGGCTGCCGACTATCCCGACGATCCGGCCTTGGCCGCGCGGATCAAGTCGTATGAGTTGGCGTATCAAATGCAGGCAGCGGTGCCGGATGTCGTGAACTTCGCTGCTGAGACGGCGGACGTTCACAAGCTTTACGGCCTCGACGACGCGACCACCAAAACCTTTGGCGGGCAGTGCCTCGCAGCCCGCCGCATGGTCGAGCGGGGAGTCCGGTTCATTCAGCTTTATCATGGGAGTAACGGCGGCGCAGGCGCATGGGACGCTCATGGCGGACTCAAGGCAGGGCACAGTCAGCTTTGTGCCCAGATCGACCAGCCGATCGCCGGCCTGATTCACGATCTGAAGCGCCGCGGTCTCTTGGACGAAACGCTCGTCGTCATCGGCACCGAATTCGGCCGCACGCCCGGCGCGCAAGGCTCCGACGGCCGCGACCATCATCCCTACGGTTTCTCCATCGCCCTGGCCGGCGGCGGCATCAAGGCGGGCATCGCCCACGGCAGCACCGACGAACTCGGCTTTCATGCCGTCCAAGATCGGCACTACGTCACCGATCTGCATGCGACGCTTCTCTGGCAACTCGGCCTCGACCCGCACTCGCTCGAAATCCCCGGCCGCAAGCGACTCGAACTCGACTTCGGCGAGCCGATGCGCGCGATCATGGCGTGACCAGCCGAGCGGAGTCGATTGAATTCAACGCAAAGAGGCAAAGGCGCGAAGTGCGCAAAGAGTCAGGCGGCAATGACTGAAAATGAATTGAGCCACGAGATTATTGGTGCTGCCATTGAAGTCCATCGAGAACTTGGTGGTCCTGGCCTCATCGAAGATATGTATGAAGAGGCATTGCAAGTTGAATTGGAGCTTCGTGGATTCAAAGTGGCAAGGCAAGTCGGCGTGAAGGTCTCGTACAGGAAAGCTGCTCAGGAAGAGGCTTGTCCTCGATATGCTCGTTGAGAATCTGGTGATCGTCGAGAACAAAGCGGTGGACGAGTGGCATTCGATCTTTGAAGCGAAGCTGCTGACCTACCTTCGCCTGACTAACAAGCGGCTTGGGCTGGTCATCAATTTCGGCGAAGAGCGGGTGAAGGATGGCATTCGCCGAGTTGTCAACAAACTGTAATCATCTTTGCGGCGCGTTCAGCGATGGTCGCACGTAAATTCAACGCAAAGACGCCAAGGCGCAAAGATCGCGAAGGGGTCGGCATTTAAGAAAACGAGCCATGAGATTCGATCAGTCATCATCAGACTTTGGTTGTCTTTGCGGCCTTTGCTCCTCTGGGTCTTTGCGTTGAACTTGATACGGCGTCAATGCTGAAAGCACTGGCCTACTCACCATGCAGTCCCAGTAATCGGGCTCGAGTTACGATTCATTTATGCATTCAACCGCGCGGCGACAGCGGCCACGCAGCGGTGCATCACTTCCAGATACTCTGCCGCTTCGCGCGGCGGCATCACGAGCGGCGGACTGACGCGAATCACCTTGCCGGCTAACGGACCGAGCAGGTGAATCGCGCGCCCTTGCTCGTCGCCGAGATAGCACGCTTCGACAATCGCCCGAGAGACGACATCCGCGGGAACATCGCCAACGGCGGCGCATTCGATTCCCCACACGACCCCTTCGCCGCGGATGTGCGCCACGGCAGGAGTTTCGGTCAGCTTCAGGAGCCCCCGCTCCAGCACGCACGACAACTCGCGGGCATTGGCGAGCACATCGCTCGTTTCGTACTCTTCGATCGTCGCCAGCACGGCCGCACTGGCAAGCGGATTGGCGCTCCACGTGTCGGAGGCCTCGCCGTACTGCAAGCTCGCGAACACCTCCGCCGGACCGACCGCGGCACTCACCGCAATGCCGTTGCCCAGTCCCTTGCCCAGGACGACGATATCCGGCTCGACGCCATATTCCGTGAACGCGAACAGCGAACCGGTGCGGCCGAAGTTAGCCTGCACCTCGTCGAGGATGAACAGGATGTCGTGCTCGCGGCAGAAGCGCTGCAGCAGCTGAATGTAATCCTTCTGTGGATGGAACGAACCGCCGCCGCCAAGATACGGCTCGGTAATCAGGGCACAGATTCGCTCGCCGTGCGCCTCCCACATCCGTTCCAGTTCCGCTGCATAAGGCGCGAGGTCGAGCGGCTGGCGGCGGCGGGCGACATTCAGACATTCCTCGCGCGGGAAGCTGATAAACTTCACCCGCGGATCACGCTCACGATCGGTTTCGCTGCCGGTAACTGCGCCGGCCAGCCCCTTCTTGCAGTGAAAGCCGTGGCGGGGCGAAAGACTGACATCCGCGCCCGGCCGGCGCGCGAGTGCTGCCCAGAGCGATTTCTGAATCGCTTCGCTGCCGCTGGCTGCCCAGAGCACTTGCTCGCAGCGAGCTCCACCCGTTTCCCGCTGCAGCATCGCAATCAGCCGCTCGGTCGCTTCCACTTCGATCGGCGTGACGGCGTTGTAAGCGTTGAGCGTGACCGCTTCGCAGAATTCGCCGGCATCCTTCAGGTTGTGCAAGCCGAGATGATCCTTCACCCGCCGCCACCACCGCGTCGGATTGTGGCCCAGATTCATCACGAGCACGCCCGACGAAAAGTCGGCGAGCTTGCGCCCTTCGGGAGTCCAGTGATACGAGCCGGCGCTCTTGGCGAGCACGGCCAGGCTCGGCGTGAATGTGCGAAGCGACGACGGCTCGCTGGCGGCGACGCGGTCGCGAAGGTCGTTCGAGGCGGCCTCGCCGTCATGCACGATCGCGTCGCGCGAGGGGGTGAGGGGGAGAGAGGGAGAGGGGGAGACGGTTCGGATCGGAATATCGATAACGGGCGGCATTAGAGTTCCCACTCTTCGGGATGATTGATCATGTTCACGAGCATTCCCAGGATCGCGTCATAGTCACGGTACAAAACTGCGGCGGTGTCGCGATCGGCGTATCCACATTCGACGGCGAACTCGATCCAGACCTGGGTTTCTGCCGCCTCACCTTCGCACTCATTCAGCTTACTGACAAAGGCCTTTGGAAAGCGACGTTTTCGCCAAGCCTCGGCCAGGTTTCCGCACACACTGCGCGAGCAGCGACGAATCTGCGAGGTCAACGAATATAGTTCCTCTTTGGGAAACTTCTTTGACAGCTCGAAAGCAACGTGAGCCGCGGCACGAGATTGCTGATAGACCTTCAGATCTGTGTGCTTGAGGATCCTTGCCATTGTTGATCTCCGCTCGAAAATTCAACACGCGCTTGGTTTCCGGTCATACTCGCATCTCCTCTCTCCCCCTCTCCCTGTCGCCCCCTCTCCCCCTCAGGCGCTGACACGCCCCTCGTACAACACCTCCGGCTCCGCCTTGCCGGGAGCGAGCAGCACGAGACCGCCGAGCTTGTGATCCACTTCCACGATGCAGTTCGGCGTGCCTGCCGCGTGCCGCGCGAGGATCGCCTCCATCGCTTGCACAGCCGCGACCACCTGCCGATCGGCACTTACGTCGTTGTAGTCGAGCTTGCGTGCCGCGGCGAGTCTTTGGTTCCGCTCGCCGGCCGGACCGCCGAATTCGACAGTTGCCACCTCGTGAACGAAGCGGTCGAGCACCTCGACGCCGTAACCCCGCTGCGAACGCTCCCCCCACGGTTCGAGGAACGTGCCGTTGTAGTGATTGTTGATGTTGATCTTCCGCGCGTGCGGCGTCCGGTCCTCGACCGTGCATTCGATGCCCCGTTTGCGGCTGTGAGCGTTCCACACACCGTTGTCGAAGCGGAACTGCACTTCTTGTTCGACGTAGCCCGGGAAGTTGTCGGGTGTGACCCAACTAGTGTGGATGTCAAAGGCGGCTTCCCGGCCGTCGTCGTAGCTGTAAATCAGGCGAAGCTGTGTGGAGTCCCAGGTGTCTCCGTCAGCCGGGCCAACCAGCCCCCGTTGCCCCGTGCAGGTCACGCGGGTCAGGTGACCGCCGAAGGTAAAATCAATCAGCTTGATGTAGTGTACGGCCACATAAGTGCCTGGGTTGCGGCCGGCGATCCATTGGGCGAACTGGCTCCCCGAGATCTGTTTAGGTTCAAGCAGACTGCAGTAGCCGTTGTTGACGTGTCGTAACTCGCCGTCGACCACCAGTGTGCGCAGCTTCTTGTGGTCGGGATCTAGCAGCTTATGGTAGACGACCTTGGCTAGCACCTGCTGCTGGGTGGCGAGTCGCTGTAGCTCGTCGAGTTCCCGCAGGC
>CAYLLN010000048.1:0-51054 GCA_964384375.1 uncultured Pirellulaceae bacterium
GCCCTCGTGTCCTTCAGCATCCTCACATTCGGGTTGTGTTAACGCCTCTTAGTTGTGATCCTAATAGTTCTCACTGTTGCGATACAATTTGGCGAAGACTTGTTTCGAGGCTGGAACTTCTCGCGGCAATTCTTGTATCCGCCGCAACCAGTGCCGCCACCGAGTTGACAATCTCGCCTGCAATCGCATTGGCCGGTTGCGAATCTCCATACCGTAACGGGTTTGCCATGATGCGCTTCACGATCCGCGATGTGCTGTGGCTGACGGTGGTGGCGGCGTTGGCCTTGGCGTGGTGGGTGGATCATCGGCACCTGGCGATGGAAACGACCCGGTGGAAATGGCGATTCGGCGTCGTCGTTGACCATTTCGGTCCAATGGGCTGGTCGATTTACACACACAACGATGGCGTCGGCATTGGAAACACAAACACCGGCCACGATCACCAGTTTTCGAAAGACCCTTTCTGAAGCGGCTTGGGTGGCACAAGGGGCTATTGAATCCCGGTCCTTCGGACCTGACTTCCATCGAAATGACAACATGAAACTGCTTGGCGAGGGTCGTAGCATGAACCGACCGAGAAATCGTTCAGCAATCTATTGCGACGCGGTTGACTTCCTGCGTCGCGTGGAAGATCCCAAGCGAGCCAAGATGAATCGGCGCGAGATCTACTCTTCTCAAAAGATCGTCGGCCTGCGAAAGCGGTTTCCGGGCGTGCCGGAGGAATTCCTGGCGTACTTCCGCGAAGTTGGAGCGGGCAGCTTTCGAGAGTGTCAATTCACCGTTTACGGGTTGCTTGGTACGCCAGATCAGATTCTCGGACAAGGCGTCTTTGATTGGCTTGGTCCAAAACAGCGAGTGCTTTGCTTTGGCGATAATTTCAACGGCGACCTCAGTGGGTTCCTGCCCGATAAGAAATGGCAACTCGTTGAGCTGTGGCACGATTCCGGTGTCGTTCGACCAGTTAAGGTCAACTTTGGTAAGTACATTCGCGGCAAAATGCTGATGGGAGCGAACGGCGAGGATTTGCGTATCTCCTAGCGGCGGTCGGTTTAGCCCCGCCTCCTACCCGCAATCCGCCCAGACGATACAATTCGCTGAATTTGCCGCGGCGAAGGACGCCAGCAAAGCCCCGACCATTGGTCGGGGTGCTGTAAGCTGCGGGTGACGATGCCGGATCGTCTGCACGGAACGATGGTTTTCCAAATCACCCTGACCATTGGTCAGGGCTTTGGCGGACGGACGTTTGCAGATGACGCAACAAAAAAGGAGGTCTCTTGCTCGCCGCAACAAGAGGCCTCCACGGTTGGCTGTTTCGAGCGCCGGTTACCCGTTGCCCGAAGACCCACAGCCGTTACTTCGTATCGGAACTCCCTTCACACGACCTTTAAACGCGAACCACGCGCCCGACGATTCGACACAATCTGCACCACTAGCGAAGCGATAAGTAGGTTCTGCCTGCCGGGCAGAACCTCAGCTGGCGTGCTGATCCGTAATGGCTAAGACAAACCGTAGCGTCAAGGCTCCTCCCGGCAGGAGGAGCCTACCAATGACAACTGACCAATGACCACTGACAAACCCGCCAAACTCGCCCTCGAAGACGGAACCGTGTTCACCGGCATCTCCTTCGGCGCCACAGCCGAGGTGGACGGCGAGGTCTGCTTCAACACCTCGATGACCGGCTACCAGGAAATCCTCACCGATCCGAGCTATCGCGGACAGATCGTGACGATGACCTACACCCAGATGGGCAATTACGGCATCAATGCCGAGGATGTCGAAAGCTCGCGGCCGCACCTGGCGGGGTTTGTCGTGAAGGAAGTGGCCGAGCGGCCCAGCAATTTTCGCTCGGAAGAGTCGCTCGATGCGTATCTGAAACGGCACAACATCCCCGGTTTGGCGGGCATCGATACGCGGGCCCTCGTCCGCAAGCTCCGCACGCAGGGGGCGATGAAGGGGGTGCTGTCGAGCATCGACCTCGACGACGCCAGCCTCGTCGCCAAGGCCAAGGCGAGCCCCGGCCTCGTCGGCCGCGACCTGGTCCGCGAGGTGATCCCCGAATCGGCCTGCGACTGGGACCGCGGCCTGTCAAACTGGGCAAAGTTGCCCGCTGAGGCAAACCCGGCATTCCCCGCCCCCGAGTTCCACGTCGTCGCCCTTGATTACGGCATGAAGTGGAACATTGCCCGCCACCTGCGCGACGAGGGGTGCCGCGTCACCGTCCTGCCGGGCACAGCATCGGCCGAGGAGGTGCTATCGCACAATCCCGACGGCGTCTTCCTGAGCAACGGCCCCGGCGACCCCGAACCGCTCGACTATGCCCAGAACTGCATCCGCGGCGTGCTGGGCAAGGTGCCGGTTTTCGGCATTTGCCTGGGGCATCAGTTGCTCGGCCTGGCGTGCGGGGCGAAGACGTTCAAGCTCAAGTTCGGCCACCGCGGCGCGAACCAGCCGGTGCTGAACGCCGAAACGGGCAAGGTCGAGATCACCGCCCAGAACCACGGCTTCGCGGTCGAGGAGGAGTCGCTCCCCTCGTGCCTGGAGATCACGCACCGGAACCTGAACGACAACACGGTGGCCGGCCTGCGGCACAAGGAAGTCCCCGCCTTCAGCGTGCAGTACCACCCCGAATCCTCTTCCGGCCCGCACGACAGCCGGTATTTGTTCCGGCAGTTCCGGGAAATGATGGCGGCGGAGCGCGGGGCGGGGACACAAGCCTGAAGCGCGAGCGAAGTGATAGTATGTCTCTCACGGCGTGAGGATCATCGCGGCGACGACCGCGCCGTTGCTGCGGAAAAGGGTGAGCAACATGTGTTTGGGTTTCTGGCCACGGTCCGAACTAGTAAATGCCGAGCGGTTCGCCCAAGCGTCGCGCCTTTTCCTCGGGCAGGAACATACGAAGGGGACCAATGCCAAGCCGAGAAATGGGGCTGGTTTGGCGAATTCGCTGATCCTCCAGACGCTCGATTTCAAACCCAGTTAGACCGGACGTGGTCAGGAGATCGACGATACGCGACGTGACGATCCACATGCGAGCCAGCGGCCACACGATGAAGAAGTCGGAGCCATCCCATTGGGTCACATCCACGATACGTTCGGGATGCGTTGCCATCGTGTAGGTTTGAATGCCAGCCCAACCTTCGTGTGACACCGCTTTGATGCCCGAGTCTGAGTCCGCAATGCCACCCCACCCCGTCACCAGCAGTTGAAAATAGTTCGCAGGACTGCTCGGTTGCTGCGGCAGGGTGGGGAGAGTTTCGAATCCAGTCGTGCCATGTTCGCGCAGAAAGGCAATCGCCCGGCTTGAAATCAAGTGGACTCCGCCAATATTCGTCGAACAAAAGTCGGCGGCTTCTTCGGATGTCGTTGAAATGGTCAAAGGCCGATCGAACAGATTCTCATGTTCACGGTCGTCGTCCAGCCGCAATCGCCGTGCGCAGCCGAGTGCGAGTTGGATTGCGCGATGGGGGATGGTCCGAAACACGAAGAAGCGGGACGTGATGGATGTCGCTTCGCTCATCGCATTGGATTCGAACTGATAACGTGGTCCGACCGTCCCGGTCGGACATGCAAGATAGCAGAGCCCGCAGCACGGTTTGTCCGATGGGGACCATTGGAACATTTTGGCAGGCGAGACGCCTACCCTACGCCGCCGCCTTGATCGCGCCTTTCGGCGTGCGGAGGTTGAAGAGGCCGAAGATTTCGGATTGCGAGAGGCCCAGGCTCGCGGGGGCGGCGGTTTGGCCGATGATCTGGTCGAACAGGGCTCGCTTATGTTCGAGCACCTGGTTGATCCGTTCCTCTATCGAGCCGAGGACGAGCATTCGCGTGACGGTGACCGCCCCTTTCGCTCCGATGCGGTGGGCCCGGTTGATCGCCTGGTCCTCGACGGCCGGATTCCACCAGCGGTCGAAGAGAAAGACGTACTCGCAGAATTGCAGATTGAGCCCGACGCTCCCCGCGCCGTAGCTCATGAGGATGACGTGCTTGGTTGGGTCTTCTTTGAACTGCTGCAGGATGCCGTCGCGTTGTTTGGAGGGGATTTTGCCGTGATATTGCAGCGGACCGAAGCGGCGAAGCTGGTGGTTGAGGATTTCCAGGCACTTCACCCACTGGCTGAAGACGATTGCCTTCTTGCCGCTGGCGGCGACTTCCTCCAGGTCGGCTTCGAGCCGCTCCATCTTGGAGCTGGTGCCGGTGGCGGGGTCGAAGTTGCAGATTTGCTTGAGGCGAAGGACGAGCTCGAAGACGTGCTGGATCGTGATTTCATCGCCCAGATTGTTGAGCTGCATCACCCCTTCGGTTTCGGCCATTTCGTACGTGGCCCGCTGCTCGGGCGAGAGATCGAGTTCCGCATCGCGAAAGAGCTTGGGCGGCATGTCGGTGAGGACTTGCTCCTTCGTGCGGCGGAGGATGTAGTCCTGCACCAACTCGGCGAGACGTTTGGGGCCTAGGCCGGGGCGGAGGTAGCCGGGGGAGAGGAACTCGAAGATGCCGACGAGGTCGTCGGGAGTGTTTTCGATCGGCGTGCCGGTAAGGGCCCAGTTCCGCGTGCGGCGGATCGAGCGGACGATCTCGGCAGTCGTGCTGCCGGTGTTTTTGATCCGCTGGGCCTCGTCGAGCATGACCAAGTCGAAGTGTTGCACTTCATCGAGGACGTCGCGGTCGCGCATCAGCAGTTCGTAGTTGGCAATTTTGACGGGGGCGTTTTCCTGAGTCCATTGCCAGCGGCGTTTGGCGGCATCCCCTTCGATGATCGTGAGCGGAATTTCCGGAGCCCAGAGGCCGAACTCGCGCCGCCAGTTCGTCACCAGCGGCTTCGGGCAGACGAGCAGGACGCTCCGCAGTTCGCCCGAGCGGAGCAACATGCGAATCGCCGTGATCGACTGCATCGTTTTGCCCAGGCCCATTTCGTCGGCCAGGACGGCGGCGTATCGCGGGTAAAGGAACGCGACGCCTTGGTACTGGTACGGAAACGGCTCGAAGGGAAAGTGGAGCGAGTCGGACTGGATGAGCGTTTCGAGCGGCGGCTGCAAGACGTAGTAGAGGCGGTCTTCGAGCTTGATGACGTCGCGGGGCGGGGCGATGCGGGTGGAGCGGGGAGGAGGAGCGGGTGGGTCGGAGGGAGCGGGAGAGTGGGAGAGCGGGCGAGGGGGAGATGGAGGGAAGGAGGGGGCGGCGATGTGCGGAGCTTCGGGGAATGTGAAGCTGAAGACGCGTGGGGTAGCGCGAGGGATCTTCAGTGTGATGGCAGCAGGCGGGTCGGATGTGAGCGAGAGCGGCGAGTGGGCAGTGAGCGCGGGCGCGAGATCGAAGTCGAGCGAGAAGGGCTCGATGGGGATCGTGAGGTCGGATGAATGAACGTCGATCGGCATGATGGCGGTTAGGCAGCTCGCGCGGTCTTCTGGGCTTCGTCGAGGGCTTCGCGAATGCGGGCGAACGGTTCGGACAGGTCGAGATGATCGGCTTGCGCAGGCCAGTGATCGCGGATCGTTTGTTCGTCGGCAGCGTAAGCGGCGGGGAGGAACAATTCATTGCTGCCGAGTCGCAGCCGGGCACTGCTGGGCAAGCCAGCAGTGGCACCTGTGGCCGAGCCAGCAGCGGCACTCACCAGCGCCACGGGAATGTGCGTGTGGTCGCGGACTGCCAGCATCGGTTCGCTATCGGTGCAGACAACGAGCGGCGTCAACTTCGACCGAGTCAGCAAAGTTTGCCCAATCTGCTCACCGTACAGATACGGTAGCAGCGTTGGCCCAAAGAGGATTTCCTGCGCCCGGCTTGGCTTGACCGGGGCGGTGCAGTGGAATTCGAGCGGGCGACCCGCCGCGTTGAGCAGCAAGTAGCCGCCCAGGAGGCCGAGTTCCGCGTGCTCGACGACCGTCAGAAAACCAAGGCTAGGCAAGGACTTCACGGTGCTGTTCTTCGTGGGGTGGGCACCTTGCCTGCCGGTCTGGATCGACCGCGGCGAAGCAAGAGGCACAGCCACTATCGAACCGCTCGGCAGCCGGTCTTTAGCGGCAATGCGGGCGGTGCGTCTTGCGCGAACCGCACAATTTACCAAGTGCTCGACACCTGCCGGGGGGTGTGTATATTGAAGGTTCAAGGAGCTACCGATGAGTGCGAGCCGTCAGTTTACCCCGATGTTCTCGATCGACGTGACGGCCGAGGCTGCCGCCCAGCCCGATGCGGGGAGCAAGATCGACGCGAACGAGCTGATCTGCGTGCTCCTGCGGCAGCTCGTCGAGGGGCAGCAGCGAGAGATCAAGCTGCTGGAGGAGATCGCCCACTTCGTCGGCCTGAATCACAAGCAGCGACAGGTCGATATCGCTCACTGGAAAGAGACGAACCCGGACTTGGCCCGCAGCTGCCGCATCGCGGCCGAGGCTCTGGTCAAAGTGCAGAATCAGTACATCCACAACCTAACCGAGGAAGTGGCCGACAACCGCGAGTCGCTGCACGACAGCGACTACTACGTCAGCGAGTTCGTCGATCGGTTCGGGCCGCGGCTCGCGCACCTGAACGGCATTCTGAGTGTGATGTCGCAGCTTTCCGCCGCTCCCCCGCAACCCGCGGAGAAGAGCGAGAAGGCGGAGAAGTAAAACCAAGGCAGCTTGGTCAGTTCGCGTTTGTAGCCTGCTGTCGGATCGGTGTCTTGCACGCGACTGATCCCTCACGGCGTGAGGGATCTACTTTGCACGTTGAACTCGTTCGGACGGTGACTAGCGACGGCCTACGGCTGGATGGTGCTCTGGCTGCTCCCGTGGTAGCCCGACGCGTTAGCGAGGGAGGCTCGGCGAGCACACTAAACCGACGCGTCAGCGAGGGGCTGCCGACTGCCGCGATCCTCCTGCACGGCGTCGCCGGCAACTTCTACACATCGAGCACATTCGAGCCCCTCATTCCGCGGCTGCAAGAGCTGGGCCTCGCGGTGCTCAGCGTGAACACGCGCGGGCACGACTCCGTCTTCGGTTCGATGGCGGCCAATATTCGCCGGCGGTTCGGCGCGGCGTATGAAACGGTCGATGACTGCCGGTTCGACATTGCCGCCTGGATCGAGTTTCTCGCTGGCCGCGGGCACGAGCGAATCGTGCTCATCGGCCACAGCCTGGGGGCGATCAAAGCGGTCTATGGAATGGCGCACGAAAAGTGGCCGCAAGTGACTGCGGTCGTTGCCGCTTCGCCGCCACGGCTTAGCTACTCGGCATTCATGAACTCGACCGATAGCAGCACGTTTTGGGAGTCGATGAGCACGGCCGAAACGATGGTGGCCGAGAAACGGGGGGACGAGCTATTTACCGGCAAGTTTCCGTTTCCGTTGCTCATCACGGCCAGCGGGTATATCGACAAGTACGGACCGGCCGAACGGTACAACATCTTGAAGTTCGCCGCCGAAGTCCCCTCCCCTGCCCTCTTTGCCTATGGCGAGAAGGAATTGCGACTCGGCGGCGTGGCGTTTGAGGGGTTGCCCGAGGCACTGGCAGATTTGCCGAGCGCCGCCGGTCGGAAAGTGATCGTCATCGACGGCGCCGACCACGTGTACTCGGGCGTCGCGGCAGACCTCGCCGAGCAGGTCGTTGCATGGCTGCAAGCAGCCGGCAGCTGAGCAAATCAGCTGCCCAGCGTGAAGTCGTGCGTCTTCGCGGCGCTGTCCACGGTCACTTCCAGCGTGGTCTTGTCGTTGAATTGCGGCGGAATGTACATCTCGACCATCGGCGTCTGCTCGCCGGGGTTCGACGTGTCGAATTTGCCCGGCACTTCGCGATAAGCCGTGATCCGCACCTGCTGCCGCCCTTCCGGGACGCGGAGGTCGTACTTGCCCGCTTCGATTTTCGTCGCGACCGAGGCAGCGACCGCGCCCGCCGGCGTGAAAATAATCTCGCCCGAGGTGACCGGCTGCCCTTGGAACGTGACCGTGCCGGCCACGGGAATCTGGCCATCGCGCTCGCCGCAACCGACGGCGAGGAAGGCAAGAAAGCACGCGGCGGACAGATAGGAGATTGTCTTCAATATACACATGGAATTGAGCAGTTGGTAAGTGTTAAGAGGTGGCGTGTAATAGAGCGATCATTGTTCGATCAAAAGTCGTTGAGCACTTCGCTCTGATTGACGGTGCCGAGAGCCCGCCAGGTGACGATGTTGATCGTGTTGGGGAAGAACCGGACGCTGCCGTCGGCGAAGGCGCCTTGCACGCCGCCGGGATGATAGCTGCGGGCGAAGTTGCGGGTCGTGTCGCTGCTGCCGGTGAGCGAGGTGCAGGGAGCGCGGGGGAAGGTCGTGCTTTTGCACTGATAGACTTGGTCCGCGAGCGTCGAGTTGGGAGCTTCCAGTGTGGTGAAGCCGTAGCCACCCCAGCGAGAACCACCCCAGTACGAACCGGCGTCACCCCAGCCGCCGCTGGAAGTTGAGCCGCGGATAATCGACTCGCTGAACGCGAGCGTATTCGACGTGCCATCGACGATGGTGGCGAAGTTGGTTTGCGAGTTGTTGTAAAAGATGCCGCGCAGCTGGGCCGTGTAGAGCATGTACGTATCGCCGGTGCAGCCGACGTAACTCCCTTGGGCGCCAAAACCCGCCGTAGGCGTGCCGCGGCTGCCGCCGTTGTTGCCTAGAGCGTTCGTCGCCGAGCCGTCGGATGGGCACTTGTAGGTCTTGATTTGCACGTCCTTGATCGTGGCTGGAATGTCCATGATCCACTGCGTGTTGATAGCCTGATACTGATCGAAAAGGGGGCCCTGTTCGATGAACGGCAGGATGCTCTGAGCCCAGCAATCGCGGACGTGGAACGTGCCAGTCTCCATCACGCCGTACGGAAATTTGAGATGCACATCGTGATAGTTGTGCAGGCCGATCGAGAGCTGTTTGAGATTGTTGGAGCACGACGAGCGGCGAGCCGCTTCGCGGGCGGCTTGCACGGCGGGCAAAAGCAAGGCGACGAGCACGCCGATAATGGCGATAACGACGAGCAATTCGACCAGCGTAAAGCCGGACGGGCGCGGACCACGACCACGGAGCATTGGTGCCTCTCTCTTCTGCGGGCAGGTGGGAAAAAATGGCGGGAAAATGCGGGGTTGCGACTTACACCCCTCTGGCAGCGGTGCAAAATCGCATGGCTATACCAAACGCAAGTCGAATGCCAAACCGCTGTGGCGCGATGTGACTGGCCGTTATGAGACCAGAGGTTTGCGGCAACTACAGCGATGTGATGCCGAGAAGATCAATGCGCAGGGCGACTAGTGCGCGCCCGCGCGGCAGGAGATGCCGCAGGAGATTGCATTTGGCGCGGAGGCTCTGTCGCACTGCGAATTTGCTGCGGAAAATTGCAAGATTGATCGCGAGCGAACCAGAAGAGTGGTTCAGTTAGAACCACGCAGTGCCGCCACCAGTGCTCGCAATCTCTGCCGATAGTATTTGAGTCCTGGGAAGAAGAAGCAGGCGGCGCTGACGATGCCGAAAATGAAGTGGGCGTATTGTGGGTAGCGGGCCATGAGTCCGCTCGTCGCAAAGAGGGCGATCGCTGGGAGGTAGAACTCGCCGGAGAGGATGCCCGCTTTGGCCAGAAAGACCATGCCGGTTACGAGGCCCAGCACGGGAGACAGTTCCAGCGGCCGCAGGCCCAGCACCCATTCCAGTGGGAAGAGGAGCGCGATGCAGATCATCGAGCCGGCCCAGAGGTGCGCGATCTGGCGTTCGACGAAAGTTACCGGCCCCATCCGGCGGCGGAGCGCCCAGAAGACCGCGGCCCACGCACCGAGGCCGGCGGTCCAGAGCAGGAAGTAATGCATGCGGTCCTGATCGCCAAGCAGTTCCAGAATGTTCGTCGCAAAGCACGCGATGAGCAGGGCGAGGCTGTGCCACATCCAGAGCAGGCCCCAGTTTTCGAGCACCGCTGCGTGGTGCGTTTCGCGCATCATGCCCGCCAGCACCTGCGCGAAGCGGCCGCTGCGGGCCGAGATGCTCTCGTCGTTCAGGTACGCTTCGAGGTCGTCGGCCAAGCCCGCGGCAGAGGCGTACCGCAAGTCCGCCGGCTTTTGCAGGCAGCGGAGGCAGATCATTTCGAGGTCGCGGTCGGCCTTCGGATTGAGCATCCGTGGCGGTACCGGATCTTGCTCCAGCACGAGCAGAACCATCTCGCCCGGCGACGCCGCCTGAAACGGCGGCCGGCCGGTGAGCATGTGATAAAGAATGACGCCGAGCGAATAAACGTCGCTCCGCGGACCGACGGTTCCCCGCTGCCCCGAGGCTTGCTCCGGCGCCATGTAGGCAGGCGTTCCGAGGACGGCACCGGTTTTGGTGAGTGTTTCGCCTCCTGCCGTCTGCTTAGCAAGGCCGAAGTCGGTGACGTGCGGCTCGCCATGTTCGTCGAGCAGGATGTTCGACGGCTTGAGATCCCGGTGCAGCACGCCCCGCATGTGGGCGAAGTGGATCGCACGAGCTACCTTGGCGAGCAGCGTCGCCGCCTCGCGCGGCGGCAGCGGTCCATCGGCCAGCCGCTGGGCGAGCGTGGTGCCGCAAACGTGCTTCATGCTGAAGTACGGCCGGCCGTCGATCTCCCCGACTTCATAGACCGGAACAATGCCGGGATGGGCGAGCTTAGCGGCAGCCTGGGCTTCGGCTTCAAACCGGTCGCGGTCGGCCTGCGAGGCGAGCTGCCCACGAAGAATCATCTTCACCGCGACTTCGCGGCCCAGGCTCTGCTGCCGAGCTCGATAGACAACCCCCATGCCACCGCGACCGATCTCCTGCACCAGTTCGTAATCGCCAAACCGGGCCGGGAGCGTGAGCGTTCCGCTGGGAAATTCGCTCGATCCGCCAGAGGGAAGCGTCGCCGGCAGGACAGCCGAATGGCTGCCGGCAGCGCGGGCCACCATGATGACTCCCCACAATTCCCGCAGGTCAGCCGCGTGCTGCGGATGCTGACGGCACTGCTCTTCAAGGTCGATCGACTCGCCGCGCTGGGCCCGGTCGGATAGCTCGGCGACTAGCAGCGCAAGCTGCTCCTCGTGCTCGGCAGAAGGCGCGGTAATGGGGGAAGTGGTCACATCCCTATGTTACACGGCCCGGCGTCGATGAGCGGACTGTGCACGTCCCTCCTTAATGACTACCATTGTCAAATGCCAACGACTATCCTTTTGATCGTCTATTGCATCCTGATCGTCCTCGCGTCGCTGGCGGGCGGAGCGTTGCCGGGGCTGGTGAAGCTGACCCATCGTCGGATGCAGGTGATGATGAGCTTCGTCGGCGGGCTGATGCTCGGCGTGGCTCTGCTGCACCTCATTCCGCACTCGGTCCACGAGCAAGGATCGATCGACCGGACGGCGATCTGGGTGCTGGCCGGTCTGCTTGTGATGTTCCTCTTGATTCGGGTCTTTCACGTCCACGCCCACGAGCATGGCGACACTTCCGACGCGCAAGATCCGCACCATCACGACCACGACCATGAAGGACCGTGCGATCATGGGCATGAGCACGATCACGGCCATTCTCATTCCCACGATCATGCCAGCCATACGCACCCGTTCAATTGGCTCGGCCTCGCGTTTGGCCTATCGCTGCACACGTTGATCGACGGCCTCGCCCTTGGTGCCGCAGTGGCTGCAGAGACGCACGAACATACCGGCTTTTATCTGGCAGGTTTTGGGACGTTCCTGGCCGTGGCTCTGCATAAGCCATTAGATGCCTTGTCGATCACTTCGCTCATGACGGCATCGGGGCGGTGGTCGCGGGAGGCCATTTGGCTGGCGAACTTTTGCTTTGCCCTGATGTGCCCGCTCGGGGCGATCGGCTTTGTGTTTGGTGTCGGGGCGCTCTTGGGTGACCAGCAGGTCGTCATCGTCATCGGCTGTGCGCTGGCGTTCGCGGCTGGGGTGTTTCTGTGTATTTCACTGGCGGATCTGCTGCCGGAAGTCGCCTTTCACGCCCACGACCGACTGCGATTGACGCTGGCCCTTGCACTCGGCGTGGCACTCGCCTTCGGTATCGGCTTTCTGGAGCCGAAACATGCCCACACGCCGCAACCCAGCGGAGGGGGCGAACATCACGGGCATGCGCACTAGTGGGGCAGCTCCCATGAAACTGCAATTCTCGCTCCGTGATTTGGTGTGGACGGTGGTCGTCGTGGCGCTCGCCTGTGCGTGGTGGCTCGAACATCGCTCCGCGGCCAAGGCCCGCGAGCACGCTTACTTCTTGCGGCAGGAATACAACCTGTCGCAGCACAAACTGCGCGAGTGCATGGACTACGTCAACGAGTTGGAACCGCCGCCGAACAAACTGCAGGGAGAATGGCCGCCATCGCCCGACATCGGCAAATGTTGCGACTCGCCGTCTGCCGGACGATAATCGCCGTTTTCCATCGGGTCGCAACATACAGGCGGGGAGAATCATGCACGGGCACGACGGAGACGATCAACTGCTGGCCACGTTCAGGCACTTGGGGATCGATTTGGCGAAGCCACGCGAGTTGAACTTCTACTTTGTCTTCCCCAGCGAAGCCAACGCCGATCAAGCCTGCCAATTGTTGACGCAAAAGAAGCTGGAGGCCGAGAAGTTTCCAATCCCGCTGCCCTGGTGGAAGCGGCTGTTTGCCAAGCCCGCGTGGACTGTCTCAGTCACTCGCACGATGCCGCTGGACGAGGCTCAAATCAAACAGATCACAACGCAGTTTCAACAGATTGCGACGAAGTGCGGCGGGGACTACGACGGCTGGGAGGCCAACGTGATGGGGGACCAGATCGACGCGGATCAGCTACAGGGAATGCAGTGAAGCGGCGCTGCGATTGGCGGTCGCAAAGGAAGAGGGGTAAGATGGAGGCTCCCGCCAGGTTTGCTCCCACCTTCTTCGCCTCGCCCGCCGAGGTTGGCCACATGCGACTTTGTGTTTGTCTGTTGCTCTTGCTGTCGGCAGCGGCGGTGCTCACCGCAGCCGAGCCGGCTGGCGATCTGAGCAAACAGTTCGAATCGTCGATCCGGCCCCTGCTCGTCACGTATTGCCTCGACTGTCATGGGAAGGAGAAGACCGAGGCGGAACTGAACTTGACAACGTTTGCGACCGCCGCGAACGTGTCGAAGGGGCATCAGGTTTGGCAGATCGTTCTGGAGCGGCTGGAAGCGGGCGAGATGCCGCCTGAGGATGCCAAGAGCAAGCCTTCGGACGAGCAGCGGAAGGCACTGATCGCCTGGATTCGGAACTTTCGCCGGAGCGAGGCGGAGCGAACGGCCGGCGATCCGGGACCGGTGCTTGTCCGCCGGCTGAACAGTGCGGAACTGAACTACGCCATTCGCGATCTGACCGGTGTCGATATCCACCCGGCTCGCGAGTTCCCGGTTGATCCGGCGAACGAAGCGGGCTTCGACAACTCGGGCGAATCGCTGACGATGTCGCCGGCGCTATTGAAGAAATACGTCGCTGCCGCACGTAAAGTGGCCGAGCATCTCGTGCTCACACCGAGCGGAATCGCGTTCGCTCCGCACCCGGTGATGACCGACACCGACCGCGACAAGTACTGCGTGAAGCGGATCGTCGATTTCTATCAGCGGCAACCGACGGACTATTCAGCGTATTTTGCAGCGGCCTGGCGATACAAACACCGCGCAGCCTTGGGTCAGCCGGATGCCACGCTCGAAAGCATCGCAACTGCCGAGCGCGTGAGTCCAAAGTACCTGGCGACGATCTGGCAGACGCTCGAAGAGCCGGCAGAGGTCGGCCCGATCGCAAAGTTACAGGCGATGTGGAAGGACCTTCCGGCCCCAGCCGACGACAACTCGGCGGTGCGTCACGGTTGCCAGCAAATGCGCGACTTCGTCGTGCGTCTGCGACATAAGCTCGAACCGACCTTCGAAGACCTCGAAGTCGCCGGCATTCACAAAGGTTCGCAGACGTTCGTCCTGTGGAAGAACGGGCAGTACGCCTCGCACCGGCGGAAGTTCGCCCGCGAGGCGCTGCAAGTCGAAGGAGAGCCGCTTCTCGAACGTGAGGGGCGCGGCAAACGAGAAAAGAGGCGAGTGGAGGCCGATCCCGATTTGTCCGTTCCCGCCGATCCGGCTGAACGAGCCAAACACGAAGCCGAATTTTCCCGCTTTGCCGCGACTTTCCCCGACGCGTTCTACATCTCGGAGCGTGGCCGCGATTACGTCGGCGTCGAGAAGGACAAACAAGAGAAGGGGCGGCTCTTGTCGGCGGGCTTCCACAGCATGATGGGTTATTACCGCGACGACGGGCCGCTCTGCGAGCTGATCCTCAGCGATGAACAGAGGGCGAAACTCGACGCCCTCTGGCGAGAGCTTGACTTCGTCACGTCGGCCCCGATGCGGCAATACACGGGCTTTGTCTGGTTCGAGCGGACCGATTCGCGGTACATGCGCGATGCCGAGTTCGACTTCGCCCGGGCCGAGGACAAGGACGTGACTTCGACCGAGAAGATCAAGCGGCTGGGAGAGGTGTATCTCGACAAGGCGAAACGAGGCGGGGCCGAGCCGATTCACGAGCGGGCGATTACGGAGTTCTTTCGCAATATCAACGCCCAGATTCGCTGGGTCCAGCAGGCACGTCTCACCGCCGAGCCGCTCCATCTGGAGGCAATCCTGTCGCTGGCCGAGCGGGCGTATCGCCGGCCGCTTTCGCTGGCCGAGAAAGATGAGATCATCGGCCTTTACCGCTCGCTACGTAATGACGAGCACCTGAGCCACGAAGAGGCGCTGCAAGATGCTCTCGTGTTCGTCCTCCTTTCGCCGAACTTCTGCTACCGGCTCGATCTGGCCGCGGCAAGCGACGCCAGGCGGCCGCTGACCGATTACGAACTTGCGAGCCGGCTGAGCTTCCTCCTCTGGTCGAGCCTGCCAGATTCACAGCTGCTGGCTAAAGCCGCCGCGGGCGAACTGACGAAGCCAGAAGTTCTGTCTGCCGAGACTCGTCGGATGCTGCAGGACCAGCGGGCACGAGCGCTGGCCGTCGAGTTCGGCGGCAACTGGCTCGATTTCCGCCGCTTTGAGTCACACAACAGCGTCAGCCGCGAGAGGTTTCCGGCATTCACGAGCGAATTGCGGCAGGCGATGTTCGAGGAGCCGGTGCGGTTCTTCCTCGACGTGGCTCAGCACGACCGCTCGGTCCTCGACTTTCTGTATGCCAAGCACACGATCGTGAATCCGGTCCTCGCCAAGCACTATGGCATCGATCTCTCGGATCTCAGCCGCCCGATCGGCGAGCACGAGTGGGTGCGGGTCGATGAGGCGGATGCTGCCGGCCGCGGCGGACTTTTGCCGATGTCAGTCTTCCTCACGCAGAACTCGCCCGGGCTGCGCACCAGCCCCGTGAAGCGTGGGTACTGGGTCGTGCGTCGACTCTTGGGTGAACGGATTCCGCCTCCTCCGCCGACGGTCCCGGAACTTCCCGCCGACGAGTCGAAGCTCGGCGACCTGACGCTTCGCGAGGCCCTCGAAAAGCACCGCAGCCATCAGGCCTGTGCCGGCTGTCACGAACGGTTCGATTCGTTTGGACTCGTTTTCGAGGACTATGGCCCGATCGGTGAGCGACGCGAGAAAGACCTTGGCGGCCGGTCGGTCGATACGCGGACAGCGTTTCCCGGCGGCAGCGAGGGAGCGGGGCTGGCCGGACTTCGCGACTATCTGCAACAGCACCGCGAGCAAGATTTTGTGGAAAACTTATGCCGCAAGCTGCTATCCTACGCCTTGGGCCGGAGCCTGCTGCCGTCCGATGATAAGCTCATCGGGCAGATGCAGGAGCGGCTGGCGGCCAGCGACCATCGGTTTGGCGAACTGGTGACGGCGATCGTCACGAGCGAGCAGTTTAGGACGAAACGAGGCACGGAAAGTCAGGAAAAGGAAATCTCACCATGACCAATTCCCTATCCCGCCGCACGCTCCTTCAAGGTGCCGGCGTCGCAATGGCCTTGCCGTGGCTCGAGTCGATTCCCGTCTGGGGGGACGAGCTTCCCGTCGAATCCCCCGCGGCCGCATTCCCGAAGCGCTTCGCCGCCCTGTTCATGGCGTGCGGCATCAACGCGACCCACTGGTGGGCGAAGGGGAACGGCCCGGAAATGGAACTGGGCCCGACGCTCCAGCCGCTCGCTGCGCTGAAGGACAAGCTGAACGTCATCAGCGGCCTGTTCAATCGCTCGGCCGTCGGCGTCGGCATTCATCCGGGGCAGACGGGGAACATTCTCTCTGGCGCGGCCTTGCAAAAAGGGGCCGAGCTGAAAGGGGGGATCAGTGTCGATCAGGTGCTGGCCAACGCGATTGGTCAGGAGACGGTGCAGCCGAGCCTCGTCCTCGGATGCGAGCAGCCGATCACCGGCTATCACGAGACGAATTTTTCGATGGCGTACAGCTCGCACATCTCGTGGCAGAATGCGACTTCGCCGGTGCCGATGGAGGTCTATCCGTCGCTGGCGTTCGACAGCCTGTTCGATAACCGGGGCCAGCGGCGGAACCAGAGCGTGCTCGACCGCGTCCGCGACCATGCCGCCAGCCTGAGCCGGCAAGTGAGCGCGGCCGATAAGGCGAAGCTCGACGAATACCTGACGAGCGTCCGCGAAGTGGAGAAGCGGGTGCAGCCCATTCGTGACGACCAAGCCAAGGCAACCGAGAATGCCGCCAATCGCGGCCAACCGCTCGCGACGATGCCCCGGCCCGACAATGGCCTGCCCGAAGACATCCGGGAGCACATGCGGCTGATGTGCGACATCGTGGCGCTGGCCTTCCAGACCGACAAAACGCGGGTGGCGACGCTCCTCCTCTGCCGCGATATTTCGGGGCTGTACTATCCGTTCCTCGATGCCCGTAAGGCGCACCATTCCGCCTCGCACGACGACCTGTCCGACGAGTACGAGCGGATTTCGCGGTACTACGTCAGCCAACTCGCGTACCTGGCCGAGCGTCTGGCCGCAATGCCCGAAGGGACCGGCAGCGTGCTCGATCATTCGTGCCTCGTGTTCCTCTCGAACATGTGGTCGGGAAGCAAGCACGACAGCAACAAGCTCCCGCTGGTGCAGGTCGGCAGCCTCGGCGGCACGCTCGAAACGGGCCGCGTCCTCGACTATCGCGAGAAGCCCGACGATGAGCGGAAGCTCTGTAGCCTGTATCTCAGCGTGCTCGACCGGATGGGCGTGAAGGCCGAGCGATTTGGCGATGCGGAAACGGGGTTGGCGGGGCTGTAAGTAGCAGGCACGTTCTACGTGCCGTGATGTGTCAAAGTGTGAATGTCGCGAGGCACGATTTAGATCAAACGAGGTTCAATGTGATTCGTCTGATAACCTTAGTTTTCGTGATTCTCACCGCGAATCTATCTGCCGGCACCGCCTACGGTGCATTTCAATGGGAGATCAGCGCTGGAGGTAATGGACACTATTACGAGTTGGTACTTCCCAGTGACCCATCGGGCAATGTTACATGGTTTCAAGCCAACGAGGCTTCGGCTAGCAGCGTTTTCCTGGGATCAACGGGGCATCTCGTCACGGTTACGAGTGCTGCTGAAGATGCATTCCTTAGGTTGAGTTTTGAAGGCCTGATCCAAACAGACTTTTTTGGCGGACCGGCTGGTGATTTCGTTTGGATTGGCTTAACCGACATTGCCTCGGAAGGGAGCTATCAGTGGATTACAGGGGAGAGTTTCAGTTATTCAAATTGGGCGCCACCAGAGCCGAACAATCTTGGTGATGAAGACTACGGAGTGCTTTGGAGACGAGACTATCGAGATGGCTTTGGCCCGAGATGGAGCTGGAACGATACGAATCCATCGGCCAGTGTCGGGTCGGATGGACGCTGGGGCTACATCATCGAATATGGTGGGCCGTTCGATTCAAATGTAGTGCCAGAGCCTGCGACGATAATCACATGGGGAGTTCTAGCCGGTTTCTTCCTAACGCATCGCCGGATACGACAACGCAAGTCCTCCATATGAGCCTTGCGAATCGGAGCTAGGATGTGGATTCACAATCAGGTGTCTCCGACGACCAGAGTATTGTATTTACCGAGAACGAAGTCGGGCAAATCATCGACCGACTCAATCGTGATCGGCGCTGGCTTGTTCGTAAAAGTAAACTTGAAGGCGCTGCATTGGGTCTTCGTATGTTCGCCAAACTGGTCCAAGATCAGCAACCCGGGAAGAATTGGCGGTTCTTCGCATCTGAGGCGGCGCGGATAGTGGAACTCGTCGACGATAAATTGGCAAAAGAAAAGGATGAGGAAGCTAGGAACACCTGCCCGCTGAAACTCGATGCTTCATGAATTGGCTGGTCGGCGATCGGAGTGCATAGACACCACGCATGGGGCAGATCTTCTCGGCGACAAACGTGGACGGCCGCTTTTGAGAAGCTACGTCGTGTGAGGGAAAGTCAAACTTGCTTCCACGCAAAGCGCGCCAGCAGCACCGTGACGTTGTCGCGGCCGCCGGCGGCGAGGGCGGCGGCAACGAGCGCGTCGCAGGCGGCTTGGGCGGTGGAAGGGGCGAGCAACAGGTCGCGGATCGCGTCTTCCTCGACCATGTCGGTCAGGCCGTCGGTACAGAGGAGCAGCTGGTCGTCGCTGGCCAGGCGGAGGTACGAGAGGTCGGCATGCGTCCCTTTGCCGCCGAGGTTCCTGAGGAGGGCGTTGCGCATGTGATGATGGGCGACGTCCTCCTGCGAAATGACGCCGCTGTCGGCCAGGGCTTGGGCGAGGCTGTGATCGTGCGTGAGCACCCGCAGTGTGCCGCGGCGGAGCAGGTAGGCCCGCGAATCGCCGACGTGGCCGAGGAAGAGGTTCGCGCCCAGGCACGCCGCCAGCGTCATTGTCGAACCCATCCCTGCCGCCCGCGGGTTGCGGGCCGCTTCGTCGTGAACCGCCTGATCGGCCGCGAGGAACCGCTCGGCAATTCGCTCCTCGACCTGGGCCCGGTGGGCCCCCGCGTCGCGCATCACCCAGTCAGCCGTCGCCAGGACGTGCTCAATGACGGCCTTCAAAGCGAGTCGGCTGGCGACCTCCCCCGCGGCTTGACCTCCCATGCCGTCGGCTACGACGAGGCCGTAGGACCGCTCAGCCGCCCAGGCGGGAATCTCGCCCGGCGGCAGGTTCGTCATGAGCATTTCCAGCGAACGATCGGCACGGGCGATGAGATAGCTGTCCTCGTTGTTCTCGCGCACGAGCCCCTGGTGCGTCGCCGCTCCCAGATCGACGGCAATCTGCATCGTCGCGGGGGGCGGATCAGCGCTAACTGTTGAACCGGGGGCGGGAAGCTCAACGGTGTCGGACTCGGCGGAATCCATGATTCTTGTTGGCCTGGGCGAGAAGTGTCGTTCTCAGGGGTATTCTAGCAGGACGACGGCTTGTGCTTGACCCAAGGTAGCACTGCCTGGCCCTTGGCAGGACAGCGGCGTGAGAGAGCGGTTTGGTCCGCGGATGTGAATCGCGAAGTAATCTCTTGCCACAGCGCTGACGAGCGAAGGGCCTCGCTCGCTCACTTTGCGTCGGCTTGGCACACCAGTTGCATCATTTGTACACGCACCCGGGCGACTGCCAGAATGGCACGGTCGCGGTGCGTCCATGGACGAGAACTTACTGTGCGATATTGCCCGCCCGCGATAGTTCTTTTCCAATTTGGTTTTGTGGGAGTTGAGCGTTGCCGCTGAGGGATTCACCACCTAATTCAGGAGTGTTCAGTGAGCTCAAGCGGCTATATGAGCAGGAATGAAATTCATACTCGGCCTGAATCGCCAACTGCGGAACAGCTTGTATGGCAGGGACTTGTGGCGAGTCATATCGCTCGGGCGCATGAAAAGTCACCGAAAGTATGAATGTTTCAGGCGATCCGTGGGGACTGTGCCGGGAAACTGGACCATCTGGGGAAGCGGGCCCGAACAGGGGGCAAGGAGATTACGCCACAAGTTCCTTGATCACCTCGCCGCCGACTTGGCTCAGCTGCTTGAACCGCCCTTCGTGGAAGAAGGTCAGCTTGTTGTCCGACAAGCCGAGCAGGTGCAGGAGCGTTACGTGCAGGTCGCGGACGTGGTGGACGCATTCGGTCGCGGTCGCGCCCAGTTCGTCGGTCGCTCCAATGGCATGTCCGGCCTTCACGCCGCCGCCTGCGAGCCAGACGCACATCGCTTTGGCGTTGTGGTCGCGGCCGGCAACTTGCCCACCGCCACGGATGCCGTTGTCAGGCGAGCGGCCAAACTCACCACCCCAGACGACGAGCGTGCTTTCCAGCAAACCGAGTCGCTTCAGGTCGGCGACGAGGGCCGCGATCGGCTGGTCGATCGCCTTGATCCGCTGGGTGTGGGCCCGCTCCAGGTAGTCGTGAGAATCCCAGCCGGCCTCGAAAAGCTGCACGAAGCGGACGCCCGCCTGCACGAGTTTGCGTGCCAGGAGACAGCGTCGGCCAAAGCTGTCGG
Source organism: uncultured Pirellulaceae bacterium (assembly GCA_964384375.1). Classification (GTDB taxonomy): domain Bacteria; phylum Planctomycetota; class Planctomycetia; order Pirellulales; family Pirellulaceae; genus CAYLLN01. Next base: position 20,376 of record CAYLLN010000048.1, read on the forward strand.
TCGGCTCGCGGCCGATCCCGTAGGAATCGAGAGTCTTCTGGTCTTCTCGCGACAGATCCACAATGGTCGGCACTTCCGTTTGCATCCGGAAGGCGAGTTCATAAGCCGCCATGCGGGCGACCAGTTCGGCATTCTCGCCGTGGCGGGCCAGATCGGCAGTGTTGAGTTCGGCGAGCAGGTCGAGATTGGCCCGCTGCCGCTCGGGGCGAGCGCCGTAAGCAGGCGCGAGATCGAGGATGGGCGAGCCTTTGTCGCGCAGCGGCGTTCCTTGGTAATGAGCCGGCAAGAAGCCGCTGGACCAGTTAGCGGCGCCTCCTTGTGGAAAGGCCCCTTCGGGAAGCACCACGAAGGCCGGCAGGTTCTCGTTCGCCGAGCCGAGGCCATACGTGGTCCACGCCCCCCACGACGGATCGCCGCCGAAGCGATTTCCCGTGTTCATCTGATAGCAAGCCGTCGGATGATCGACCGAATCGACCTGCAAGCCACGATAGATGCACAACTCGTCGGCGACGGACGCGAGGTGCTCGAAGCGATCGCAGAGCGGCAGACCCGACTCACCGGCCTGGCGGAACTTGAACGGGCTCTGCACGTAGTACCGCTTGCCGCTGGCCATTTGCGAGGCGAATTTGTCACTCCGCTGGAACTCCTGCATGTGCAGTTCGGCCAGCTTTGGCTTGGGGTCGAACGTGTCGATGTGGCTGGGCCCCCCTTCCATGAAGAGCGAGATGCAGGCCTTCGCCTTCGCCGGATGATGTGGCGGCTTGGGGGCGAGCGGACCTGCCGCAGGCTTGTCGTCGGCACGCAGCGACGACAGGGCCGTGCTACCGAGCGTGAGGCCGAGACCGTAGAGGAAATTGCGACGACTAGCGTACATACAGAAACTCGTTGGAATTCAGCAGCACGAGGCACAAATCGGCCAGCGCGCGGGTTTCGGGTTCGACCTGCCAGGGCATCAGGTCGCGCTCGTATTCCTTGAGCACGGAGAGGTCTTCGTCCCAATAGACCATTTCGCCCGTCAACTCTTCGACCATGCCGCGGCGGACACTCGTGGGCAGATTCGTGGGGGTCGGCGGATGTTGGCGATGGTGACCGGTCAGGCGGGCAATATGAGCAACGCACTGGTGCGATTCGGCATCGGTCGGCGGTCGGCTATAGACGAGGCGAAACGCAGCTGCGATGCGCTCGACATCGGTCGCGTGCTCCTTGGTTAGTCGGGCAGCCATCGCCAGTGAACGGTTGGCGGCAAACTCGCTGTTGAGCGCGGCAAAGACCTGAGGGGTGACGGTCATTTCATCGCGGCGCTCGCAAGACGTCTCGCTGCCGGGGCGGTTGAGCACCTCAAGCATGGGGTCGGCAAGCGTGCGAATGCGGAAGGCATAGATCGTGCGGCGGTTACGTTCTGCGGGTGTGCGCGACGGGATGTAGGCCGGGGCGACCGAGCCCATGATGTGCCGCGGCTGGAGGGCCACCTCCCAGTTGATTTCGGGAAAGACACCGGGACCGCCCTGATGGCGATTGAGTTCGCCGCTGGCGGCGAGCGAGCAATCGCGGATTTCCTCGGCGGAAAGACGACGGAGCGGAAAGTGCCAAAGCAGATGATTCTGCGGATCGGCATCGGCTCGTCCGCTCGACGACTGCTGATATGCCTCTGACGTAAGGATCAGTTCGTGCAAACGCTTCAGCGACCAGTCGTGTTCGACGAACCAGGTAGCGAGCCAGTCGAGCAGTTCGGGATGCGTCGGCCGGGCCCCCATCTTGCCGAAGTTATTCGGTGTGGCGACGAGTCCGCGCCCAAAGTGCTGTTGCCAGACGCGGTTGACGATGACGCGAGCAGTGAGCGTGTTGCTTTCGCTCGTGATCCAGCGGGCAAGAGCGAGTCGGCGGCCAGACGTTTCCTGGGGGATCCTGTTTCCGGCGGAAGCGGCAAGCGATTCGTTGGCACCGAGCATCGCGCTAAGCACGCCCGGCGAGACTTCTTCGGCAGGCGATTCGAGCGAGCCCCCGGTAAGGATGTGGACAACGTTCACGTCGCCATTGCGACGAGTAGGCAATCCATACAGCGGCCGCGGCGAAAGGTAGTTGTTGCTGGGGCCGGAATAGACGGAAAAGGCGAACGGCTCGAAGCGCTTCAGCTCACGCTCCAGATACTGCTGCGACTTCTGATGGATCTTGCGGAGCGAGAGATCTGTTTTCGTCAGGCCGAACGTGCCCCCCAGGTAGTCCTGCGCCGGACGCTGATCGGCAGGCAGGTCTTCGAGCTTCTTCACGCCGCGTTCAGCCAGAAAAGCGGCGATTGCGTCCTGGTTCTTCTGTTTGAGCGCCGCTTGGGCTGCGAGTACCTGATCGAGACGGGCTTGCACTTGCTCGCGGGCGGCAGCGAAGCCTTGCACGTTTTCGCCAGGCAGGAATTCGGCCGGTCGCTCGGCAAACTGCACCGGTGCGAAGACGGCCTGGAAACGGTAGTAGTCCTTCGTCGGCAGCGGATCGAACTTGTGGTCGTGGCAGGCCGCGCATCGCAACCCCTGGCCGAGCAGCGACACGCCGACGTGATGCGTCACGTCGTCCAGAAACTGCTGCCGCGTGACGGCAGCGACGGTCATTCCCGTGTGTTCCCACGGCCCGAGGCGCAGATAGCCGGCAGCGATAAGCAGCTCTGGATCGCGATCGTCGAGTTCATCGCCAGCCAGTTGCTCAAGCAGAAAGCGGTCGTAGGGCTTATCCGCGTTGAAGCTGCGGATGACATAATCCCGATAGCGCCAGGCGTGCGGCCGCTCGAAATCGTTCGAGAAACCAGCGGTGTCGGCATAGCGGACGACGTCGAACCAGTGCTGTGCCTGCCGCTCGCCATAGTGAGGACTGGCGAGGATGTGTTTGATCGTTTCTTGCCAATCGACTGGCTTTTGTGCTTCTTCAGATCCGGGCGGCAGGCCGGTGAGATCCAGCGTGACGCGACGCAGCAGTATGGAATCATCGGCACGAGGGGCGAAGGCAAGGATTCCGCTTTCTTGGAGCTTGGCGAGGAGAAAGGCGTCGATCGGATGAACCTTCGGCTTTCCTTCGATCGCAGGCACGTTTGGCCGCTGAATCGGCCGATAGGCCCAAACCGCGTCGGGGTCATAGGTGCGATTGTCCCAGTCGGACGAACGGCCGCCGCTCGTTGTGATCCGCACGCTCCCTTCCACACTGGTCCAGCCGTTGGATTTGGCCGGCGTGGCCGCGACGGCAGGTGCATCCTCCCACTTGGCCCCGCCGGCAATCCAGCGGCGGAGAACGTCAACTTGCTCAGCCGTCAGCCGATCGTTCTCCTTCGGCGGCATCTGCAGTTCTTTGTCCGCCCAAGTGATTGCGACGAGCAGCGGACTTTTGTCGGGCTGGCCGGGGACGATCGCCGGTTCGCCGCTTTCACCGCCGCTCAGAGCTGCCTCGCGCGTGCGGAGGTCGTACGCCCCTTTCAGATCCTTCGGATCATTGCCGTGACAGGCGAGGCACTTAGCGGCGAGGAGCGCTCGGACTTCGGCGAAGGAAGGGTCGGCGCCCCGAAGCGAAGTGGTTGCTGCCGAAAGTGCGACAAAAAGTGCGAGGCGAATGTGGAGAGACATCGTCGCAGGCTCCTTCGCCAACGGACGGCAAGTCCCGCCGGGCCGGCGGAACCTGCATTATCGCTTCAGATACTCCACGCGGTACAGCGCCTTGTCGGTCCGAATATACAGCGCCTGGCCGACGGCGATGGGGCTGGCCAAGATCGAGCCATCGAACTGACCGCTGCCGAGTTTCTGGTACTTGCTGCCGGGAGCGAGCACGGTGGTCTCTCCTTCGCGATTGCAGAAGTAGATCTTGCCGTCGGCCAGAAGTGGCGAGGCGGCATAGTTGCCAGGCAGCCGCTCGGTCCAGAGGAGCTTGCCCGTTTGAGCGTCCAGGCAGGTGGCGATTCCCTTGTCGCTGACTGTGTAGATTTCGTCCCCCACGAGCAGCGGCGAGCAGATCGACGGCATCTGCCGAGTGTAGCGCCAGGCGATGGTCGGGCCGTCCGCCCCGTCGGGCTTCACCGCCAGCAGTTGCGGCTGCATGAAGCTCGTCGAGAAATAGATCATGCCGTGGCCGGCGACCGGTCGCGGCACGATCGAGAAACCGAGGACGCCGTAGCTGAGCTTCCAAAGCTCGCGGCCGGTTTCGGGATCGTAGGCATAGAGCCAGTCTGCGGCCGGCGAGAGAATCTGCGGCTTGCCCGCGACATCGAGGACGAGCGGCGTGCCGTAGGCCTTTTTGAGTTGCGGGTTGTCGTTCATCTTGCCGGAGCGAGGCGTTTTCCAGGCGATGTGGCCGGTCCGCGTGTCGAGGGCGACGATGTATTGCACATCGCTGCCGTCGCCATGAAACACCAGCCGGTCGCCGACGAGCACAGGCGAACTACCGGGGCCGTTCTCGTGAGCGAGCGGCAGTTCGCGGTTGGTCCACACGACTTTCTGCATTGCTGTGTCGAGGCAGGCGGTGCCGTGCGTGCCGAAGTGAGCGTAGAGTTTGCCATCCGCAAGGACCGGCGACGGGGAGGCGAAGCTGTTCATCGCGTGCGTCGGTTGCGGCTTCGGCTCATCGAGCAGTTCCACGTTGTGAATGACTTGGCCCGAACGACGATCGACACAGACGGCACGCAGACTCAGGCGGCCGGAAACGGTCAGCGGCTGATCGCCCGTGTTGCTGGCCAGGCGACGCGTCTTTTCCTCCTCGGTGATGGGCGATTCAACCGCCGTCGTCATCCAGATTTCGTTGCCGGCGATTACCGGCGACGACCAGCCGCGGCCGGGAATGGCCGCTTTCCAGACGATGTTTTCGTGTTCGTTAAAGCGGTCGGGCAAGCCGATTGCATCGGCATGGCCCTGGCCGCTGGGACCGCGAAATTGCGGCCAATCGTTTTCGGCGGCAATGAGTGAAAGCGGGCTGGCGAGTGCAATGGTGAACAAGGCGAGCGAAAGGAGGCGAGTCATGCAAGGAGCGTGGAGTCGGGGGGAACAGGCGGGGAGGAATAAAGGGAGGAACGAGTGGAGGGCAAATGGCAGCGTATCTTTCGGGCTCGCGGCGTGCAACGACCGAGCTGCGCTGATTGGCGCGGCACAAACCGTGAACTACGCTCGACCGCCATGAGAAACATTCTTTGCATCCTTTTGGCCGCTATCCTGACCTCGCAAGTTAGCGCTGCCGACGGGCCGTATGAATCGGCGGGGTTTCTGGAGTTTCCAGCCGAAGTGGCACTTGGCGCGATGTCGGCCGTTGCCATAGGCAAAGAAGATCAAATTTACATTCTGCATCGCGGCGAACCCCCGCTGGTCGAATTGGATGCGGGCGGAAAGTTTGTCCGCGCGAGGGGACAGGGACTCTTCAAAGTGCCGCACGGCCTGAGGATTGATGCGGCTGGCGACATCTGGACCACCGATAACGGCAATCACGTCCTGCGGAAGTTCAGCCCCGAAGGGAAGTTGCTCGCGACGCTCGGCACCGAAGGCAAAGTCGCCGGTGGTCGCGAAGGCTTCCGCGCGCCGGACGATGTCGTCTTCGACAAAGCCGGCAACCTGTACATCGCCGATAGCGGCAACGGGCGGATTGTGAAGCTCGCGCCAGACGGTACATACATTGCCGAGTGGGGGAAGAAAGGAAAAGCCGACGGTCAATTCGCCACTGCACACGGTCTGGCGATCGATGGCGACGATCGCATTTATGTCGCTGACCGCGGTAACAAGCGAGTCCAAGTCTTCGACGCAGGCGGTAAGCACTTGGCAAGTTGGTCGGGCTTTGGCAATCCGTTCGGCCTGATCGTCATAGGCGACGAATTGCTCGCGAGTGAGGGAGACATCCACAAGATCTTTCACCTCGCCCGCGAAAACAACCGCGACGGCAAACCCGCCGGCACGATCACCGCCGAGTGGGGCAGCCCCGAAATTCTGAAGCTGCCCCACCTGATGGCCGTCGATTCGCGCGGAACGCTCTACATTGCCGAAGTGAACGGCCCGCGCGTGCAGAAGTTCAAGCGACGATAAGGACTGCTCGATCAACGTTTGAGAAACGATCAAACGACAAGCGATACCCACTCCGACTGATGTCCATCCGCGTCGATCGTAAAGATCGAAACTTGCGTACCAATTGGAAGCATCATGGTTTCCGAGTAGTAACGGCCTTCAGCGTCGATTGTCGCAGTGAACTGCTGGCCTTCATCGGTCCTGAAGTAAACCAACTGTTGAAACATCGACTCATCGTCGGTCACGGTTCCCGAGAAATCGACCATCGCCCCACTGCGGTCGTAGATCGACGATGTTATTTCAGGTGGAGTTCCGCCATCACCTCCCCCCGATCCACTGCCGGTGTTGCTGCTGCCTCCTTCACCACCCGCGCTTCCTCCGCCCGAACCGGGATTGGATAGTGGAGGCGGATCGCCACCCTCTCCACCAGCACTCCCTCCCGCACTCGAATTGAGCGTTGGTTCCGAAGGTGGATCGTTGTTCGGCTCGCCGGTTGTTCCACCATTTCCTCCTTCACTCCCCGTGCTCTGCTCCTCCCAGGTGCCGGTTTGGCCCTCGGGCGGCAGGGCTACCTCCTCCAATTCTGCGAAAGCGTCCGTCACGATGGGTGTAAACAACGTTAAGAGCGCTCGACTGTCCAGCGTTTCGAGCGCCAGCTTTCGCTGTCTCGGCGGCGCTGGTGCCGATTGTCCCGATAGCAAGCCACTGGCATCGACAACGCCCAGAAATCTCAGAATGCTCATGATGCGGTCTCCGGCAAGCGCGCACCGCGATCCCGCGAGCGCTACGCGCTTGGTGATGAGAGGTTTCTGCCCAGGGGCGCGAGGAGGCGGGAATCCGACCTCGTCCCATCGGCTGCCGCGCGAGAACGCAACGACGTTGCCGGCGGACCGTGGAACCGGTCCGACATCGGAGCCGCGCGAAGAGATACCCGCTCAGCGTCGCGGCACGACGCAAAGAAAACCTAGGTCACGGCCGAAAAGAGGGCGGTCGGTACCTCGGAGCGAAATCAGCAGATTTGCGCTGCAGGTCGGCAACGCGAACTTATAATCGGTGTAAAGCGCAGAGGATGAACCCCAGGGATCAATCCTTTTGGCGGAACGCCATAGAACGTGTCGGGGAGCACTGCAGATCGTGGAGGCGTGACACCCCGTGGTATGACCTTGCTGGTTGGTGCAGGTCCGTTGGTTGCCTTTCCCAAGCTGCGAACGAGCGGACCCAGTACTGGGTCCGTAGCGTAGTTTTCTGGGGAACCGCCCAGATCGATCCATCGTTGACCGAGCTCGAGAGCTTTAATTCGCGAGTCGCTGTTTTCCGAAGCATCGATCCAGCGCAAACGCATCGCGTAGTAGGCAAGGTTTCTAGTTGGCGGCCCCAAGTCGAGCGCTTGCTCAAGGTTGGACATCGCTTCCGCTAAATTGGTCCGCTTTTGCGGTGTTATGTCGATCGCCAATGACAACCCCAACTCGGCCAAGGCAGGTTGAAGTTCTGGGGAGATTCTGAGCGCGCCACGAAAGTCTTGTATTGCTGTCTGCGGCTTGCCGCGATTACTGTTCCACACTCCAAAATTGCACTTTATCGCAGCTTTATCGAATCCCAACTTTTCGGCCTCCGCGAACTCGTTCGGAGCGGAGTCCTTGTCGAGGCTGCAGCAGCCGGCACAGAAATAGAAGAGCGCCCGCGGCTCGATCTTGGCCGCTTCGAGATAGTCCTGCTTGGCTGATGCCAGATCCTTGCCATTCCAGTAGTAACTCTGGGCGCGGGCGAAACGGGCCTTTAGAGGTTGTGGATTACCCTGAAGCGAATTCGTAAACGCTTCGATCGCCCCGTCGTAGTCCTCTGCGTTGTACCGCCGTAGCCCCTCTTGATATTGCACTTCGTGATAAGGCGGGCGAGTCGCCCACCAGATGCCGCCGGCGCTGGCGGCAATTGCCGTCGCGAGGCTGCCGACGAGTAGCTGGCGACGATGTCGCCGCGTCCAGCGTGCCGCGCGCGCTCGCGGCGAAAGATACACCGCCAGCGAACCGGCTAGTTCGGATGCCGCTTGATAGCGACGAGCCGGATCGGCTGCCAAGCAGCGCAGCACGATCTGGTCGAGCGGCGGATCAACGTCGCGATTGAACTGACTCGGCGGCGCGATTGGTTGCCGGCGAGCCTCTTCCCATCGGCGTAGCGATGCCGCGTCCGTACCGGCGGCGTCCATCGGTTGAATCGGCAAGCGGCCGGTAAGCAGCTCATAGAGCAGCACGCCCAGCGAGAAAATATCGGGCCGCGGATCGAGTTCGTCCTCGGGACCAATGTCGTTGATGAGCATCGCCAGCCGCTCGGGTGACATGTACGCGACCGTTCCGCCGATGCGATCGTGGCCCTGTCCCTTGCCGGCGGAGAGATTGAAATCGACGAGCATCGGCCGCCCCGACCACGCCAGCAGCACGTTCGAGGGCTTGATGTCGCGATGCACAATGCCGTGCGATCCGGCAGCCGCCAGTCCCGCCGCAAGCTGCTGTCCGATCCAGGCAATCCCTTCGACATAGGAGCGGCTAGCAAAGGGAAATGCCTCACGCAGACTCTCGGGATTGACCACTTCCGCCGGTTGATAGCGGCGGGCTGTCCGCCCCACTACTTCGGCCGTTTGAGGCAGCTCGTTTGTTTTTCGAAAAGCGGCATCGAGCAGATCGAGGGCTGTTGCGGTGCCCAAGAGCGGCATGCAGATGACGGTCATATCGGTTTCCGGATCGTTCTTGACCGAGTGGGCGGCAACGATGTTTTCGTGCTCGAGCTGCCCCAGCAGGTGTGCTTCGTGCCCACCGTCCTGCGAAACCTTGACGACGACGGGCCGCCCTCCCATGTCGATCTCGCGAGCGAGATAGACGCGAGCCAACGCCCCGCGACCGAGCGGCTCGACGATCGCAAAGCCGTGAAACTCCTGTCCCGGCTGCGGCCACAGGCTCTCGCCCAGAGCATCGGCAAAGTCGGGGTTTGCCACGCCGTACTGCTCGACTTCCAGCATCTTCACGATCGAGCTGCGATAGTCCGGAAACTGCGTGACGAACGAGCTGGCGACGACCGTTTCGCCCGCCTCGCGGCGCAGGCACATCTCCTCGTGAATGAGATCGAGGGCGAGGCTCTTGCGAACGGCGATCTCCGGATGCCGCGCGAGGAAGCCGGCGGCATCGGGTTTCTCGCCGCTCCGCCAGCGAGATATGGTGTCCTCCACCAGGTTGCAAAGTCGCGACCGCTCGTCCATCACGTCCACGAATGCGTCACTCCCCGCTGGCTGCCACCGCCTCGCTCACCTCGATTAGTCCGTCGCCGCTCTTGTCGAGCTTACCAAAAGTTTCGGCCGAGCCAAGAAATTCTCGCTTGCTAATTGCATCGTCGCCGTTGGCATCCATCGACGTGAACCACCGCGGCGTGTTCTCGGCCGGGGCGCGGACGACCAGCGGCGGCGGCACAAACAGGGCATCCATGTTCTCCAGGCTGCCGCGGGCCAGGCCGATAATGAGCGATTCGGGAACCTCGTCGCCGGTCAGGAGGCCATCGCCACTGGTGTCCAGCGCAGCCAACCGCTCGGGAACCTGCTCGATTTCGCGGGCGTCTAGTCGCTGGTCGTGGTTCTGGTCGAGAGCCGCGAACAGGGCGTCCTCCCGGTCGGAGGCTTTGGCGTGAATCTGTGCCCGCAGACCGGCTTGCTGCTGTTTAAGGCCGGCGACGATCTCTGCGGGATAGACCTTGCCGTCCTCGTCCGCATCGACCGCGTCGAACTGGCCAAGCTGTGGTGCGGCATTCTCCGGCACCTCGCTCTTTTCCAGGTAGCCGTTTTTGTCGCCGTCGAGCGCCGCGAGGATCTGCTGGGCTTGCGCGGTGAAGTCGCCCCCTGCAACGGAGTCGTTCAAATAGAGCGTGATCGTCGTGTCGGCGACTCGGAACGTCAGCCGGCTCGGTTGTTCGAGCAGCGGCTGCTGCGAGTCGCCAAGGGCGGGAATGAGGCTGACAAGCTTGAGTGGTGGAATGGCAGGTGCGGCAGGCTCGGCGGGTTTGCCTTCTGCAGGCTCTTCTTCGACCGTTTCGGCAGATGTCGATTCTGCTGTGGCAGTTCCCCGCTCGGCAGGAGCCTCGCCCTCCCGATCGTTGCTTTCGTCGGGCTTGCCCAAGTTCACCGCCAGCACCATGTGCGGCGGCACGTCGTTGAGTCTCGCAAACTCGGCTTTGAAGATTTTCCCGTCGCCGTTGGCATCAAGCTGCGTGAACAGCTCTGGCGTGAGCGGGAATGAATCCGGCTGCAAGTAGCCGCCGCCGGCATACTGCTCCTCGAGCGACAAGCGGACGGCATCCCAGTTCGTGAACGAACCTAGCAAGCGAATGATCGTCGGTCCGACACGGCGACGTTCGGCCATCATTCCCGGATCGAGCGCCACCTGCGGGTTCAGGTCACCGGAAAGCAAAATCTCGTCGTCGTCGGTGTCGCGCGTCAGCATGGCTCCCGGCGCTGCCGCACGCTCATCGGCGGAAATCATGCCGTCGTCGTCCACATCGAGGATGCGCCACAACGGCGACCCGCGACCGCGGGCGTGCCGATAGTCGGCCGTGCCACGCACCGAGAACGAGCGGGCGCTCCCGGCATTGCGCGTGAGAAATCGCGGCATCTCGCCAGCATCCGCCGTGCCGTCGCGATCGACATCGTATCGTTCGATGATCTGCTTGTATTCGTTCTCGCTGGCGATCGGCAGGTTGCCGAACTGCCCGTATTTGAACCGTTTACTCGCGACGATTTCCTTCCACGTTGGCCGGCCGTCGCCGTCGGTGTCGGCAAGTTTCAGCACCTCTGCGACCAGACGATCCATTGCCCCGGTGTGCGGACGACCGTCGATCGAAAGCTGAAAGTCAATCAGCACCGGATTGCGCGGCGCGAGCAGCAGCACGCGCTCGATGGCAAACGTCGGCGGCGCGGGTTCCGCCGGTGTTTTGAGAGTGGCGGATTCGTTCGGACCGGACTTGGTGGATGCTTCCGTCGTCCCCTTGCCGGTTGGTGCTTCGGGCGTCGTCGCTTCGGCAGTAGGGGGCGTAGGAGCAGCGGCCGCGGGAGTTGTTGCTTTCGCAGGTGGTGCCTTCGCTACGGGTGCCGCAGGAGGAGCGACCACCTTGGTCGGGTAATTCCCCGTGTTGCACCCGGCCAGCATTGCCCATAGGGAAACGGCTAGAGCCAAGCCGATCCAGCCGGCCCCCATCCAGCAAACCTTCGACCAGAAGTCCCACCACTTGTCGGTTTGCATGGTTGTTGCCCTCCTGCGTCTCCCTCAAAGCCCTGTGTTCCGCATTGTATTCGATACAACCGACTGCAAACGACCGTTTGTTACGCATTTGCACGATCCGCTTTGGGGCGACCTATATTCCCTCAGGTAATCCCCTTGGTCACCGTGGGAAATGACTTGCCATGGGCCTCCCTGCACGACGCATCCAGCAGCAGTTCTCGCTCGTCGGCTTCCTCTATCGCCTCGTCGATGCGGCGTGCGTCGCCGGCGGCCTCTGGCTGGCGGTATGGGTTGCCGCGACCCAGCCGGCCGACTACGTGCTGGCAGGGGCGATTGCGATCATCGTCCACTATCTCGTCGCCGAACTGGCCGGCATGTACCGCAGTTGGCGAGGCGTTTCGGCCGACCGCGAGGCCTACGCCACTCTCTGTTCGTGGCTTTTCACCTTCGGCTTACTCGCCACGGCTGGCTATGCGTCGGGGCAACTCGCCCATCATCCGCGAGTGCTGCTTGGTGTGTGGCTCTTGGCGACGCCGCTGTTCATGATCTTGGGCCACGGCCTCTTGCGCATCTTCCAGCGGTCGCTTTGGCTCCGCGGACTCAATACCAAGTCGGTCGCCATCGTCGGCGTCACGCAGCTTGGCATCCAGCTTGGTGACAACATGGTGGCTGCGCCGGAACAAGGTCTCAAGCTCGCCGGCTTTTACGACGACCGCCCGCCAGAACGCGTGCCGAAACTGCCGCCAGGACAGAAACAGCGGATCGGCGACCTCGACGACCTCGTGGCCGACGCCCGTGCGGGCTTTATCGACCGCATTTACATCACGTTCCCCATGCGAGCCGAAGACCGCATTCGGGGCGTCTTGAGCAAGCTCGCCGACTCGACGGCTTCGGTCTATATCGTCCCGGATTTCTTCGTCTTCCAGCTCCTGCATTCGCGGTGGACTGACATCGGCGGCCTTCCCGCGGTGAGTGTCTTCGAGAATCCGCTCTACGGCGTCGATGGCCTCTCCAAGCGGCTGTTCGACTTCGTCACCGCCAGCTTGCTGCTCGTCGCGCTGAGCCCGCTCCTCGTGGCGGTAGCTGTTGCAATCAAGCTCACCAGCCGGGGGCCGGTCTTCTTCCGCCAGCGGCGCTATGGCCTGGACGGGAACGAAATCCTCGTTTGGAAATTCCGTTCGATGACCGTCTGCGAAGACGGCGGCACGGTGACGCAAGCGACGAAGCAAGACTCCCGCGTCACGCCGCTCGGCGCAATCCTCCGCCGCACGTCGATCGACGAATTGCCGCAACTGTTTAACGTGATCGGCGGGAGTATGTCGCTCGTCGGCCCGCGGCCACATGCCGCCGCACACAACGAGCAGTACCGTCAGATGATCGAAGGATACATGCTTCGCCACAAGATCAAGCCGGGCATCACCGGGCTGGCCCAGGTCCGGGGTTGGCGAGGCGAAACCGACACGCTCGAAAAGATGCAGCGGCGCGTCGAGTGCGACCACGAATACATCCGTGAATGGTCCCTTTGGCTCGACATCCGCATCCTTTTTCGCACGATCTTCGTCGTGCTCAAGCGGGAGAATGCGTACTAATTCGTCGTGAACCTTGTTGTGCGTGACAGCGGGCGATATCGCCGCTACGATGCGATCGTTGGTCCACCACGCATCTTCATCTCACGCGAGCGATCCCGCTATGGACAACGGACTTCGCGAGTTCTTTCAGCGACTCGAGGATGGCGTTGAGCCGACCGACAACGCAACCATCGTCCCGCACGGCGAGCGAACGTGTCCTATCTGCGGGAAGCGAATGATTGTCGAAAGCCAGCACGGCATTCATACGGATGTTTGCCCCGAGCACGGCGTCTGGCTCGACCTCGGCGAGTTGGCGGCACTCATCTCGAATGTCCGCTCGCGCGACCGGGTGACTCAGAATCGCGAGGTCCGAGACGCAAAACGCGAAGGGATTTGGAAAGGGGCCGCATTCGGCACGTGGGCGTTTCTGTTCGACGATTGACGTTCCAAGACCCTCTTTGGCCTACGGTCCGGGGCAAATGAACTCGTCGATCCTCACTAGTCGCACGCGGCGGGTGAGGCAGTCATATTCGGCCGTCGCCTTGGCTTGCACGCATGACGAGCCGACGTTGCCGAGAAAGATCGTGCCGAGCGTCGGAATGTTGACCATTCGCTGCGCCCGGACGCCGAACTTGCCGGGACCGCCGCCGGAGATGAGGGCGTAGGACTGGCCGTTGTTGTTGTTTCCCGATGCCGGAGGGACCGGCAGGTTGGGGATGAGGAGCGGATGGACGATGAGGTCGCCGCAGAAGGGATCGGTCTGAGGCGGGCAAAGTCGCTGATTGCTCTTTTCGTCGTTATCGACAAAAGTCGTCGTTACCGGCGGGAGTGGAACGCCCCCCAGCTCAAAATAGATCGTCACCACCGCTTGATCGGCCCCGATGCCGTCGCCATCGTCATCGTCTCCGCCTTGTGGCGTTCCTGCACCGACGTCGATCGTCCGTGCTCCAAAACGAAACCGATCGCACGGCGCGAAGCCATCGTCCATTCCGCCGACAGGGTTATTGTCGGGCAAGAAAGTGATCTCCAGCGTGGGGCTCAGGCCCGTGGTAGGTGAGAAAACGATTTGGGCGTTCGGATCAGTGAATCCTTCCAGGTCCGGCTGCTCGAAGTCTTGGTTGCCCGGGCATGAAACGGAGACGGCATGCGGGGCGACGTTGTCGGTCAGCGTTGGTCCGTTGGTCGAATCCAGACCCGAAAGTGTGAACTGCCCCGTTCCGCCGTTCGCTTGCAAGTCGATCACCATCCTCACGATTCGCAAGTTGCTCGGCGTCGTGGCGTCGCGGAGGAACGCGACCCCCCAGCCGTTGTCCTGCCGCAGATTTCCGGCCCCTTGAGCGGACGCATCAATGAGCACCCGGCCAATGGCGCACGAAGGGCAAACACCCGCATTGAAGATCACGTTGTCGGGATCGGTGTCGTCGATCGCGCCAAAGATCAAATGGCCCGTGTCGATGTCGCACGTCGCATTCTGGTTGCAAGGCGCCTGCGGTCCGGCATAGTTCGAGAGCAGCGGCAGGTGCTGTCCACGGACACAGTTGGCATCGGCGAAACTGATGCCGACCTCGCGCGGAATGAGCGTATCCCCGCCCCCCTGGTCCCCCCATTCCTTCACCGCGGCCAGAGCGGCCGCTTCCAGGCCATTTTCGAGTTCGACCCGTGCAAGCCACAGGTTTGCCACGGCCAAGAGGCCGCAGAACAGAGCCATGAGCGCGGGGAGCCAGATCACGAGCCAGAGTGTGGTCCAGCCGCGTCGGAGTTTCGATAGCTTTGGATGGCGATCCATAAATTCCTAGCAGGCGGGCCTGACGTGCCGAGAAGGCTGACGGCACACGAAGTGCGCCTGCAGCCTAAGGCGTGTCCAACTCGTACCGGAAAACAGTCGTGTGTTCGTAGGTGTCGTCCGTGCCGTAAATCTGCCGTCCGAAGAACGACAACTGCTGCGGCATCACTTCGCTGATCGGGACACAGACCGTCACGCGGACATACGGCCGATTGGGCGGAGTGTCAAGAAAATCGTCGGTTTCGCAAACGCAGTCGGGATCGGCTTGGGAAAGGAGCTCGACCGGATTGCTGTCCGGTCGCACGTTGTGTTCGACGCGGATCGAGCACCAATCGATGCAAGAGCTTTCGAGCTGATGTTCGATTGCCGAAATAATGTCGCCGGGAACTGGGCCGTCGGTTATCGGCAGGTTCGACGTCTGCGATGCTTCGAGTCCTCCCACGCGGGCGGCCAAGGCGACTTGCTGAGCATTCGACAGGAAGATGCCGAACTGAACGACGCCGATCGTCACCACGAGCAAGACGACGAGGACGAGGATCATCTCGAACGCAATGCCGCCGCGGCGAAGGTGGCGGCGAGCGTGGCGAATGTGCGGCATCAGGGCGTCCTCTGAGGGTGCGAGGCGAGCCAGTCGCAAGTAACGTGCCGCGCTACTCGACCGTGAAGCGTGCTCTGGTTCCGAATGCCGCGTAGTCGTTACCGTCTGCACAACCCAACCGGCAGCAGAGCCGACCGGAAGCGCAACCGAAGCAAAACACGCCACGTATGACATGGCGCGCCCGTTCGCCGTCGGCAAGCACCGTCAACGGGCATGTTTCGCTGGGGAAACATCGCGTTTCGCGTTGGCAACACGGCCGGCCATCAATTGACGCTAAGTACGAGCTTTTTCTGACGGCACGCGATGTGCTTTCGTGCTATGGATGTCTTCCCAGGTCCGGAGCACGCTCGATGCCGGCAGTTCACCAAGCCAAACGATGCCAGCGCCGCGGAGCAACGACGTTCGAGTCGATCCTGGTGCTGTTCATCTTGATCATCGCCACGTTGGCGGCTCTGCAGTTTGGCCTGGCACTGGTGGTGAAGCAGGCCGTCTCGCACGCCACCACGGTCGCAGCTCGCGAAGCGGCCAAGGGAGCGGACGCGGACGAGTTGGTCGAAGTCGTCGAGAAGGTGCTCGAAGGGCATCGGATCGAGATCGGTCCCGACGCGACGCTGGTTCGCCAGCACGGCGGCCTGCCGCCGGAAGTTCGCGGCACGCTCGACTGCACGCCGCTCTCTGAGCCGCTGCTCGATAGCGACGAAGTTCGCGTGAGTTTGTGCGTGAGCCTGACCGCGCCGCCATTCCTCAACATTCTGCGTAACTACGGCCTCGATTTCACCGGCCGGACCTTCATGACCAGTTCGGTCGCCACCGACGAATAGCCCTGCTGCCTCTGGAGCCTGTCTGCTATGCCCTCCCCCAAGAAACGCCGCGGAGCGATCACGCTCGAATGGATCATCCTGGTAACGGTGATCATCATCGGCACGATCGGAGCAGTGGCGATGGTCCGCAACGCCCTGATCGAGGAATACGTCGAAATCCTCGACACCATTTGCCAACTCAGCATTTGCGACTAACCAAGTCGCCGTTCTTAGCCGGGAGCAAACCTGCTCCCGTTTTTGCTTGCTAGCGGTCGATCGCCGTAACGCCGGAACGTGCAACCTGCGGCACGGCAACGGCCAACATTTGCGTGGTGCCAAGCGGTTTCATTTCAACGCCAAGGTGCCAAGTTCGCAGAGGCCGCAAAGAGTCTGCACTCCGCGTTTTGCATACTTCGACACGTCGTTTTCCTGCAGATTCCGTGTTTCATCGGTGTTTCATCCGTAGCTAGATTCCTCTTCCCCATCTGCGCACTCTGCGAAATCTGCGGTCGAGAATCCGGAGGCAGTTTGACTCCGGCTAAGGACATTGGATTTGCTACGATGGCTGCATGGCCAGCGAGAAGACGCAAGCGATCGTGCTCCGGACGATTGAATTCAGCGAGACCAGCCTCGTCGTGACGCTGTTCACGGAGGATTTCGGCAAGATCGGCGCTTTGGCCAAGGGAGCGCGACGTCCGAAGGGACCGTTCGAGGGTGCTCTTGACCTGCTCGCGATGGTTCGCATAGTGTTCCTCCGCAAATCGTCTGAGGCTCTGGACCTATTGACCGAAGCGAAGCTCGTGCGGCGGTTCCGCGCGGGCGAGCGCGATTTGTCTCGTCTGTATGCCGGCTACTACGTGGCGGAGCTGCTGTCGGAATTGACCGACAATGGTGACCCGCATCCGGAGTTGTTTGCCGTCGCCGACGAGACGCTCCGCGCGCTCGATTCGGACGGTCCGGTCCCTCAGGCGGTGCTCCGTTTCGAGCTGGCGACCTTGCGCCTCCTGGGACATGCTCCCTCGCTGGCCGAGTGCGTCGGTTGCGGCAAGCCGGTCGAGGCGGAAGGGCGCGTGCCGTTCGGCCTGACCGCGGGCGGAGTGCTCTGTTCCGATTGCCGATCGGGGCAGCGGCAAGTGGCGAGTGTGAGCGGCCGGGTGATCCAGACGCTGCGGCGATTCGCCACGGCGGAGGGAGACGCCTGGAAAGAACTGACGATCGACGAACCGATCCGCGGCGAGCTCCGCGGCCTATGGAATAACTACCTGGCCCACCTGGTGGGCCACAAGCTGCGGATGCACGAGTTTTTGGGATCGCTGGCACATTAGGGTTACGGAGTGTCGAACATACCAACCCGAAGCGTAAGCGAGGGAATCATCGGGTGGCTGTGGTTCGCGCAGCGAACCACGGCGATCCTGATCGT
Organism: uncultured Pirellulaceae bacterium; assembly: GCA_964384375.1. Lineage (GTDB taxonomy): Bacteria > Planctomycetota > Planctomycetia > Pirellulales > Pirellulaceae > CAYLLN01. Next base: position 37,805 of record CAYLLN010000048.1, read on the forward strand.
CGTTTGTTTTGCGACGGCCAGTGGCTGCGCGAGCATGGGCTCGCAATCCGCGACGTCCGACACTGGCAGCCGATCGACGTTGTTCCCATCCACCGAGCGTGACGATGACGGACCCGAAGAATCCGACGGGCTGGAATGGTCCGATTTCTCGCTCGATAAGATCGGCCGCACCACCAAGAAGCTGACCGGCCGCGGACCCAATCGCAAGCTGGCTCGCGAGCTCTATCAAACGGCCGACGCCGAGTATCGTCAGGCCGCTGACGCCCAGGGCGAAGGTCGAGCCGGACTGTTTGCCGCTGCCGCTCCGAAGTTCTCGGAAGCTGCCGATCGCTGGCCCGATTCGGCCCTGGCGATGGACGGCCTGTTCATGGCGGGCGAAAGTTACTTCTTCGCCGACAACTATCCGATGGCGAACAAGCAGTACGAGAAACTGGTCAAGGCGTTCCCGAACAACAAGTACATGGACGTCGTCAATCAGCGGCGGTTTGCGATTGCCAAGTACTGGCTCGACACCGATCGCGAATCGCCGGAGCAGTTTTACTACGTCAACTTCTTCGACGGCACGCGGCCGTGGAAGGACGCACGCGGCAGCGGCTTGCGGGTCTTCGACAAGATTCGGATCGACGATCCGATCGGAAAATTTGCAGACGATGCCACGCTGGCCGCCGGTAACGAGCATTTCTCTCGCGGTAAGTTTTACAAGGCGGACGAATTTTATTCCGACTTGCGGAAGACGTACCCGTCGAGCGAGCATCAGTTCCTGGCCCACTTTCTCGGCCTGAAGGCCAAACTCGGCAACTACGGCGGTCCGGCCTATAGCGGGGCCCCGCTCGACGAGGCCGAGAAGCTCATCAAGCAGATGCGGCGGCAATTCCCGCAGGAATCGGAGCAGGAACGCGAGTTCCTCGACCGGGCCGCCGCCGAGGTCCGCTACTTGCAAGCCCAGCGGCTCGACTATCTGGCGAAGTATTACGACCGTCGATCCGAGTATGGGGCGGCGAGGCACTACTACGCCCGGATCGTCAAGGAATACGACGACACGCCGATCGCCGCCAAGGCGCAGGAGCGAGCCACGCAGATCGCCGACTTGCCTGGAGTTCCCGATCAGGCGTTGCCGTGGCTCGTGGCGATGTTCCCAGAGAGCGACCCCGTGAAGCCGCTGATTGAGGCGACGGAACGAGCCCGGCAACAGGAAACGGCGATCGCGGCGGGACAGGCCGAGACGGTGCAGCGATGAGCCGTTTCTTTTTGTTGGTTTTGATCGCACTCATCGCGCCGGGTTGTGCCGGCTATCAGCTCGGCAGCCGGTCGCTCTACAGGCCGGATATTCGCACGATCCACGTGCCGGTCGTCGAATCCGACAGCTACCGCCGCTACCTGGGCGAGCGGCTGACTGAGGCGCTCGTCAAGCAGATCGAGCTGAACTCGCCGTACAAAGTCGTCGGCGCGGCCGAGGCGGACAGCATTCTTACTTGCCGCATCGTTTCGGAAAGTAAGCGGGTGCTATCTGAGGACCGATTCGATCAGGCTCGCGATGTCGAAGCCGATTTCTTCGTCCAAGTGAGCTGGGTCGATCGCCGGGGAGACCTGATCATGAGCCACAACGACGTCCCCGTGCAGCCGCTGCTGCTGAATATCAGCCAGACGGCGAACTTCGTGCCGGAAGGGGGCCAGTCGCTCGCCACGGCCCACAAGGAAGCGATCGACCGCCTCGCCGACCAGATTCGCGGCCAGATGGAATTGGCGTGGTAGTGGGTCTGATTCGTTACACGAACCACTCTCCTCCGCTTGCCGTACAGTATCCGCGCTGCAGCATCGGTGCAGGCGGCTAGAGCTTTCTGGGAAGGAGCGTGCCAATGCCCTCCGTACCTCTGTCATCATTACTTCGTCTCTTGGCGATCGGGCTGGCGTGCCTGACATCGGCATCGTTGGCGGCGGAACCCACAGATCAACGGGGGGCGGATGACAACTGGCCCGCCTGGCGCGGGCCGCTGGCGAGCGGTGTCGCTCCGGACGCCAATCCGCCGCTCACGTGGGACGCTGACGGGACGAACGTCCGCTGGAAAACCGCGATTCCCGGACGCGGCCACTCCACACCGATCGTCTGGGGCAATCGCGTCTTTTTGACCACGGCTGTTCCCATCGGCGCGGCCCGTCCGCCTCGTCCCAGTACAGCCCCTGGCAATCACGACAATCTTCCGGTCACGCACCGGCAGCAGTTCATCGCATTGGCCATTGACCGGCAGGACGGCAAGATCGTGTGGCAGAAAACGCTCCGCGAGGCTGTGCCTCACGAGCAGGGGCACCGTACAGCCAGCCTGGCGTCGAGCTCGCCCGTCACTGATGGCGAGCATCTCTACGTCCTGTTCGGCTCGTTCGGGCTCTATTGCCTCGACCTGCAGGGCAACGTGGTTTGGTCCGTCGATTTCGGCCCGATGCAGTCGCTGCACGGCCATGGCGAAGGAAGCTCGCCGGTGTTGTATGGCGACACGCTCATCGTCAACTGGGACCATGAAGGGCAGTCGTTCCTGGTCGCTCTCGACAAACGGACGGGGGACGAGCACTGGAAGGTCGCCCGGAAGGAAGTCACGTCGTGGGCCACGCCAATCGTTGTCGAGCACGGCGGCAAGACGCAGGTGATCGTCAGCGGCACCAGCCGGATTCGCGGCTACGACCTGGCGAACGGCAAGATTCTGTGGGAATGCGGCGGCTTGTCGGCCAACGTGGTCGCGTCGCCCGTGGCAGGCGGGGGAATGGTCTTTGCCGGAAGCAGCTACGACAAGCGAGCGCTCTTGGCCATTCGTCTCGATGGGGCGACAGGGGACATCACCGGGAGTGACCGGATCGCCTGGAACCGGTTTCGCGGCACTCCTTATGTTCCGTCGCCGCTACTGGTCGATGACGGTCTGTACTTTGTCACGCACTATCAAGGGATCCTCACGCGGGTCGATGCGGTCAGCGGTGAAGATCGCCCCGGCGCGGTGCGGCTGGAGGGGATCGGCGATATTTATGCGTCGCCAGTGGCCGCTGCGGGTCGCATCTATGTGACCGACCTCGACGGGGCTACGGCCGTGCTCAGCAGCGGCGCCATTCCGCGACAGTTGGCCCTCAATCGCCTTCCTGAACCAATTGCGGCCTCCGCGGCACTTGCTGGACGCGAACTGTTCTTGCGTGGGGAGAAGCACTTGTATTGCCTGGCGGAAGCGATGTGATCGTCGCAGCAGCTTGTTACATTGCGATTGTTACATCGTGAGGTGCCAGTGGCGTCTATACTTCGGCGATGCCGGAATCCCCACCGACTTCTGAGCCGCACAAACATCGGCGTTTCGGCGTGCGCTTCAGCTTGCGTACATTTCTGATCGGGATCACCCTCTTTTGCATCGTGCTGGCATGGCGGCTGCATCGGGCCAAGGAGCAGCGCGACGCGGCAGCGGCGATTCACGCAGCCGGCGGCTGGGCGTACTACGACTACCAGTTCACCGATCCCAAGTCGGTCGATATCGATCCGCTGGCCCGGCCGTGGGAGCCGGACTGGCTGCTCAAGCTGGTGGGAATCGATTTCTTTCACGACGTAGTCAGTGTGAACCTCGTCTATAACGAAGACGGCCCACAGCGACTGGACAATAACAAGCCGCCGACGAACATCGCGCCGCAACTGGCACAATTCCGGCGGCTGCGGTTTCTTTTCATGTCCGGCGCGTGGGTAGATGATGCCGGTATGGCGGAAGTCGGCAAGCTGCGCCACCTCGAAAAGCTCTATCAATGGGAGGGCCAGCACATCACCGATACGGGGGCGGAGCACCTGCGCGGCTTACCGCGGCTGCGATTTATCCACCTGGGTAGCTCGCAAGTCGGCGACAAGGGGATCGCAGCCATCGCGTCGCTGCCCAGCCTCGAAGGCGTCTCCATGCAGCGGAACAAGATCAGCGACGCGGGCTTGGCTCACTTCACCGGTCATCCAAAGCTCAAGGAGCTGTGGATCGGTAACATCATGGCCCCCAGCCCGATCACCGACGCAGGCGTTGTACACCTCGCTAAAATTCCCAACCTCGAAGAGCTCGATCTACAGTTCACGCAAGTGACGGTCGCTGGCCTGAAGCCTCTGCAAACTCTGCCCAAGCTCAAAAACTTGATGCTCGATGGGAGCACGGCAAACGACCTTGATGCGGTCGCGCCGATGTTCCCGAACTGCAAGGTCGATGCCCGCCGCAAACCGACGGGCGAAGAAGTGCTACAGCAGCCGGAGATCGACCTGCCGCTGGAATAGATTGTTGCCTGGTTCGATTTTGCGTGTGGAACCGCGAAACGTTGGGAGTAACTCAACCAATTCCAACTTGAACTCACGTTCCTGCTTGTCCAATGAATCACTGAAAGGACATCGCATGTTGACACGCGCCGAAGCATTGGAGATTGCCTCTGGCGCCATTGCCGATGTGAATTCGGGGAAGTTTCAGGCGATGATTTGGGAGGAATACACCGTCGAGCGCGAGTTCGTGTTTGCGTTCCTCTGCAATACGAAAGAATACAAGGAATCCGGTAACCGACGACACTCGTTAGTCGGCATCGGCCCGATCATTGTGAGCCGGTGCAAAGGAGCGGTCGTGATTTGCGGGAATCGCACGCCCGAGATGGATATCGATGAATATGAGCGAAGGGCAGCTGCGGGGGATTGGTAACTCAACCAATTCGAATAAGGTGTGCTGCACCAGCGCAGCTTCCAGAGTTGCAATTGTTGCGAGTTACTGCGTAGCAATCTCTCCCTGACCTACGATTGCAGGTCCGATTTGCAAAGTGACGCTGAATTGTCCTTCGATTGTCACAGGGTTCATTTTCGCTTCCATCGATACACGGCCGATTGCGTCTTTCACGATTCTGCCACTCGCCGAATTAACCGTCACCTCTCGGTTTCCGACTTTTTGACGGAGGCGGACAACGGCATACTTGGCCGTGCATTCAGCAGGCCACTCGGAGAATGCTATCCGAAACAACAACTCTCGATCGTTCAGAAGAGTTTGTTCGGACTCCAGCCGAACCGGCGACTTACCAGTTACCGCATCGGATGAAAGTGCCACCGCTTTGAACTCAATCGATTGAGCCCCATTCACGAAGGAAGGTGTAGCGGTCAACGTGATCAAGGACAGACATAGCATTGTTAACCGAGCTGGCATCGTTTCCTCGCTTTCACATCGAGTGGGAGAAAACTGGATTGTCCTACTCCAGGGTCCAGAGCGCGATCGAATCCTGATCTTTCACATAGATCCGGTTCTCACTCACCACGGGATAGGCATAAACGGGGGACTGCGACACCTTGTAGCTCGCGAGTTGCTTGAACTCGGTGGCCGAGGGCTCAAAGACGATGAGCTGAGCCGCGGGCGTGATCGCCATCAGCACGGAGCCAGCATCGACGACCGAGCCGTAGCCGGCATCGGCCCGCATGCCGCCACCGCCACCGCGTCCGCCAAAGCCCTTGCCGCGTTTGTCGCCCTTGTCCCCTTTGTCACCACGGTCCGGCGGAGGTGCGTTGCCGGCTGCAGCAAACCGAGGGGCTGGCGTGGTCCAAAGCGTCTTCTCCGTCTTGGTATCGACGCAGAACAACTCATGCCGACCGCTCAAGCCGATCAGCAGTCCGTCGCGAAGAATGGGCGTGTTGAACTGCACGGGGTTCTCCTGCACCGTCCACTCGGTCTTGGCGACGAACTTGTCCCCTTCCTTCGCAAGCTTCACGGCCTTCGCCGGACCATCGAGATAGATCAGCGTATCGCCGCTGACGATTGGCGTGGCCGCCTTGTATCGGCTGCCGCCGGAGTTGACCACTTCCCAAACGTGCTTGCCGGTCTTGGCTTCGAGCGCGACGAGGCCATCGGAAACCTGGGCGATAATCAGCTTCGTATCGCCCGCGGTCATCGCCATCGGCGAGGCATACGACGGAGCGACGCCGGCCAGCGCCCACTTCCATTTCTCTTCGCCGGTCGCCAGGTCATACGCCACGACCGCGCCGTTCTGCTGTCCGCCGACCTGAACGATCGCCAGACCTTCTTCAATGATCGGCGACGACGACACGAAGAACTGCGGCCAGCCCCGCACGTCGTCCTTCGTCCACAGCTTTTTACCCGTCTCGGCATCGAAGCACGAGACAATGCCGCGAGCGCCGAGCGTCACCACCTTGCCGTCAGCCACCGCAGGCGAACTGCGCGGGCCGACGAACCGACCGGGATCGGTCGAGCCTTGCGTGACGTAGCTCTCCTTCCAAATCTCTTTGCCGCTGGCTGCCTCGAGGCAGCGAAGCACCTCGCCATCCCCCTCGCGTGAGAAGACGTACAATTTGTCGCCAACGAGGGCGGGCGTCGCACAGCCGTCGCCGACCGACACGTCCCATTGCTGCTTGAGTTCCGCCGGCCATATCGCCGGCGCCTTGAATCCGGGTGCCTTCGCGTCGCGGTTGGCTCCGCGCCACTGCGGCCAATCGGCAGCGACAAACGACAAGGCGACGATTCCCAGTGCGGCCACGAGCCAGCGGCGAGCGAACATGGCGATTCCCCTGCGAGGATTGACGTGGCGGCTGGTGAATAGGTGGAAGGGTACAATGCCGCCTGTCGGTTGAACCCCGGAAGTGTGCGCCAGTTTCGGTTCGAAATCCAGGTACAATCGTTGGAATGACCGCAGCTGACTATTTTGCTCGGCGTTTGCCGCACCGCGCCTGCCGTTGGCAATTGCGCACCCGCTCGCTGGACTTTGGCCCGCTGCCGCGACTGATGGGGATCGTCAATGTCACTCCCGACAGCTTCTCCGACGGCGGCAAGTTCCTCGACACGCAAGCGGCCATCGACCAGGCGCTGCGCCTCTTGGACGATGGAGCCGATATCCTCGACATCGGCGGCGAAAGCACCCGGCCGTATGCGACACCGGTTAGTGCCGAGGAAGAACGCGCTCGCGTTCTGCCCGTGATCCGCGAAGTGCATCGTCTCCGACCCAGCGCCATCCTGTCGATCGACACGAGTAAACCTGCGGTTGCTGCCGCAACGATCGAAGCCGGCGCGGAGATTATTAACGACGTGACGGGGCTGAAAGATCCGCGTCTGTTGCAATCGGCGGTCGCCAGCCACGCCGGCATCTGCGTCATGCACATGCAGGGGACGCCGCAAACGATGCAGGACAACCCGTTCTACGACGACGTTGTGGACGACATTCTGGCTTACCTTCGTGAGCGGCGCGATGCGCTCCTTTCCGCCGGCATCGAGCGCGAGCGGATCTGTCTCGATCCGGGCATCGGCTTCGGCAAGACGCACGCCCACAATCTGACGCTCATGGCCAACTGCTCGCGATTTCACGAACTTGGTTGCCCGCTCCTCGTCGGCCATTCTCGCAAGGGGTTCATCGGCAAATTAATCGGCAACAAGGACGCCGACCGCACTGCCGGAACGATCGGCGGCGCATTGGTACTGGCTCGCCAGGGGGTGCAAGTGATCCGCGTTCACGATGTGCGAGCAGTCCGCGAGGCAATGTTATTGTTCGAGGCCTGCGGCGGGTTGGAACCGTTTGACGTGTCAGCGTCGTCCGCGCTGGATAATGACTAAGGTGGGTCGTAGCCCCCTTTACACAATGGATTGCAGCGACAGATACGCCAGAGTCCCTTGGGGACGCCGCGGAGCACGCCGTACTTCTCCACCGCGCCGATCATGTAGTGACTGCAGGTCGGCTGGAAGCGGCATTGGCGGCCAAAGATGGGACTGAGCGTGAGTTGGTAAAGGCGCACGAAGGCGATGACGGCGCGGGAGGGAAGTCGGCAGAAAAAGTCCAGGACCGCCATCGCAGGTCACTAACCGGAAGTCGGAGGTTGGAGGGCGGAGGTCGGTAAGTGCAGTCGTTTCACTACGCGACGGGCTAGCGCGGGGAGCGAGCGGCGAATCGCTTCGAGGTCGGCAACGGCATTCTTTTGGGGTCGGATGACGAGATCCACTCCAGCCGGCAGCAATTCGTGCTCCAGGCGAAACGCCTCCCGAATCAGCCGCTTCCAGCGGTTACGCACGACTGCATTGCCCACTTTTTTTGATACCGACAAGCCGAGCCGTGGATGCGTCAGGTCATTCGCAGCCGCATTGATGACGAGCGTGTCGTCGGCAGCATAAACCTTCGACGTGTAAACGCGGTCGAACTCGGTCGGTGTCCGAAGGCGAAGGTGTCGGCCGAAGGATTGGTCGGGCATATTCTGACTTCAGGCGTCTTCATCCCTTTGCGGACCCGCCAGCGGCTTGGATGCCCAGTCGTGTTCGCCGGGGCGGGGCGTCGGCCGAAAGTACGACGTGCCGTTGCGATACCGCTGGGTGACTCGTGCGCCGAGCCAGATCAGCGCCACCATGCCGAAGCCGAGGATGATGAGCCCTGCCAGGGCGGCAAGCACTGAGACTCTTTTCTCGTCAGGGAGCCTTTTCAGCGGCGGAGCTGCATTCGCCAACACGAATTCGCCCTGTGCGTAAACGGGGAGACTGGCAACGCTCACCCATGCCGCCAGCCAAATCGCCGCTTGTTGAACTGCACGCGTGCCGGCCATACGGATCCTCACCACGCAAGGTCGGTCCGGGGATTGAAATTCAGTTTAGCGTCGAGCTGGCGGATCAACTCTTCGCTGCCCAGATCGATTTGCTTCGGAATCGCGATTTCCACTTCGGCATACAAATCGCCCGTGTCGCCGCTCGACTTCTTGATCCCCTGCCCTTTCGCTCGAATGCGCGTGCCACTGGAAGTTCCCGGCGGCACCTTGAGCGTGATTTCACCGTGCGGCGTAGGGACATCAACCTTCGCGCCCAGAGCCGCTTCACCGATAGTGACAGGAACCTGCACGATCAGATCGAGGCCGTCGCGGCGAAAGCTCGGATGCGTTGCGATGCGGACGGTGACGAGCAAGTCGCCGGACGGGCCGCCGCTGGACGACTCTTCCCCTTGGCCACGAAGACGGATCGTTTGTCCGTCGTCGATACCGGCAGGGATCTTGACCGTGATCATCTCCAGCTTGCCGGAGTCACCGCGGCGGACTCGCAGGCTTGCCTCACCACCGGTGACGGCCGTGCGGAAGGGAATTTCGATCTCGTGGCGCACATCGGCGCCGGGTTCGGCGCGGCGCGCCCGGCCGCGGCGCTTCGTTGTCGCACCGCCAAAGTCGAAGCCGCCGCTCCCGCCACCCCCGCCCCCCGTGAACTGTTTGAGCAATTCTTCAAGCTCCGGCGGCACCTGACCGCCGCTCGTGCTGCCGCGGCCGCCGCCGGGCCAATTGCCGGCGAATTCAAAGCCCTCAAAACCGGGCGGAACCTGGCCGCTCCCTCCTCCTCCATGCCACTGCGGACCTCCTCCCTGCCCCACTTGCTCGAAGGCGGGCCCGAACTGGTCGTACATCTTCCGCTTTTTGTCGTCGGAGAGGACGTCGTATGCCTGCTGGACCTCTTTGAACTTCTTCTGGGCCGCCTTGTCGTCGGGGTTCAGGTCGGGGTGATATTTTCGCGCGAGCTTGCGATACGCCTTCTGAATTTCGTCGGCACTGGCGCCGCGGGCGACGCCCAGGACGTCGTAGTAGTCTTCGCTCATGCTGGCGATTTTAGTTGCGGGGGCCTGTGGATTGCAGGGGGCGGGGAGCGGAAGTCGGAGTTCAGTGGTCGGGATATGGTGATCTAGCGGTTCGCCGGTAGCTGGTTCGTCATGCTAGAGTTGAGGATTGCCGTTTGTATTCATCGGGCGGGTTGTGCCATGTTCAAACAGTTCCGAAATCGAGTCGTTTCCTTCGCGGCCATAACGATGTTTGCTGCATCGGCTCTTGCCGCGACCGGCGATCTCGAAGTCCGCGTCGTCGATAAGGAGACAGGGAAGCCGCTGGCTGCCCGGATGCACCTGAAGAATCCCAAAGGGAAGCCTGTGAAGCCGCCCAAGGTTCCCTACTGGAACGATCACTTCGTCTTCAACGGGGCGATCCTGCTGGAGCTGACGACCGGCATGTACACGTTCGAGTTGGAGACCGGCCCGGAGTATCGGACGCAGGCAGGTTACTTCCAGATTGAGCGGGGCGCGACCGATACGAAGACGATCGAGATGACGCGAGCCGTCGATATGAAGAAGGAAGGTTGGTGGTCGGGAGATCTGCACATTCACCGGCCGCCGCAAGATATCGAACTGCTGATGCGGGCCGAGGATCTGCACATCGGCCCGGTCATTACCTGGTGGAACAAAGAGAATCCGTGGAACGACCAGCCGCTCCCGGATAAGCCGCTGGTGCAATTCGACGACAACCGGTTCTATCACCTGCTCGCCGGTGAGGACGAACGCGAAGGGGGCGCCCTGCTATTCTTCAACCTCACCAAGCCGCTGGCGATCACTGCCGCGAGCCGCGAGTTCCCGTCGCCGGCTGTTTTTCTAGCTGAAGCAAAACAAACGCCCGGCACGCACGTCGATCTGGAAAAGCCGTTCTGGTGGGATGTGCCGACACTCGTCGCCTTAGGGCAGATCGACTCCATCGGCCTGGCCAACAACCACCAGCAGCGCGATGGCATGCTCGACAACGAGGCGTGGGGGAAGCCGCGCGACACGGCCATCTTTCCCAGTTCGCACGGCAACGGCCGCTGGTCGCAGGATATTTACTACAAGCTGCTCAACTGCGGCCTGCGGATTCCGCCTTCGGCCGGCAGTGCGTCGGGCGTGCTTCCCAATCCGGTCGGCTACAACCGGGTCTATGTGCAGTGCGGCGAGGAGTTGACCTGGGACAAATGGTGGGAGAACCTGCGACTGGGGCGAGTGGTTGTCACCAATGGCCCGCTCTTGCGGCCAATGGTGTATGGCCCCGGCGCTGACCAGGAACCAGCCTGGCCGGGCCATGTCTTCACCGCTGAGAAGGGGCAAACGGTCGAACTCGACGTTGCCTTGAATCTCGCGATTCGATCGCCCGACAAGGTTGAGTACCTGGAAGTGGTGCAGGATGGCAAGGTCGTCCACGAAGTGCGGCTGGATGCCTGGGTCGAAAACAAGGGTCATTTGCCGCCGGTCAAGTTCACCAAAAGCGGCTGGATGCTCGTGCGGGCGGTGACGAACAATCCGAAGACGTACCGCTTTGCAAGCACCGGGCCGTACTATGTCGAGATCGGTTACGAGAAGACCGTGAGCAAGTCCGCGGCTCAGTTCTTCCTCGACTGGACGTTTGAGCGGGCCCGCCGCGTCAAGCTGACCGATCCCGAACAGCAGGCTGCTGTGTTAGAATTTCATCGCCGCGGACGCGATTTCTGGCAAAAGAAGGTGGACGAGGCGAACGCGGACTGACAAGCAATGCCCTGGCGTGATCTCTATCCATTTCCCTCGCACCACCTCGCGCTGGGCTCGGTTCGGCTGCACTATCTGGATGAAGGGGCGGGCCAGCCGCTCCTGTTCGTTCACGGAAATCCGACCTGGTCGTTCTATTGGCGGAATCTGATCCTCGGACTTTGCGACCGCTCGCGCTGCATCGCCGTCGATCACATCGGCTGTGGCCTCTCCGACAAGCCGCAGGACTACAACTACACGCTCGAGCAGCGGATCGACGACTGCGTGCGGCTGGTTGAACATCTCGATCTGACCGGTGCGACGCTCGTCGCCCACGACTGGGGGGGAGCGATCGGCCTGGGAACTGTCCAGCGTCTGCCGCACCGCTTCGCGCGGATTGTGCTCTTCAACACGGGCGCTTTTCCGCCGCCGTTCGTGCCAATGCGCATCGCCGCCTGCCGCACGCCGTTCTTCGGCACGCTGGCGATGCGAGGAGTGAATGCGTTTGCTCGCGCCGCACTGACGATGGCGGTCGAGAAGCCCGAGCGAATGACTGCCGACGTGCGGGCGGGTTTGCTCGCACCGTACGATTCGTGGGCCAATCGCGTCGCCATCGACCGGTTTGTGAAGGACATTCCGTTTTCGTCGCGGCATCCGACGTGGCAGACGCTTGAACAGATCGAGGCGGGACTGCCTGCGCTGGCCGATCGGCCGATTCAACTCATTTGGGGCATGCGAGACTGGTGTTTCCGGCCTGAGTGTCTCGATCGCTTCGTCAAGCATTGGCCGCAGGCCGAGGTGCATCGCTTCAACGACTGTGGGCACTATGTCGTCGAAGACGCCCACGAACGGATCGTGCCGCTCTTGGCGAAGTTCATTGACGGCAAGGAGGCCGCGGCATGAAAGGAATGTCGATCGGCCAATGTGCGACGCTCGCCTGCATTTTGGAGGCGACCGCGCCAAAGGTTGGCAACGTGCATCGCGGCGCGGACTTCGCTGACCTGACGCTGCACGATTTTCTGGTCAGCGCCGTGGCCATTGCTCCCGCGATGGAAGCCGCTGCCGAGGATGGCGTGGGGGCGACTGTGCTGTGTGCGATTCAGGCGACGCGCGAGGTCGTCTCGACGAACACGAATCTGGGCATTGTTTTGCTCCTTGCACCTCTGGCGGCCGTGCCTGCCGACCATCCGCTCACGACGGACGCAGTGGGCCAAGTCCTCAAGTCTCTCACTCCCACCGACGCTGCCGCCGTGTATGAAGCGATTCGCCTCGCGCAGCCGGGCGGCCTCGGCCAGGTCGAGGAGATGGACGTTGCCGCCGCTCCGCCAGCCGACTTGCTTGTCGCCATGCGTGCCGCCGCCGACCGCGACTTGGTTGCTCGGCAGTTCGTGACCGATTTTCGAGTGGTGCTCGAAGAGGTCGTACCGTTGCTAGTGAAAGTTCGCGAAGACGGTTGGTCGCTGACCGACGCGATCATCCACACACACCTGGTGCTGCTTAGCCGTCATCCCGACAGCCTGATTGCCCGCAAGTGTGGGATTGAAGTTGCCAAGCAAGCGTCGGCCCTGGCCGCGCAGGTGCTGTCGGCCGGCGAGCCTCCCGACGAAGCGTATTATGAGGCTGTGGCTGACTTTGACTTCTGGCTCCGGGCCGACGGCCACCGCCGCAACCCTGGAACGACTGCCGATCTGATTGCCGCGGGATTGTTTGCGGCGACACGTGGCGGGCTGATTCATCCACCTTATTCGTGATGCTCTTCGGCTCGGCAGGAGCCTCGCCCTCCCATTCCTAAGCCCCAGTCCCTATTCCCATGCCCTCCTCCTTCTCTGTCCGCCTCGCCAAAGAGCAGCACGTCTTCAGTGCTGCTCACTACATTACCTTTGCGGGCGACATCTTCGAGCCGCTGCACGGGCACAACTACCGGGTGCAGGTCGAGGTCGATGGCCAGCTCGATGAGAATCACTACGTCATCGACTTCA
>CAYLLN010000049.1:0-50589 GCA_964384375.1 uncultured Pirellulaceae bacterium
ATGACCAATGACCAAGCCTCAATGACCAATGCAGTGGTGTTCTCTTTTGGTCATTGGGATTTGGACATTGGTCATTCGGAACGAGCACTCAACCGAGATCGCTCCGTCCCAATCTCCGACTAGGTATCCACCAGCGGAGGCTTCTTCTCGGTGATCACCGGGCACTGCGGCGCCATCTCGGCATTCAACTCGATGAACGGCTTCTGATCCTCAGGCACGTTGTCCTGGTGGAAGATGGCCTCCACCGGGCACTCGGGCACGCACGCCTCGCAGTCAATGCATTCATCGGGGTGGATGTAGAGCATCTGCTCACCCTCGTAGAAGCATTCAACCGGGCACACGACCACACAGTCGGTGTAGCGGCAACCAAAACAGGCCTGGCAAACAACGTGAGTCATCTCGCGATCTCTCCTCGTGCAAAGCCGACGGGTGTGCGGCCCGCGGCTGATAATCCTCTCCGGCGGCATTGTGACAGCTAGCCACCGCCAATGATCGGCATTCTAGCGGCCTAACTCGACGCAACCCAGTACCCACCGCAGCCGACTATGGACTGGCCGAGCCGTGGCAAGTGGTTGCACGCTAACGACTTCAGCCGCTGAGCCCGCCAATTTTCGCGGCATCGTAGTGGCGGGTTCCCCAAGTGTCAAGCGGCGACGCCTCCCCCGGCAGGACGGAATGCCAGCACTTTCAACCTTGTCCCAGCTTGCCGGGGAGCGTAAAATTGGGCAATTCCGCTATCACCGCGACGACCCGGGCAATCGATTCCGAGAGCGGCCGGCCGACCACGAAGGACTGCTTAGTAAAGGGATCGTGACGTGGCATTCTCCGAGATCGACCGCCAGCTCCTACAGCGCTGCCTCGCTCGCCAGCCCCGAGCATGGGAAGACTTCGTAGATCGGTTCCTGGGCCTCGTTGTCCACGTCGTAACGCACACAACGCAAAGCCGCTCGATTGCCATTGCTTCGCAGGATCTGGAAGATCTGTCCGCCGAAGTTTTTGCGGCACTCTTGTCTGACGATTTCGCCGTTTTGCGGCGCTTCCGTGGGCAAAGCAGTCTGGCCACGTACCTGACTGTTATCGCACGCCGCGTTGTTGTGCGCGAGTTGCTCAAGCGGCGAATCGTGCCCAATGTCGCCGACACGGGCGAGATCGAAGATGTCGCTGGCGACGGCGAATCCGTCGAAGAGCGACTCGCCAATCGCGAAGAGGTGGAGCGCCTGCTCGACGAATTGCACGGCGAAGAGGCTGACGTGGTGCGGCTCTATCACCTCGAAGGCAAATCGTACGACGAAATCAGTCGCCAGATCGGCGTGCCGACGAACAGCGTCGGCCCCACACTGACCCGTGCCCGCGCCAAAATGCGGCGGCAGGGTTTGGCGGCGCATTGACGAGCGTCTTGGCAATGGCCGCCGTGTAGTTGTGACAATCACAGCGATGCGACGAATGCTGGTTCTTTCGTTGTTACTTAACAACACGAACGATCCGGTCCGGCTTCACGCTGGATAGCGCCTTGCTGGCCGACGGCGAAAGCTCGAATTCGTAGTCTGAACTCGCTCCTGGGCTCGTCTTGAAAGCCAGCTCGGCGCCGTCGAAATCCCTAGTGTTCTCGATCATCCACACCATGCCGGATCGACCAGCGGGCAAGTCCACCGCAACGGTCTTGCCTTTGCCGTTGCGGGCATCGTTCAGGCTGTTTGTCTGATTCAGCAGGAATGTGGAAATCGCCCCTGGACTAACGGCGTGAGCGAAATAAACCCTCGTTGGGCGCTTCACGACAAGATCCACTTCGAACTGAACTCGCAGGCTTGTCATTTCGGTCACGGGGACGCCCGTTGCAGCCACAATCTTGGCAAAGTGGTCATTCGAGATTCGCGCGCCCGGTTCATAGCGCACGATCACGTCCGTCAATTTCTCGTTGACGTACACCCGCCCCAGCATGACTCCCTTCATCGCCGCGAGTGGCGGACTGGCAACCGCTGCATCGGCCACCGGCTTTTCCCCGGGGGCAACGCTGTCGGTTGGGCCGTCCCCCACATCGCCGATGGATTCCATGCGCTTCTGCGCTTTGATCTTGTCGAGGCCTTCGAGCCCCGATAGCGCCATTTCCAGAAGACGCTTCGCGCGCCGCTGTGCTGCTTGCTTCTCGTCTTTTGTCGCCAGATGCGACGACTCGGCCAGTTCGAGCCACGCCTCAGCGGCGGCGTAACGGGACTTGCCGTCAGTCGCTTCACGATCTAGCTTTGCCGGCTTAGCAAATGCGCTGTTGCCCGATTTGACAAAGTGCTCTGTTCCTTGCGGCCAGCGCTCGCAGACGAAGCTGTAAAACTTGCCGAGAGCCAGATTGGCGTCTGCATCGTCGGGCTTCGCGGCGAGCGTGGCAACGTGCGCCTGGGCAGCTTCCCAGCCGGTGGCGATGCGGCCGATCCGCGAGGCCCGCTGCCCGATGTTCTTCTTAATCGCGGCATCCGACTGTCGCGCGATGGATTGCCCGGCCATCGTGGCGAGTTTGCCCGCCTCGGCGATTTTCTCCTCGCCAACCAACCGCTCGGACAAACTGAGGGCTGCTTGTGCATGGGCGACGCGTTGTTTGGCGACCAGCGATGCTCCGTCGAGGGCCTCCAGCGTTGTCGTCAGCGAGTCCGCTTCGGAAACATCGTATTCATCGCTGATCATTTCCGCCGCTGCGAGAGCTTCCTCAACTGCACCGGCTTGGACAAATACCTTGCGAGCCAGATCGATGAGGACATACCGTGCAGTGGAGTCGCTGCTGGTCGAAGCTGCGTCTTTCTGAATGTCCGTCGCCAGCGTCGCCTTCTGCTCGGGACGCGTCGCCTTCGCCAACCGATCGGCATAGATGTCGCGAGCCTTTTCCAGTTCGCGAGCGAGCGTTGCCGCATCCGGTGGCGGTCGCTTCGTCGTTGATACAGGCATGGGCGGCATCGGCCGAGGAGTTCCAAAAGGAGGCTCGCCTGGAACTGGAAGAGGCGTCATTCTGGCGAGAGGACTGTCGTCCGGCAGCGGCAGCAGTACGAGGCGATCTATTTTGAACGTCCCCTCGGAGCTTCCGATGAACATCGACTTGCTCCTCAAGGGCAAGTCATCGGGGAGGGAAATCGATCGGATCTCCGTGTCCAGAGAGAAGACAAGTTTCTCCGACACCCTGACCCGGATCATGGCTCTGCCATTCTCCGCAACCACTTCGCAAACAACCGGCTGCCAGGCAGCGGAGATTTCGGCGGGGGTGACCGCCCGAGTATCGCCGGCCGAGAGGCGATTGGCACTCATCACGAGGCCCGACATGCGTTTCCCCATGAACGGGGTATCGATGAGCAAGAAAGCCGGTTGATCGTCGAGCAGCAATCCAAAAACGATCCCGCCGTCTCCACCGGTTCGCGCCACATTGGCTTCGACTCGATAGCGAGACGGTGGGAGGTACGGCAAGTGAAGCACATTCGTGCCTTGCGGAGTCCTGATCTGAAGCTCCTTCCCATCGGAACTCATGCGGCCGCCAAGGATGTGCTCTTGCGGAATGAATGCACGCAATAGATTCACCTCTCCCGGCTTCGATTCCGCCGCGAGTCGATGAAGGTAGTCCATCGGCACCCACTGGACGCCGATTCGCTTCCCCTCGCCGGCGTTGGAGGGCACGATCGCGACCTTTCCGGCCATGTGCCGACGCATTTCGATCGTGGCAAGCGTCAAATCGTCGGCCACGAGCGCCCGCGGCAGAGTGGCCGGAGCGCGAACCGTTGCCAGCCGATCGAACTCCGAAACACGTAGCCCCAGGAGGAGACCGCGAAAGCCTCGCTCGCCACGGGAATCTCGCCCGACGAGCAGCGGTCCAGAGCCGAGCGACGGCGGCGGGAGCTTGAGCTGGAGCGGCGAGCCGTTCATCAGCACCTGCACGCTGCTGCCGTCGCAGATGATCGTCGGGTAGTATGTGTGATCGCGTCCACCCGGAAAGCCGAACTGCAATTCCTTGCCGCCACTTTCGAGGGCGAGCAGTGCCCCGCCTCCCGGTTGTGCCGGATGCGACCACAGCCGCAAATTGCCGCATTCCAGCAGGCAAGCTGCTTTCCGCGGATCGAGCCAGCGGGCCATGAGTTCGATCGCGAATTTCGCTTTGGGCTTTTGCAGCTCGCTCGGCAGTGGCAACTCCACCTGCGAATGGCCGTCGAACAACAGGCCATAGTGAACCTCGTTCCGATTCGGCGGCGGTTGCAGCTGAACCTGGCCCGGATCGCGGCGAGCGAACGGAGGGAGCCCTTCGAGGCTCCGCCACTTGCCGAAAAACACCGTCGGTCCGGTCCGTTCGATGTCGTCGTGAATCATTCGGTCGGCGAGCAGCTTGACTGTCACAGGCGAACCACCCACCTGCTGCAACGTGATCGCATCCGGCGTCGTTTCCCGTTGCATGTACCAGATCGCCGCGGACTCGCTGAGTTCCACCCACCGGTCGCCATCGACGTGCCGCAGGCCGCCGCGGGAATTGTCGGCGTAAACCCAGACCTTTCGTGGGTCGTTGGGACTGGGACTCGTTGCAGCGGGAGGCGTCACCGGTGCGGAAGTGACAGGTGTCGGAACGGTCGGCGTTGGACCGGGTGGAATTGCATCGGGAGGCGGAGTTGGCGTTTCTGGACCGGGTGTCGTGGGAATTGTCGGAGGGACGTTCGAAATCGGAGACTGGCCCTGCTGCAACCACCAAATCACGCCACCGACCGTCGCCGCGAGCACGATCGCACAGGCGGCCACAATCGAAATCGCCAGTGCTCCACCTCGCAATGAACGACGCCGAGCGGTCGCCGGAATCGTGGAAATCGTCGCCACGGGCGCCAACGGCACCGGCTCTGGAGGAGGTGCATAGTGAGGCGGACCAGCAGGAACGGGCATCTGTACCGGGATTGGCACAACATACGGCTGCTGCTGCGGCACTTGTGGCTGCATCGGGTGCGGCATAGGCACTTGCACGTAAGCGACAGGCTCGGGAATCGGTACGACCTCGGCGATCGGCTGCGCGGTAGGAAGAGGCCGGGCCGTGCGGAGTGTCGATTTCGTCCCCGCGGCCGGTTGGTTCGTCGGCATCGTTGCTGCAGGCTGAGATGCTTTTAACTTCTCGTCGTAAGCTTTCTTTTTCTTCCGATCGAGCAGCAAGGCCCCCGCCGCCGAGACTTCGTTCAGTAGCTTCTGTGACAGCATCCCCCGCTTGCCCGCCTGCAGCGTCCGCAAAAACGCCAGCCGCTGATCGAGCGCGTTGCTGATCACGTCGTCATCCGCCTCGTGCAAGCGCAACCCCAACAGCCGGTAGTGGTTCGGCGGCTGCTCGTCGGGCGGAATGCCGAGCCAAACGTGATAGGGATCGAATTCGTCAGACATCCGAGTCGCAATTCCGCAGGAAGAACCAGAGACTACCTACCAATGTACGAATCGTCCCTTGCCCCGGTCAATTGAATGGCTTTTCGCTGGTTACATTGCAGCCCCGGCATCAGCAAAGCTAGAATCAGCCTTCCTGCCACGCTTTTTCCAACCTGCCACCTGGATTCCACTCATGCGACACTCGATCCGGCTGTTAGCGACGCTTGTTGTTTGCTGTTTA
Source organism: uncultured Pirellulaceae bacterium (assembly GCA_964384375.1). GTDB lineage: Bacteria > Planctomycetota > Planctomycetia > Pirellulales > Pirellulaceae > CAYLLN01. The sequence continues at coordinate 5,594 of CAYLLN010000049.1, forward strand.
GCCACGACATCGCTTCGTCAGACTCATGCTGCCGACACCGAGGATGGCTTTGTCGCGCTGTTCGACGGCAAAACGCTCGATGGCTGGCAGGGGGACAAGAGCGGGTACGAGATCGTCGATGGGGCGATCGTCTGCAAGGAGAAAGGGGGCGGCAATATCTACACCGACAAGGAATACGCCGACTTTCACCTGAAGTTTGAATTCAAGCTCACCGCTGGAGCGAACAACGGCATCGGCATCCGTACGCCACTGTCGGGCGACCCGGCCTATGTTGGCATGGAGATTCAGGTGCTCGACGACACCGACGAGCGCTACAAGGGGCTGAAGGAATACCAGCACCACGGGTCGGTGTACGGTGTCGCTCCGGCGAAGGTCGGCCATCTGAAGCCCGTCGGCGAGTGGAACAGCGAAGAGATCATCGTGAAAGGGAAGCAAGTCACGGTCATTCTGAACGGCACGACGATTGTCGATGTCGATATCGAGAAAGCGAGCACGCCCAAGACGATCGACGGTAATAACCACCCGGGCCTGAAGCGGGACAAGGGCTTCATCTGCTTCTGCGGACACGGGGCGCACGTCGAGTATCGCAACCTGCGGCTGAAAGAATTGAAGTAGGTTCGCCCTGCCGGGGCGGACCTAGCTGTCGCTCCACTCGTAAAAGGGCGTGAAATCGCGGTGCGCAACCAGATCCCGCCCGGCAGGCGGGATCTACCGTGCTGGCAAAACTTGCCAGCAATCACCGACTTGGCGGTCCAGGCAAGTTGTGGCAACCCTGCGGGCCGCGGCTCTTTTCTCATCGCTCTGAGCGCCGATACTCTCCGTGCGAAGTGACGCCCCGCGCGCCGTTTGTGCTTGGGGTCAGCTAGCACTCGCCGGTCAAGGATGGCCGGCTGCCGCCAGGAAGGAACCATGCCCACGGCCTCATCGGCTCCCGTCCGCCGTCTTTACACGCTGCTCGCCTCGGCCTGTATCGCAGCTTTTGTCGCTGTGAGCGCCTGGGCTCAAGCTCCCGTCGCCGCGCCCGCCGACCAGCCGGAAGCTCTCCCGGCAGAGGCGGATCAGCCTGCTGGCCGCGAGGCGATCCCGACGAAGAACATGCTCAGCGTGTTTCACGACGGCGGTCCGATCATGTATCCGATCGCCCTCTGCTCGTTCCTGCTCTTGGTATTTGTCTTCGAGCGGCTGGTCAGCCTGCGGCGCGGCCGCGTGATTCCCGGCCCATTCGTCAAACGGTTCCTCGAACAGCTGCGCGAAGGGCAACTTGACCGCGAGAAGGCGATCAAGTTGTGTGATGAAAACAAAAGCCCCGTTGCCATCGTCTTCGCCGCCGCTGTGAAGAAGTGGGGCAAAACGTCGGTCGAGGTCGAGCAAGCGATTCTCGATGCGGGGGAGCGCGTCACCAACCAGCTCCGCCGTCACTTGCGGCTGTTCAACGGCATCTCGCAAGTCGCGCCCCTGCTCGGCCTTCTCGGGACGGTCATGGGGATGATCATGTCGTTCAACGCCATTGCCGCGTCAGCCGCAGAAGGGCAGCGCGAGATGATGGCAGAAGGGATCGCCCAGGCACTGATTACGACTGCAGCCGGCATGCTGGTCGCGATTCCCGCCCTGCTCGCGTATCTGTTCTTCCTCAGCCGCGTCGATACGTTGATCACATCGATCGACGCGCTGGGTCAGCAAGTCGTCGAAATCATTGCCAGCGATTCATCGGAGAACCGCAGCCGGCGGGCGAAAGCAGCGTAGGCGGGAAGCAGGAGACAGGGGACAGGGAACAGGGAACAGGAGACAGAGGACAGAGGACAGAAGTTTGAAGTTCCAGGTTTCAAGTTTCAAGTTTCAAGTTCGACCACTCACTTACTCACCAACTCACCCCAGTGACCAATGACAAGTGACAAGTGACCAGGCCCCGTTTCCCCCAAAATCCGAAATCTGAAATCTGAAATCTGCAATTTGAAATGCCCCTCAAGACCCACCAAGACGATATCCCGGCGATCAACCTGACGCCGATGATCGACATCGTCTTTCAGCTCATCATCTTTTTCATGGTGGGGGCCCGCTTCACCGAGTTGGAGAAGAAGGTCGATCTGTCGGTGCCGCAGGTCGCCGGAGCGGCCAAGCTGCCGCGGTCGCCGGAGAAGCGGGTCATCAACGTCTATCGCGACGGACGTCTGGAGCTGAATCGCTCGCCCGTTTCGCTCGAAAACCTTACGCGGCTCTTGGCCGACGATCAGAAGCAATATGCCGACATCGGCGTGGTGATTCGGGCTGATGCCGATGGCCCCTTCCAGCACGTCGCGGCAGTCATGACCGCTTGCCGCTCGGCCGGCATCAGTGATCTGGGAATCTCCGTCCGCGTGGCGAGCGGGCCGATCGCCACGGGACAAGGCAGCACGAAGGCGAGGTAGCCCATGTCCGACCGGGCGCTGGCTATCGTGCTGGCCATCGGCTTCATTTCGCTGTTCATCGCCCTGGTGGTGATGGTCTGGACCCGCTGGGGGCAGGCCCGACCAATCGCCAAGTGTGCCGGCCTGTCATTCGCGGCTCATCTGCTGCTGCTGATCTATGCCTACAGCACCCGGGTGCTGTTCGATCAGCCGGGAAGCTGGCTCGGGCAGACGGTGAAGGTGCATCTCGTCGATGCGAAGGACTACGAAGAAACGGCATTCGCGCCGGAACTCGAAGAAGAGCAGCCGTGGAGCCGGCCGGGGGACGACGATTCGGAGGAGCTGAACCTCCTCGCTCCCGCTCCAAGCGCGACTGCGGCGGTCACTCCGCAAACCACTGCGATCACTCGCACCACAAGGCCCGCCGAGATAGTGCCGCCAGCCGCTCCTGCACCGCAGCCCGTCGCGCCGCCCGAGCAGACTGCCGCGGTCCAGCCGCCCTCCGCCACGCCACCGCGTCCGAATGAGAATGCAGCCGCAACCGACGATGTCGAGAATCTGCTGAATGAGATACCGCTCCCCACGGCCTCATCGGTTAGTAAAACGCCTTCGGCTTTGGATGCGGCACGTCCGCCTCCAGCACCAGCTGTTTCGCTCCCGTCCGCAGAAGCAATTGCGTCCGCGTCGCCGGATTCTGCTGCATCCCCGCCTTCGGCATCCTACGCCGCCACTCCTGCGACGGTGCCGCGTCGCCTAGGCGACGGCGAACCGATCGCCGAACCGCTCCGAGCCCGCGTTGTGGCTGATCGCCTCAAGGTCGCTCAGCCCTTCGGCGCGACGCCACAATCCGAAACTGCCGTCGCTGCCGCCCTCGAATGGCTCGCTGCGAATCAAAGCACGGACGGCCGGTGGGATGCTGATCTGCACGGTGCCGGTAAGGAAACAAAAACGCTTGGCCACGATCGCCAAGGAGCCGGCGCCAGAGCCGACACAGGCGTCACCGGTCTTGCGCTCCTCGCGTTCCTCGGCAACGGCCAGACGCACCTTGAGGGGCGTCATCGCGAGAACGTGCAGCATGGCCTCGAATTCCTCCTCGCCAGCCAAGCCGCCAATGGCAGCCTTGCCGGAAACGCCGAGTTCTTCGCCTCGATGTATTGCCACGGAATTGCGACGCTGGCACTGAGCGAGGCCTATGCCCTGACCGGCGACGAGCGGCTCCTCTCTGGCTTAAACAAGGCCCTGCGGTACACCATCGCAGCTCAACATACGTCCGGGGGATGGCGTTATCAGCCTTTCGATCAAATGGGAGACATGAGCCAGTTCGGCTGGCAGCTCATGGCCCTGCACAGTGCTGAACTAGCCGGCATCAAGATGCCGGCCGAGACGCGCACACGGATGACGCGTTTCCTGCGTGCCGCATCGTCCGGTCCCGAACGTGGCCTGGCGAGCTACCGCCCCGGCGACCGTGTCAGCCGCACGATGACGGCCGAGGCCCTCGTCTGCCGGCAGTTTCTGGAAGCCGAGAACCGCCCCGGCACGCTGGTCGAAGCGGCGACCTACGTCTCCGAGGAGCGCCCCGGCGACGGACAGACAAACCTCTATTACTGGTATTACGGCACACTGGCCCTTTTCCAGAAGCAAGGGCCGGAGTGGGAAGCGTGGAACAAGGCCCTGCAGCAGGAACTGCTTTACAGCCAGCGCCAGGATGGCGAGCGCCGCGGCAGTTGGGATCCCGATCCACTCTGGGGGGGCTACGGCGGCCGCGTCTATAGCACGTCGATGGCCGCCCTCAGCCTGGAAGTCTATTACCGCTATCTCCCGGTCCACGGCCGCGAACTGCTGACCGAGCGACCCGCAGTTTCGCCGTATCAGCGGTAGCTAGAGGATGGCGGCGACAACGTCGGCCAGTCGAACGTCCTCATCCGACAAGTCGATCTCGTCTGATTCTTCCGCTAACCCAAACGAAACGAAATCGAACGCACGATCGCTGGGATCCTCCAGCAACTCCGCGGCAGGTCGAGTCGAATTCACCGGCGACATGAATTGTGACTTGGCAGCTTGCACCGGCACGTCAGTTTCGCTTTCCCTCGATTCCGACGAGAGCCACCCCAACAGCGCCAAGTCAGCCGCGGCTGGATCATCGCTCGGCACGTCGGCTGCCTGCGTTTTCGTCTGCACGATGCGAATTGCGTCGGCGACGACGAATCCGTCAGCCGCGTTACTCAGGCGGACGTTCAGCCGGCCGCCAGTGACGGTAACGGTGCCCAGGAGCTTCCAGGTCGCTCCGTCGGCGGTGAGGCCGGTCGAGGCGAACCGCTGATTCGTACGCACAGTCGAAACGGGTGTGCTGCCGTTGTAGAGCGTAAACGGAGCGTTCGTCGCGTTGGTCGCACCGGCAGTCCAGCTCGCATAGACCTGGTACGTCCCATTGGGGAGGCTGGTAAACGACCAATTCGAAAAGTTCGCGCCGGTCCCCTTGGCCGATTGATCGATGTCGCCCGAGACACCGCGACCGGTCTGTGTGGTCCAGCCGCTGGAGCGTGTGTGTCCGGTAGCGCCATTGTCGAGGTTTCGTTGCACCAGCGACGTGGACGTGCTAGTGGTTGTGGTCGTCGGCTTCGGAGCGGTGGACGAGGTCACGGTCTTGGCACTCGCTGAAACCTTGATGTCGAACGTCGCTTCGTTCGCATCGCTGCTCTTCACGGCGATCGTGCCGGCTGAACTGCTGGCGGTCGTGGGGCTATAGCGGATCGTGAACGCCGTCGATTGGCCGGCGGTAAGTGTCGTATCGCCAAGGTTGCTGACCAGCGAGAATCCTGCCGGCCATCCGCTTGTCGAGAGCGGCGTAAGCGTGAGCGTTCCGCCGCCGACATTCGTGACCGTGAACGTCCGCGAGATCGGCGTGCCGATCGTGGTGCTGCCGAGGCTCACCGCGCTGCCATCGGCCAGTTCCGCCCCATTGAGCCGAACGCTGATTTCCGGCTGAACGACGCTGGCTGCAGCCGCACCGGGAATGCTGCCGCGGAGCGTGTACTGGCCCACGTTGCCATAGCCGCCGGTTCCACGCGCGACGATATAGAACGTGCCGCTGCCAACGGTGGTCGTGATCGAGGCGCCGAGCGTCGCGCTGGGGGAAGCGGTCGCGAGTGTCCGTCCGTTGGCGTCCCGAATTTCGATCACACCATCGAGGTTTCCGCCGTATTGTGCTCCCGCCATCTGCAGGTTGACCGTGCCGCCGCCGGTGGTGAACTTCCACATGTCGATGTCGGTCGGCTGGCCAATGATGCCGGCGACGTTGACGCTTGTACCGGCGAGCAAACTGGCAGTCGCCACCGTGTTGCCGAAATCGTCGGTCCGCCAACCAAACGCGTTGGTGGCGCTGGCGATGATCGACATGTCGTCCTGCATCGAACTGGCACTCGACGATGCCGTCCCCCGATGCCAAGTCGTCCGATCGGCGTAGTAACCGGTCCCCATGATCGGGGCCCAGTTACCGCTGCCGGAGTTGTAACCCTCGACGAGCGTGGTGCCGCTCCAAACTGCCTGGTGCTGCAATCCAAACAGATGCCCGGCTTCGTGCGAGATCGCTTCGGCGAGGTAGCGCGGGTTGCCGTTCCCCAGAGCGTCCTCAAAGACAAACGCGACGCTGGGGAGCGTGTTCGTAAATCCGCCGACGTAGGCGACACCACCGGCCGTCGAACCATACCAATCCGACCAGTTGCCGCCGACCACGACGCGGGCGACCCGCACGCCCGACTGCCCGCTCGGGTCGATCGTCGTAACGTCGATATTGAAGGGGGCATAGTCCTCGGCGACGCGGGTCCAAACCTCGCGGATCGTGGCGAGTTCGACGGTGGTCAGCGACGAACGATTGCCATCCTGGTCAAATGCCGGCGTCGTGACCGAGCCATAGTTCCCCCAGCCAGTCTGCGAATGACCGTTGAAATCGAGATAGAGCTTCGCCTTGGCCGACGAGTTGCTCGAAAGCTGCGGCAGATTGGCGAGCGAGATTGAGCCGCCGGATGTGAAGCTGTTGTCGGTGATCGTGGCGATCTGTTCGAGGCCCACACCCGTGCACACCGGGCACTGGCACGGACCGTTGTGGCTTCCGGCATCGGCGAGCGGATCGTCGGCAGGCGCTAGCGCGAAGAGGTCGCGTGATTCGAGCGTTTCCAGTGAGAGCGAGCGGCGGGTCAATCGGCGTGCGGCCTTCGTGGCCGGCGTCGCTTCCTTGCGACGCAGCGGAGCGGTGCGCATGGCACCCCCTTCCCTGGGCTAGCGTTCGGATCGAGCAGACGAGCGTGCGGGCATCCTGCCACACGGCTGGGTCGATCACCGCGCGGGTGCGGACGATCTGCCTGGCCGCGGGGCTTATAGCGGCTTTGGACGAGTGTGAAAAGCGTGAAAGCGGTGGCGACGAGGCAAGTACGCCAAGTTGCCGCGACCGATCAACGAGCGAAGATAGGAGGGCGAAGATCGCGGTGAGAAGCAAGCGGGTACGAGTTACTTCGACCCGCGCCCCGCGACGGCTTTACTGCGATGCCAAAGCGAGAAAGTGCGTGCCCGCCGGTGCAGCCATGCTGTGCTGGCGCTGCTGACGGCAGCACGTTAATCCATCCCCGGCACCCAGAGCTTCGACTTGCTCGCCGCCGCGGCAGGAGCAGCCGGTGCAGGAACGCTCGGCATCCCTTGGTCCGGCGTCCAAATACCGCCCGCCGGCGTCGCAGCAGGTGCGGTGCCCATGCCACTGCCAGCCATTCCCCGCGTCATCACCGGCTGGCCAGTCGTGGGGTCGATCTCAATGAGGCCGAGTTGCGCGAGGAGGCCATACACCGCCTGACCGATGCCGGGCTCGCGCATGTGCTTGGACATGAGCGTGTTGAGCACTCGCTTGGCCTCGGCCTCTTCCATCCTTCGCAGGCGGAGCGCGAACTCGGAAAGGAGCAGGCGAGCCGGCGACTGCCCCTTGGCCTTTACCGCATCCTGCGCCTTGAGGATCATCGCGAGGGCTTCGTCGGGATCGGCCGTCATCCGCGAAAGAATGTCGTATGCCTCAGCCTTGCTGATCTCCGGGTGACTGTCGAGCGAGGGGCGGGCGACAATCTCCAGCGCCAGCTTACGCACCAGTCGCGGTGCGGCGATCATCGTCGCTCGCCGATAGAGCCCAATCAAATCCTCGTCGGTCAGCTTGTTCACCACCAACCGAGTCTGCTGCCCCGGAGTGAGCGTGCCGGCCCGCACCCCTTCAGGCTCGATCGGCTCCAGTGTCGGCACGCCGAGCGAGCGGCGGAGCTTGTTGAAGTCGGGATTCTCTTCCGGCTCGGCAAGGTCCATCGTCAGGATCAAGCCCGCCAGGGCGATTTGCCCGGCCGGATCGGCAGCCGCCACGCGGGGCGACTTACCGCCGAGGGCGCTCATCGGCAGGTTCGGCCAGATGCTCAGCAGCACCTGCGTCCGGTGCTCCTCGATCATTTTCTTCCGGACATCGACCGGCGTGTCGTCCGGGAACCGCCAATTGATCGCCAGAGCCGCGCCGGCAGCCGACATCTTGCCGCTTACCTCCTCGGCCAGCTTTTCGCCGAGGAACTGGCCGATGGCATCGTGCAGAGCCTTCAGACGGGCATCGTAGTCGGACTTCTTTACCGTGACGAACTCGATGCGTGCCGGCCGGTCGGTCTCTTTGCCGAACAGCAGCACCTCCCCCATCACCTTCGGAATGTTGTCGCGAGACAGACCGGTCGAGTTCGGTGGAATCTCGCGATCGAGCACCAGAAACGCGGCCAGCGGCGGCGGCTGATTCGCCTCCTGAAACGCCGTCGGATCAATCTGCACCGTCTGCACCCGTTTGGTCGAAAGCAAGTGCTCCTTGAGTGCCGAGCCATCCGTCACGGCGAAGATCGTCGTCACTTCATCGACGAAGTCGATGTCGCTTGGCTCGGAGAGGAAGTTGGCCAGGGCTGCCGCCTCGACCGCCAGATCGCGCGGCACTCCGGGCAGTGTATAAAATTTGGTCAGCGCCTCGACCGCGATGCCGTTATTGAGCAGCCGCGCCCGCGTGACGCCGATGTTCTTCCAGATCGCCGGCTCGCGCGGAGCCCTCTCGGCCAGTTTCTCGAACTGCTGGGCCGCGGCCAGCCAGCAACCCATATCGGCCAGACGCAGAGCGGCGTTGAACTCGGGCACGTCTGCCGCCGGCAGCGACGAACCAGCGTCGAGCGGCACGAGCGCCGTTGCCCCATGCACTGCCAGCGGAATCTGCCCGCTCCCCTCCAGTTCGAGCAGGGCCATCAATGCGTTCTGATCCTGCCCCCGCGTGGCCCCCACTTGCAGCAGCAGGTGCGCCTGGGCCGAGATCGACTCGCCGGCCTGGGCAAGCGTGCGGCCAACGATGCCGATCGCTTCGTACACGGCGTTGACGAGCTTCCCTTGCTGGGCGAACAGGGCGTGCTGCAGGTTCTCGACCGCGTCCTCGACCCGATCTTCGTGGCAGGCGAGCATTGCCGAAAGGGCGAGGCCGGCCGGATTGCCGGGGCTGATACGGAGCAGTTCCTCGACCGTTTGCTTGGCGGGGTTCACCTCGCGCAGCCCCATCTGCACCATCGCCTTGTACATGTGCATGCAGGCGCGGTTCGGATTGGCCCCAATCAGCCGATTGCACAGGTCCAGAGCCCCCAGCCGCTGGTCCCCACCCAGGGCGTCCTCGACCTTGGCCAAGTCGCCGATCACTTCGCTGCCGCAGCAAAACTTGATCTTCTTGTCGATGCCGCAGGGGCACGGCTGATAGGCGTCGGTCGTCATAGCGCTCGCACGAGTCGAGGAATAGGGAGCGAAACCGTAGAGTTTACGGGGAGCGTGGGATGGCGCGTAGGCGTGACGCGGCGAGTGGGCGACCCACACATAGCCGCGAACAGTAGTCGCGACATAGAAACCCTACTCGAATCGCCACGCCAGCCCCGAGTCCCGAACCCCTAGTCCCGAGCCCCGCCCGCTCCCTTTCTGCTTGACATGCGCCCGCCCGCGGGGTGCAATAGAGAAGTACGAGGCACTTTTCTTTCGTCGCGCCGGCTCTCGGAACAGGGCGGGCGCGTGCGAGCGGGCCATCTCAGGAGAGGCTGTATGTCCGTTTCTTCCCGTAGAAAATCTGGGGTGGCTGTATCTGGCAAGGCTGGGGTGGCTGTGGGTCGCGCAGCGAACCACGGCAACAGCCATCCACGGCGCGCGATTCGTCGCGCCTTCACGCTCGTCGAAATGCTCATCGCCATGGCCCTGACCCTGATCCTGGTCTATGCCATTGCCGAGTTCTACGCCTACGTCGGCAACTTCGTGAAAGACGGCCGGGCGATGATCGAAATGAACAACGCCATGCGCACGGCGACAGTCCGGCTCAAGACCGATCTGGAACTGCTAACCGTCCCCGTCGTGCCGTGGGCGGATGATGGGTCGAGTCATGGGTACTTCTGCATCTATGAACTACCCGGCAAAGACTGGGATGTTGATGCCACTGGCACCGTGGATTCGCAAGATGCAGCTTTTTTATCTACGAACGTGACAACTGTCTTAGGCGACAGCGATGACATGATCGGAATGACGATTCGTTCGCCCAACGAGCCGTTCACAGGGCAGCATTACAACTACGCGACGAGTTTAGCTGTACCGATCTCCGCGCCGGTTGCCGAGGTAATCTGGTTCACGGGATTTGACGACAGCAATGGCGACGGCATCTGGAGTGTAAGCGAGCCGATGTATCTGTATCGGCGGCAGATGCTGATCCGGCCAGACATCGGTCAAATTGGGCCCGACTTTCCAGTTGCACAGTACGCGCAGGCGCTCAACTTGCTGCGGCAGTATTGGACCTCCGATGGCGCCAGCGTCTCCGCCAGCATCCGACTCGAAGACAATGGCGGAACTCCCGTTTTTCGCATTCGTGCGAACTCGCTCCTCGACCTTTCTCGCCGCGAGCATCGCTTCGCTCACAATTGCTTGCCGACGAACTTTCCCAACGCAATGCTGCTGAACCCGCGCGACGCAGCGAGCCTGAGCTACTACACGCTTCAGGACAACTACTCCGGTGAAGATCGCGTTTTATCGAATTTGCTCAGTTTTGATGTGCGAGTGTTCGATCCTCGCGCGCCATTGCTCATCGATGGCGAAGCAACCGATTCCAACAGCGATCCCAGCGATGATGCCGTCGGTACAGTTCAGCCAGGTGATCCAGGCTGGGAAAGTGCCGTCGCGCTGAACCTGTCTGACCCCATTCGTTATCCCATCGTGGGTTATGGGGCATTCGTGGACATGTTTTATGGACGTGTGGGATACGGTCCAACGCTCCCGATCATATCCGCGGGACCAGTCTATCCTCCACAGGCTTTTTTCTACGGCGCACCCGCGGCTCAGTCCCAAATGGGCAACACCGCTGTCTATGACACCTGGGCAGCTAGTTATGAACGGGACGGCTACAACCAAGATGTGGCTACAGAAGGGGGAACACCGCTTGTCGATGAGGGAACTGACGGACTTGATAACGTCAACCCTTTGAATGGTTTGGCTGAAAGCGGCGTCGATGATCCGGGCGAACGTGAAACCTCGCCGCCGTATCCCGTGCCGCTTCGCGGTATTCAGGTCCGCATCCGCACGATCGAGCCCGGCACGCGGCAGGTGCGCCAGGCGACGGTCGGAGCGGATTTTATTCAAGAGTAATGCCGCACGTCATTCGCCTTCGCGAGCCGTGGCAGCACTCGGAGATTCCCGGTGGCACACGGCACGCGCGGTCGTTCAACTGGCTGGCGGGCTTGCAGCCGGGCCAATGCGTTTGGCTGGTGATCGACGCAGTCGGCCTATCGAGCGTTACTCTAAACGGCTGCTCCGTGGGGCAGGCGTCCCGCCTTCCGGATACTTCCGGCAACTCCGCCAAGCAAGATGCCTCCCCCACGGTCCCCACAGCATGCGACATCACCTCGCTGCTCGCGTCCCGCAACGAGATCGTCCTCGAACTCACCGGCGACCAGACCAAGCTGGGCGAAGTGCGACTGGAGATTGATTGATTTAGAAAAACCCGTTCCCCGCGCCGAAGAACTGCTGCTCCCGGCCGATCGCTTCCGCCTGCTCGCGGATCTTCGGATCGGGATCGGTCTTCGCCTTGTCGATGACCGCTTGAACCGTGGGCGGAATCGGCCAGACGATTTCTGCGTTACCAGCAGTGCCGGAGGCGACCGGCAACTGTCCCTCGCCTGTTTCGACGAGTTGCTCAAGCAGGAGCAGAATCACTAGCCGCACGCGAGGATCGCTGTGGACAAACGACTGGGCCAGGAGCGGGACCGGATCGGACTTGAGATTCGTCAGCCGGTGCCAGTCCGGCGTGAGATAGAAGTTGAACATCCCCGGCTCGATGGCCGTATCCTCAGCCAGAATCTCAATCAGCCGCATGAATGTGGCGAGTCGCTGGTCGGGATTGGCGTCGCACATTTTCGCGAGGATGTCGAACTTGAGGTCGCGATTGTCGGTCGCTTCCACCAGTTCCAATAGCCGCCGGTGAATCTGGCTGCGCCGCTCGGGCGAGAGCAGATAGACCGCCAGCATTGCTCGCAGGGCCAATCGCGGATCGTCGTCGCGAACGAGTGGCTCAATCTGCGGATACATCGCGGGTGTCAAAGCCTCGTGCCCGGTAAGGAGCCGCAGGGCGAGAATCTTCGCCTCGGTGTTGCCCGACTGCAGCTGCTCGTGCAGAATCGGCAGGGCGTGCTGGCCCAGTTCCTCCAGGCGGGCCGCCGCAGCGACTTGCCGGCGAACGCTATTGCTCGCCAGGTCCGCACGAAGACGAGCGAGAAGCGCGTCGTGGTCAGTCTGCGTGCGGCCGGCGACATACGTGACCCGTACCGGCGAGCGGGAGGCGTCAGCCGGAGGGTGATCTGGCGTTTCTGACAATGCGATGTCATCGGGGTGCTCACGCACCCCGCTCGCCAGGATTGTCCACTCCCCCTCCCGCAAATCCTCCTTGTACTCCCCGGCCTCCACCACATTCCCTTGCTCGTCGTAGAACTTCCACGCTCCGTCGCGCCGGTCGTCGGCATAGCTCCCCTCGTACTGCAACTTGCCGCTGGCATACCAGACGCGGCACGGACCGTGACGCTCGGCGACGGGCGATGCAGGAGGCATCTGCAGCATACTCGTCATCATGCGGGGTGGCGGCATTTGGCCAATCGGGCTGCCGATCGAGCCGACGATGGGAATTGGCGAGGTCACGAATGGACGAGGCGATCCAAGCCCTCCCGAGAATTGCGACTTGGGCGCGACGGCCCGATACGTCACCTCGCTTCGCAGCGTCCCGTGCTCGTCCCACGTTTGCCACAGGCCGCTCTTGGCCCCGCGAAACGCCTCCCCCTCAGCAGCTTTCCTCCCGCTGGGATACCAGAGCGTCCACTTCCCCTGCGGCAGGTCGTTGTGATAGCGGCCATCGACCAAGACATCCGTCTGATCGTCGCGGAGTTGCCACGAGCCGACGCTGACCAATTCCGCCGGTATTGTCTCCCCGCCAGTGTCCTTCGATTCCACCCGCGTCACACGTATCTGCCGCCGCAGCTTCAGATACCGTCCCGCTAGTTCCTCCTCCTGCACGCTCGGTTGCAAGAACCACCAGCACGCCACCGCAGCCAGCGTCATGCCGATGAGCATCGTCCGCAGGCTGAATTGGTACAGAAACCGAAACCAGCGGCGGCGCGGTTTGGCTGCAGGAGTCGAGTTTTCGACAGGGACGGCATCACTCATTGGGGGTTGGTCTCCGCAGGTGCCGCGAACGGATCGTAGGTTGGATCGACAGGCGTCGTTGGAGTTGATTTCCGGGGGATGGCCCGCATCGGAGCGAGCGCCCGCCACCGCATTTCGCGGTCAGGAACCTTGCCGGTTCTTTGCTCGGTCAGAAAGTCGGAGATGCGATAGTGCAAGTTCAGCGGCGCGGCGACGGCAAACCACCCATGGCCCAGTTCCTGCAGCGTCGCTCCTCCTCCGTCGTCAACCCATAGTCCTGCTGCTCCAGGGTCTGTTGCCCGTGTCGCATCTTTCAGCCGAACGATCAAGTCCGCCAGCGAACGTCCGTTGAGAAGTTGCACATCGTCGGCCCGATACAGGCGCACGACCGTGGCGAGCGTCGCCGAATCGAGGTCGGTGATGACGATCGCTCGATGGCGAATCGTGTAGGCGGCCCGCGCGCGAGTCAGCAGGTTGTCGAGAACGGCTCCCAGCGGCTGGCCGGTCGCGACATAGGAAATCGGATGGACGCGGTCGATCAGCGTTTCGTCGCACGACGGAGCATAGACGAGCGGAAAACCGTGCCGCGCGGAAAGATCCTCCAGCACTGGGGCCAACGGCTGGGCGGCAATGGCCACATCGATGGGCCGTTCTAGCAGTCGCTCGAGCGGTTCGCGGGCAGAGTCGATGTCGATGCCGCGCTTGGCAGCATCAGTACTCGCTTGCTCGCCGACGACGTGCTGCTCCAGCGCCGTGAGCAGTTGGGCAACTCGCTGCTGCACGTCACGCGTATGGCAAACGATCAAGAAGCCGCGAAACTCGACGGCAGCGCCCGGACCGCCTGTTTCGAACCAGGACTCGCTTTCAATGAGCGACGTGACGAGATCGCGAGGCCCTACCGCGAGGCGGGAACCGCCAGCGGGATTCATAAGCTGCCGAATGTCGTACACGCGAATCGGCAGCCGATGCGGAGATTCAAGCCTTTCAGGCGTCGTGACTTCAATCATGTCGTGCCGCAGGTCAAACGCCAGTTCCTTTGCATCGAGCACCAGTCCCAGTTGATCGGCGAGCGGGGCGGCGGGCGTGCGAAGGGTAACCGGCACATCGACATTCACCCCCGCTTCTTCAAGTCGCCTGGCCGAGATGACGATCGGGACTTGCGCCTGTCTTGCATATTCAGCAATGGCCTCGTTAAGCGGCGTCTCGACGAGGAGCGCGTCCACCGGTCGCTCCAGTGCCGCCAGCAACTGCGGATTTTCGACCGGACGAATCGTCGCGAGAGGTTGATTCTGTCCCTGGCGAATGCCGGCTCGCAGGTCCGCCAGCAAACGCTCGATCTTCTCGTGACCTTCCAGCGTTTGACCGACGAGAAGCCACGTCGCCAGCGGTTTGATCATGGCTCGTCCGCCCACCTCTTCCCATGACTCCGGGTGGACGATGTCCGAAATCGCGTGTCGCAATGCCTCACGATCGGATGATTGCGCGATCAAGTCGTCGATTCGATAGGCGACGATTGGCATGGCCTGCTCGTGCTCGTCGTCGGAGGTGACGACGTAGCTTTCGCGGCGAAAGTTCCACGCCAAATCGTGCTCTTCAAAAATCAGCCGCAAGGCGGAATCCAGGGAGATGCCGCGGGCGGTGAGCGTAGCGGGCCTGTTTAGATCGATCCCCGCCTCCTCCAGTCGTCGCTCGTCGAATCGCAAGGAAAGGCCGTTCTCCCCTGCGAGTTCGCGAAGCGCGGCTCCGAGCGGCTGTTCGGACAGGGCCACATCGACGGTCTTGGCGAGCGTCGCCTTGCACTGCACGGTTGGAAGCTCTCCCACCAGCAGAACACTGTCGCGTTGGGAGGCCTGGGCAACGGCGCACTGGGTTTCGAGCGTTTGCAGGAAACGCTGAATGCGGCGATGATTCGCATCGTATTGGCTCACGACGAACAAGTCGCGAAAGGGACGCAGAGAAGCGTCGCCGCCGCCGTCGTTCCAAGAGGAGACGTCAATGATCGACGTGAGAACGTCTTCTAGGTTGTCGTTCTCACACCACTCGCCAAGCGAGCGAGGGTCGTACACTCGCGTCGTCAGAAAGCGAGGAATGTCCTCTTCAGAAAGATGGGCAACCGTCAGCACTGCACCGTCCGCCACGGCAACCAAGCCTGCGGGTTCCAGCAACCGCTCGAGTTGGTCGCGTGCTGTGGCTTCCTCAAACTGGCACGACAGTGGCACACGAAAATGGTCCTTGACGTTCGTATCCTCAAAGAGATCTTTTTCCACCAGGATCGGAACACCAATCTCATCACTGATCCAGTCCAGCACTTCGGTGAGGGGCGTGCCGTTGAACTCTACCGCAATCCGCCGATCGAGTGCCGCCTCGATCTTGGCGAGCGTCCCCGTCGCTGTGCTTCCCAGTGTCGGCTGCCGGGCGGCCAATAGCAAATCGCGCCGTAAGTCGGTCAGCAGTTGCTCGATCTGCTGATGGACGGGCAGCGACTGGCTTACCAAGAGCCAGCCAGCGATCTCGTCCGCGATGATCCCGGGGCCGCCGACATCGACCCAGTTTTCCATGGCAATCGTGGTGGTGATGACCTCAACGAGCGAATCGACATCGGAGACTTCTTGATTTCTAGTCGCGATGAGATCGTGCACTGGATAAGCGACCGTGAACATGTGCAGGGGGGATTCCTCGTCGTCGTCCGACGTGAGGACAACCGACTCTCCCGCGAGTACGAACGTCAGTTGATCGGTGTCGAGCGCCATTCGCAGGGCCGTTTGCAAGGGTACCGAACGAAGTCGCGCCGTGATCTCCCAGTCGCGGTCGAAGCCCGCTTTGCGTAGCGACTCCCAATCGGCGCGAATGGGGATGTTGTGCTGCTGCGACAAATACGTGAGCAAGTCACCCAGCGGCATCGCGTGGCAGTCGATCGTCGTTGGCTCGGTCAGCTTGGCGAGCAGTTCGGGCGTTGGGCCGCTTGGGCTGAGGATGCGCGGCGACAGCGACCATGGATCGCTTGGAAGCTGGCGGATCGTCTCGATGAGCCGTCGAATCTGCCGATGGATTCGCTCGTTGTGGACGACGATCAGCCCGCCGGGAACCGGTTCACAGTGTCCTTGGCCGCCGACTTCGTCCCAGTTGTCGGGTTCGATGATCGAGGTAATCAGCTCGTGCCATCGCTCCTGCGGCACCCGGGCGGCGGAGGGCTCGGGTTGCGGGAGGGGATAAACGACGGTGCGGAGGCGGTTGCGGTCGCGCGAGGCGTCCTGCGTAGTGATGGCGATCCGGCTATCGTGAACGTCGTAGGCTAGGCTGTGCGTCTCCACGGTCAGCCGCAACAGCGAAGCGGCCGAGAGCGTGCTGCCGGGGATGTCGAACCGGTAGCTGTCGAACTTATGCCCCTCCGATTCGATCGCCAGCCGGTCGAGATCGACAGCGATACCGCCGCGTTTGTCGATCAGGGCAGCTAATTCCGTGAGCGAGACTTCGCCGGCGGGCCATTCGTAGCGGCGACCGAGAGCGGCCACGGTCGCGTCGATCCGCTCCTGCTCGTGCCACGTTTCCAGCCGACGGGCGGCAGTTTCCTCACTCTTGCGCCAGTACCACAGGCCGCCGACGAGGGCCGCCAGTGATGCGGCAACGAGAAGAAGCGTGCGGAGACGCATGAGCGGATGGTGAGAGAGCCCCGAGAGGAAGGGTAGGGGGGCGGGCGGTGGAAAGTCAAGCGCGGATCAGGGAAATGAGAGGGAGAGCGGGGGAGGGCGAGAGTGGGAGACAGAACTCTAATTTCTCCCTCTCGCCCACTCTCCCCCTCTCCCCCTCGCGGCGTGTCGCTTGAAGAATGGACTGTACATTCCGAATTCCGCACTCCGAATTCCACATTCCCCCATGTCTCGTATCGTCCTCGCAATGTCCGGCGGCGTTGATTCGAGCGTCGCCGCGCACCTACTCTGCGAGGCGGGGCACGAGGTGATCGGCGTCTTCATGCGGCATGGCGAGGAGGCCCAGGAGGCGTGTGCTGCCGGTGGGCCGCCGGGGTTTCAGTTGCCGATCTTCAATCCGCGGGCCGACCACAAGCAGGGGTGCTGCTCGGCCAGCGATGCCGAGGACGCCCGCCGCGTTGCCGACCGGCTGGGGATTCCGTTCTATGCCCTGAACCTGCAGGCCGAGTTCCGGCAGATCGTCGATTACTTCATTGCCGAGTACACCCGTGGCCGGACGCCCAACCCGTGCGTGCAGTGCAACAACTGGCTGAAGTTCGGCAAGCTGTTCGACTATGCCGACAGCGTGGGGGCGGAGTTTGTGGCGACGGGGCATTATGCGAGGCTGGTTGATGATTCATTGCTTCGCGGCATCGACGACGCGAAGGACCAGTCCTACGTCCTCTTCGGCATTGAGTGGCGGCTCCTCGCGCGGATGCTGCTGCCGGTGGGTGGATTCCGCAAGCCGCAGATTCGCGAACTAGCGGCGAAGATCGGCCTTCGTGTCGCGGAAAAGAAGGACAGCCAGGAAATCTGTTTCGTCACGAGCGGCAAGCACGATGAGTTCGTCCGACAGCGGCGGCAGGGCGTCGATATGTCGGGCGAGATCGTCACGACCGACGGCCGCGTCGTCGGCACGCATCCGGGAATCGAGCGATTCACCATCGGCCAACGCAAGGGGATGAAGGTAGCGATGGGGGAGCCGTACTTTGTCGTTCGGATCGAGCCAGAAAGCCGCCGCGTCGTGATCGGCCGGCAGGAGGAACTGGCCCGCCGCGAGCTAACGGCTGCCGACTGCAACTGGCTGGCCGACGTGCCCGCCGGCGAGTTCGTGTGTGAGGCAAAAATTCGCTACAACAGCCCGCCAGCCGCCGCCCGAGCAATGCTGCTTCCCGGTAACCGGCTGCAGGTCGTCTTCGACGAGCCGCGCTATGGCGTCGCACCGGGCCAGGCGGTCGTGCTGTACGACAGCGAGCGTGTTCTCGGAGGCGGGTGGATTGAGTAACCGAGGATGGAGAGAAGACTCATCACTCGTTCTCTCTATCTCTCCGTCCCGCCGTCTTGCTTGTCTCCGCCCGCCGTTCCGCTATCATCTGTGCAGTCGCACGCCGACCGATCGCCACCCTGGGGATAATCGCACCATGAGCACTGCATTCGGACTGATCCTGGCCCAAGCCGCCGACGGAGCCGGCAATGGCGGCGGCGGGAATTTTCTCGACAGCTTCTGGTGGATGGTTTTCGTCGGGGTCGGTTTGCTCTTCGGCCTGTTCCTGCTCATTGCCGCCATCGCCTTCGCCGCCTACGGCAAGCTCTGGTTCCAGGCATACATGTCCAATGCCGACGTGAGCATCCTCGCCCTCATCGGCATGGGCTTTCGGCAGGTGAACTCGCGGCTGATCGTGCAGGCAAAGATTATGGCCTCGCAGGCCGGCCTCGACATCGGCCGCCGCAACGGCATCAGCACGCAGCGCCTGGAGGCACACTATCTGGCCGGCGGCAATGTGACGAACGTGATCCTGGCGATCATTGCGGCGCAGCGGGCCGGCATTCCGCTCGATTTCGACCGGGCGGCGGCGATCGACCTGGCCGGCCGTGACGTGCTCGATGCGGTGCGGACGAGCGTCATGCCCAAGATCATCGACTGTCCCGATCCTCGTTCCGGCAAGACGACCCTCAGCGCCGTGGCGAAGAACGGCATCGAAATGCTGGTGAAGGCCCGCGTTACCGTGCGGACGAACCTGACGCAGCTCATTGGTGGAGCGACCGAGGAAACCGTGATCGCCCGCGTCGGCCAGGGGATCGTCACGTCGATCGGCTCCGCCGAGTCGCACAAGGACGTGCTCGAAAATCCGAACAAGATCTCGCGCACGCTGCTCGATCGCGGCCTCGATTCGCAGACGGCGTTCGAGATCGTCTCGATCGACATCGCCCAGGTGCAGGTGGGGCAGAACATCGGCGCCCGCCTGCAGGCTGACGCCGCTGAGGCGGATACGCGAGTCGCCCGCGCTCAGGCGGAGCGGAAACGGGCCGAGGCAATCGCCCTGGAACAGGAAATGAAAGCCAAGGTGGCCGAGAACCGCTCGAAGCTTGTCGAAGCCGAGGCTCAGGTGCCGATGGCGATGGCCGACGCCTTCCGCAAGGGAAACCTGGCGAGCGCGACGTAGCCGCGACCAGTGGTCGCGTGGTTCTCCGTCCCAAGCTCCGCTTGGGGCGAAACGGATGGAAGCGCTGCTTCCCGTCATCGAAGCAGAGCTTCGGCGGCTGTTGTGCCCAAGCAGAGCTTGGGAACGAGATTCAACTTGTCCTGCCGGACCGGCGGGGCCTATCCAGAGGTTCCTATGCTCACCACGCTCGTCCTCACCCTCCTTGCCGCCGATCCGACGCCGCAGCAGGTGGAACTGCTCAAGACGTTCCGCGACGAGTTCGTGGCGATCGCGCCGGGCGAAGGAGAGTTTCCGAAATCCAATACGATCTCCCGTTTCGAGATTGCCAAGTACGAAGTGCCGCAAAACCTGTGGGAAGCGGTGATGGGCGCCAACCCGAGCAAGTGGAAAGGGAAGCGAAATTCGGTCGAGATGATCTCGCTCCACGAGGCGAACGACTTTTGCCTGAAGGCCACCGACCTGATGCAGGCGGCGAAGCTGATCGATGCGAATCAGTTCGTTCGCGTGCCGACCGAGGAGCAATGGGAATATGCGGCGCGGGCGGGGACCACGACGAAGTACTCCTTCGGCGACGACGAAGCGAAGCTTGGCGATTACGCCTGGTTCACCGGCAATGCGGCAGGGAACGATCCGCCGGTTGGTGCGAAGAAGCCAAACCCGTGGGGGCTGTACGACATGCACGGCTATCTCTGGGAATGGACGGGTGACTTCGGCAAGACGGTGACGGACGGGCCCAAAAAAGGAGTGCTCCGGAGTGGAAGCTGGAAGGACAAAGCCGAGGAACTTGCTACTGCTTCGCGCCGTGAGGCGGATGCAACGCTGCGAGACGATGCCGTCGGCTTGCGCTGCGTGCTCGTCCGCTTGGGTGCGTCAGGAGCCGTTGCTGTCGAAAGTTCGGACTTCGCACCAATGGCTCAAGCAGAGATCGTTCCCGCCGGCAGCAAGCTCGAAATTCTCTGGGCCGAGGGTGAATTCACCGAAGGACCGGCACTTGCGCCCGATGGCTCGATCATCTTCTCCGACATCGGCACGACGATGTATCGCTTCGATCCGAAGACCGGCAAGACGGCCGTCTTCCGAAGTCCTAGCGGCCGGAGCAACGGCCTGATGTTCAATCAAAAGGGGGAACTGCTCGCTGCTGAAGGGGCCAACAGCGGCGGGAAGCGGCGAATCTCAATCACGACCGGCATCGACAGTGCGAAGGATGGCACGGTCAAGACGCTCAGCGACAAGTTCGACGGCAAGCGATTCAATAGCCCGAACGATCTGGCGATCGACGCGAAAGGGAACGTCTATTTCACCGATCCGCGGTACGTTGGCGACGACCCGCGCGACCTCGATTACGAAGCGGTCTTCCTCGTCGCGCCCGACGGCACGACGCGGATTGCCACGCGTGATGTGCAAAAGCCCAACGGCATTCTCGTATCGCCCGACGGCAAGACGGTTTATGTCGCCGACAACAACCCGCAGGGGAACCGGCATTTGGCGGCCTTCGCCGTGAAAGCCGACGCCACACTGGGTGAGAAAGAAGTGCTGCACGACTTCGGCGGCGGCCGCGGGATCGACGGCATGACGCTCGACACCGAGGGGAACATCTACGCCACAGCCGGCACCGGCGACAAAGCAGGGATCTACGTCTTCTCGCCCGCCGGGAAGCACCTCGCCTTCATCCCCACGCCCGGCGACCCGACGAACTGCGTCTTTGGCGGCGGCACATCGGGCGAGAGTACGCTGTACATCACTTCCGCGAACTCCAAGCAGGCGGACACGAAGTATGGATTGTTCCGGATCAAGCTCGCCGCGAAGGGCTTTCACGTCGTAAAGCTGGCTGCAGCGCCTGCCGACAAAGCGTGGCGCACGCTGCCGCTGGTGGCTGACGGGAAGGTATCGCCGGAGTGGCAGCACGTCGGGTTTGGCAAGCTGGCTGTTGATGGCGACTCGGTGAAGACCGAGTGCGACGAGCGCGGGCTGGGACTCGCCGTGTGGACGAAGGAGAAATTGGGTGATTGCCAGATCCGCGTCGTCTTTCGAACCGAGCACGAGCGGTCCAATGCCGGCGTGATCGTGCGACTCGATGGCGGCGTGCTCGACTGGGTCGGCAAGGATTCGCCCGCAGTGAAGCGCGACCAGGACGGCAACCTGCTTCCGGGGATGGCCGAGAAGATGCAGGAGGCGTCGGACAAAGAGCTAGGGGCTTGGTACGCGGTCCATCACGGCTACGAGGTGCAAATCTGTGATACGGGGGACGCGATCCATCGGACCGGCGCGGTCTATTCGCTCGCTCCTGCCGCGGAAGCACCGAAGACGAAAACAGGCGAATGGCGAACGATGATCATCGCGCTCGATGGCAATGTCGTGAAGGTCGAGCTCGACGGCCAGCCGGTCACCACCTTTGACCCGGCCAGCAAAGATTTACCGGCTCGTAAGCAGTGGTACGAACCCAAGCGAGAATCGAAGCGGCCAACGAGCGGCTACATCGGCCTGCAGACGCACGACCCGGGGGATGTGGTGTGGTTCAAAGAAGTGAGCGTGCGAAAGTAGTCCCCTCACTCCGTGAGGGACAGAAGTGCGAGCCGACTTCGCAGCTACCTCGCGAGGGAGACAACCGGCTCACTAGCTGCCCGCTCGGTGTTTCTACGATCGACGGCTCGTCTCAGTTGCCGATCGTCGTTGCCGTAGAACGCCTTGAGTTCGCGAATGTTCGTTTCCACCTGGGCGCGATACGAGAAGTAACGCTCCCTCGCGCTGGCTTCATCTCGCACAGTCAACTCCCCGCTGACGAATCGGTCGTAGGTCGATCTCCACGCCAACATCGCTTCGTTGCGAAGTCGCTTTGCCTTCTGTACGTTGCTCCAAACCTGATCTTCCCGTCGTTTGTTCTGATAACGGATGACGATCCAAGGCGCGATGCCCAAAATCAGCATCGAGACCAGCAGTGTTCGAAGACTGAATTGCAGGCGAAATATGCGCGGCATCGCGAGAACCTCCTGCTGGCAATTCTCACTATCGGCATCGCAGCGTCAACAGAAACTGCAGATGCGGCAGGCAAACTGCTACCAAGCGCCGTACACTTCGTCGCATCTGGCCCTGACGGCGTCAGGGGCCTACTTTAGAAGCTCCGAAACCCTCGCGGCGCGGACGCACTCCGCGTCGGCGACAATGGCGAGGTTGGCGTACCGGGCTGGGCGATGGTGGTTCCAGGAGTGGACACCGGAGCCTTCTTCTGCAATTCGGCGATGCGCTGCTCGACCTGCGGCTGGAAGCGGTTCAGGTTGAGCGCCCGCTGATAGTTGACCAGGGCCTGCTGCATGTCTCCCGATTGTTCCTGCAAGCGGCCAAGTGCAGCATGGGCCCGCCAGTTGTTCGGAGCGATCGCGAGGGCCTCGTTCAGATAGACCTGAGCCGAGCGCGGGTCGCCATACTCCTCGTACAGCCGGGCCAGCTCCACGCGGGCGTCGGCGTTCTGCGGCTCGGACGTGACCCAGCCGCGGAGGAACGTGAACGCCTCCGGCACGCGGCCGGTTTCGGTCAGCAGCACCGCCAATCCGCGGTGGCAATCAACGTGATTCGGGTTGTAGTCGAGGCACTGCCGATAGAGCGACTCGGCCTGTGTGAGCGAGTTCTGGTCTTTCGTCGCGAGGCCCGTGCGATGCCGAAGTGCCGCCAAGTTGTAGTACGAGTCGGGATTCTTCGGGTCGATCGTCAGAGCCGCTTCGAACCGCTGAATCGCGACCGGATATTGCCCCTGCTGGAAGTACCGCACGCCATCGACGTTCCGCCCCGTGGCGACGGTGCGGCAGCCGAGCGACGCACTGCCGGCGGCCAGCGCCAGCAGGATGAGCAGGTTCGTCGGGGCCAAACGATGACAAGTCACGGCGGGTCGTTCGTCGCAGGAGTAGCGGCCGCATTCCGGAAGCAGTTTGCCTCCGGCTGGGAGGGGACGCAGAATCGCGCGAACGGTATCGTATCTGCCCGCCAGCGGCAAGACCAACCGGCAGGAATTGCCGCAAGAAACGAGGCCAGGAGCACCGTTAGGTGCTCCTGACTCGCTCAGCATCGGGCTGTGGGTCGAGCGGGTTAGCCCCGCTCCAGGTTATTCGAAGTCAGTATCGTCGCAGTCGTCGCTGTCGCTCTCGAAGTCCTCTGCCTCGCAATCGACGATCGACTCGGCCGCCGGCGCCGCCGCGGCCACCGGCTCGGCAATTTGCCCGCCAGTCACGCGGACGTAGCCCAGGCCGCGGATCACTTCCAGAATCTCGCTGCAAGTCGGGAACATCCGGCCGTTCGCTCGCTTGTAGGCATCCAGGGCCTGCATGAATTCAATCTCGTCGTTCGAGTAATCCCGCTCGCAGGTGGTCGGGTCGATCTGCCGGCGGCGCGGCACCTTCACCCGCCGTTCTCCCTGGCGGCGCTCGGCAACCACGGCGATGTTCTGCTTGCGACGTTCCTGGTCGCGGCGATCCGACTTCCGACGATCCACTGTCACCTCGACCCGCTTGCTCTTGGCCACGGCAAAGCTCCCCGGCTGCGTAATTTAGGAAGACTGCGAAGGGTGTGGCGGCGACCACGTGGGGAGAGATCGTCCGGGCCACTGGTAAAAATACAGCGCCCAGAGAAAGTGTGCGGTCGCGCGAAAGATTGCGGCCGGGGCAGGGCAGGGGGGATGCGCCGGCTTTACCAGTTATGCCGGCTCAAATGCTGCTGCGAATGACCAATGACCAAATCCCAAGGACCAAAGGAGGCGAACTGGATTGGTCATTGTTGCTTGGTCATTGGTCATTTCCACTCACACAATCACCCGCGGGCCATGCATCCATATCGCGGCGGGATCGGCAGCCTCGCTCGAGCCGTTGCCCGGAATCGCCCGCCAGAAGGCTTGCAACAGCATCGTAAACGAGACGCGGATTGGCCGAATGCCGGGAGCGTAGCGTTCGACCTCTTCGATCCGCTCGACCGCCTCGGGAAGCGTGGAGGCCGCTTCGGCAATCGCTACGCCATAGCCCCCCTGCGGGCGCATCAGCAGAGCGATCGAACCGGGCTGCGGACGACGGCCATCGGCACGCGGACCGCGGCGCTCCTCCTGCCCGGCTTTCGCGCTCGGATTCGTCTGAGCAACGAGCGGCTGCGGTCTTGTCACTTTCTTCTCAGGAGTTTCTGCCGAGTTATTCACGACATCCGGCGATCCATTCCCGTTCCCGCCGCGCGAGTTCCACGCCGCCACGCTCACCGCCAACAGCCCCGCCGCCGCCGCGGTCAGTAATCCCGCCGCGACAAACCAAGCCGCTCGCCGCGACGGCTTCGGCGCATCGAGAACCACCGCTAGGGCCACGTCCTGACGCGACTCGAGTACTGAATTGGCAACGACCCGCTGGGCAAAGTTCGCACTCGCCGCTGGTATTTTGCCACGCTTCAAACCCGCCAAGAGCACGCGCTGTCCCGCCAAGAGACGACCACACGGCTCGCAGCCTGCCGCATGCGCGGCTAGCGCTCCGTCCCCCTCGGGCGATTTCCGCTCGTCGAGGAGCACGTTCATTCGGTCTTCAAACTCTTGGCACTGCATCGCTTGTTTCCGCCTTACTTCTCACTCGCATCCGCACTGACTGTCTGCCGCAATTCTGTCTGTCTCAGCTCCGGAACCACCCCGCGGCGGCGCAGCTCCTCGATCAAATCCCGCCGCGCCCGGTGGACCCACGTCTTCACCGTCCCCAGCGGCACTTCCATCGCTTCTGCGATCTCCGCGTAACTCAGCTCCTGTTCATGAAACAGCACAAACGCCTGCCGGTATTCGTCCCGCACAATCGCCAGAGCCAAATGCACCTCCTCGGCCAAGTGCTGGGCCGCCCGCTCGTCGGGAGCGTCGTCCGGCACCTGGTCGATCAGGGCGTCGCTCCCAACCGGCCGACGCTTCCGCGTCGAAAGAGCCGTCCGACAGCGGTTCCCCGCAATCGCCAAGAGCCACGGCTCAAAATCCCGCGTCGGGTCCCACCGATGCAGGTTTTTCAGCACCCGCACGAAGGTCTCCTGGGCGGCATCCTCTGCATCCTGACGCTGGCCGAGCATCCGGTAGCACAGGCCAAACACCTGCCCCCGAAACCGCTCGACCAGGGCCAGCATCGACCCCTGATCTCCGGTCAGGCACTGCCGCACGAGCACGCGCAGCTCACTTAGCCGGTCGTCAGAGCCCGAGGAGTTCATGCGGTCGCGGCTCTCGTCAATAGAGTGTACCGGCGTGGCTTCACGAAGGTTTCACACGTGGGGCAGGCGTCTCGCCTGCCAGCAAAGCCGCGACCATTGGTCGCGGAATGTGCCAGGGTGGCTGTTGTTTGACGACAACCTCGGGGTGGCTGTGGTCGGCGCAGCCGCCCACGGCTATTCCTGGGGTTGGCTAGGCTCGCCATCCGCCCCTTAATTCTAGCCACCGCCCCCAAATCTTGGAAAACTCGCCCCGCAGCGCCGCTTTCAGGTTACCACCCTTTTCCGCACATTTTGACCAAAGACACGCCGCAACCTATTGCCCCACCATCACTTATCGCTGGTTACCACACTTTCGCGTTTCGCGGTAACCTGCGCCGGCGAAAACACGCATTTTTCCGAGGCTTTCGCGTCCTCCGGTTACCAAAAACGCCGAAAACGGCCTTTCCCGGTAACCTGACTCCGTCCCTTCTCCCACTCCCCCTGGGAGAGTGACTTGGCGAAAGCTTTTGTCTCCCTCTCCTCTTGGCAGAGGTCAGTTTGAAATTTTGTCGTCGTTCGCTCCGCGAACGAACGTCCTTTCGCGGAGCGAAAGGCGACAATGGCGCGGCTGCCGTTTGAAACTGACCCACTACCCTCCTCTTGGCGGCGGTCCGGGGTGAGGGTCTGCCCCACATCATCCAGCTTCTTGTTGACCCCGCACATCGCCAATCCTCCGCACAACCTTCCTCGCCCGACAATGTGCCATCAAAATAGCTCACATACTGTTCTTATGTCAACACATCTACTACATATTGTAGGTCACCCGCCGCGACCTACTACCCGTAGTAGTTCCCTTCCATCACATCATCCTCCGCTGCGTCGCGCTGGACACCGCGATGCAGGGCCATTCATGGCCCTTTCTCCTTTCAGGCCCGCCGTTTACGGCGGGTTGCGGTGATCTATTCTCGTCCTGTTTCCCAGCCCCGTTCACGGGGCTTTCCCATTCCGCTTTACCCAGCCCAATAAATCCGACCCGGCATGTATGCCGGGCCTAGGAAACAAAAGCCCCGTGAACGGGGCTTAGGCGGCAGTCGCCGCAGGCAGGAACATAACACACGGAGGGCCACTCGTAACTCTTGCCGCGCCCCTATCCAGGCGTTTTGCAGTGGCCGCCTTCCTACCGCCGATTGAAGAACTTCTTGAGCATGTCGGCTGCGGCGTCGCGCGAGTCCTTCGACGTTTCCTTGTCCCGCGGCGGGAGCTTGCCGGGGGCTTTCTTTTCGGGTCGCTTGGCGGGCGGGTCCATCGCCTTCGTGTCGGTCGAGGCCTGCTCCCCCTTCTGCGAGTCGTCCGTTTCGGGGTTGGCTGTATCGTCGAGGCGGAACTGCCGCGTGTCGGGGTCGAGCGTCTTCCGCTGCTTGGCGTCGGCGTCCCCTTCGTCGAGCCAGTCGCTGATGTCGCCGAGTTCGGTCGTCGCGCCGACGTCGGCTGTGCGGGCGACCGCTTCCTTGATGTCCGACACCACCGGCCGTTTGAGCTTGGCCTTCGTCTGCTCGATGATCATCTCGAATTCGAGCGGGCCGACGCGGAGCACGTCGCCGGTGAGCAGCACCGCCTCTTCGCCGACGCGCTCGCCGTTCACGTAGGTGCCGTTGCGGCTGCTCATGTCGCGCACAATCACCTCGTTGTCGGTGGTGACGATCGTGCAGTGCTGCCGGCTGACGGCGTCGCTCTGCGGGCGCAGGTGACAATCATCGCCGCGGCCGATGATGCACTTGGGAACCGGAATCTTGATCTCTTTTCCTGCGTTGGATCCGTGCAGAATCTTCAAGCGAACGAGCATCGTGCACCTTTGGGCGATCGTCGAGTTTAGGCTGGAGTGACGTTACAAAAAGTCCGGAAAGGATTCCAGCAGCCAAACGCTTCGATCTCACGCAAACCGGGTCGGGCAGGCAAACCACCCATTGGCCGGGGACAACGATTTGTAAACGGCGGCAAGAAAAAATGATGAGATTGTGCCGACGACTACCCTTCGTCCCGGTCAGAGGCTGGATTGCGACCGCAAAGGCCCCTTCTGTTCCATCGCCTATTATCGCCAGGCCGGAGCAAGAATTGCAACGGTCGCGACCAATGAATTTCTCGCAAGTTTTCTGACCGTGTCAATCGTCCTGTAGGGGGGAATGCAACTATCTGCGGGCATTCCACGCAGCCTGGGCAAACCGGGAAGCGGCGATTTCGGTCGCTCGGGCCGTCGCGGCGGGGGTCAATTCCTGTCGCTCGAAGCGACAATCCAATCGGCCGGAAAGCAGCGGCAGCCACGCGGCGATGAGGCTGTCGGCCGCGAGGGGCAGGGGAGGGGAGGAGAGGTCACAGAGGCCCGGCAGTTCCGGCGCATGGTTCGACCGATTGAAAAGGATGCTCCCATGTTGCATGAGCGCGCCACGATTCCGCCGCTGGGCGCTGCCGGCGATCTTGTCTGTGCCAATGAGCACATCGCCGCGGGTGTGTCGTTGGAAACAGAGGAACGGCTCGGGCTGCACGCCGGCTGCTGGTTCACAGAGCGATGCTTGAACGGCGAACGTGGCGAGCGCCCCGATCAAGGTTTGATGAAAGGCGTCGTACAACGCTTTCGCCTGATCGCCGAAGCGCCCGCGACTGGGCAGCGCGATGCTGTAGGTCAGTTCGCGGTCGTGCAAAATCGCTCCGCCGCCGCTCGCCCGGCGGACGAGCGAACAATCGCGGCTGGCCACATGCCGCGCGCGATCGGCGGCCGCTTGAAAGTAGCCGAGCGAGAGGGTCGGCTCGCTCCAGGTGTAGAAGCGGAGCGTTGTGATTCCGTCCGCCGCAGCCGTTTCGAGCAGAGCCTCATCGACCGCCATGTTCCACGCGCCGGGAGCGGGCGGGTCGAGAAGGAGGCGGACGGTGCTCACTTCGCCTCCGCCGTCCACTTCATCATCGGCTGACGGGCCGCGCGCACCTCGTCCGGCCGGCTGATGATCGTGCTGTGCGGCGCTTCGTGCAGCAGTTCCGGTGATTCCTCCGTGATGCGAAACAGCACCTCGGCAAAGGCGTCGAGCGTCTCTTTGCTCTCTGTTTCCGTCGGCTCGATCATCATTGCTTCGGGAACCGTCAGCGGGAAATAGACCGTCGGCGCGTGAAAGCCGTAGTCGAGCAGCCGTTTCGCCAAGTCCATCGCCGTGACGCCGTTCTTCTTTTTGAGCGGAGCAGCCGTCGAGACGAATTCGTGCATGCACCGCTCGCCGTGCGGCACCGGCAGGAAGTGCTTGACGCGACTCATCAGATAGTTGGCGTTGAGCACCGCGTTTTCGGAGACTGCCTTCAGCCCATCAGGCCCGTGCGTCCGGATGTAGCAGTATGCCCGCACGAGGACGCCGACATTGCCGAAGAAACTGCGAACGCGGCCGATCGAGAGTGGCCGGTCGTAGTCGAGGCGATAGCCCACTTCGCTCCGTACCACCACTGGCGTCGGTAAATACGGCCCCAGCTTTTCCGTCACACAGATCGGCCCCGCCCCCGGCCCGCCGCCGCCGTGCGGTCCACTAAAGGTTTTGTGCGGGTTGTAGTGCATCATGTCCGCGCCGAAATCGCCCGGCCGCGTGATGCCGAGGATCGCATTCATGTTCGCGCCGTCCAGGTAAATCAGCCCGCCGCGCTCATGGACCATCCGCGCAATCTGGCTCACCTGCCGATCGAAGAGGCCCAGCGTGCTGGGGTTGGTGATCATGAACACGGCCACGCTGTCGTCGAGTTTGGCCGCGAGGTCTTCCAAATCGACGAAGCCGGCGCTGTTGCTCTTCACGGTGACGAAGTCGAAGCCAGCCATCTTGGCGCTGGCCGGATTGGTGCCGTGAGCACTATCCGGAGCGAGGACTTTCGTCCGCGGCTGCTTCTGATGCCGGAAATACGCCGCCGCGACCATCAGTGCCGCGAGCTCGCCATGCGCCCCCGCTGCCGGCTGCAAAGATACGCAGGGCAAGCCGGAAATCTCGCCGAGCATCTGCTGCAGTTCGTACAGCAGCTCCAAGAGTCCCTGAATCGTCTCCTCCGGCGCAAGCGGGTGCAGATCGGCGATTCCCGGCAGGGCGGCCATCCGCTCGTTCCGCTTGCTGTTGTACTTCATCGTGCAACTGCCCAGCGGATAGAAATGCGTATCGACCGACATGTTGAGGGTCGAGAGGTTCGTGAAGTGACGGATCACTTCCGGCTCGGCCACTTCCGGCAGCGGCGGCGGCGCCTCGGCCCGCGCGGCGGCAGGAATCAGCTCGGCAGCGTGCGGCGCGGGAACATCGCACGTCGGCAGCGTAGCCCCGCGGCGACCGGGCTGGGAAAGTTCGAAGAGCAGCGTGGTGGATTTGAGGTTACGCATTTCAATGAACCTTTGCCATCCTTGCGTGCGGCCGAGGCGCGGAAGTATCGCGGCGAGCCGACAGAACTTCCGCCAGGCCGTCGATCTCGGCCTTGGTCCGTTTTTCCGTGACGGTCACGAGCAGGCAATCGTCGAGTTCCGGATACCATTGGCCCAGCGGAATGCCTGCCAGGTAACCGGCATCGAGAGCCTGAGCCAGCAACTCATCGACTCGCCCCTGCGTGTCGCGGATGACGAACTCTTTGAACACCGGCTGATCGAAGGCCAGTTGCAGCCGGGAGTTTGCTGTCAGCCGCCCCTTGGCATAGTGTGCCTTGCGGATACACAACTCCGCCGTTTCGGCCAGTCCCTGCGGCCCCATCTCGGCCAGGTAAATCGCGGCTCGCAGGGCGAAGAGCCCCTGGTTCGTGCAGATGTTGCTCGTCGCCTTTTCACGGCGGATGTGCTGCTCGCGGGTTTGCAACGTCAGCACGAAGCAGCGGCGACCGCGGCGATCGACCGTTTGTCCGGCAATTCGCCCCGGCAGTCGGCGGACGAACTGCTCGCGGCACGCCATGATTCCCAGATACGGCCCGCCATACAGCAGCGGCGTGCCAAGCGATTGCCCTTCGGCCACCGCGACATCGGCACCCAGATCGCCCGGTCGCTTGAGCACGCCGAGGCTGATCGGATCGAACGATTGCACCAGCAGAGCGCCAGCGTCGTGAGCGACCTTGGCGAGCGCGGCCACATCTTCCAGGCAGCCGAAGAAGTTCGGATGCTGCACCAGGACACAAGCCGTGTCTTGATCGACCGCGGCGGCCACGTCGGCCGGATTCACGATGCCGCTGGGCGTCGCGACCGTAACCAGTTCCGCCCCGAGCGACTCGAAATACGTTCGCAGGATCTCGCGGTACTGCGGATGCACGCTGCCGGCCACCACTGCCTTCTTCGGCCGACCCGTGACGCTCATCGCCAGCAGCACCCCCTCCGCCGCCGCACTGCCGCCGTCGTACAGGCTCGCATTGCTCACATCCATGCCGGTGAGTTGGCAGATCAGCGTCTGATACTCGAACATCACCTGCAAATTGCCCTGCGCCACCTCCGGCTGATACGGCGTGTACGACGTATAGAACTCACCGCGGCCGGCCAGCGCATCGACCACAGCCGGCACAAAGTGGTCGTAGGCCCCGCCGCCGAGGAAACAGACCTTCTGGCCGATGTGAGCGTTCTTCGCCGCCAGCTCCTGCATGTGCTGCGCGAGCTCCAGCTCCGACAGGGCAGGGGGGAGGTCGAGCGGCCGCGCCAGTCGCAGCTCTTCAGGCACTAAGGCGAACAGGTCGTCGAGCGAAGCCACGCCGATCGCCCGGAGCATCGCCTGCTGATCGGCGGGAGTGTTGTAAAAATAGGGCATGAATCTGAAATGCAGGTGACAAGTGACAAATGGCAAGTGACGGGTCATTGGTCACTTGTCATTTGTTGTTATCCTTCCGCAGCACACTGTTTCTCATACGCCGCCGCGTCCATCAGCTTTTTGAGCGGCGTTTCGTCGCTGATCGCGACCTTGATCATCCAGCCGTCAACGTAGGCATCGCTTCCCAGCGACTCCAGCCGATTGGGTAAGTCGCTGTTCACCGCGACAATCTCACCGGTCACGGGGCTATAGATCGAGCTGACGGCTTTGACCGACTCGACCTCGCCGAACTCCGCGCCCGCTTTCACTTGCTTGCCAACTTTCGGCAGCACCATGTGAACGAGGTCGGTGAGCTGCGCGATGGCAAAGTCCGTGATGCCGACGGTGGCGACCTTGCGACCCCCTTCGTCAGCCAGGCGGACCCATTCGTGCGTTTCAGCGTAGAGCAAGTCTTTGGGTGTCATCATCCATTCCTTTACGTCGCACGACTATAAAACGGCAATTTCACTACCTTCGCCGGTTCGATCGTTCCACGAATATCGACGGCCAACTCCGTGCCCACGGCAGAATACTTTGGCGGTACGTACGCCATCGCAATCGGCCGCTGCAGGGTGGGTGAGAACGTGCCGCTGGTGACCTCACCGATTTTTCCTCCGCTCGCCAGCACCGCGTAATGTTCCCGGGCCGCCCGCTTGCCGGCCAGTTCCAGCCCGACGCGAACCGGAGCATCTTTGTTTTGCTTCGCGGCCACGAGGGCATCGCGGCCGACAAACTCGCGCCCTTCCAGATTCACCGCGAATCCCAACCCCGCCGTGAGGGGATTGATCGCATCGGTCAGCTCGTGGCCATACAGCGGCATCGCCGCCTCCAACCGGAGCGTGTCACGAGCTGCCAGGCCAGCCGCACGCACACCGGCGGCCTGTCCGTGCGACAGCACCTTGTCCCACACTTCCTGCGCTGCCGAGGCCGGCACGATCAGCTCGCAGCCGTCTTCGCCCGTATATCCCGTGCGGCTGGCGATGCCAAGATGGCCGCAGATCGTCGTTTCAACGCCCGTGTAGTAGCCCATGCCGCCGAGGTCCGCTCCGACAATCGGCTCGACAGTCGCCAATGCCGCCGGTCCTTGCACGGCGATCATCGCCGTCTCGCGCGTCCGATCGGCGATTTGGACATCTTCGCTGCTGGAGAGATGCTTCTGCAGCCAAGTAACGATCTTCTCGCGATTGCTGGCGTTTACGACGAGCAGGTGATACAGTCCGCCGCCGTGTTCCTGCAAGTGATAGACGAGCACGTCGTCGAGAATGCCCCCGCTCTCGTTGCAGACAAGCGAGTAGCGAATTTTGCCCGGCCCCAGGCCGACGACCTTGCGAGTCAGCAGACGGTCGAGAAAGGCCGCGGCTCCATCGCCGTCTAGCCGCAGCCGCCCCATGTGCGAAACATCGAAGACGCCGGCCGCGCGCCGCGTCGCCTGATGCTCTTCGACAATCGAGCCGTACTGCACCGGCATCGACCAGCCGGCAAAATCGACCATCCGCCCGCCATGCGCGGAATGCCAGTCAGCCAGCGGCGTCAGGAGGAGTGAGCCGGTCATCGGGCGGTAACTTGTAAAGGATCGGGGAACGAGGGCATTGTATCGGGCGAGAAGGGAAGTGCGGAGTGGGGATTGCGGAATGCGGAACAGCAGCAAGGTCCGCTCCCTTAATTCCGCATTCCGCAATCCGAATTCCGCCTTGGTAAGCATTCGATTTTCTCCGCGGTTTCCGCTATCCTTCCCCCATGTCGCAATCCCCCGAACCAAAGCCGATCGAAGTCCTCCCCCGCGTCCTGGGTCCCTTCGATGCCGTCACGATCGTCGTCGGCTCGATCATCGGCAGCGGCATTTTTCTGAAGGTCAGCAACATCGACAACCTCGTGCCGTCGTTCGGTACGATCATGGCCGTCTGGATCGTCGGCGGCATTGCGACGCTCTGCGGCTCGCTTTCGCTCGCGGAACTCGCCGCGATGCTGCCGCACGCCGGCGGACCATATGTCTATCTCCGCGAAGCGTACGGCCGCGTCACCGCGTTCCTCTGGGGTTGGGCCGAATTCTCGATCATTCGTACCGGCTCGCTCGGCAGCCTGGCTTGCGGCACCGTCATCTATCTCAACAAGACGCTCGAATCCGCCGAGCAAACCGGTCTCCTTCCCGGCTTTCTCGCCGATTTCGTCCCGCTCTCGCACTGGGCCCAATGTGCCGCGACCGTCCTCGCCGTCGTGTCGCTCACTTGGATCAACGCCATCGGCATTCGGGCCGCCGCACGCACGCAGAACATCACGACCGTCATCAAAGTCACTTTCCTGCTTGTGCTCATGCTCAGCCCGCTCCTCTTCGGCCAGTGGAGCACGTCGAACCTGCAGCCGATCGCGCCGCCGGAATTCTCGCTCGACCTCGTGCGAGCCTTCGGGATGGCGATGGTCGCCGTCTTCTGGCCTTACGACGGCTGGATCAACATCGGCCCCGTCGCCGAAGAAGTGAAACAACCCGAGCGGAACGTACCGCTCGGCCTGGGTCTGGGGATCATCGTCGTCACGCTCGTCTATGTCGGCGCGAACATCGGCTACCACCTCTGCCTGCCGATGGACCACATCCGCAACTCGACAACGGTGGCCGCTGACGTGTTCGAGAAGGTGCTGGGCCGTTACGGTGTTCCGCTCGCCGCTGCAGGCGTGATGATCTCGATGTTCGGCGCGCTCAACTCGAACCTCCTGGCCGGACCACGCATCTACTTCGCGATGGCTCGCGACCGGCTCTTTCCCCGCGCGATCCGGCAGATTCATCCGCGATTTCAGACGCCGCTCAACGCAATCCTCGCACAATCCGGCTGGTCGCTCTCGCTCATTCTCATCGCCTTCGCCGTCGTCAAAGAACCGCGCGAGGCCTTCAACGCCCTCACCGACTTCGTCGTGCTGGGCGGCACGATCTTCTATGCCCTCGTGGTGGCGGCGGTGATCGTGCTGCGGAGGAAGCTTCCCAATTTGCCGCGGCCATATCGCGTCTGGTTCTATCCGATCACGCCGCTCGCCTACCTCGCGGCCGCTGCTTTGGTCGTGGGCAGCATGCTCTTCGCGAGCTTCGCGAAGGATGCCCCACCGGTCGAACGCTACCAGATTCCGGCCGTCATCGGCCTGGTCGCGGTCGGCCTTGTGCTCTACGTCTTCTTCCGACGGATCGAGAACGCGTCGCCGACGGAGCCGTAGGGCAGGATTCATCCTGCCAAGATCACGGGCAACTTTGCGTTTTCTCGTTTCCACCTCACTTGACACCGTCCATCCTGCCGACAATAATTTTGAGCAATCAAAAACATTGTTTTGTCAATCAAAAACTTCGCTGTTGCTGCCACAGCACTGCGAAACAAGGATCGACGTATGCCTAAACTCCCATCCGCCTGTTGCTGCCGCCTGGAAGGGCAGCTTTTACTGGCCGCTTTGTTCCTGGTTGGACTCGTTCTCGCCGGGTGCGGCACTTCGACCGCCAACAGCTCCGCGGTGCCAAAGCACGATCACGACCACACGCACGAGGCGCCGCAGCCAATCACCGCCAAGTATGCCGGGCCGTATCCGATTGAGATCGTCTGTACGACCGGTATGGTGGCGGACCTGGCTCGCAACGTCGGCGGGGATCACGTCCGCATCACCACACTGATGGGCCCCGGCGTCGATCCGCACCTGTATAAGTCGTCGCCGGCCGACGTGGGGCATCTCAACCGAGCCGACATGATCTGCTATTCCGGCTTGCACCTCGAAGGGAAGCTGTCAGAGTTGCTCGAGCGCATGCAACACAAGAAACCGACGGTCGCCGCTAGCGAGGGGATCGCCGAAAGCAAGCTCCTCGCCGACGAAAACGGCATCCGCGATCCGCATGTCTGGTTCGACGTGTCGCTTTGGAGCGAAGCAGCCGGCGCGGTGAAGGATGCCCTCAGCCAATTCGACCCTGACCATGCCGCCGACTACGCCACCGCTTGCGAAAAGTACCAGACCGATCTCGCCGCTCTGCATCAGAAGGTGCAGAACGACCTGGCCGTCATCCCACCCGATCACCGCGTCCTCGTCACCGCGCACGACGCCTTTCACTACTTCGGCAAGGCCTATGGCGTCGAGGTCCGTGGCATTCAGGGGATCAGCACCGACAGCGAAGCGGGCGTCCGGGAGGTGAAGCAGCTCGTCGATTTCCTGGTGGAGCGAAAGATCAAAGCGGTCTTTGTCGAAACGAGCGTCGCCGATCAGAATATCCAGTCGCTGCTCGAAGGATGTGCCGCCCGCGGCCATACCGTCACGATCGGCGGCACGCTGTTCTCCGACGCGATGGGGGACGAGGGAACGCCCGAAGGGACGTATGTCGGTATGGTCGAGCACAATGTGAAGACAATCGTCAATGCGTTGAAATGACCAATGTCCAAATCTCAATGACCAAACAAGCACCAATGCCAGGTTCGCAATGATCGTTTAGGAGTTTGATTGGTCATTGGTGCTTGGTCATTGGTCATTCGCATTTTGTTGTGCCTGCGATCCTCGATATCCACGATGTGACGGTCGCCTACCACCGCAAGCCGGTGCTGTGGGACGTCGATCTCGTCATCAAAGAGCCGCAGCTCGCGGCCATCGTCGGCCCCAACGGCGCCGGCAAGAGCACGCTCATCAAAGCCGTGCTGGGCCTGGTGCCGATGGCCAGCGGCCGCGTCGAGGTCTTCGGCGAGAGCGTCGCCACCGTCCGCAAGCGAATCGGCTATGTCCCGCAGCGTGAAAGCGTCGATTGGGATTTCCCCGTGAGCGTCCTCGACGTGGTGCTGATGGGAACCTACGGCCGGCTCGGCTGGTTCCGCCGGCCGGGGAAGGCCAACCGCGATTGGGCTCGCGAGTGTCTGGCCAAAG
Organism: uncultured Pirellulaceae bacterium; assembly: GCA_964384375.1. Lineage (GTDB taxonomy): Bacteria > Planctomycetota > Planctomycetia > Pirellulales > Pirellulaceae > CAYLLN01. The sequence goes on from CAYLLN010000049.1 coordinate 41,710, forward strand.
TGGGCCTGGCCCAATACGAGCGACAGCAAATCGGGCAGCTTTCCGGCGGCCAACAGCAGCGAGTGTTTCTCGCCCGGGCCCTCGCCCAAAAGGCCGACATCTACTTCATGGACGAGCCGATGGCCGGCGTCGATGCGGCGACCGAGCGGCTCATCTTCGACGTGCTCGCCGATCTGAGGGCTGAGGGGAAGACGATCATCGCCGTGCATCACGACCTGCGGACGGTGCCGCAATATTTCGACTACGTGGTGCTGCTCAACGTGCGTCTCGTCGCCGCCGGTCCGCGTGAAACGACCTTCACCGCCGAAAACCTGCGGAAGACCTACGGCGGCCGGCTCGCCCTGCTCGATGCGGCCGGCGAAGCGATCGCTGCCGGGAGCCGCAGCCCATGATCGATCAGATCGCGCAGCTCCTGCGGCACAACTACAACTTCGTGGTTGTACTGTGCGGCGTGAGCATGCTCGGTGCAGGTGCAGGCATGGTCGGGGCGTTTGCCGTTCTGCGAAAGCGAGCGCTGACCGGCGATGCCCTCTCACACGCTGCCCTCCCCGGCGTGTGCATCGCGTTTTTGATCCTCGGGGAGCGGAACCTGTCGGCCATGCTCTTCGGCGCTCTCGTCAGCGGCATCGTCGGCGTGGCGATCATCTCGGCCCTCGTCCGCTGGACGCGCGTCCGCGATGACGCCGCCATCGGCATCATCCTCAGCGTTTTCTTCGGACTGGGGATCGTGCTGCTCCGCATTATCCAGGACATGGGCGAGGTGGGGAGCAAGGCGGGCCTCCAATCGTTCATCTTTGGCAAGACGACCGGCATCACTAGCGGCGACGTCTGGACGATCTTCATCGCGTCGCTCCTCTACGTCGCGGCGATACTCATTCTCTACAAGGAGTTTTTCGCGGTTTCGTTCGATGCCGGCTTTGCCCAGTCGCTCGGCTGGCCGGTCTATGGCATCGACCTTTTGCTCATGTCGCTCGTCGCCGCGGCGGTCGTGATCGGCCTGCCCACGGTCGGCGTCATCATGGTTTCGGCCCTGCTCATCATGCCGGGGGCAACGGCCCGCTTCTGGACCGATCGGCTGAGCGTGATGCTCGTTCTGTCGGCCATTTTCGGTTTCGTCACCGGTGTCATCGGGACGATTCTGAGCGCTACGTTCGACCGGCTTCCGGCGGGACCGATTATCGTGCTCACTGGATCGGCGCTCTTCGCCATCTCGATGCTCTTTGGCGTCCGCCGCGGCGTACTTGCCCGCATCCTGTCGCAGCGTCGCTTCGAGCGGACGTGGCACGAGCGGCAACTCCTCCGCACGATGTTCGACCTGCTCGAAGCCCGCCAGTTTCAGCCGCAGGCAATTCCGCAGGGGGAAGTCGCCGCCGAGCGAGCTTGGTCCGATCGCAAAGCGAACAACCTCATCCAAGCGGCGGCCATCGACGGACTCGTTCAGCCCATCTCGCGCGGACAAATCGCTTTCACACCGCTCGGCTGGCAAAGGGCGATCGAAGTGACCCGCGGGCAGCGGCTCTGGGAAGCGTTCCTGATCGCATATCCCGACCAGGCGGGCAGCATCGTGAACCTCGCCAGCGTCTCGGTAGCCGAGCACGTCCCCGCGCCGGTCGTCGCTGAACTCACACAGCAGCTTCAAGCGGCCGGCCGCTGGCCCCAAGCGGAGGCTGCCGCATGAGCACTGCCACGGCGACTGCCGGCCGTCCCGTCGGCGCGCCGACGCGCGTGCGATTTCCCATCGGCGAAGCAGCGCTAGTCATCGCCTACCTGGCCGTCTGCCTTGTTGCCGCAGCGGTCGGCTTGGAATGGATCACCCGTCCCACGGAACGAATTCCCGTGCGGGAGCTTTCCGCGCCCCTCTGGACGATCGCCGTCGGCATCCTTTGCAGCACGAGCTGTGCGATTCTTGGCTGCTACCTCGTCCTCCGCCGGATGAGCCTGCTCGGCGATGCCATCAGCCACGCGGTTCTGCCCGGTATCGTGGTTGCTGTCCTCATCACGGGGAAGCTCACCGGCTGGCCGATCTTCGTCGGGGCGATGGTCGTGGGCGTGCTGACCAGCTTTCTTGCTCAAGGTGTCACGCGACTGGGGCGCGTTTCGGAAGACGCGAGCCTGGGGATCGTCTTCACCTCGCTCTTCGCACTCGGCGTCGTGCTCATTCAAGCCTACGCCCGCCATGCCGATCTCGACGTTGAATGCGTCCTCATTGGCCAGATCGACACCGCTGGCGTGACCGATCCTTTCTTCGGCTGGCAGATTTCTCGGCCGATCCTGACGCTCGTCCCGGCCCTCGTCCTCACCCTCGGCTTTGTCGCTCTCTTCTGGAAAGAACTGAAGCTCGTTTCGTTCGACCCGGCTCACGCGGCAGCAATGGGCATTCGCGTCGCGGTCATTCACTACAGCCTGATGGCCATGGTCTCGGGCGTGACGGTCGCCTCGTTCGAGTCGGTCGGTTCGATCCTCGTCGTCGCCATGCTCATCGTTCCCGGCGCAGCGGCCGCCCTGATGAGCGATCGGCTGATCGGCATGATGGCGTGGGCGGTCGTCATCGCCATCGTCTCGGCCGTGCTCGGCTACGTTTCGGCCGTGCTGTTGCGGACGAGTGTCGCCGGCATGATGGCGGTCGTTGCTGGCATGCAATTCGCCCTAGCTGTTTTCCTATCGCCGAAGCACGGTCTGGCCAGCCGCTGGCTGCGGAACCTCTCGCTGGCCGTGCGAATCGCGAGCGAGGATGTGATCGCGCGCCTGTATCGGGCGGAGGAGGGCAGGGGAGGTGTTCAGGGTTCAGGGTTCGGGGTTCAGGAAAGAAGTCAGAGGTCGGAGGTCGGAGGTCAGAGCGCAATCGTTCGCTGGCTCGCCAGTCTCCGCCTTGCCCGCCGCCGCTGGACCACCACCGACCGCGTCGGCCAGCCGCGACTCACCGATGCCGGACGCACTGCCGCCCGCAACCTTGTCCGCGCCCACCGCCTCTGGGAAACCTATCTCGACACACACTTCGACCTCCCGCGCGACCACCTACACGATGCTGCCGAGCGAATGGAGCACTTCCTCGACCCAACTTTGCAAGCCGAACTCGACACCGAACTCGCCGGCATCGCCACCGATCCGCACGGCAAAGCGATCCCGCCTGCGGGGGAACCAGCTTCGATGGAGCAGGCCGCAGGATGAAGTGCAAAAGTCCCTGACAGACCGCTGACGCAGAAACCCACCAGCGGTATAAACCGTGGCACGAGCTTGTGTACCGCGGCATTCAACTCACGATGGGGAGTCGTTGTGGTTTTCGGTTCCTGGTTTCGTTCCGGGCGGCGGAAGCGGCTGCTGGCCGAACCGCTTTCGCCATTGTGGCAGGAGGTTCTGGCCCGCAATGTCGCCGTTTACGCGCGTTTGCCAGCCGAATTGCAGGCCAAGCTCGTCGCCACCGCGCGAATCATCGCAGCCGAGCGGCGATTTGAGGGATGCAAGGGGCTTGTCGTCACCGAGGAGATGAAGATCACGATCGCGGCACAGGCGGCGCTGCTCGTGCTTGGCAATGAGGGTTACTACTTCGATCGCGTGAGCACGTTTCTCCTCTATCCCTACACGATGGTCCTGCCGTCGCAGGGGCCGCGGCCCGGCGGCGAGGACGACGACCTGCACGAGCAGGCGATTCTGGGGCAGGCGTTTCAGACCGGGCAGATCATCCTCTCGTGGCCCGACGTGCTCCGTGGCGGACAAATTGCCGACGACGGCGAGAACGTCGTGTTGCACGAACTGGCCCATCATCTCGATGGCTTGGACGGGCAAATGGGTGGCTCGCCACCGGGCTTACCGCACGACCGGCAGGAGCACTTCCATCGCGTCTTTGAAGAGTCGCTCGACCAATTCCGCCGCGACCTGGACCGCGGCAGCAACTCCGTCCTGCATCCCCCCGCATCCGACAGCACGACGGAACTGTTTGCCTACAGCACGGAGGCGTTCTTCGAGCGGCCACGCGTGCTGCAGCGGCAATTGCCCGAGTTGTTCGAGTGTTTGAGGGAGTTCTACAAGCTCGATCCGCGGGAGTGGTTGGGGGAGAAGTCGCTGCATCCCGCCACGAGGCGTCACACTGCTAAGCACGATGTCGCTGACGATGAAGAAGCAGACGAGCCTGCCTTAACGGGCAATACATCTCCGCTGGCCACTTCCGACGAGCACTTTGCCCGCGGGCAGGAATTCATGGACGAAGGCCGATGGAATCTGGCCGCGGCCGATTTTGATCGCTGCGTCCGGCATGACCCGTCCGATCAGGAAGCGGTCGTCTGGCGCGGGCGAGCCTATCTCTTCGGCGGCAAAGCCGAAGCCGCCCAGGCCGATGCCGAGCGCGCCTGCCGGCTGGATGGGGACGACGGCGAGGCGCACTTGCTGCTTGCCATGTGCCTCGTTGCGTCCGGCCGGTTTCAGGAATCACTCGCCGAATTCGCCAAGGCAGGCGATGCCGTAGCCGACGACCTTGAGGCAATCCTCTCCCGCGGCATTGCACGCAGCGAATGCGGCGACTTCCGCGGCGCAATTGTCGATTTCACCACGGTGATCAGCCACGATCCCGACGATGCCCAGGCATGGCACGAGCGGGGATTGTGCTACGAGCAGCTTGGCGATAGGGAGAAGGCGGAGCGGGACTTTGCGAAGGCAAGGGAACTGGGGCTCGATCCAGGAGAAGGAAAGGGAAGGAGCGGGGGAGGGGGAGATTGAAGTCGCGAGTTCGCAAGTGGGTCGTCAATGACCGGACAAACACCGAAGCAGAATCCGCCGCACATCCCGCCAGGATTGCCGGTACGGTATTCGTTGCTCACCGTGATGCTGGTGGCAACGGCACTCTCCTGCTGTGTCTGCTGTCCGTTGTGGACAATCCAACATTTGCAGGGCTATTCAACATTGGCGACCTATCGTGGGCCTCAGGGCCGCGATGTCAAGATCAGCTACCCGAACCTCCAAGAAATGAGCCGCGTGTTCAGCATTCAAGTCCGAGAGCACGGCGAAAACATCAAAGGCACGCTACTGCACGTTTCGATGGACGAATCGGTTTCTCGAAAGGATTTTGAAGTCGTTTGGCTCGACGACGGCGATCTTGTAGCCGTCTATTCGTGCCACTCGCACAAGTACGACCGTGGTGCTTGGACACCCCTTCTCACCCATCGCTTTTCGACGAACGAGACCTTCTCAGAAGACAAGCAAATGCCTCCGACTCTTGCTCAGAACGTTGAGTTGGAATTCAAGCGACAGCACCCATCCGACTGAATTCGCGTCGTCAGCCCCTTCACCCTCTCTCCCCCTCGATTCCCGCGGCAGCGTATCATGAGCACCAGTAACGCCACTCCCCGGAGCCCCGCCATGTCGCTCGACCTCTCCCGCCGTCAGTTCGGCCAGCAGACGCTCGGTGCGCTGCTCACTTATTCGCTTCTGGAAACGCTCTTCAAGAGCGATGCCTTTGGGGACGACGCGAAGCTCGCCGCGGCACGCTGGCTCAAGGACTTGAACGACCTGTCGCAGGATGTGAAGGGGCAGAAGCTCAAGCAGACCGACTGGCAGACGAAGGTCGATGAGCTGCTGGCGAAGGTCGATCTGGCCGAGGCTCTCAAATTTCTCGATTTCGGGAAGCTGACTGCGAATTTGAAGTTCCCCGATCAAGGCGAACTGAGCCTGCGGGCCAAGCTCCCCAAGGTCGAGGGGCTGCCGACCGATCTCGTCTTCGGCCATCAGGTCTTCGCCCTCACGAAGGACCGCTCGGTGGTGCCCCACGGGCACAACAACATGGCCACCGCGTTTCTCATCCTCGCGGGGACGTTCCGCGGCCGGCACTACGACCGCCTGGAGGACGAAGCCGAGCACTTCATTATCCGCCCAACGATCGACCGCTCCTTCGGCGTCGGCGAGCACTCGACCGTCTCCGACCACAAGGACAACATCCACTGGTTCACGGCCACCAGCGAGAAGGCGTTCATCTTCAACATCCACGTGATGAACGTCGATCCGGCCAACCAGAAGACCGGCCGCGTCTATCTCGACCCGAACGGCAAAAAGCTCAGCAACGACCGCATCCGCGCCAAGCGGCTGAATTCGGCCGAAGTTTACAAGCTGTACGGATGAGGGGTGAAACACATGGCTCAGCCGCGCAGCGGCAGCAGATTAAAGCCGTGGGTGCAAGCCCACGGTGATGAGGTTTCCAAACGCACTAGCCCCGCAGGGGCGACAGAATCGTGGCCCAGTTCTTTCGCCCCTGCGGGGCTGGAAACGAACTTCGGATCGCTTCCAGGGGCTATTGCCCCTGGCTTTATTCGGTCGCCGCTACGCGGCTAAGGCAAGAACGGAACATCATCAGAAGCATCACGGTTTGAGCAGCAAAGCATGGACCTTCACCTTCACGGACACGTTGCCGTCGTCGTCGGCGGCGCCAGCGGCATTGGGCTGGCAATCGCCAAGGAATTCGCTTGCGAAGGGTGCCGCGTCGGCATCGTCGATCGGGCTGCCGAAACGACCACGATTGCTGCCGAAGTCGCCGCGGCAGGGAAAACGACCAGCATCGGCATCGTCGCCGACGTGACGGATTTTGCCGCTGTCCAAGCAGCAGCTAAGCGCTGCGAAGAAACGCTCGACCGAGTGCAGCACGTCGTCTATGCCGCCGGCTGCGGTTCGGGCAAGTTCGGCTTTCCGTTCTGGAACCTCGCGCCAAACGACTGGGACCGCGTCCTGCGGGTGAACCTGGTTGGGGCGATGCACACGGCCCAGGCTTTCGCGCCGTCGCTCGTCGAGCAAAAGCGGGGCTCCATGCTCTTTATCTCGTCGGTCGCCGGCCAGATCGGCTCGCAGACCGATCCGCCGTACAGTGCGGCAAAAGCGGGGCTCATCAATTTCGCGCAAGTCGCGGCCAAGGATTTTGCCCCGCACGGCATTCGCGTGAACACAATCTGCCCCGGCATGGTGCAAACGCCGCTCAATCGGGCCGTCTGGCAATCCTGGAACGACCGTCAGCCGGCGGACAAGCAGCAGACCTACGACCAGTGGGCCGGCAGCAAGGTGAAACAGATGTGCCCGCTGGGGAAGTGGCAAACGCCCGAGGACATCGCCGCCCTAGCCGTGTTTCTGGCCAGCAACCGCGCCGGCAACATCACCGGCCAGACGATGAACGTCGATGGGGGCTGGGTGATGCACTCCTGAAATCGCACGCATCGACTCAACGCAAAGGCGCCAAGAGCGCAAAGGCCGCAGAGAGGAGGCGTAGAGCCTATGAAATCTCTCTGCGGCTTTGCGATCTCCGCGCCTTTGCGTTAAACAGAACGGCGTTGCACTCAGGAGAATTGGCATCATGCTCAATCGCCGCTCGTTCCTTGCTTCTTCCGCTGCCGGGCTGAGCTTCGCTGCACTTGCCGCCAGCCGCTCGATCCACGGCCAGGAGCCGGCGCGCGAGAAAAAACGTCTTGCTGTCGTCACCACGCTCTGGAACTATCGCTCGCACGCCTGGCACATGGCCGAGCGGTTCCTGCACGGCTATCCGTGCGAAGGGCGCTGGCATCAGCCACCCATTGAGGTCGTGTCGGCCTACGTCGATCAGCGGCCGGAGGGGGACCTGTCCGGCAAGCGATCCGAGGAGTTCGGCTTTCCGATCTACAAGACAGTGGCCGAGGCACTGCGGTGTGGCGGGGACAAGCTGGCGGTCGATGCGGTGCTCTTGATCGGCGAGCACGGCGATTACCCCAAGAACGAGATCGGCCAGAAGCAGTATCCACGGTACGAGTTGTTCTCGCAGATTGCCAAGGTCTTTCGCGAGGACGGCAAGACAACTCCCGTTTTCAACGACAAGCACCTCTCGTGGAATTTTTCTTGGGCGAAAGAGATGGTAGATACCGCGAGGGAACTCAAATTCCCGCTGCTGGCCGGGTCGTCGCTCCCAGTGACGTGGCGGATGCCCGCAATTGATTTGCCGTATGGGGCCGAAGTCGAAGAGATCGTCTGCGTCGCGTTCGGCGGGATCGACATTTACGATTTTCACGCCCTGGAAACCATCCAAAGCTGGGCCGAACGACGGAAAGGGGGCGAGACAGGCGTTGTAAGCATGCACGCGCTACGTGGCGATGCTGTCTGGCAGGCCCTCGAAGCTGGCTCGTGGCAAGCCGGCGGCTGGAGCCCGCGGCTCTTCGAAGCGTGTTTGTCGCGGAGTCAGACGCTGGCCCAGGACAAGATTTCCAGCCACCGCTATCCCACGCGCGCCCAGATGCGCGAGTTCTGCAAGGAGCCGATTGCGTATCGCTTTGAATATGCCGACGGTTTGAAGGCAACGATGCTGCTGATGAACGGCCTGGTCGAGGATTTCAACATCGCCGCGCAGCTCAAAGGGGAAAAGGAGCCGATTTCGACGCTGTTCTACCTGCCGCCGAACCCGAACGTCGTTTATTCGGCCGCCCTGATGTCGAAAGCGGAGGAGATGTTCCTGACCGGCAAAGCGCCGTATCCGGCCGAGCGGACGCTCCTCACCAGCGGCCTGGTCCAAGCGGGGATGCAGTCGCTGCACGATGGCAAGCGGCTGGAAACTCCGCACCTGGCCGTGAAGTACACGGCGCCAAGGGAGTCGCTGTTTTGGAAGAGTTAATTTGGGTGGCACTGGCGTCCTGGCCAGTGCCGAGCGAAGGAGGGGAGGCTGCACTTCTGACCGACATCCAACTGCGCCTTTTGGCGAATCGTCAAAGCGCCAAAGGACGTCGTTTGGCCGTGTGACGGTTCGCGAAAAGGCGCGATCGAGCGCCAACTCACGGCGTCGCGCGTTCTGAAAAAACAGCACTGGCAACGAGCCAGTGCCACCTAACGCCGTTAACCGTCGCGGGTCTGAGAGGTGACTCGCTTGGCTAGTCGCCGCTGAGCGCCGGTAGC
>CAYLLN010000050.1:0-48274 GCA_964384375.1 uncultured Pirellulaceae bacterium
TTCCTGCCCGAGATAGCAACCCTTGGTGAAACTGATCGCTTTCGCGTCGCGAGCAATTTCTTGCGGCAGGTTGTCATCGGAAATATCGCGACCAAAGAGCGGAACGCCGGCTTCGATCCGTGCAGACTCCACAACCGCCTCGCTGCAAGCGATCGCGCCGGCGGATTCGAGTCGGGTGCAAAGTGCGACTACCTCCGAGGCCGCAACGAAGAGGAGGAATGAAGGAGCGGCAACGTACTCCACGCGAGCGATCGTTAGCGGCTGACCGGAAAATGAGACGCTTTGCCATGCCAGTAGTTCCGCCGGTACGGATTCGCCAGTGGACTTTGCCAAGACCTCTGCCGCTTGCGGTCCTGCCAATAGCAGCGTCGCCCGCTCACTGGTCAGATCGCGAAACTCCACATCCTCCGAGATCACATACCGGCTTAGATGTCCGATGAGCGTCGGGGCTTGTCCAGGCGTCGTGCTTACGAGCAGTGACTTCTCGCCGCGGAAGAGCAGCACGTGTCCCAGGGTCTTCCCTTGCGGGCTGGTGACGAACGCCTCGCAGCCGCGACCAACCGGCAGCTTCTTGATGTCGCTCGTTGTGAAGCTGTGCAGAAACGAGACAGCATCGCGGCCGCTCACTTCCAGCAGCGTGCGTCCCGGCAACTCCGCATAGCCCGCGCCGCCGGTGAGTGCCGCGTATTCTCGCGTCTGTTCCGCTGAAAACGTCATTGGGCCCTCCTTCCGGTTCATCTTCCCCGATTTGCGACCCGCTGCAACAATGGCGCGCATGACGCCCTTCGCTAGCTGCCGCTCGTTGACCGCCACCGCGCTCCTGCTTCTTGCCGGTTGCTTTCAAGCGCCACCCCCTGCGCCGCCGGTCGTGACGACGAAGGTTCCTGCTGCAGTCGGCAGAAACACTCCGCTCGCTGCGCCGAAATCGGCAAGCGAAATTCTCAAGCGACTTCTGGATACCTACCGCGCGGCGAAGTCGTATCAGGATCAAGGGATCGTCAAGCTGGAGTTTTCGCAGGGAGGCACGCGGAGCGGTGACCAGTGGCCGTGCGCGGTGGCATATGTGCGGCCGAACAAGCTCTCGCTCGTCGCGTTTCAAGCGACCGTCAAGTCCGACGGCAAGGAGTTCGTCGCAAAGATCGACGATCCTCCCACCGCCAACTTCGACGGCCAGGTGCTCGTGCGTCCCGCCCCGCCGGAATTGAAACTCACCGACATCGCCTCGGACCAGCAGCTTTACGACATCATTGCCGGCCAGCTTCGCCGCCAGCCGATCCAACTGGAGCTGTTGCTCGAATCGGGCGGCTTGGCTGCCGCATTTGGCGCCGATGTCGCGTGCAAGCAGCTTTCTGATGGCCAGACCGATGGCCGCGACTGTTACCGAGTCGAAGTGCCGTCTCCCGGCGGGCCGTTTGTCTTCTGGATCGATCGAGAGAACTTCGTGCTCCGGCGGCTCGACTATCCCGTCGCGGCATTGCTGCCGGAATTGGCCAACGATCCAACGGTTGCCAATCTGCGGCTTTCCGCGGAACTAATCAGGGCGACGATCGACGGGCCGATTCCAGACGAGCGATTTACACTGGCAATTCCAGCCAATGCCAAGCGGATGAAGTCGCTCGTCGTGCCGCCGTGGCCGCTCCCGTCGAAGCTGTTTGGCAAGGAGCCGGGGGAGTTCCAGTTCACGACTCTGGACGGCAAGAAGGTTACCGCGACCGAGCTTCACGGGCGAATCGCCGTGCTCGCGTGGTATCACGGCGATCCGGCCTGTGAAGCGACACTGCAGCAGGTCTCGGCTGCCGCAACCCGGCTGAAGGACGACGATGCGGTGCGGTTCTTCGCGGTGGCGACCGATCCCACGACGGTCAGCAACGATGATGTCGCCGCGACACTTGCCGGTTGGAAGGTCGAACTGCCAATCGTTCGCGACTTGGAGGCCCTCGGCAAAAGTGCCTTCAAGATCGTGAGCCATCCGACTGTCATCGTTCTGGATGAGAAAGGACGCGTACAGATTTTCCAGGTCGGTGGCAATCCGCAATTGGCCGATCAGCTGGTGGAAATCGTGGGCCGACTCAAAAGCGGCGGCGACCTGGCGGCGGAGATTCTGGCGGGGCACCAGCGTGAGCAAAAAGCGTATGACGAACTGGTAGCGCGCGGCGGACCCGAACCGGGGCAGGTGCTGGAATTGCCTGAAGCGGTGATTCGCCAGCGGAGCGAGCCTAAACGGCTGAAGCTCCGCGAGCTATGGACGAACAAGGAACTGAAGTCGCCGGGGAACATCGCGATCATCGAGGAGATCGGCCAGCCGCCGCGGGTGCTCGTCGTCGAAGGAGTGCGGACGATTGCCGAACTGGATGCGAGCGGCAAGGTTGTCGCCCGCCACGAGCTTGAGCTGCCGCCGCAAGCGGGCATCACGTACCTCCGCGCGTTTGTCGGAAAAGACGGACGGCGCGTGTTCGCCGCCGCCGCGCCGCTGGCGCCGCAAGTGCATCTGTTCGATGCGGAGTGGAAGCTTATTCGCTCGCTGCCGGCTGCCGACGAGTCGCCGCTGGCGATTGTGGATGTGGCGCTTGCTGCCGTCAGTCGTCCGGAGGAGAAGGATGCCGCCGAGGTACCCGCGATTCTGACCGCCAACGTGGGTGACATCGGCTTGGTCGCGTTCGACGAAGAGGGCAAGACCATTTGGCGCAATGCTAAGTTTCCCAACGTCTTTTCGATTGCTGTTACCTCAGGCGACATCGGTCCGCCGGCCTTCTTGCTCACTGGGGAAGCTGGATCGTTTCTGCGCGTCAATCGCTTCGGCCTCGAAGAAGCGCCGGTCAAGGTCGGTCAGTGGCAGATTGCCCGGCTGCTCGCGGCAAGATTCGCGGATGCGAAGCAAGCTGTTTACCTGGCCCTCTCCGGCGATCCGCAAGGGAAGCCCGTCGCGGTTGGCCTCACGACCGACCTCAAGGAAGCCTGGAACTACCCGCTGCCGATAGGCGCACACCAACGGCCGATCGAGCCGGTTGCCTCGGGCAATCTGCTTGCCGGCCACGCGGGGGAGTGGTGGCTGGCCGGGCCTGACGGTTCGATTCACGTCGTCACTGAAGATGGCGAACTGCACGACCATTTCCACTACGGCGCAGCCCTGACGGGATTGGCCGCGGTGAAGATTGACGGCAAATCCGTGTTGCTGGTTGCAACGGACGACGGTGTTTCGGCCTTCGCAGTTAATGAGTCTCGCGAGCGCTAAGCAAACGCTTCCTTCACCACCACGCCGCCGTTCGTCAGCTTGATCGGGCGGCCGTCGGGCGTGCGATATTCCTTGGCCGGATCGACGCCGAAGGGGGCGAGCATCGTGGCGTAGAGGTCGGCCACCTTCACCGGCCGGTCAGCGACTTGCTCCCCCTTGGCGTCGGACTTGCCGATCGTCTGGCCGCCGCGGATGCCGCCGCCGGCGAGGAGCGCGCTAAAGACGTCGTTCCAGTGATCGCGACCGTTGTCGCCGTTGATCTTGGGAGTGCGGCCAAATTCTCCGAAGCAAGCGACGAGTGTCTGATCGAGCATCCCACGCTCCGACAGATCGGCAATGAGAGCCGCCAGACCCGTATCGAGCGGGCCGGCCAGATTCTGCACCTGATTGAAGTTGTCGCCGTGCGTATCCCAGCCGCCAATCCGAATTTCGATGAACTTCGCTCCGTTTTCGAGCATTCGCCGTGCCGCCAGAAACGTACGGGCGATGTTGCCGTCGTTGATAGTGCCGCCGTAGCGTTCCCAGGCCTTCGCGTCCTCAGCCGCCCAATCAACGGTTTTCAAGGCCGGGCTTTGGCGGAAACGATTGGCCCGCGTGGCCAGCCGCGTGTAGTCGGCGGCTGTGGTTGCATCGACTCGCTGGCCGAAGCTCGTGTTGAGCGCCTGCACGGCACGCAGGCGACGGGCGACTCGCGACTCGGTTAGTCCTTCGGGCAGTTGCAAGTTCGGCGAGATGTTGTTCACGTCCCCTACGACGAACGGGGCGAATTGTTGGCCGAGATAGCCCGAGCCGGTCGTATCGCCGAACGAAACGAAGGCGGGCATGTCGCTTTCATCGGCTGCCGCTTCGCGGGCGACGACGGCCCCGAGATTGGGATAGTTCAGCGCCGGCGTCGGCTGATAGCCGGTGTGCAGCAGCACTTGTGCTCGGTCGTGGTCCCCTTCGGGCGAAGTGAGCGAGCGGATGATCGCCAGCTTGTCGGCCACGGCGGCCAACTTACTGAAGTGCTCGCTGAACTGCACGCCCGGGATCTTCGTGTCGGTCGGCTTGAACGGGCCGTTCGTGTCTTGCCCCGGTTTGGGATCGAACATGTCGATGTGGCTAGGCCCCCCTTCCAGAAACACGAGCACCGCGGCTTTGGCGGTCGTTGTCGTCGTCGCCGTTTCGGCGGCGGGGAGCGAACGGCTGGCGGCCCAGACGAGTCCGCCGGCGAGCGAAACTTGCAGAAAATCACGCCGCGAAGGATGAAGCAAACGAGACATGGCAACCTCCGATCGGAGCGGGTTAGTGATTCGTGTTGAATTCAGCCGAGTTGAGCAGCGTCCAGGCCACGTCGTGCAGACCGGCCGTCGCGTCTTCCTCGCTGGCCAGCTTGAGCAGGGCCTCGGTTTCCTTCGGTCGCGGCTGGCGGCCATAGGTGGCGAGCATCAGCCACTCGATATGCTTCGGGCCAGGCGTTGGGCCAAACATTCGCTGCGTCGCCTGGGCGGCCATGTCGCACGCCCCGCGGACATGGTCGCTGTTGAGGAGCGACAATCCGCGCTGCACCGAGAGCGGCTGATTCGAGAACACGGGGACCGGTTGGTCGTAGCCAAAATCCTCGCGAGTCAGTTCGGAAATCTCCGCGTCGCCAAAGTCGCCCCGATAGCCGGTGGCCTGAGCGATCGAGAGGAATGTTTCGTCGGCCGTCATGGACCGGACCGGATAACGGACCAGCAGGTCGCGGCTGAGCGATTCGCTGGCGGTCGCACCCTCCTTGGCTGCCGGCGCGGCACTTCGCTGATAGGCCTGGCTGTGCAAGAGCACCCGTAGCGGCTGGCGAAGATCGTAACCGCTGGCGGTGAAATCCTTGGCCAAGAGATCAAGCAACTCGGCCTTCAGGGCGCTCGACTTATCGCCCGGCAGCGGCAACTCGAACGAGACCACCAGCGGCGAACCAAAGAGCCGCTCCCACGTGCGGTTGACATAGTGCCGGGCGAAGTACGGGTTGTCGTCAGCCGTGATCCAATCGACGAGCGGCTGGCGGCGGCCGGATTTCTCGTGGCCAATCGGGGCCGATTCCTTGCTGCCGGGGAGCTGCGGATAAACTGCCTTCAGCGGACGGTTCCCGTCCTTGTCGGGCTCGACGCTCGTATCGGGAATGCGAAGCTCGCCTTGGCCGCGCTCGACGACCATTACGAAGCCTTGCTGGTCTTGATCACCGGCCGGCACTTCTACTGGCTGCATGCGGCGGAGGCGGGCGAAGTACGCGGCCATCCCCCAGAACTCGGTCTGATTCCACTGAGCGAAGGGATGATCGTGGCACTCGGCACATTGCAGCGTCACGCCGAGAAACTTTTTGCTGACGGCGCCAGCCAGTGGTGCGGGCTGGGCGTTGTAGCGGAGCAGAAAGTTCGCCGGGCCGCTCGTGTCGCTCCCTCCTTCGCCGGCCAAGAGGTCGCTAACCACGTCGCGATAGGTTCGTTTCTCGGTCCAGGCATCGCGGAGATAATTCTGCACCAGCCGGCCGTTGTATTCCGGCTGCTCGAAGGGGCGGCGGTCGGTAACATACTCCGTCCAAATACGGCCAAACTGATTAGCAGCGTGCGATGAATCGAGCAACTGCTCGATCGCGAGCGCCCGCTTGTTCGGCTCGGCGGAGGCGAGGAACTTTCGGACTTCGGCGACCGGCGGCGTGCGGCCGGCCACGTCGAGCCAGAGCCGGCGGAAGAAGGTGGCGTCGTCGGCCGGGGCGGAGGCGACCAGACCGTTTGCCTGGTAGTGAGCCGCCAGCTTCGCATCGAGCTGCTGTGATGCTTGCAGGTCCGGTGGGGCGGTTGCTTGCCCCAGAATGCAGGCCAGAACGAGATAGCTGGAAGCCATCGTCCACCTCGCGAATTGAGATTCTCGCTCGGGCGGCCTGGCAGGCGGGAATTGCCTGGGGAATCGAGCCGCTCGCTTGCCAACGATCACTATATCGCTGCGGCGGAGCGGGGTGTTACAGCGGGAGCCGATGAAATACCGTCACATCCTGAAACCAGCAGCCGCTGCGAAGGACTTGCTCGCCCAGTTCGATCTCCAGCGGCCGGCGAAAGAGCGGCCCCCCTGTGACCAGCGTGTGAAACTCGCCGTTTTCGCCGCACGCATCGACGCCAACGGCAGTTAGTTCGTCGGCGACTTGTTGATCCAGCACGCGGCCCAGATAGCGGCGATCGACGAGCCCTTCTCGGGCGACGACGATCCGGGCTTCAAAGCCACAATCCCACCACTCGCGGAGGATCGCCAGCCGATCTTCCTGCCAGAGTGGCAAAAGGGCTTCGATGCCGGCTCGCTGACAAACCATTTCTTCCCACGCCCGATGTCGCGGGATGTCGATATCGCCGAAGACGGCGGCCTCCGCGCCATGCGTTCGTGCTTCGGCCAGCAGATCGACCATTGCCGTTTCGTAGTCGTCCCACGTCACCGAGCGGGACAAGAGCGGCAGGCCGATGGCGGCAGCCTGTGCCTCGATCACGGCTCGCGATAGGCCGTGCGACCGCGAGCGATTGCCGTCCTCGGTGAACATCGTCACGAGGCACACCGGCCGAGCGCCGCCGCGAACCACGCGATCAAGGGCCAGGCACGAATCCTTGCCGCCACTCCAGGAGCAGGCTACGGGAAGGCCGCTCATTGAGCGAGCGAGGGAGCCATTTGCGGCTTTGAGTCGGCGGCGAGGCTCGGCCAGCGACGCTGGGCCAGTTCCATCGTGCCGAATAACACGGCCGAATAGAACAGGTTGGCCCAAACCTGGTTCAGTGCGAAAGGCAGCGCGGCGACGTAGCACGCCATCAATCCGCCAAGATTCCGCGGATAGGCAATTTCGTCGGCCGTCAGCCAAACTTGAAAGTTCGAGATCAGAAAGAACACGGCGGCCCCCAGCACCGCCGCTCCAGCCGTGCGGTCAATGGTCACTCGGTCTCGGAGCAACATGCCAATCGGCACGGTGGCCGCGAACGCGACGTACTTGAAATAATTGGGGCCATACCCCTGCGGACCATAGACGAACAGTTGCAGCGGAATGTCCGACAAGGCGATGGCTGCCAGCGGCACGAGAATCGCCAACCAGATGCGGCGGAAATAGGCCCCGCCGAACAGGCAAATCGCGCCGATGGCGGTCGCGTTCCACCAGTGCGGCGCCAGACGCGTCGCCGCGCCGGCCAGGATGAGCGAAACGATCAGAACGAAACGGGGATGGATCATATTCATAGTCTCCCAGGTTGGATTCTAGCAAGTTTGTGAAAGAGTGGCAGATCAGACCGGAGGCATTGCAGTTACAGAATTCTTGACTGTCGTCACCAAATTCGCCGGCACTAGGTCGATGTAGTGCCGTGTGTCTTGCGTGACCATTTCGCCAATGTCGAACTCGACGGGCCGCTTGAATATCGGCCCGTCATAGACAAACGAGTGGTACTCACCGTTTTCGCCGGCCGGATCAACGCCCGGTGGCAAATCGGCCAGTAGCGACCGATCGAGCGACCGACCAACAAACGACGCATCGAGCTTCGTTCCCTCCACGCAGCAAAGCACGGCCCGAAATCCGACGTCTTCGAAATCTTCGACCAGCTTTCGTGTGTTGCGGCCCCAAATGGGAAACACGCCGGTCATGTCCAGCCGGGACAGGTTTTGCTCGCGATACGCCCGCAGATCGGCCAGGAACAGGTCGCCATGCGCTACGTGTCGCACGCCGCGAGCGACGTACCCGGCCAGCTTCTCGCCGATCAGCCGTTCATAGACCTCGTTGGTGCAAGGACCATCCCGCAGCGTGAGCCAGAGTTTATCGAGCGGCAGGCCGATTGCCGCGGCTTGCACGTCGAGCAGCTCCTCGCGTACGCCGTGATGGCTGATGCGGCGATACGTATCGGCCAGGCTCGTGAGCAGACCAACGACTTCCCACTCCGGCGAGCGCAGCAGCTCCCACAGCGCCAAGGCACTGTCCTTGCCGCCGCTCCAGGACATCAGAATGGGAGTGGGAGTCGGCATCGCGGTTCAATACGGACGATACGTATCGAGGCTCGTTTTCCAGAGGTATCCGATCTTCAGCTTCGTCCGCAAAGCACGGGCTGCTGTGTCCCAACTGGGATGGTTCGGGTTCTTCGCGTGCGGAATCGGGGCGTCGGTCGCTTCGGTTTTCGATTCCACGTGGCCGTCGAGATAGGCGACGTTCGCCACATTCGTATGTCGGAAGTGGGTCGCCGGCTCGGCACTATTGAGCGGATCGGGGCCGCCGCTCGTGTTCGCGCCGTCGTCGGGGCCCATGATGTACCACGTGTCGGTCGCCTTCAGCACTGGGTCGCCCGACCACGGGAGCGAAATACGGGCCGCGTCGCTCATCACGATCGTGTTGTGGGTCGATTGAAAATCGGCCATGCGACGGGTCATCGGCGTTGCTGACCAAGTCGGCGGCGCAAACAGCGCCGTCCCCAAGTTTTGGTTGTAGCCATAACCGCCGTTAGCTCCCTGATACAGCTGCACGATCTGGCTTGTCAGATCGGGACAGCGATAGACCGCTTTGTTCCGCTCGATGAACGGTGCGAGAAAGCCCACGGATAAATCAGCCGTGCTCGTGTTGTAATCGACGACGCCAAACCAAGTCGCCTGGGTCGGCCACGAACTGGGCAGGTTGGCTGGCGGCAGCGTGAGATGCACGTCGTGATACATCTGCACGGCCAAAGCATTCTGTTTCAGGTTGTTCGCACATTGCGATCGGCGAGCGGCAGCGCGAGCCATTTGCACCGCTGGCAGGAGCAATGCGACGAGCACGCCGATGATGGCGATGACGACGAGCAATTCGACGAGGGTAAAACCTGATCGAGACCGGGAGGATTTAACGCAAAGTCGCAAAGGGACGCAAAGTACGCTGAGATTTGGGCAAGCAGCTTCTTCCTTTGCGCTCTCTGCGCTCTTTGCGCCTTGGCGTTGAAACAAAGGGGTAGGCGCAGCAGCGTGCGCTGGCGAACGAAGCGTGAACATGGACCAGCTCCTCGTGGTGAAGGCGAGGGAACTTCGCGAGGAAAAAGAGTACCGCAAAATCCGCCGCGCAACCGTGCGCAAGAGGAAACTGCGGCAGCAAGGTCTTTTCCACGAAGACGCCAGCGCCAGATTGCAACCTCAAGGCAGGTCTTCTGACTTCCGGATCGTTCGACGCGCCGCGCCTTCCCGCTTCAGCCTGCCGACCCTGTCATAACGACACTGTGATACTCACAGCGGGCAGGTGGCTGAGTGGCAGTGGCCTGGTGCCTGCTTGGCAGTAGCCTTCGCAGGACACTGTGCGGCGATCGTCCCCGGTTACAGCGGCGGGACCGCAACGGATTTGCACCGTTTTCCCTATTCTTTCCGAACCGCAACGAGCGGCCGGAACACCTTGAAGCGGAGCCAATCCTAGCCGAGAACCGTCCCGTGTCAATCGTGTCCCGTGGAGCAAATTAGGACACTACCACACCACACCCGCGCTTGACGCCGCTCGTTCCCGCGTGCGACACTAGGACTTTGCCAATCTTCTCAGGGGCACATTGAGAAGAGGTTTTCCCATGCTTCGGCGATTGCTTCGCCCGGGCCGAGCGACGTTGGTCGTTTGCGCCGCGCTGGTTGTTTTGTCTATCGCACTCTCGCACCGCGCGTGGGCCGGCGAGCTCGATGCTCATTTGGCCGCCGGCGAGTTCGGTCCCGCCCTCGAGCTGGCTGCTGCCGAAAAGAACGCAGCCACGCGCGACAAGCTGCTCGGCCAGATTGCAGCCGCTCAGGCCGCGGCCGGCGCGTCTCGCGCTTCGATCGGCACGATCGGCGAAATGAGCGGCGACCTCGCCCGTCGCGATGCTTTGAACGGCATGGCGGCCAACGGGGGCTTCCTCGGCCGGGGCGGCGGCGTGCAGGCCGATTTCGATTCGCTCATCGAACTGATCACGACGACGATCGCTCCCGAATCGTGGACCGATGTTGGCGGCCCCGGCGCGATCCGCGAGTTTGCCAGCGGCGTCTATGTCGATCCGTCGGGCCTGATGAAGAAGTTCGCCCCGGACACCGATCGTTCGCTCGCCCTCGCGCGGCGCGATGCGGCTGACGTGCTTAGAACGGGCGATCCGCGCCGCCCGGCGATCCTTCGCAAGGTCTCGCTCACGCGTCTCGAACGGCAGGTGCAGATGCTGCATGCCCTGGGGCGCGAGCCGGACGAAGCGATGCAGACGCTCGCCGGCCTGCAGCGAATCAAGTACATCTTCTTCTATCCCGAATCGGGCGATATCGTCCTCGCCGGCCCCGCTGGGGATTGGCAACGCAATGCCGAGGGTCGCGTCGTCGATGCCGAGAAGGGGCGGCCCGTCCTGTCGCTCGACGATCTGGTCGTTGTGCTGCGGAACGCGATGAGCGACGATCCACGCTTCGGCTGCTCGATCGTCCCCAGCCGCGAGGGGCTTGCCGGAGCACAGGCGGTGGCGGACAAATGGTCGGCCAAATCGCTCCGCCCCGGTCAGCGCGGCCAGTGGCTGGAGGAGCTGCGCGATGCCGTCGGCGAGCAGGCGATTGAGGTCTATGGCATTGACCCGCGGACGAATGCCGCCCGCGTTCTGGTCGAAGCCGATTATCGAATGAAGCTCGTCGGCATGGGCCTTGAGGAAGGGACGCTCGGCGTGACGAGCTACCTCGATTCGATCGACGTGGCGAAGGGGGAGGCCCCGCCGCCGATGGCCGTGCTCCGCTGGTGGTTCACGCTGAACTACGACGCCCTCCGCGGCACGCCCGAGCGCGACGCCTTCGAGCTGCGCGGCCCCGGTGCGAAGGTGCTGAGCGAGAACGAACTGCTCACCGAGCGGGGCGAGCGGGTGCATACCGGCAAGAGCAACGAGCTGAACGCCCGCTTTGCCGCGTCGTTCACCAAGCACTTCGAGACGATGGCGGCAAAGTATCCGATCTATGCCGATCTGCGAAACATCTTCGATCTGTCGCTCGCCGCCGCCGTGATTCGGAGCCACGATCTGGCCGGCCAGGGGGATTGGCACCTCACGCACTTTGGGCCCGACGGTGGCTACGAAGTGCTGCTCTCGCTCGCGCCGACGAAGGTCGATTCGGTGATCAATCATCGGGTCATCAATGGGAAGCATGTGGTGGCGGGGGTGAGCGGCGGCGTGCGGGTCGATCCGGTCGCGCTCGCCGCGAAGCAAGCGGTGCAAACCGACGACTACGGCCTCGTCGCCACCGATCGCCGCCAGAGCGTCCCCAAGTCGCTGCCGAAGAACGCCTGGTGGTGGGACTGAAGCGTCCTGTTGTCCTTAGCCGGAAGCAAACTGCTTCCGGAATGCGGGCTGTTTCGATTGAGCATCGGAGGCGGTTTCCTTCGGCTACTGGCACTTCGCGAGCAGTTCGCGATACCTTTCTTCCCACGCACTTCCCGCCAGTCCCGGCGGCGTTTCCAGCACATAGGCCAGGAGCGCCGCCGCATTGGCCTTGTCGCCGAGTTTGAACTGCGCGAGCGCGACTGAATACTTCGCCAGCATCCACCGCTCGCTCCGCGGGCGACTGCGGGAGGCAATCGTCCGCCACTGGGTAAGTGCCGCTTGTAGCGAATCGCGATCGTCGCCGGTCAAGAGCAGCTCCGCATAACCTTGCTGAATGTCCCCATCATCCGGATTCGCTGAGGCCAGCTTGCGATAAGCCCTGAGCGCTTCGTCGCGCTGGTCCGCAGCCGCGAGCGCTTCGGCTTCCGCCCGATCGAGCGATTTGCCCATGTCTGCCGAAAGCGTGTCACGCCGCGGCGCGAGCAGCTCAATCGCCGCCAGCTGCAGTTTTGCGATAGATCCTCGCTGGTCGGCAGGAGCGCCCTCGCGAGCGCGGGAGAGACCGGCGAGCACCCCGATCAATTGCTCCGGCGACTCACTCAACTGCCGCAGCGTTTCGCTGGCCACGCCCTGTCGCTCCGGCTGGCTTGCCTGCGCGACGACCAGCTGCGTCGTGGCGGCCGCTCGCCACTCGGCAGGTGCGTTCGCGGCATCTGCCAGCGCCGCGACGAGCAGTTTCTCGGCAGTTGGCGCCTCGCCCGTGCGGTATTGCAGCATGATCTCCGCGGCTGCGAGCGCCGCGGTCCGTTCGGCCGTCGTCCACTTCGCCGGCAGTTCGCTCTTGTCCGAAACGATCGCCTTATGCAAGCGGTTGATCGCGGCAGCCGCCGGTTCAGCCGTTGCTTCACCCGATGCCGTCAGTTCGGCAAGCTGCTGGCGACTTGCATTCGCCAGTCCTTGGGCGGCAGAAGCAAAATGCTCTGACGTTCGCGGCACTTGTGCGTAAGCCGCAGCGGCATCGGCCCACTCGCGGCGGCTTTCGTGCCAGCGGCCGAGCCAAAGACGTGCCTGCGAGGCCGTTTCGCTGCTCGGCCAGGCGGACAGGTGTTCGCGCAGGATCTCGCCGTAGGCCTCGCTGGCCGCCGCGGTCTGCGGATCGTTCGTCTTCACAAGCTGCGCCGCGTGCCATGCCGCTGCCAGGTGTGCCGCCGGCGCTTGCGGATGCGTGGCGAGGTTCTTCGCGAGCGTGCGAAACCGCCGCGCCGCCTCCGCGTGCTGCTGCCGGGTTTGTTCAATGAGTGCCGCTTTGTAGGCGAGCGTAAACGATGCCTGCAAATCTCCCGCAGCCCGCGCCTGCGCCGAAGCATCGTCGTAGGCCGCCATCGCCCGCACAAACTCGCGCTGCACGAACAGCCGATCGGCCGCCCGTGCGAGCAGTTCGACGTTCACCGTCCCCGGCGTTTGCGGCAGCTTCGCCGCCAGCAGTTGATCGGCTCGCTGGCCGTAGTACGTTCCGTGATCCCGCTGGATCGACTTGGCCAGTTCGGCCGCCTGATCCTGATGTTCCTTCGCGATCGCCGGTTCCTTCGCCGCACGGGCGAGCGCCAATTGCGCCTCAAACCATGCGAGGTCCAGCTCCGCCGATGACACGCTGGCCAGCGATCGCCCCTGCCCGATGAGCCGCTTCGCAGTCGGCAAGTCCTCCTTGGCTAGCGCGAGGCGAATCAGCTCTGCTCGCGCCGCCAGTCGCACCGCCGGTGCAATTCCTTCCGCATCCAGTGCAGCAAGCTGCTCCCCCGCTTCGTCGAACTTGCCGAGCAATCGCTGGCACTCGGCCAGATCGAGCCGCAGCATCGCTTGCAGCGGATCGTCAGCCGCAAGCTGCGAGATCGTCGTCTGCAGCGATTCAACCGCCCGCAGGACCAGCGCCAGCCGATCGTCACTCGGGGCGGGATAGAGCAGCGCGCGGTTCCGATGCGCTCGCGCCAGCTCGCGACGCGCTTGCTGTTGCAAGCTGACGAGTTCATCGGCCGAAAGTCCGCCGGCCTTGGGCGTCCGACGGCGGAGCGGAATCTCCGCAGCAAGTTCCTTGTCGATCGCCGCGAGCAAACTCTCCGCGTCGCGCAGTGCTTGCCGGGCTGATTCGAGTTGCTCCGGCGCGAGCGCCCCCATCTCGTATTCCTGCCGAGCCAGTTCCCCCGCGGCCAGTGGCACAAGCGCGTCTTGCAATCGCATGAGCACCAATCGCGGCATTGGCGGCATCGCTTTCGCCGCGACTTGCCGCGCTTCCCTCCAAAGACGCTCTCGCTCTCCGGGCGGTGAATGCAGCGCGTGCGTCGCGTGCGTCCGAACCTGCTCGACGAGGAGTTCCGTCCGCAAGGGATCGACGACGCTCTCGCTTGCCAGCCGCTGCTCGCAATGCCGCTCGGCGAGTTCAAACAATTGCCGCTCGCGCAGGCCCGCGAGAAACACCGCATCGGGCGACTGGGCCGCTAGGGGTCCGGCGATCGCGACGACGAGCGTCGCCCCAAGCGCAGTCGATATCGTGCGTGAAGCAGCCACAACGATTCATTCTACCCCGCCACCAGCGGCACGAACCGGCACGCGGTGAGGAAGCGCGACTCGGGCCGGCCGGCGATTTTGTGCATCTCGTAGAGTCCCTGCTGGTCTGCCGCCCCGAATGGACCGACGAGCACGCCCCCTTCCGCCAGTTGTTCCCACAGAGCCGGCGGACACTCGGCCGCACCAGCCGTCACGATGATGCGGTCGAACGGTGCTTCCTCCGGCCAGCCGAGCGTCCCGTCGCCGATTCGCAAGCGAATGTTCGGGTATCCCAAGCGGTCCAGTCGCTCCGCCGCCTGACGCGACAGCTCCGCATGCCGCTCGATCGAGAACACCTCAGCCGCCAGCTCTGCCAGGATCGCCGTTTGATATCCGCTCCCCGTCCCGATCTCCAGCACGCGCTCGCAGCCAGAGAGCGATAGCGCCTCGGTCATCATCGCCACAATGATCGGCTGGCTGATCGTCTGCTCGCAGTCGATCGGCAGGGCGCTATCGGCATAAGCGTCGTAAGCCAGCGGCCCCGGAACAAAGAGTTCGCGCGGCACGCGGCTCATCGCGGCCAACACGCGCTCGTCGCGGATGCCGCGGCGGCGGAGTTGCCTCTCGACCATCTCCGTTCGCGCTTTCGCGAGTCGCTCTGGATCGCTCGTCATCTGTGGACCCCCAGCTGTGCGACTTCGCTCGCCAAGTGCTCTGTCTTGAATCATCCCAGGAGTGCCAGTTTGGCAACGCCGCATTAGCGCGACGGGCCGCGCAGGTTACCAGCAAAAATGGCCCTTTCAGACATCGTTCACGATCTAACTCTCTGTGCCGCAACGATTTGAAGCAGGTTACCGGGTTTTTGCCTTTCGTGGTAACCTGCGCGCAAGACCGGTGAATCTCGCTTTGCCACAAATCCTTGCAAGCCCTCAACTTCGGCAATTGCCACGGCCAGAGAAACTCGCCGATCGTTTCCAAAAACGACGAAAACGGGGGTTCCCGGTAACCACAGGTCAATCTCCGCCAAGTGAGTGATCTGCCGCTGCTCCCATGCCGCCACACGATCCTGCCAGTTTGCGACGCCACTGCCATAGTGTACAAACACTGCAAATGGTGCGCCGCGACTCTAGCGCCGAACTATCGTGAAGTACCAAATCACCATAAACACAATCCCGCCGTTAAGCACCAGACCAATCCCGGCAATCACCATCGTATCGGGCGACTTGCGTCGCCATCCGCCAAGCATTCCGGCCACGCCGAGTGCCATGCCGGCAAGCACCATCAGCAAACTCGTCCAGTCGATCAAACCGTCGAATCGGCCGAGCGTAGCTGCCGCACGCGAGGCGAGCTGATTGAAGACGCAGTTGAGCGTACAGGAGAGAAACGCGGCGAGGATCGACCCGCGGGCAAGCTGCCGGCTCCACGTTCGCGCATCGCTTTGCGCTCCGACATCGTCGCTCGTCGTTGCGTGTGGAGAGTCTGCCATCCTAGTGATCCTCGGAGGCAGCGTCCCTACAGGTCGAACTGCTTGCCGAACGTCGCCCGCGTCGCTTCCAACCCGCGGCGGAGCATCACGATGTCCATCCCGAAGCTGAGCATCCTGCAGCCGGCGGTGTAGGCGCGGTCGGCGAACTTGGGGTTCACGGCAATCGTCCCCCAATGCTTGCCGTGTTTTTTGCAAGCTTCGGCGACGCGCTCGATCGCTTGCCAGAGTTTTTCGCTTTCCCACTGGGCCAGCACGCCAAGGACTTGCGACAGGTCGCTCGGGCCGACGAACAAGAGGTCCACGCCGTCGATGGCGGCGATTGCCTCGCACTCCTCGAGGGCACCCGGCGTTTCGATCTGAATGGCGACGAAGTTATCCCGGTTGGCATCAGCCGAAAGCTGCGGCAGCGTCTTACCGCCGTAGGCCGCGTCGAACCCGCTGCCGTTCAGGCCCCGGTTGCCTCGCGGAGCGAACTTGACCCACTGCAGGAATTCCTCGGCATGGGCGGCCGATTCGACGCGGGCGGCCATCAGCCCGCCGGTGCCGGCCTCCAGGTTCGCCGTCGCGTCGGCATAGTTGGTCATCGGCATCCGGACGAACGAGTCCATCCCGTTGGCCCGCCCGGCACACGCCGCCAGGCAGACCTGCTCGTAGGTGATGCCGGCATGCTCCTGGTCAATCCAAAAGCCGTGGTAGCCGCCGACCATGCCGTGCAGGTCGAAGACGGCGGGATGAATGAGCCGGCCGACGCAGAAGATGCGGCAGAGCTGGTTCTGAGCGAGGCGATCTTTGAAACGGTGCATGGAAGGCAATTTAGGATTTAGGATTTCTGATTAGGGATTTCAGATGGTGTCGGGTGGCTGTGGATCGCGCAGCGAACCACGGCCAATGCGGCCTCAATTGCCGTGGTCGGCTGCGCCGCCCACAGCCACTCCGCGTCCGGTATCGTCAACTTGCAAAAATTGACGATAGAACCAGCCCGCGGCAGGCGTATATCATACGGACGAACTTCACGGCTGTGCGAGGAGACGAGCGATGAACCGAGTGAACTTTGTGGCAGCTTGCGTGCTTGGTGCAGTGGCGCTTTTCGCGGGGGCGGCCAGCGGACAGGAGAACCGCAAGGCGCTCGAGATGGAGTGGGCCAAGGGGGTGGCTGAAGATTTTCTTGAAGCGGCGATCAAGGGGGACGACCGATCAGCCGAGTCGCTGGTCGATACGACGATGAAAGCCAGGTTTGCCCGCGAGGGAGAATCGGCGTTATCCAATTGGCTGAACAACTCGGTCGCGATTCAGCATTTCTCTCAGCCGGAGATCAGCACCGAATCGATGTCCCCCGACGATGACGAAGCCGCATTCCGAGGCACCATGCAGCGGCAGGCCGATCCCAAGGAGCCGTTCGAGTTCAGCCTCCGCGTCGTCAAGGAAAAGGAGAGCGGCAAGTGGCGGGTGAGTATGTTTCGGTTTAACGTGGCGTTGAAGGGAAAGTGAGAGTGCGACCCCTGTCGTGCTTCCGCTCTACCCTCTACCCTCTCCCTTCTCCCTTCTGCCCCGAGTCCCCAGCCCCTAGCCCCGCCTTCCCTTGCACCTTTCCCTCATGATCACCTGCCTGGGCGATGTCATCCGGCCCAGTGCCGGCCAGGCGGTTGTGCGTTTGCTCAGGCGACTCGGACATGCGATCGATTTCCCCCAGGCTCAGACCTGCTGCGGCCAGCCGATGTTCAACAGCGGCTATGCGGACCTCGCCCGCGAGCAGGCGAAGCACACGATCGGCGTCTTCACCGGCGAACATCCGGTGATCGTTCCCAGCGGATCGTGTGCGGCGATGGTGAAGGTCGAATATCCGCACCTCTTGGAGGGGGACGACGTGTGGCATGCGAAGGCCCTCGACCTCTCGCGCCGCACGTTCGAGTTCAGCGACTTCCTCGTCAATCACCTCCAAGTGCTCGATGTCGGGGCGAAGTACGCCGGCAAGGTCGCCTACCACTTCGCCTGCCACCTGCGGATGCTCGGCCAATCGACGGAGGTCGAGCGCCTCGTGCGGCACGTCAAGGGTGCGACGTACGTCCCGCTCGCCCGCCAGGACCAATGTTGCGGCTTCGGCGGTTCGTTTGCCGTCCGCTATCCGCTCGTGTCGGGGAACATGGTCGATGACAAGATGCGGTGCATCCTGGCGACCGGTGCCGACTGCGTCGTCTCGACCGATGCCGGTTGTATGATGAATATCGGCGGCCGGCTGCATCGCGAAGGGAAGCAGGTCGAGCTGATGCACATTGCCGAGCTGCTCGAGCGGAGATGACGCTCAACCAAAGCACACCTCGGAAATACAACGACCGATGTCCACGGAGGGTGGGAGCCACGGATTGATACAGATACAAACCAGCGCGGCCTAGCCGGAACAAAATGAACCGCGGATGACGCGGATCGCGCGGATGAGGCAGAACCATTTGCCCCTACCCGCGTAATCCGCGGTTGTTCCCTTTCTTCAATTGCGCGGGACGCGAAAATCTGCCATGAATTCGCTCGCCAGTGCATCGTCTTTCTCATTCTACGCAAAGGCGCAAAGAGGCAAAGGCCGCGAAGGTCGGAGACAATTCTTTGCGACTTTTGCGAACTTGGCGCCTTTGCGTTGAAAGTCTCTGCGGGGCCTGCCCAACACCATGTCGGTTGCGGCTGGGTCTCGCAGCTTCAGAAAATCTGGATTGCAATTCGCGACGCGGCGAAAAGTCGCCTTGACCCCTGACGCCGGTTGTCCTATTCTCCGCCCCGTCACGTCGCTGATCCCGCGATCGGCGGCGGACGGACATTTCGCCAAGCGGCCAATCGGTCGTGCCTGCACCTGGAGACGCCTCCCGCGGCGTGCTCTGCGGGCCGCCGGGCGGACTTGCCGGCAAGGATGCTGGGAAGCCCGCACGGTAAACGTCGATCGGCCGCTCACGGGCAACGGGGCGCACGGATGTGCCGCCGCTGACCGTCCAATCGCTCCCGGAACCTGCGGACTCCTTCGCCCCCCTAGGAGACGCCGTTTTCGGGGGCTTTTTTTTTCGCGCGGACGGAATTCGGCCGACTCTGGCATCTTGTCGCAGTCAAGGCGGCCCGGTGTAATCACACCATCCACCCGCCATGACCACTCCGCTGCTCGGCGCTTCGTCCCGCGATTTCTTCGCCCGAGCCTTGCTCGTCGGCCAGCGCATCGACTTGCGGGCCCTCGGTTCGACGCGCCTCGGCGGCGGCCCACTGGTGCTCCCCGTGCGCGGCGGCGGTGCGGCAGTTGTCTTTCGCTACGGCGCGGTCGTCCTCTTCGATGTGCAGCCGCTGGAGCAGGACGAGTTTCTCCGCCAACTGCAGCCGCGGGTGCAAGGCCCGGCTGAGAGCGAAACCGAGCAACTCGCCATCCGCATCGACCCCGAGGCCAAGGAAGTGATGGAAGGCTCGACCGTCCTCCTTAAGGACGCATCGTCCGAACGGCTGGAGATCGTCGCCGACGTGTTGGCGAAGACCGTCACTCTCGCCCGGTACGAAACGACGGTCGCTCAGACCTTCGACAGGATCGAGCCTTTTGCCGCCGAACTCTCCAAAGAACGGACCGGCAGCCGATTGGCTCGCGAGCTGCTCGCGCATCTGGGCAGCGCTCTGCTCATCGAGCAGCAGATGGTGGGCCGCGTCCTGATCGACGACACGCCGGAAGTCCTCTGGGACCGGCCCGACCTCGAACGGCTCTTCGCCCGCCTGCGCGACGAGTACGAAATCCTGGAACGCTTCACGGCCCTGAACCGGAAGCTGGAACTCATTTCCCGCACGGTCGAAACGGCCCTGGGTCTCGTGCAGGCCCGCCGCTCGCACCGCGTCGAATGGTACATTGTGATCCTGATCGTCTTCGAGATTTGCCTCACGCTGTTTCAACTGATCTTCCTGGGCGGACATTGAAACCCGCCTACAGCCATCCATGCGCAAAATCATCATCCTCACCGAAGGTCACTCCGAACCGCACGCCGGCAAGACGGCTGCGAGCGTTATCCGCTATCGCGGGCACGAAGTCGTCGCCATGCTCGACGGCACACAGGCGGGCCGCACCAGCGGCGAATTGCTAGGCGCTGGGAATGTCCCCGTCGTGGCCAGGCTCGACGATGCCCCCGACGCGAACACGCTGCTTTTGGGAATTGCCCCACCCGGCGGTAAGATTCCGGCTCCGTGGCGCGCGATCATTCTCGACGCCATTGCCCGCCGCAAAATGGACGTGATTAGCGGCTTGCACGACTTCGTCAGCGACGATCCGGAGTTTGCCGCGGCCGCCAAGGCAAGCGGCGCAACGATCTACGACGTGCGGAAGAACACGATCAAGACGATCGCCCGTCGCAAGGGGCTTCGCCCCGATTGTCTCCGCGTCCATGCCGTCGGCCACGATTGCTCGATCGGCAAAATGGTTGTTTCGATCGAAATCACGAACGGCCTGAAGAAGCGCGGCCACGACGCCAAGTTCATTGCCACCGGTCAAACCGGCATCATGGTCGAAGGGGACGGCCTGCCGATCGACTGTGTCGTCGCCGACTTTGTCAGCGGTGCGGCGGAGAAGCTCGTCCTCGAACATCAGCATCACGACATCCTGCTCGTCGAAGGACAGGGAAGCCTCGTTCATCCGTCGTATTCCGGCGTGACGCTCGGCCTCTTGCACGGCTGCGCTCCGCAGGCCCTCATCCTGTGCTACGAAGTGGGCCGCGACGTTGTGACCGGCGTCGAAAGCGTGAAAATTCCGCCGCTGGCCGAAATCAAGCGGATCTACGACGTGATGTCGAGCATCCACCAGCCGTGCAAGATCATCGGCATCGGCATCAACAGCCGCCGCATTTCGGCCGCCGAAGCGGCAGAGGAACGGAAGCGGATCAAAGCTGAGTTCGGCCTGCCGGCGTGCGACGTTTTCCGCGACGGCCCGGATGAACTGGTCGAGGCCGTCCTCGCCTTCAAGAATGCCGGCGGCTGGCACAGTCCGTAACGAGCCGACTGCTATTCCTTCGTGATCGTCTCATCCAGATTCAATAATACGCGCGAAACCGCCGTCCAGGCCGCCGCTTGAGCTGGCGTGACGCCCTCCGGCAGCTTCGGTGGATTGGATGGGTCGTTGGCGGCCAAATCC
The DNA here is from genome assembly GCA_964384375.1 of uncultured Pirellulaceae bacterium. Taxonomy (GTDB): domain Bacteria; phylum Planctomycetota; class Planctomycetia; order Pirellulales; family Pirellulaceae; genus CAYLLN01. The sequence continues at coordinate 20,673 of CAYLLN010000050.1, forward strand.
CAGGGTTTGGCGTCAGGTTGGCTGAACCGCTCGGTCTGCTTAGCCAGGAGTGCGAGCAGTGCCGTGGATTCCTGCTCGTCAGGAGTTCGTGCCGTGCAGCGGCGGAAGGCGTAGGCCAACCGCTCGGCATCGGTTGCTCCGCCCTCGGCCAGTGTCTTCATCGCCAGTGAGCGGGCGCATTCCAGAAACAGCGGCTCGTTGAGCGTCGCCAGTGCTTGTAAGGGTGTATTCGATCGCACGCGGCGGACGCAGGCGAATTCCCCGTTGGGAGCGTCGAATGTTTGCAGCACCGGATAAGGGACGCTCCGAAAGCGGAACGTGTAGAGCGCCCGGCGATAACGATCCGGCCCTTTCTCCTCGTTCCACACTTTCGGCCCATAGCTCGCCGGCGGCACAAAGAGAAACTCCGGCGCCGGCGGATAAACGGGCGGGCCGCCGAGTTTCGTGTTCAAGAGTCCGCTGGCTGCCAGAGCGATGTCGCGTACCGCTTCCCCCTCCATGCGAAACCGCGGGCCGCGAGCCAGCAAGCGATTGTCGGGATCGCGGGCCAACAGCTCCGGCGAAACTTTCGACAACTGCTGATACGTGGCCGAGCCGACGATCAATTTGTGCAGCCGTTTCAGGCTCCAGCCGGGCGAACCATCGCTCGGCTGCATGAACTCGACCGCCAGCCAATCGAGCAGTTCGGGGTGCGATGGCGCTTCGCCTTGCAAGCCGAAGTCCTCGCTCGTTCTAACGAGGCCGGCGCCGAAGTACGTCTGCCAAATGCGGTTAACGATCGCGCGTGCAGCCGTAGGCGAACGCTCATCGACGAGCCAGCGGGCGAAGTCGAGGCGGGTTGGTTTTTCGGTCGATAGTACGTGCAAGAACGCCGGCGTTCCAGCGTCAACGGGAGTGGTCGGCTTCAGGAAATCACCGCGAGCCAGCACGAACGATTGCCGATGCTCGTCGCGACCGGCCAGCGTGTATTGCGACGTTCCTTCGGGATGCTGCTTCCACAGCTCCTCAATCTTGTCATTGGCCTCCTTCCAATCCGGAACCGTCGTTCGCCAATAGCTGAAGATTGCCGCGACCTGCGCCGGCGAGCGCTCGTCCCGCGGCGTTTCAAAAGCCTTCCGCACGGCTGCCGGCAGCGGATCGGCCTTGGCCCCCTCGGCCGCAGTGACGGCGAAACGGAACCTTCCCAGGTTGTAGTTCTGGTTGTCGTCGCTATTCCAGCCGCCGTGGTTCTGCGTCAGTCGGAACTTGAGCTTTGCCCCACCGGTAAAGGCGGCCGGCTTCTCGAGCGTAAAGACCGCCTTGCGCGGCGCGTTCCGGCGGCCGGGGCCGTTATCGGTGGTCCAAGCGGTCAGGTCGTTCCGATCGAGCGCGAACTCGATCGGTCCAGTCACACGCTTCTTGTCGGACTTGTCGCCATATATCGCTTCGAGATCCTTCTCTGGCGGATTCACGTCGGCGGTCGCGCCGCTCAGCTTCACCTCTTCCCATTTGCCCGAGCCGTCTGCCGGCTGAGCTTCCAGGCGAAACTCCGTCAGTGCGGCGGTCCCCTCGATCGAACGCCCCGGCCCGCCCAGCGGCAGGTTGGGATCGTTCAAGTGCTCCAGCCTCACGGCCGTGATGTTCGCGAGAGTCGTCTGCACCTCGAACTCGGTTGTGTGCTTCGTCGGTGCATACCCCTGAGCCAGGATCGAGCCATCGGCCAGCACATAGTGCTTCTGCCCGCCGCTCACGTCCTGCTCCGGTTTGACGATCGTCCACTCGGGCTGGTCGCTCTTGACGGTCTCTTCCCAAGCGGCCATCCGCTCCTGCCAGTCGGGCGTGCGGTGCTTCAGGTCCGCTTCGATCTCGGCGATCTGCCGCAGTAGCTCGCCGCGCTGCATGAGCTGATCGGGCGGATAGACGGCGACGTTCGCTTCGTGCGTATCGTTCAAGAAGGCGAACAGCTTGTAGTATTCCTCCTGCGAGATCGGGTCGTACTTGTGGTTGTGGCACTGCGAGCACTGGATCGTGATGCCGAGCATGCTCTTGCCCAGGGCGTCCATCCGGTCGAACATCGCCTCCATCCGGAACTGCTCGGGATCAACGCCCCCCTCCTCGTTGATCATCGAATTCCGCAGAAAGCCGGTCGCGACGATCTGATCTTGCGTTGCCTCGGGCAGCAAATCGCCGGCAATCTGCTCGATCACGAACTGGTTGTACGGCAGGTCGCGGTTGAGCGCGTTCACGACCCAGTCGCGATAGGCCCAAACAAATCGCGGCTTGTCCTTCTCGTAGCCGTCGGAGTCGGCATAGCGAGCGCCATCGAGCCAGATGCGTCCCCAGCGTTCGCCGTAGTGAGGCGAAGCGAGCAGTCGCTCCACGGCCGCTTCGTAGTTTGCATTCGCAAGTTCCTCTGTCGATGGCGGCAGCCCCGTCAAATCCAGCGTCAAACGCCGCAACAGCGTCACGCTATTTGCCGGCGGCGACGGCGCAAGACCTTCTTTCTCCAGCCGGGCGAGAACGAACCGGTCAATGTCGTTCATTGGCCACGCCTTGTCCTTCACCTCCGGCACTGCGGGACGAACCGGCGCGGTGAAGGCCCAGTGCGACTGATATTCGGCTCCTTCGGCAATCCACCGCTTGATTAGCTCCTGTTCGTCGGCGGTCAGCGTCTTCTTCGAGTCCGGCGGCGGCATCCGCTCGTCCGCAGCGGTCGCGAAGATCCGGCGGACCAGTTCGCTCTTCTCAGCATTGCCGGGCACGATTGCCGGCTCCCCCGTATCGCCCCCTTTCAGTGCCGACTCGCGCACATCCAGCCGCAGCGAGCCTTCGCGGTGCTCCTCGTCGCGTCCGTGGCAGGCAAAGCACTTGTCGGCCAAGAGCGGCCGAATCTGCCGCTGGAAATCGACCTTGTCGGCAGCGACGGCGTGGCCGGCACAGAACCCAGCGGCCAAAAGAACTAGCGACAAGCGAGCGAAGCAGCGCATGACAGAGCACCACGGTGGGAAAGGCGGGCGGGCAGCTTGCATTTTACGCTTGATTATCGAGTGCCGCCACAAAGTGAATCTGACGGGCAACCTCCCGAAAGCCGAGCGAGCGGTAGAGGTGGTTGCCGACGTCGTTCTGCACGAGCGTCTCGATCTTGGCGTGCGACAAGCCCGCGACGCGAAAGTGAGCCAGGGCATGCTCGATAAGCTGCCGGCCGAGCCCCTGTCCGCGATAGGCGGCATCTATGGCAATGTTGGGGATGTGCCCGATCCCAGCCTCGCGATCCTGCCAGGTCGTGATATAGCCGATCACAGCTCCGTTTTCCTCCGCCACGAAGATGCCAGCCGGATCGCGAGCCGCGTCGTCGTCCAAGTGTCGCGCCTTCCGCCATTGCCAGTCGTGGCCGTTCACGTGCCCAAACTCGCGCTCGATCCCCTGGTCGATCGACACGCCGTCAAATGCCGCGGTTGTAATCGCCTTGAGCGTCGGCAGGTCGTCGGAACGAAAGGGGCGGATGAGCATGGAACGTCACTCGCACACAGTCAGGCAGCAAAGAGCCAGTGATCCACTATCGTCGGCCACCGAACTCCCCGATTCAATACTCGCGGATCGGGCTTCGTCCACACGAACATTCGACGATTGGAGCATGTCGGTCTGCTTGATTTCCCAATCACACGGGACAAACTGATCGACATGGACGACGCCATCCGCCTCGAACAGCAACCCGCCCAGCCGCTGGCCGTCGTCCGGCGGCGGGCCAGCCGGTCGCAGTTCGCCGCCGTCGTTCCGGCGGCCTGCGGCACCGTGTGGAACGTCCTCCGCTCGCAGCAAGTTCAGGGCGCAGGCCGGCATGTGGCCGTCTATTACTTCACGGGCGAAGGGAGCGATCAGGTCAACCTGGAGATCGGCGTCGAGCTGGTGACTCCCTTTGCCGGACATGGCGAAGCCATCCCCTCAGCGACGCCTGCCGGGATCGTCGCAACCACCAGCCACTACGGACCCTACGAACAGTTGCAGCAGGCCCATGCGGCGATCCAGCGATGGTGTGCCAGCCATGGATACGAACTCGCCGGTCCCTGCTGGGAGATTTACGGCCACTGGCAAGACGCCTGGAACCGCGACCCAAGCCAGATTTGCACCGAAGTGTGCTATCTGGTAACGGCGAATAAGGCGTAGCTAATCCCAGGAATCGGTAGTCCGCCGTGGTTCTGCTCGCGCGACCGACAGCCACCCGCGCTATGGCCCGGAATACTTCCCAAAGATCATCCGGCCCGCCGACGTTTGCAGGACGCTGGTGACGCTGATCTTCACTTCCTTGCCCACAAATTCGCGACCCCCTTCGACGACGATCATCGTTCCGTCGTCCAGGTAGCCGACCCCTTGGCCAATCTCTTCGCCAGGCTTCACGATGCGGACCTGCAATTGCTCGCCGGGGAGGAACACCGGCTTGAGCGAGTTGGCGATGTCGTTCAGGTTAATCACCGGCACGTTGTGCAGCCGGGCGACCTTGTTCAGGTTGTAATCGCCGGTGACGATCTTCCCTTCCAAGTGCTTGGCCAGCAGCACGAGCTTCATATCGACCGGCTGGCCGGCGAATTCGGCCAGATCCCGGTCGTAGATCTTCAGATCGACGTTTTCGTTGTTCCGCAGGCGGTTCAGAATGTCGAGGCCGCGCCGGCCGCGGGCCCGCCGCAGCTTGTCGCTCGAATCGGCGATCCCTTGCAGCTCCGACAGCGCAAACCGTGGCATGATGAGCTGGTTGTCGAGCACGTTCGTTTCCACGAGATCCGCAATCCGGCCGTCGATCACCACACTCGTATCGAGCACATAGGGCTTCAGCCCCTTTACTTCCTTGGCGAACTCTACGTAAGGAATGATGAACCGAAAATCGTCCTTGGTTTGCAGCAGCAGACTGATGCACGCGTAGCAAAGCACCATGCCGAGGACGAGCTGAATTCCGCCGCGAAAAACCGGATCTTCCTTCGCCGGATCGATTGGCTGAATGAGCGGCGTCAACGCGAGCATCAGGATGTACGTGAGGAACGCACCAACCGCGAGGCCGAAATAGACGGCGGAGATAATGTCGATCTGCTTCCGCGGAATACAGATGTCGAGCGCGATAACCATGCCGGCAATCGCCAGCACCCCCAAAAAGACGAGCCACGGCAGCCACGGCGAACCGACATCGACGGCGAACTTGACGAACAGCGTACCGATGCCGATCGCAACGAGGATGAACGCAATCCGTAAGACAAGAAGCTGCATGGAGGTGGAGAGTTCGAGGGCGATTCGCCGGACTGGCCGCCGGCTCGCCCATGGTGGCCCCAAGCTGTGCCGCGAATCAAGCCTGCGAGTATAACAAGCCACTCCCTGAATTAACTAGCCCCTGCGCGATGCCGATTTACGAACTGCGTCGCCCGGCAGACCCTGAATATGGCCATAATGGTGCGATTCAGGGAGATTGCGCTATGTCCATCCTCGACCGCTTCAAACTCACCGGCAAACGGCTCTTTATTACCGGCGGCAGCCGCGGCCTGGGGCGGGCGATGGCCCTGGCCTGTGCCGATGCCGGGGCCGACTGCATTCTCGTGGGGCGCGATGCGGCTAGTCTGGAACAAACGGCTGGCGACATTCGAGCCCTGGGCCGCAAGGCGTTTACGCACGTGGCCGACGTGAGCCAGCCCGAGGAATGCGAAGCCGCCTGCGAACGAGCCCTGGCCGAGTTTGGCCCGATCGACATTCTGATCAACAACGTCGGGGGCCGACGGCAGAACATTCCCACGGCCGACATGCCCCTCGAAATGTGGCGATCACTGATCGATCTAAACCTGACCAGCGTCTTTCTTTGCACAAAGATGATCGGCGGGGCGATGGTCGCGCGGGCGAGTGGGGCAGGCGTCTCACCTGCCAAAAACAACGGCCGCGTCATCAACATCGCCTCAATCAACGCCCTCGTGGCTGGTCGCAAAATCACGGGCCGGCACTACGAGACGGCCAAAGCCGCCGTCGTGCAATTCACGCGGGCGACCGCCGCCGACTGGGCGGAACATGGAGTGACGGTCAACGCCATCCTCCCCGGCGGCTTCATGACCGAAGCGAACCAGCGTTGGAAGCAGATCCACCCTGAAGTCATCGAAACATTCCTCGCGCAGATCCCGATGGGCCGCTACGGTGAGCCGGAAGAACTCGGCCCGCTCGCCGTGTATCTCGCCAGCGATGCCTCGGCCTATATGACCGGCGCGGCGCTCGTGATCGATGGGGGATATACGCTGTGGTAGCGCTTATCAACTGAAACACAGAGGCACAGAGCACACAGAGGATCGAAGGGAAACCAGGATCGAAATACCCTCGCCAGGTTGAAGAGACTTCTCACGTATTCGTGAAGTTGATTTTTGGTTAAATCCTCAAGAGAGCACGAAATACGCCAACCGAGTCGTGGTTCGGTGCGCGACCCACAGCCACCCCGTTGGCCAGCTACCTGGTTGCACAGCCATTCCATCGTTGCTGCTAAAATCCCCGCATGGCCACGACCGGAATCAACGTCTTTCTCGATCTGCTCGCCGGCATGGGCGTGCGGCACATCTTCGGCAATCCCGGCACGACCGAGATGCCGCTGAACGACGCCCTCGTCACCGACCGGCGGTTTCAATACATCCTGGGCCTCTCTGAAGTCCCCGTGATGGCGATGGCCGACGGCTTCGCGATGGCGTCGCGGCAACTCGGCGTCGTGAACCTACACATCTCGTGCGGCCTCGGAAACGCGATGGGCATGCTCTACAACGCCTATCGCGAGGGGACGCCGCTCCTCGTCACCGCCGGCCAGCAAGACCGCCGGCTGATGTTCGAAGAGCCGATCCTCTGGGGGCAAATGGTCGAAGTGACGCGGCCGTGGACGAAATGGTCGTGCGAGGTGCAGCGGGTTGAAGACCTGCCGAGCGCCCTCCGTCGCGCGGCGCAGGCAGCTCTCACGCCGCCGACGGGACCGGTGTTCCTGTCGCTCCCCGTCGATGTGCAGATGGAGATCGTGGAAAGTGGGGTTCGGGGCTCGGGGCTCGGGAGCGTCGATCTTGTTCCACCCAAACCATTGAATACCCGCGTCCGCCCGCCGATCGCCGCCATTCAGCAAGCCGCCGAACTGCTCGTTGCCGCTAAGAACCCGGCCATCCTCGCCGGCAGCCGGGTGACCGAGCGGGACGCGATGAACGAACTCGTTGCCGTCGCCGAGGCTCTTGGCGCGTCGGTTATCACCGAAAGCGGTACGACGCACGGCCGGCTCGCCTTTCCCAGCGATCATCCACTCAATGGTCAAGGCCTGCCGCTTTGGTCGCCGGAGGTTCGCGAGCGGCTGAAAGAATACGACGTCCTGCTCGTCGTCGGCATGGATCTCTTGCGGCAGTATATCTACTTCGAGCCGTCCCGGCCGATCCCCGAACACATCAAGCTCGTGCAGATCGACGAAGACCCGTGGCAAATCGGCAAAAACTACCCGGTGGAGGTCGGTGTCCTCGGCGATACGAAGGTGTCGCTCGCCGAATTGCTGTTGCAACTCAACAGCCCCCGCTCGCCCGAATTCGACGCCCGCGCCCGCGAGCGGACGACGAAGCACGTCACTCGCCACAATGCCGCGCGCGAGGGCCTGAAAAAGCAGATCGAAGCACACCGCGACGCTCGTCCCATGTCGCCTCTCTCGCTCATGGGCTCGCTCGCGAACATCCTGCCGCCGGACGTAGCCGTCATCGAAGAAGCCGTCACCACGACGAACACGACGTTTGAGCGGCTCGGCGTGTTGAAGAACACCACCGGCTACTTCGGCCATCGGGGCTGGGCGCTCGGCTGGGGCCTGGGTGTGTCGATCGGCGTGAAGCTCGCCTGGCCCGGCCGGCCGGTGCTCGCGCTGCTCGGCGAAGGAGCAGCCGCCTATGGCGTGCAGGGACTCTGGTCAGCGGCGAAGTACAATATTCCCGTCGTCTTCGTCATCTGCAACAACGCTCAGTATCAGATTCTGAAGCTCTGCGGTAAAAGCCTCAGCCTGGACCAGGCGGGCCGCGAGAAGTTCGAAGGGTGCGATCTCGTCGGTCCAGAGATCGACTATCTGTCGCTTGCCAAGGGTTTTGGCGTCGAAGCACATCGCATCACCGAACCTGACGAACTGGCTGATCGTGTCGCTGCTGCGTTTCAGGGCGACAAACCAGTCCTGTTCGATGTCCCCATCGCTCGCTACCTGCAGCCGCGGCTGCAATATGGGTGAGCCCATGCTCCGCAGCATCCTCGCTGTCGTCAGTGGCATTCTCGTCGGCGGCTTCGTCGTCTTCCTCCTCGAACTGCCCGGCCACTTCATCCATCCGCCGCCGCCGGGCATGAACTGGAACGATATCGAAGCATTCAAGGAGCACGCCGCGAAAGCTCCGCTGGCCGCGCACATCTGCATCGCAATCGCCTGGACGATCGGCCCGCTCGTCGGTTCATTCCTGGCCGCATTTGTCGCGGGACGAATGGGCCGTCGGGCCTTCCTCGCTCACGGAATTGTGGTCGGCCTCTTCTTTCTGATGGCCGACGTCATCAATCTCCGCAGCATTCCACATCCGACGTGGCTCGTGGTCGTCGGCATCATTTCGCCGCTCGCCATGAGTTGGCTGGGATCACTGCTGGCAGCTTGGTCCGCCCCCCGTCCCCCAACGGGACCGCAGCCGGTCGATCTGCGCGAGAAAAACATGGCGTGCTGACCGCGGAGACAACAACAAGTTCCTCCAAACTTGACGAGATGATGAGCAAACCCAGGAGTTCCCTTTGGCACACGAAGTCATCCTCTATGGCAGCATCGAAGGGGTGGAGCACGAGCGGCTGCGGGCGCTGAACGCGGCTGCACTGGCTGACCTGCCGGCCCAGGACGAGTGGCCGTGGCTGGTCCGCGGGATGTTCGCCCTGCCTGCGGATTGGCCGCAGGGAACCTTCCGGTCGCAGGTCATCCACTTCGGAGCGTCGCTGAAGGACGAGCCGCAGGACCGCGCCTGCTGGGACGCCTGGATTGGCAAGTTCGAGGAGGTGCTCCGACGTCTCTATTGGTACTCGGCGACGCTGCACCTGGTCACCGAATTTGAACCCGATCGTGTGTTCCGCTGGATTCCTACTCCGGCCGCGGCAGCACTCCTGTCTCACGAACCGCCACAGCCTGTGCAGGAGTGGGAGCGGTCGCTGATCGTGCTGAGCGAGAAAGCGGAATGGACGAACCTCGGTGGCCCCGCAGCAGACAACGATTGAAAATTCAGCTCAATGTATTTGACTCTCGATCAATTCGCCGGCTGTATGCTCGGACTTGCTACCGGTGATGCTCTCGGTGCACCGTACGAGGGAGGCTTCGTGGAGCGGCTCCTGTGGCGATTGATTGGGCGAACTTCCGACGGCAATCTTCGCTGGACCGACGACACTCAGATGGCGCTCGATCTTGCCGAGTCACTCCTTAAGGAGAATGGCGTTCGCCCGGCGGCACTCGCCAAACAATTTGCCTCAAGCTACCGCTGGAGCCGAGGGTACGGGCCAGGGGCGGCGAAAGTCCTCAAGCGTATCCGGCGCGGAGAGTCCTGGGAGACGGCGACGAAGGCCGTCTACGCGACAGGCTCTTACGGCAACGGTGCCGCCATGCGAGCGCCCATCTTGGCTCTGTTCTTCTCGCGGGACCGTGAATCACTGGTTGCAGCCGCTCGCAGCTCCGCCAGTGTGACGCACGCGCACCCCTTGGGAATGGAGGGGGCAGCTCTCGTTGCAGTTGCGGCGCAAAGCCTCTTGCACCGAAGACCGATAGCGGAACTGCTGGCTCTCGTACGAGCTGAATGTTCGACTCAGGAGATGTCCGGGCGGCTGACGACAGTTACTTCATGGATCGAGTCGGACACGATACCGGGTCCGCGCGAGGTCGCATCAAGGCTCGGGAACGGCATTACCGCAGCAACTTCGTGTCCAACCGCGCTTTATATTGCGCTCCGACACCTGCAAACCTCGTTTCAGAAAATGATGCAGTTCACCATCGCGTGCCGCGGCGACGTGGACACCATCGGCGCAATGGCGGGAGCACTGTGGGGTATCGCGAACGGCGACAAACGTCTGCCGCAAGTGCGCCTTGAGGCTCGCGATCGGCTCGTGGCTATTGCGAGTCGGTTGTTTGAGCGACAAAGTTGACCTGACTTTCCCGGCGGACTTTCTTGCTATCATTCAGCGATTATTTGCGGCGCTGACCCGCCCCAAGTCTTCGGGGCGTGGAGCTCTCAATAAGGGCTTCGGTGCACTTCAGCCTTGTAACGGAGCATGCGTTCCAGTCACTGTGATTACCATCGGGATGTCACCTCAAGGATCGCTTCGCAATGTCGGCCCGCCCGAACTTCAAGCTCGTTCCTTTCGACCTCGAAGGCATGCTCGTAGATCCGCAGAATCGGGCCATGACCGCGGCAATGCTGGAGACCTTTGCGCAGCAGCGGGTGATGCTGACGACGGCGCAGGTGGGCTCGGTGGCGGGCCTGGTCAACTACGAGCAGGTGCGGACGCTCTTGGAAATGCCGGCCGTCGGTGAGCAATTTCAAATCGTGCATGGCCGCCGGTGGAACGAAGCGGACGCAATGGAGTTGGCCCAGGAACTCGTCACGCAGCAACGTTCCGCCATCGGCCGATACTGCGAAATTGCTGACGGGGCCGTGGATTGCACGGCGGACTTGAAGAGCCGGGGACTCGCGATTGGCATCGTCAGCAACTATCCGCGCGAAGTCGCCGAGCTATTGTGGGACGCTCTCGGTATCGAGGGGATCGCGATCGACGCGAGCGCGTGCGTCGATGACGTGCCGACTGGCCGCCCCGCGCCGTGGATGATCTTTCGCCTGATGCAGGAACTGGACGTGTTTCCGCCCGCGGCCGTCGTCAAGGTTGGCTCGTCGCCGCTGTCGTCCGAGGAAGCCGCCAATGCGGGCTGCCGGAGTATGATCGTGGGTGGCGATCAGTTGAAGACGCTGGCTGAGGTGCCGAGAGCGATGGAAAGCTTGATCGCTAAATCAGGCTAATTTGCCGTGGTTCGCTGCGCGACCCACAGCCACCCCTCACGCGCTTTACCGGTACCCACCATGCCCTGGATCTACCTCCTCGTTGCAGGCGTCCTCGAAATCGCCTGGGCAATTGGCCTGAAATACACCGAGGGCTTCACGCGGCTCTGGCCGACGGTTATCACGGTCGTGCTCATGATCGGCAGCTTCTTTGCCCTTGCGCAGGCCGTGAATACGAAGCACGCCACACCCATCCCGATCGGCACCGGCTATGCCATGTGGACGGGAATCGGCGCCATCGGCACGGCGATTCTCGGCATGGTCCTGTTTGCCGAAAGCCGGTCGCTCCCGCGGCTGGCGTGTTTGGCCCTGGTGATCGTGGGGATCGTGGGACTGAAGTATTTTGGGAAGTAGCCGGCGCGACTGCGAACCAGCCGTGGTTCGTTGCGCGACCCACAGCCACCCATCCAATACCAGCCACCCTCGCCTGACCGCGCCCCGCAAGCTACAACGAAGCTTTGCCTCCGCATTTCATTGCACTATCCCGTGGCCACTGCTCCGCTCGCTGCTGCCGATCCGCTTGCCGACGTGCCCCCGGCCCGCCGGCCGCGGCACGTGGCGGTGATCATGGACGGCAACGGCCGCTGGGCGCAGCGGCGGCATTTGCCGCGGATCGAAGGGCATCGCCGCGGCGTCGCGAGCGTACGCCGCACCGTCGAAGAAGCGGCCCGACTGCACCTGGATCAACTGACGCTCTATTGCCTGTCGAGCGAAAACTGGAAGCGACCGCAGCGCGAACTCGACTTCCTGATGCACCTGCTCGAACAGTACATGATTGAGGAGCGGGCCACGATCATGCGGCAGAACATCACGGTCCGGGTGATTGGTCGCCGCGAGGGAATTCCCGCCGCGACGCTCGCCGAGATGGACAAGACCGTACAGATGAGCGCGGCCAATACCGGCACGCGGCTTTGTCTGGCGATTAACTACGGCGGCCGCGGCGAACTGGTCGATGCTGTCCGCCAGATTGCCGATGAGGCTCGCCGCGGCACGCTCGATCCGGCATCGATCGACGAAGCCGCCATCGACGCCCGGCTTTACACGGCCGGCATGCCCGATCCCGATCTGCTCATTCGCACGGCCGGCGAAATGCGGATCAGCAACTTTCTCCTCTGGCAGATCAGCTATGCAGAGTTGTGGGTCACCGACCGCTGCTGGCCGGAGTTTGCCGAAGCGGACCTGCATCAGGCGATTCGGGACTTCGCGGCCCGCGATCGACGGTTCGGGGGAATCAAGGCATAGGGACTCGGGACTGTAGGCTCTCCCACTGACAACTGGCTACTCACGACGGACCACCCTTGCTTCGCTGGCGACTTATCTCCGCGGCAGTCATCCTGGCAGTGCTGCTCGCGCTCGTCTGGCTTGATGCTCGCCAGGCGGCAGGACTCCCCGCGGGTACATGGCTTTTGCCGATTTTGCTCGCCGTTTCGGTGCTGGCTACGGGCGAAATGCTCCGGCTCTTTGCGGCGAAGGATTTTCGCCCCGTCCGTTGGCCCCTTTTTCTGGGCAACGTCGCAATCCCGCTCGCCGCCAGTGCGCCGGTCGTGCTCACGCTGCTGGGCCAAAGCGGTCAATCCAGTGATCGACTTGGTCCGCTCGGCTGGCCGCTCCTGGCGCTCGTGCTGTCGGCCATCGTCGTGATCGGCGCCGAGATGCACCGCTATCGGCAGCCGGGAACTTCGGTCGTGAACATCGCCCTGGGCGTGTTCACGCTGGTCTATGTCGGCCTGCTCGTTAGCTTCCTCGCTCTCTTGCGGCTGTTCCACGATCCCCAGTGGGGACTGCTCGCGCTCGTGTCAGTGCTGGCGGTGACGAAATTCGCGGATGTCGGGGCCTACACGTTTGGCCGCATGTTCGGCCGGCACAAGATGACACCCCTCCTCAGCCCCGGCAAAACGTGGGAAGGGGCCGCTGGCGGTATCGCGACCGCGTGTGCCATCTCCTGGGCGTGCTTCCATTTCCTCGGGCCGCAACTGGTCACGCAGGGCTATCGCGAGCCGCCGCTCGTGGCTTCGCTCCTCTACGGCCTGATTCTCGCCGCCGCCGGCATGCATGGCGACCTGGCCGAGTCGCTCCTCAAACGCGACACAGAGCGCAAGGACAGCAGCACCTGGCTCCCGGGACTGGGGGGCGTCCTTGACATCATTGATGCCGTGCTCGTCTCCGCGCCGTGTGGGTATCTTTGCTGGGTGCTGGGGCTCGTTGGACCATGAACATCACCAGCACGTCCAACCCCCGCGTCAAATCGGCCGCACGATTGCGAGAACGCAGCGGCCGCGACGAGCAAGGGCGGATCATCATCGACGGCGTCCGCGAGATTGGCCGGGCCCTCGGAGCCGGTGTGCAAGTCGGTGAACTCTACTACTTCGAGCAACTTTGCCAGGACGTCGAACATCAGGCTCTGCTGAAACAGGCGAAACAGGCTGGCACGGTCCTATTTTCCGTCACGCCGCACGTGATGGAGAAGCTCGCCTTCGGCCACCGCGTCGAAGGGGTAGTCGCCGTCGCGCAGCCCCCCAAGCGAACGCTTCTCGACTTGCCGCTGGCGTCCGATTCGCTGATCGCCGTCGTCGAAGGGGTCGAAAAGCCGGGCAATCTCGGCGCGATCCTGCGAACGGCTGATGCCGCCGGTGTGTCGGCGCTCATTGTCGCCGAGGGGGGAACGGACCTCTATAACCCCAACGCCATCCGCGCGAGCCTCGGCGCGATCTTCACGGTGCCGGTGTGTCAGGCCGCCACTGCCGCCACTCTCGATTGGCTGCGGCTGCACTCGTTCCGCATTTTGGCCGCCCGCGTGGACGGAGCCATCGATTATGCGGCAGCCGACTATCGCGGGCGCGTTGCCATTGTTCTGGGGAGCGAAGCCCACGGACTCTCTGCGGCTTGGAAAGCCAGCAACGCTGCGTCGCTCAAACTGCCGATGCTTGGCACGGTCGATAGTCTCAACCTATCGGCCACGGCCGCGGTTCTCTTCTACGAAGCCCTGCGGCAGCGGCGGCTGGGCGACGGCCCAGCGCGATAGCCAACCCAGGGCGACGGCTGCGACCGAGAAGGCTGCCAACCATGCTGCGAGCGCTTGCGTTTGCAGATCGTGGGTCTGGGTGGCTTCCGTGTCATAGAGTGATGCCACGAGGCCCGTCGCCAAGATGGGAATGGCGAACACAAGCACCGCCATCCCCGGCAGCAGCACTACCATCACGGCCGCTCGTCGCCACGGGCGCGTGATTCCCGCCTGCGAGACGGCGTACAGGCTCGCGGTCCAAAACAGGACGACAGGAAGGATCGCAAACACGAATCCCCAAATCCGCACGCTCGACTCAAGTCCAGTCGGATAGGCCCAAATCGCCGCACCCAGGCCCAGCTGCAATTGCACCATCAGCCATGCCAGATCGCTGAGCAGGAATTTGCTGGGAGTCTGGGAATCGCGTATCGCGCGCAGCAAAGGACCAAGAGTCCAGGAGATCGTGGCCACCATCAAGAGGACCGGGACGCCAATGAGAATCAGCGGCATCATTCGCGCATCTTCCCGCGCCAAGAATCTCGCACTCGAAGAATTACTGCGCTTGAACCGCCGTTGTCTCGGGCGGTGACGCGGCCATCACCCAGAACGACAACCATCGCAGGGCGAAGCCGGCAGCCGCGATCGCGACCGCAATCGCCAGCAGCTGGAATGTGCGTTCCACCGTGCCGTAAGAATAGCTTTGCCACATTCCCGGCGGTTCGTTGTTGAGATAAGCAATGCCCCCCACTACCAGGATCGGCACGGCCATCACTTCCGCGAGGGCCCCTGGCACGAGGATCAGAATGACCGCAGCTCGCCGCCGCGGCTGCAAGATGCCCGCCCGCGATACGACGCTGACGCTTGCCGCCCACAGCACGACAATCGGCAGCGAGAGCAATCCGAGCACGACGATGAGTGCCCGCTGCGGCATCGCCTCGGCGATCGTCTGCATCACCACCGCGAGCAGCACCTGTAAGTGGATCATCAGCCAGATGAAATCGGTGAGCTGAAACCGCGTCGGCGCGTTCAGCCGCCCCGCCGCCCGATTCACCGGCTCAAGCAACCAGTGGCACAGGAGGGCGGCGACCACGACGAACGCAATCAGCCCCCCGATCGCAATCACGGGACCAGCCAAATCCATCATCGAGCGACTCCCAAGTGTCTGCCGTATTATCGCCGCCGCAACGGTTCACGCATAGACTTGAGGGCTGGGGTAAGGGTTCAGGGTCAGAGGTCAGGAGGCAGTCTGCCACCACTCACCTGCCGCCCGATCGCGGTGCTTGCACCGCAGTGAAGTTCGATAGGTCATATGATGGCCAGTGACCAGTGACGAATGACGAGTGACGACTGACCTTTCCGCCATGCCCAGCCTGTTTGAAAAGTCCGAAGCCGACAATCTCCGCCAGGCTCAGCCACTGGCGGCTCGGATGCGTCCCACGTCGCTCGACGAGTTCGCCGGCCAGCAGCACTTTCTGGGCGAGGGAAAGTTGCTCCGGCGTTTGCTCGCAGCCGATCGCCTCGGCTCGGTCATCTTCTATGGTCCCCCCGGTACTGGCAAAACGACACTCGCCCGGCTGCTCGCGACCGCCAGCAAGCGAACCTTCCGCCAGCTATCTGCCGTCACCAGTGGCGTGAAGGACCTGCGCGAAGTGCTGGAGGAAGCTCGCGACGCTTTGGCGGGAGGCGGCCAGCGGACGCTACTCTTCATCGACGAAATCCATCGCTTCAACAAGTCGCAGCAAGACGCCCTGCTGCCGGATGTGGAAGAGGGGATCGTAACGCTCGTCGGCGCGACGACCAGCAACCCATTCTTTGCGGTGAACAGCGCCCTCGTGAGCCGCAGCCAGGTCTTCGAGTTTCAGCCTCTCTCGCCGGACGACATCAAATCGCTTCTCAAACGAGCACTTGCCGATAAGCAGCGCGGCCTGGGCAAGCATGCGGTCCAGATGCACGAAGATGCCCTCGATTTTCTGGCCGAAGTGAGCGATGGCGACGCCCGGCGAGCCCTGTCGGCACTAGAGATCGGCGTCCTTTCAGCCGCTGGATCACAAGGCGGAAGGAGCGAGATCGACTTCACCCGCGAACTGGCTGCCGAATCGGTGCAGCGCAAGGCCGGCGCCTACGACCCGACCGGCGACGAGCACTACGACGCGATCAGTGCCCTCATCAAGAGCGTTCGCGGCAGCGATCCCGATGCGGGACTGTACTGGCTCGCCCGGATGCTCGAAGCAGGCGAGGACATCCGCTTCCTCTGCCGGCGACTCGTGATCCTCGCCAGCGAGGACGTGGGAAACGCCGATCCGCATGCCTTGCCGCTGGCCGTCGCCGCGATGCAAGCCTGCGAATTCGTCGGCCTCCCGGAATGCCAACTGCCGCTGGCGCAGTGTGTGACTTATCTCGCCTGTGCTCCCAAGTCGAATGCCTCCACGATTGCGATCGGCGAAGCGAGGCAAGACATCCGCGAAGGGCGCATCGTTCCCGTCCCCGTGCATCTCCGTGACGCACACTATCCCGGCGCCAAACGGCTGGGGCACGGCCAGGGTTATGAATACGCTCACGATGCTCCCGGCGGCATTGCGGCGCAGGACTATCTGGGCGTCGATCGCGAATACTATCGCCCGGTCGATCGGGGCTTTGAGGCAGAACTGACCGAGCGGCTGAAGGCGATTCGCGCGAGGTTAAAAGGCCGGGAGGGCGAGGCTCCCGCCGAGCCGAATGCCGGCTAAGAACTGCCGAGCCGGCAGAACCTACTTGTGCTATCCTGAATCGGATGAGCGAAACTGAACCATCGCCCGGCGGCGTGACCTACGAACCGGCTCCCGAGGTCGTCCGCGCCGCCGTCAGCAATCCACAACCGCTACCCGATCCGCAACCGGGACGTCTTGCGCGCCGTCGCCGCGTCGGTCTGCCGATCTTCTTGTTCCTGCTGACGTGCGCCTCGACGTTCGTAGCTGGGGCGACGCAGTTCGTTACGCTCTACTACATGTTCAAGGCAGTAGGAGTCGCGCCGGTCGGCAGCGGCTTTTCGCTCATCGAGCCGAGCTTGATGCCGCTGCGGGTCTCGATCCTGCAGAACTGGCGGCAGGGGCTGCTCTACATGGCGTGCGTGCTGGCAATCCTGCTCACGCACGAAATGGGACACTTCGTGATGACCGTGATCTATCGCGTCCGAGCGAGCCTCCCGTACTTCATCCCGCTGCCGATCTCACCGATCGGCACGATGGGGGCGGTCATCGTCATGGACAGCCGCTCGGCCAATCGGCGCGAGATCTTCGACATCGGCCTGGCCGGCCCGATCGCCGGCCTCGTCGTCGCCATCCCCATCATGTGGATCGGCGTGCAGCAGCTCGACTTTCGCCCCGATCCGGGCGAGCCAACACTCCCAGCCCCGCTCCTCGCAAAGATGGCAATCGACCACGTCCATCCGGGCAAATACAACCCGGAAGTCGGCCTCCCCCTCACGCGGATGAACCCGTGGTTCATGGCGGGCTGGGTCGGCCTGCTGGTCACCGGCCTGAACATGCTCCCCGTCAGCCAGCTCGACGGGGGCCACGTTACGTATGCCCTGTTTGGCCGCTGGGCACATTGGCTGGCCCGCGGCTTCATGTTCGTCGTCTTCGCCTACATGACGATCATGTTTCTGGTGTATCGCACAGGGCCGACCTGGATCCTGATGGCGATCCTCGTGATGCTCATGGGGACCGACCATCCACCGACCCGCGACGACACGGTCCCTCTCGGCCCGGTGCGCACGATCCTCGGCCTCCTGTCGCTGTTGATTCCGATCTTCTGCTTCGTGCCAAATTTGGCGATGTAAGTAGTAGGCACACTCCGTGTGCCGTCGGGCGAGCGGGGTGCGTCAGCACCCCGATGATGTTGCCTTACCAACCACTCCCAGCCTGCCACGCGAGGTCATCGGGAGGCTTACGCCTCCCGCTCGCCGATGAGTTAGCCTCGTTCTCCTTGGGCCTTCAGCAAATCCCGAATCTCGGCCAACAGTTTCACGTCTGGAGGCGCTTCGGCCGGCTTGGCTTCTTCTTTCGCCTCGAAACGGGCCTTTGCGGTGTTCATGGCCTTGATCACCATGAACAAACAGAATGCTACGATGACGAACTGGATGATCGTATTGACGAATTCCCCCCACCCGATCGTCACGCCGGGACTCGTCGCGGTCTTGTCCACGAGCGTTGCGACTTTGTCTTTGAAGTCAATGCCGCCGCTCAGATAGCCGATCGGCGGCATCATGACCTTGTCCACGAGCGCAGTTACGATCTTGCCGAAGGCCGCGCCGATGATGACACCGACGGCCATATCGACGACATTGCCTCGCATTGCGAAGTCGCGAAACTCTTTCAGCAGCCCCAGTGCCATAGTCGTTCCCTTCACGGAGGTGAAACCGACAAGACCGCGCCACGAACGTGCGCGGGCCAAGAACGGGTGTCATTAAATCCTGTTCGTGTGAGACTGGTAAGGTGTCGGCCAGCCCGCCGCCCAATTCCGCGCGCCCTCCGGCCAAGGTACATTGAAAGTTCGCCCCTCCCCTCCCGCAGCCCGCCGTTGTCCGACACCCCTGACAAGACGCCGTCAGCCGCTCCGTCGAACTGGGGCCTCATCCGCCGCATGCTCGGCCTGGGATGGGAGTATCGTTGGGGCTGCGTGCGGCTCCTCTGCCTGCAAGGCTTCCTGCTGCTGCTCGCCCTAACCACCCTCCGTGTCACGGGTTACGGCATCGACCTCGTCCGTTTTCATGCCGGAGCCGCCGACGCTCTGCCGCCGGCGCCCTGGAACCTGCATCCGCCGAGCCACTGGCTTCCCATGGCCCAAGTCGCGCTGCTCGCCGGCATTGTCCTCGGCCTGGAGGTGCTCCGCGGCTCGTTGAACTACGTCTATGCCCTCTCGGCCGGCCACCTGATCCACGCCCGGATCGTCCCCGACCTCCGCAGCCGGGTGTACGACAAGCTGCAGCGGCTCAGCTTCCGTTTTTTCGACGCCAACGCGACCGGCTCGATCATCAACCGCGTGACGAGCGACGTGCAAGGCGTGCGGGCGTTCATCGACGGTGTGATGATTCAGCTCGTGCTGCTCACCGTGTCGCTCGTCTGCTATCTGGCGTACATGCTGAGCTTGCACGTCGGGCTGACGCTCGCGTGCCTGGCGACGACACCGATCATGTGGATCATCACGGCGATCTTTTCGCGGATGGTCCGGCCGATGTACGACCGCAATCGCGAGTTGGTCGATCTCGTCGTCCTCCGCCTGGCCGAATCGATTCAAGGGGTGCAGGTCATCAAGGGCTTTGGCCGCGAGCGTGAAGAGATCGCCCGCTTTGCCACCGACAACCGGGCCGTTCGCGACCAGCAGCGCGGCATCTTCTGGCGCGTCAGCTTGTTTGGTCCGGCGATTGGCTACATGACGCAGATCAACCTCGTCATTCTGCTCGCCTATGGGGGCTGGCTCGTGACGCAGAACCAGCTCGCCCTCGGCAGCGGGCTCGTGGTCTTTGCCGGTCTCTTGCAGCAATTCTCCAGCCAGGTTGCGAACCTCACGAACATCGCCAATAGCGTGCAGCAAAGTCTTTCCGGCGCCCGCCGCGTGTTCGAGATTCTTGATACGCCGGTGACGATCGAGAGCCCGCCGAATGCAATCCGGCTTAGTAGATCCCTGACGCCGTCAGGGACCAGCGTCACGTTGGACACAACCAAATCAAACAGCCAAAAGCACGCAGCGGCACTTCTGGTTCCTCACGGCGTGAGGAACCTACATTCGTGCCGCATCGAGTTCGACCGCGTCTGGTTCGAGTACACGCCTGGCAATCCCGTCCTGCGCGACGTGAGCTTCGTCGTCGAACCCGGGCACAAAGCCGCCATCCTTGGCGCGACCGGCTCCGGCAAGAGTACGCTCCTGGCATTGCTCTGCCGCTTCTACGATCCAACCGACGGCCGGATTCTCGTCGATGGGCACGACCTGCGTGATGTCGATCTGGACGACCTGCGCCGCAGCATCGGCCTTGTGTTTCAGGAGACGTTTCTCTTCAGCAACACGATTGCGGCGAACATCGCTTATGGCCGCCCCGACGCGACGCTGAAAGAAGTGCAAAATGCCGCCAAGATTGCTGCGGCCCACGAGTTCATCGCCCCCTTGCCGCTCGGCTACGACACGGTGCTGGGCGAAGGGGGGCTCGATCTCTCTGGCGGCCAGCGACAGCGCCTCGCCATCGCGCGGGCCGTCCTCGTCGATCCGGCCATCCTGCTGCTCGATGACCCAGCGGCCGCCATCGACCCGCACACCGAGCACGAAATCCTGATGGCGATGGAGCAAGCAATGACCGGCCGAACCACGCTTGTTGTTGCTCACCGGCTGAGCACGCTGCGGCAGTGCGACCAGGTAATCGTCCTCGAAAACGGCCACATCGCCCAGCTCGGCACGCACGCCTCGCTCATGGAAGAACGGGGCCACTACCGCGACGCCGCCGAGTCGCAACTGGCTGGGGCAAGGGCCTAGGCTCGAACCAAACGTGCCGCCTGGCCGTACCACCGTTGTCCCCTTCCCAAACGACGAGGGACAAGTGACAAATGACTTGGCGAACCTAGCGAACCTAGCGGACCAGTCATGCTTTCTTTGCGCAACGTCAAAAAGTCCTACGTCGAACCAGACGGCAACCGCCTGCCGATTCTGGACATTGCGCAGTTCGACGTCGCGAATGGGGAACAGGTCGTCCTCGTCGGCAAAAGCGGCTGCGGGAAGACGACCCTGCTGCACACCATTTGCGGCATCACACGGGCCGATGCCGGTCAGATCGTCATCGACGGCATCGACATTGCCCAGCGGTCGGAGGCCCTGGTCGATCGGGTCCGCGCCGCCAAGATCGGCTACGTTTTTCAGACGTTCAACCTCCTCTCCGGATTCTCGGCTCTCGAAAATGTGCTCCTGGGAATGACCTTTGCCCGCGGCAAGCGCGACCGGGAGCGAGCCCTGCATTTGCTCGAGCGCGTCGGCCTGTCGCACCGCATCACGCATCGCCCCGCCGCCCTTTCTGTCGGCGAGCAGCAGCGCGTCGCCGTCGCCCGCGCGCTCGCGAACAAGCCGAGCTTGCTCTTGGCCGACGAACCGACGGCCAACATCGACCCTCGCAATCAGCAGAAGATTGTCGATCTGATTCGCGAAACGTGCCGGGAGGAGAACGTCTCGCTCATCATGGTCACGCACTCGACGGAAGTTTCCGGGCAGTTCGATCGCGTCGATCGGCTGGAACAGATCAATCGCGTCACCGCTGCCGGTACGGAGGCTGCCGCATGAGCCTCTTCCGCATTGCCCTCCGCAGCATCACGCAGCGCGGCGTGGCGTCGCTGCTCACAATCTTCTCGATGGCCCTGGGCGTGATGCTCGTCGTTGCCGTCCTTACGATCCACGGCGTCGTCACCCGGTCGTTCGAGAACAATGCCAGCCTCGGCTACAACATGATCGTCGGCCCCAAGGGGGGCAGAGAGCAACTCGTCCTCAACACGGTCTATTACCTCAGCCAGCCGGTCGAGAACATCTGGTACACGTACTACTGCGAGTTTTTGCCGAAGGCGAAGCGGGACGAGCTGCTGGCCGAGTCGTTTGCCGCCAAGTCGCACGCAGCCGTGTTTGAAACGGCCGAGCTGGCTTCGCTCTCCGGTGGCAGCGGCATCGAAGGGATCGCCCTGAGCCAGGCCCTCTCTGGCATCGGACTGCCAATGTCGCCCGATGCCCGCCGGCAGGATCGGGACGGGCCGCCGGTCGAGATTGGCCGCGAGGGGCGCTTTGGCCTGATGACGGAAATGGCGATTCCGCTTTGCCTCGGTGACTACTACGGCCGCTTTCGCGTCGTCGGCACCACGCCGGCCCTCTTCGACGACCTCGTGTACGACATCGAGAACAACCGCAAGTTCACCTTCCGCGAGGGACGCAACTTCGTCCATCACAGCAAAGAGCACGGCTACTTCGAGACGGTCGTTGGCTCGACGGTCGCAAGCGAAATGGAAGTCAAGCTCGGCGATCAGATTGCCCCCGCGCACGGCGATCCCGAAGGGCACATTCATGCCCGCACATTCACGGTCGTCGGCATTCTCGCCCCCAGCGGCACGCCCAACGACCGAGCGGTTTTCGTCAACATGGAAGGCTTCTACCTGATGGAGGACCACGCGAAGCCGCTTGAAGAAGCTCCCGCCGACGAAACTTCGAACGACGATGCGGCCAAGTCCGAGCCGCAAACGCGGGAAGAGTGGCTGGCCGCCGAAAAGGCCAAGCGGCAGAAGGAGTTGGAGCTGCTCCGGGCGTCTGATCCCGAACCGCTCCCGGTCGAGCAGCGCGAGGTGACGGCGATCCTGATCAAAACGCCGCCGATGGTCGCCCCGGCCCTGGAAAACGGCATTAACGAAGGACGCGACGCCCAAGCCGTCCTGCCGATTGCCGTAATCGTCGGCCTGTTCGAGTTTTTCGTCGATCCGATTCGCGCGGTGCTGCTCGCCCTGACGGCCATGATCTGCGTCGTCTCGGGAATCAGCATCCTTGTGAGCATCTACAACTCGATGAGCGAGCGGCGGCAGGAGATTGCCGTGATGCGGGCCCTGGGCGCAGGCCGCGGCACCGTGATGAGCATCATCCTGCTTGAATCGACGCTGCTGGCCCTGGCCGGCGGCCTGGCGGGCTGGCTGCTGGGGCACACGTTCGCTGCTGCCGCGAGCCCCTGGATCGAAGAATCGACCGGCGTTCGCGTTGGCTTTCTCAGCTTCGAGCCCCGCATCGACATCGGCTCGCTCTTGGGCCTGACGAGCAGCATTCCCGTGCCGCTGGAATGGGTGCTGATTCCGGCTCTGGTTGCCCTGGCCATCGTCGTCGGCCTCTGGCCCGCGATCACGGCCTATCGGACCGACGTGGCCAAGTCGCTGGGGAAGTAGGTGAAATCTGGCGAGCGGGAGGCGTGCCCGTTTGGCGAGTGGGAGGTGTAAGCCTCCCGATAGCTCTCGCAGCGTCAAGACAGGCTCAAGGCAAAACCATCGGGGTGCTGACACACCCCGCTCGTCTCAGCTCATGCCCGACCGCCACTCAGGGCAACTGAAGTGCGATCCCGTCTCCCTTGTTTCCGAAAGCGGCGAAGGTTGCCTCGCTCACTTGCCACGAAATGTTGCGGACGCTCCCGTCGGCCAGCAATCCGTTCATTCCGCCCGGATGCGCACCGCCGAAATAGCTGCCCAGGCGGGGCGAGGGCGTCCGCGTCGGCGGGTCGCGCCAGTAGTCGCAGCACGGATTGTTATCGTTAGGCCCCACGCCTAGGCCCGTGGTAGGGTTTTTATTCGTGTCGCGCACGGGCGCCCGGTCGGCGATCCGCAGGCCATCCTGGTCGTGCGCGCTGAGCAGATTATGATCGTCCATCCAAGCTCCGATGAGATACTGATCGGGCCGGAGCCACTTTTCGCCGAGGAGGAGCGTGTTGCTCGTGCCGTCGATGATCGCCGCCATCGTCACCGGATTGTCGCGGCTCCACGTCCGGCCGGCTTCCGTCGGCTCCGACGGGACGATAATGCCGAAGAAGGTGCCTTGATTGGTGAAGATCGCCTGCTCACCGCGGGAGACGGGACCGAAGTAGGGCGATGCATAGTCGAGCGCCGCTCCGCCTAGCGCCGAGCCGTTGGACAGGTAATTTGCCTTGCGGCGAGACGGGCAGACGTAAGTGCCGATGTTCGTGCCGCGGGCCAGGCCGCCGGATTGTCCCTGGGCCTGAGTCTGCTCGATGTAAGGCATGACCTGATAGGCCCATCCGGCCGCTTGCTGCGGCGGAGTCGCCCAGGGAGTTCCCGTCGGCTGGTTACTCACCACCGGACCGTCGCTGTAGGAATTCACCGCTTTCCCGCTGCGAGTGTAGGGGATGATGCAGCCGTTCTGGCCCCAGAGGGCTGCTGGAATATTGGCCGGTCGAGCAACGGGAATCGCGTTACACCAGGTGTACCAGCCGGAACTGGGGAACCGGTTATACACGTCGTGGAAGTTATGCATCGACAGCCCGAGTTGCTTCAGATTGTTGCCGCACTGCGTTCGCCGCGCCGATTCGCGGGCAGCTTGCACTGCCGGCAGGAGGAGCGCCACGAGAACGCCGATGATCGCGATGACCACCAGCAACTCGACCAGCGTGAAAGCACGCTGAATGTGCAATTTTCGTTCGAACATAAACCGGCCCCCCCAAGACGAAGAATGAATGAACCGAAAAGGTCAATTCGCTAGTTGGTGGCCTCGACTGTTCCGCAGTCGTGTCATTGCCGGAGCACCGGGCGACGCCGGTGCGGTTGTTTCATCGTTGATATTCCCGTAGGGTCTCGTCGTCGTACTCCTCCACGTATCCCATCGTGAGGGCCGCGTACTGCTTTCCGTCTTTGCCTACCGCCTCCCAGGCCAGTGCCTGCGTATCGCCGCCAGCGGCCAGGGTGAGTCCATACTTGATCTCGAACGGCTGATTGTCGCGCGGCGAGATGAAGATCGTCTCCAGATCCTCGCCGATCAGGTACTCGTCGCGCTCTTGCGGCGTGAGCTTTTTCCCAAACTCCACCAGCGCGGCCTTGTCGGCCGGGCCCTGCTGGTTCCGCTCGACGTACGCCTTGTAGAGATTCAGCACCTTCGAAAGCCGCGTGCTGGCGTCGGTCGTCGTAACGCCGCTGCTGTAGCTCTGGCAGCCCGGAGATAGTGCGCAGCAACAGACGGCAAGCAAGCCGAGCGCAAAGGCTCGGCGCAAGGTCGAAGCAGTCATATTCAATTCGCACGTCCCGACCGGAACGCGCCCCCAAGCACAAGCCGCTATGACAAGCGCGGGCGAAGAATATCCCCCGCGACAAGATTTTGAGCCACACTGCGGGCTGCTGTCAACTAAATTTCCGGAAAAAGGCCGAAAATAGGTGGCCGGCGATTTGCCCTAACTTCGCCAGTGGTTTTCTGCGCTGGCGCTTCGCGATACGATGACGCCCCAATCCTGACGCTCGTTTTCATTGCTGCGGCTTGACCTCTCCCGGAGATACCCATGAAGTTCGGCATGAATCTGCTCCTCTGGACCGGCGAACTCAATGACGGCCTGATTCCGACGCTGAACCTGCTCAAGAACCTCGGCTTCGACGGCGTCGAACTGCCGATTTTCAACACGGGTCTCGACTACAAGCGGTGGGGGAAGATCCTCGACGACATCGGCCTGGAGCGGACCGCCGTCACCGTCCGCGGTGCCGACGACAACCCGATCAGCCCCGATAAGGGGATTCGTCAAAAGGGGATCGAAGGGAACAACCGCGTCCTCGATTGCTGCGCCGCCGTCGGCGCAACGACGCTCGTCGGCCCGTTTCACTCGGCCCTCGGCGTTTTCACCGGCAAGGGACGGACGGAGGACGAGTGGAAGTGGGGCGTGGAAAGCATGCGGGCCGTCGCCGAGCACGCGGGCAAGGTGCAGGTGACGCTCGGGGTCGAATGCCTCAACCGTTTCGAGACATACCTGCTCAATACGCACGCCGATTCTGCCCGCTTCTGCCGCGAAGTGGCTCATCCCAGATGCCGGATGATGTACGACACGTTCCACTCGAACATCGAGGAGAAGTGCATCACGCAGGCGATCCACTCCTGCGCCGACATGCTCTGCCACGTCCACATCAGCGAGAACGACCGCAGCACGCCCGGCAAGGGGAACGTCCGCTGGTGCGAAAACTGGGACGCCCTGCGACAGATCAACTATCAGGGCTGGCTGATGGTCGAAGCGTTCGGCCTCGCCCTGCCGGAACTCGCCGCTGCGACCAAAATCTGGCGGCGAATGTTCGAGAGCGAGGAGCAACTCAGCCGCGACGCTTTGGCCTTCATGAAGGCAGAAGTGGCGAAGCGGTGGTGCTCGTAGGCGAGCGGGGTGCGTCAGCACCCCGATGATGTTGCCCCACCAATCCGGCGTGAATTTGCTGATCGGCAGCATCGGAAGGCGTACGCCTCCCTTGTCCTTCAGCAGGCGGCTAAAGTTCGTCCCATCGAATCGAATTGGGACGCGCGCTGGAGTGGAAAAACTCTTTCGCAGCGGATAACGCCAGCGACACCGGGACAACGGCGTACCACTCCGCGAAGATGTCGTCGCCAGGATACTTGCTAATCGAGAACCTTACTGGATCGCGATATTCTCCAGGTATCTCAGCCCTAGAGACAGATCCAGCCACACCGTCTCTCGGATGGTAAGTCAAATAGCTCAAGTCGCTGTTTAAGCAAATCGACAACGCTGGATACAAGTCGCTGTTGTGATTCAACCAGAAGCAATTGCAACCGTCATACCGAATTGCCAGCACAGCCTCAATCTCTTCAGTACTTCTTATCTCGTATTCGTGGTGTCTGGAATCTGTTGCCTTCATGACGATGCTCGTTGCGCCATCGGGAGGCTTACGCCTCCCGCTCGCCTAACTCTCCACTTCCGCCAGCCGCTCTCCGCGCTGGCTGTGCTTTTCGATCGCCGCGCCGACGAAGCCCGCGAAGAGCGGATGGGCCGCTGTCGGCTTGGACTTGAATTCGGGGTGGTACTGCACGGCCACGAACCACGGGTGGCCGGGGAGTTCGATGATCTCGACCAGCTTGCCATCGGGGCTGGTGCCGCTGATCGCAAAGCCGTGAGCGGCAAACTGCTGGCGATACTGGTTGTTGAACTCGTACCGATGGCGGTGCCGCTCGCTGATCCGATCGCGGCCGTAGGCATCGCGGGCGTGTGAGCCGTCGGCCAGTGACGCCGGCTGAGCGCCCAGCCGCATCGTGCCCCCTTTGTCGGTGATGTTCCGCTGCTCGTCGAGGAGACAAATCACCGGGTGCGGCGTGTCTTTGCTGAACTCGGTCGAATGCGCCCCGGCCAGGCCAACGACGTGCCGGGCGAACTCGATTGCCGCGCACTGCATTCCTAGACAGATGCCGAAGAACGGAATCCCCTTCTCGCGGGCGAACTGAATCGCTTCGATTTTCCCCTCAATCCCCCGTTCGCCGAATCCACCCGGCACCAGAATGCCGTCGTAGCCCGAGAGGAGCCGGGCCGCACCCTCGCGCTCGATCTCTTCACTCTGGATGCGCCCGACACGGACCTGCGACTGATGGTGAATCCCGGCGTGGTCGATCGCTTCGTAGATCGACTTGTACGCGTCCTTGTGCTCGGCATACTTGCCGACGACGGCGATGCTGATCTCGTGCTTGGGATTGCGCAGGGCGTGCAGGATGTGCCGCCAATTATCGAGCTCCGGCAGGCCCGCCTTGAGCCCCAGGCCGAGCTTGCGCACGATCAGTGAATCGAGCCCGTGATCGACGAGCGACAGCGGCACTTCGTAGATCGAAAAGTCCTTATCTTTCTCTTCGATGACAGCCTCCAGCGGCACGTTGCAAAACAGGGCCATCTTCTCCCGGTCGCTTCGCTCGATCTCCCGCTCCGTGCGGCAGATGAGAATGTCCGGCTGGATGCCGATCTGCCGCAGGAGGCCCACCGAGTGCTGAGTCGGCTTCGTTTTCAGCTCGCCGGCCGCCTTCAGGTACGGCACCCGCGTCAGGTGAATGTA
>CAYLLN010000051.1:0-48120 GCA_964384375.1 uncultured Pirellulaceae bacterium
TCCACCGGCCACGAGACGAAGCTCGCCCTGTGGAATCACGCCGGCGACGATCTCTACAGCATGTTCGCCCGCTCGCCGCGGATCGTCGAACGGATGGAGCAACTGCTCGATGGGGAAGTCTATCTGTACCACATGAAGATGATGCTTAAGGAGCCTCGCGTCGGCGGCGCGTGGGAATGGCATCAGGACTACGGCTACTGGTACCACAACGGCTGCCTGTTTCCGTTGTTGGCGAGTTGCCTCATCGCCGTCAGTCGGGCTAATCAGGCCAATGGTTGCCTGCAGGTGATTCGCGGTTCGCACCTGATGGGGCGGATCGACCACGGTAAGTCGGGCGATCAGACGGGCGCGGCGATGGAGCAGGTCAACGCGGCCCTGGAACGCATGGCCCTCTTGCACGTCGAGTGCGAGCCGGGGGACGCGATCTTCTTCGACTGCAACCTGCTGCACCGGAGCGACATGAACACGTCGGACGAGCCTCGCTGGTCGTTCATCTGCTGCTACAACGCGGCACGCAACAACCCGTACAAGGAATCTCGCCATCCGCAGTACTCGCCGCTGGCGAAGGTGACTGCGGAGGCAGTTCGCGAGTGGCAGCTGCCGGTGAAATAACTGAGGCGAGCGGGAAGCGTCAGCTTCCCGATGATTCACCATCACCCTCCGGTTAACCTCACCGGGAGGCTTACACCTCCCGCTCGCCGAACGATCGAATTACTTTGCCTTGCCGAACGCATACAGGTGCTTGTCGGTCCGCACGTACAGCGTGTCGTCGGCAACGGCTGGAGTCGCACCAACTTTCTCGCCCAGCGGCGAGTTCTGGGCGACGACCTCGGGCGACTTCGTGCCTGCCTTCAGCACCGTGATCGCGCCGTCGGCCAGTGTCACACAGTAAATGTGCCCACCGGCAGCCACGGGCGAAGCGTAGTACGTCCCCGCCGGCAGAGCCCGCTTCATGTACAGTTCCTTGCCCGTCGCCGGATCGAGAGCCGTGACGATGCCCCCATCCTTCACCATCACGTATTGCCCGCGATACAGGATCGCCGACGCAATGTACGGCAGCCCCTTTGTCTGCTTCCAGACGGCCTTGTCGGTCACGTCGCCGGTCGCGCCGGGGGCGAGTGAGAAAGCGATGTTTTTGCCTTCCGCCATGAATTTCAGCACGACCTCCCACTCGTCACGCGTGATGAATCCGTCCGCGTTGCCGTCCATGCTGGCGAAAAAGTCCTTGAACGGCGTGGGGGCCGCTTCCTCGCGGGCGAGTTTCTGATCCTTGTTGGCGTCGATTCCCTTCAGCGTGTCGTCGAACGACGGCATCGACGACATCGGATCGTCCGGCCCGCCGGGCGACCAGCCGGCGAAGAACAGCTTGCCGTCGGCGACAACCGGCGACGGGCAGCAACCCGAGGGCAGGCCGGCAAAAAACCACTTCTCCGCCCCAGTCTTCAGGTCGTAACCGACCATCCGCCCATGACCCGCAGCGGCGACTTGCTTGCCCGCCGGTGTCTCCCAAGCGACCGGCGTGCAATACGATGCCGGCGAGCTCCGCTTGGTCTCCCACTTCTTCTCGCCCGTCGTCGCATCGACGGCGATGATCCGTGCATTTTTCATTTCGTCGCGGACGACGATCACGAGGCCGTCAGCCAAAATCGGCGACGTGCCCGTGCCAAAATCGCCCGGCGAGGAAGCGATCGGCATCTCGTATTGCCAAAGTTCCTTGCCGGCCAGGTCGTACGCGACCAGGCCGCACGAGCCGAAGTACGAAATGATCCGCTCGCCGTCGGTGACTGGGGTCGATGCGGCGGGGCTCCCCTCCGGTTTGTAGTACGGCTCGATCGTTTTGGCCGGCGCTGCGGCTCGCCACACTTCCTTTCCCGTCGCGCGGTTGTAGGCGATCGTGTAGAGCTTGTCGTTCTCGAAGGCCGTCAGAACGAGGTTGTCCCCCGCCACGATTGGCGACGACAGACCACTCGGCACGGCGATTTTCCACTTCACGTTCTTCTCGGCGCCGACCTCCACCGGCGGATTCTCGCCGTCCGCGACGGCCGAGCCGCCGGGTCCGCGAAACTGCGGCCAGGCCAGCGGCGCATCGGCCGCCAGCGACGGGAACGAAACCAAGACTGCCAGCACCAATCCAACGAGCGAGACGCGCATGACAGATTCCTCAAATTGAACGAGGGCACCCGCGAGACGAGAATTTGCGGTTGCAATTATCGGGGCTCGCCCGCAAAAGGGAACCCCGTAATCGTCGGCCCCGACTTAACCTCGTTTCGTTCGTCGGAATTCATTGACGGACAAGCACTTAGGGGCATATGAAGATCGTGCGATCCGAGGGGATCTGGTGGCTTTTTCAATCGGGGGCGCAAGAGAGCCGGCGGTTGGGCTCTAATGTCTAGGTCCGCCCCATCGCGCTTTACGCATCGGAGCCTCGCATGTGCCGATCCCTTGCCGTGTTCGCCTGCCTGTTGCTTTTGCCTTCCGCGCTGGTTGCCGCCCAGCCCCCGCTCGTCGAGAAGTTCCTGACCGAAGGCCGGCTCGCTGAAGGGGAACGTTCACTGCAAGACCATCTGCAAACGCATCCCAACGACGGCGAGGCAAGATTCGGGCTGGGAACGCTCCAATTCCTCCGCGCAGTCGAGCACTTGGGCCAGTCGCTCTACAAGCATGGCGCTCTAGGCACGGAAAGCCGTCTCGGACGGCAGTTCCCCCTGTTGCGACTGGCGGTTCCGCAAAACCCTCGTCCTGAAAAGGTCCGGTACGAAGACGTGCGGGCGATGCTGCAAGTCCTCGTTAACGACCTCGCCCAGGCGGAGGCGACCCTGGCCAAGGTCGAAGATTCGAGTGTCAAGCTTCCGCTCCATTTTGGGCTGATTGCTCTGGACCTGAACGGCGACGGGAAGGCGAGCGGCGACGAAACGCTGTGGAAACTGTATGCCTCCCTCAATGGAGGACTGCGACTCACGCCTGATGCAACGCCTGAGGCAGTGCAGGACTTCGTGATCGCCTTTGATTATGGCGACGTATTCTGGCTCCGCGGCTATTGCCATCTGCTCTCGGCCATTTGCGAAACCATGCTGGCATATGACCAGGAGCAGCTGTTTAACGCCATCGCCCATCAGCTGTTCGACCAGCTGGAAGTGCCGGCTTTGCCAGCAGAAATCCTGCGCGACGAAAATCGCGGCTGGGAACGCGATATCGCCGACGCCATTGCGGCGATTCATCTGGCGAGCTTTCCGCTCAAGGACGCGGCCAAAATGCGTGCTGCCCATGCGCATCTGACCGAAGTCATCGCGCTCAGCCGCCAAAGCTGGAAAGCGATTCAAGCCGAAACCGACAACGACCACGAGTGGGTTCCGAACAGCCGGCAAGAGTGCGTAATTCCAGGGGTTCGCGTCACGGAGGAGATGATTGTCGGCTGGCACGACTTCCTGAACGAAGCCGAGCGGCTGCTGGCGGGCAAAACGCTCGTCCCGCACTGGCGATTCAAGCCGGAGGTCGGCATCAACCTGCACAAGATCTTTCACGAGCCGCGAGAATTCGACCTGGTGCTCTGGGCACATGGCGGCGCGGCAGTTCCCTATGCTGAAGCGGGTGAAGTCGTGAAAGGGGAGACGTTTTGGCGGCTGGAACGGATGTTCCGCGGCAACTTCGTGGGATTCGCGATTTGGTTCAACTAATGCGATCTCCGAATTGAAATAGGTCGGGTGAATCGCAGCCTGACGACTTGCAATTCCCCGCTATCTTCGCGCACGATGGTGACGTTGGATTTGTCACGAAATCGTGCGGAGATGCGAGCATGATTGGCTGGTCGAAAAACGGCGTTGTTTGGCTGGGTTTGGCGATTGGACTCTTGATTTGGCCAGCGGTTGCCAATGCCGCCGAAAAGCCGCGGCCGAATGTGCTGTTCATCGCGGTTGATGACCTCAACGATTGGGTCGGCTGCTTGGGGGGCCACCCGCAGGCGAAGACACCGAATATCGACGCATTGGCGGCTCGCGGTGTGAACTTCACGCGGGCGTATTGTGCCTCGCCGGTCTGCAATCCTTCGCGGACGGCGCTCATGCTGGGCCTGCGTAGCTCGACGACCGGCGTCTATAGCAACAACAACAATCGCCGCGATTCGCAGGTGGCCATGAGCGTGGTGCCGCTGAACACCTATTTCAAGCAGCAAGGATACTACGTCGCTGGCGCAGGCAAGATTTATCACGGCGACGGCGATCAGTTCGGCGAGTGGGACGACTATGCGCAGATTCGTGGGGGCGACTTGCCACCCGCGGCTGGTGCGACCGGTGGCGTCGGCGGCATTCGTTTCGCACCCATCGAGGGCCGCGACGAAGACATGCACGACTACAAGACCGTCAGCTACTGCATCGAGCAGTTGCAGAAGAAGCACGACAAACCGTTCTTCCTCGCCTGCGGCTTGCACAAGCCGCATATGGCCTGGAACGTGCCCAAGAAGTACTACGATCTCTTCCCGCTCGACTCGATTGAGTTGCCCAAGGTGCTGGAATCCGATCTCGACGACGTGCCGCCAGCTGGCGTGCGGATGGCCAAGCCTGAAGGGGACCACGCCCAAATGCTACAATCGGGCCGCTGGAAGGAGGCCGTGCAGGGCTACCTCGCTGCGGGAGCTTACTGCGATGCGATGATCGGCCGATTGATAGAAGCGTTCGACAAAAGTGCTTACAAGGACAACACGATCGTCGTCTTCTGGGGGGATCACGGCTGGCATCTGGGCGAAAAGCAGCACTGGCGGAAGTTCGCCTTGTGGGAGGAATCGACGCGAGCGCCGCTGTTCTATGTGGCTCCCGGCATGACCAAGCCGGGCGGCACGTGCGATCGGACCGTCGATTTCATGAGCATCTATCCGACGCTCTGCGAGCTTTGTGGCCTGGAGATTCCGAAGCATAACGAAGGTGTAAGCGTCGTTAGTTTGCTCAAAGATCCGATGGCGAAGTGGGACCGCCCGGCCCTCACGACGCACGGCCGCAACAACCACGGCATCCGGAGCGAGCGCTGGCGCTACATCCGCTATGCCGACGGGAGCGAGGAACTCTACGACCACGCAGCCGACCCGCTGGAATGGAAGAATCTGGCGGGCGACGCGCAGCACGCGAGCGTAAAAGCCGAACTAGCGAAGGCGATTCCGGAGAAAAACGTCGAGGACGCGCCGACAAAAGCCGGTGGAGGCGGGAAAGCGAAGAAGAAGGGGAAGGCAAAGGTCGAGTAGGCGAGCGGGATGCATCAGCTTCCCGATGATGCTGACTCAACAAAAATGCAACGCCATCGGAAGGCTTACGCCTTCCGCTCGCCAGAGTGCTGGTGACTCAAAAAGCTAAATTCAAAACCCCGCGGCGAGACGTGAATGCACTGCATCCCGCTTGCTTTGATCTGCCGCACTAGGTCCATACCTGCCCGGAACGAGCGGCTGCGGAAGTGGTAGTGGATTTCGACGAGCAGCTGCCCGATCTCGATGCCGCTGGCGAGGATATCTGGAATTGCCTCGAACTCGCTCCCTTCAATATCGAGCTTGAGAACGTCGATCCGCGAATGCCCGATCGATTGCATGATCGTGGCTAACCGCCGTACCTGCCCCATGATCGGCTCCTGCGAATCGAACCATCTGCCGCGGCGCTCCTGCGAATAGTGCGTGCTGCCCGCCTTTCGCGGCGGATAGAAGGGCAGTTCGCCCTCGAAGTTCGAGAGACCGATGTCGTGAAACACGAACTGTGGCGGCAGCGACTGTGAGCTTACCCAGGCAATGCTGGTCGGCGTCGGATCGAACGCATGGACGGTGCAGCCAAACCGCACGATCATCGCCCGGTCCCAGGCAACGTTGTCCCCCACGCCGAACGAATAGACGACGCTGCCGGCATGCAGCGGCTCCGGCCATAGCGACCAATCGCCAATCCGCTCCGGCACGCAGTTCGTTGCATCAACAACTTGAGCACGGCGCAGCCGATGCTGACGGAGCGACTGTTTGAGCAGCTGGAGAACCATGGGACTTTCGACTGTGGGATTTCGCGTGAAATCCTAGGCGAAAGGCCACGCTTTCCCCAAGGCCTTCTTTTGCAGGGCGGACAGTTCTCGAATGCCGGCCTTGGCCAGTTTGAGCAGTGACGCCAGTTCGTCGTCGTCGAACGTTGCCTCTTCGCCGGTCCCCTGAATCTCGACGAAGCGGCCATTGCCGGTCATCACGACATTCATATCAACTTCGGCATCGACGTCCTGGGCATAATCGAGATCGAGCACCGGCTTGCCACCGACAATGCCGACGCTGACCGCCGCCACGCTGTCCCGCAGTGGGAATTTGGCCGGATCGGGCAGCTCCTTGCGGACCGATTGGAGCGCGTCAACGAGGGCGATGAAAGCCCCGGTGATACTGGCGGTACGTGTGCCGCCGTCGGCTTCGAGAACGTCGCAATCGACGGTAACTGACCGTTCGCCCAAGGCATCGAGATCGACGACGGCTCGCAGGCTCCGGCCGATGAGCCGCTGGATTTCGGTCGTGCGGCCGTCAATTTTCGCTCGCTCACGAGCCTTGCGCGGGCGAGTGCTGTGCGGCAGCATGTTGTATTCGGCCGTGATCCAGCCGCGCCCCTTGCCGACCATCCAGGCCGGCACGCTATTTTCCACGCCGGCCGTGCAGAGGACCGTCGTATTGCCCGCCTGATAGAGCACGCTGCCGGGGGACATGCGCGTGTAGGCCCGTTTGATTTTGACGGGGCGGAGTTCGTTGGCCTTGCGTGTCATGAGTTAGTCAATCGCGTTAAGCAGCCACGCCAAGAGCCCCTTCTGAACATGCATCCGGTTCGCGGCTTGCACCAGGACAGCGCTGTAGTGGCCGTCCATCACTTCGTCGGTCACTTCCTCGCCGCGGTGGGCGGGGAGGCAGTGCAAAAAGATCGCCCCCTCCGGCGCGAGTTCCATCAGGGCTGGGTTCACCTGGTAGTCGGCAAAGGCCGCTTTGCGGGCAGCGGCTTCAGATTCCTGTCCCATGCTCGTCCACACGTCGGTATAGACGCCGACAGCGCCACGGACTGCTTCACGCGGATCGAGCGTCTGAAACAGCTTCACCTCGGGAACTTCGCGTGCCAGCCGATCGAGAAAAGGCCGGTCGAACTGGTAACCCTTGGGTGACGCAATGGCGAATTCCACGCCTAGCTTCCCGCAGCAGATGGCGAGACTCTTGGCCACGTTGTTCGCGTCGCCGATGTATGCCAGTCGCTTGCCGTCGAGTGGACCATGAATTTCATCGAGCGTGAACAGATCGGCCAGCGCCTGGCAGGGATGCGAGCTATCGGTCAATCCGTTGATCACCGGAACCGTGCAATAGCCGGCGAGCTCTTCGAGTCGGGCATGGGCGGTCGTGCGACAGACAATGGCATCGACATACTGGCAGAGCACCTGGGCGAAGTCGGCGGTCGATTCACGTTTCCCCCAGCCGACGTCTTGCCCCAGGAAGAGCGCCTGCCCGCCGAGATGCGCCATGGCGACTTCGAAGCTGACCCGCGTCCGGAGCGACGGCTTCTCGAAGAGCAGCGCAAGCGTGTATCCCTTGAGCAGCGGATCGCGTTGGCCTCGCTGAAGGCTCTCTTTCAGTTCGAGCGAGATTGTGAAAATCCGGCGGATTTCGTCGGTGGTCAGGTCGAATAGTTCCAGCAAATGACGCATGATCTTCGACTCAAATACTAGGTGTCGAGAAGCAATGAAGTTCCAGGTTCAATGTTCCCCGTTCAATGTCAGAGTCAGAAAACTTTGAACTTTGAACATGGAACCTTGAACCATCGATCAAGCCCGCGGCAGGTTGCGAATCACATCGCAAAGAACATCGCACCCCTCTTCCGCCTGCTCTTCAGTAAGGTTCATCGCGGGGAGGAGGCGAATGACGGTGCCGTGCGTGCAGTTCACGAGCAGTTTGCGGTCGAGGCATTGCTTGACGACCGCCGCGCCATCGACCGCCAGCTCGATGCCGATCATCACGCCGGCGACACGGACCTCGCGGATGATGTCGCACTCTTCCTTGAGAGCCGTGAAACGGTGGCGGAAGAGGTCGCCCAGTTGCTTCGCATTGTCGAGCAGGCCCTCTTGCTCGATCGCTTCCAACGTCGCGATGCCGGCGCGAGCGGCGATAGGATTGCCCCCGAACGTGGCTGCATGCATGCCGGGTCGCAGGCTTGGAGCGATTGCCGGCTTGGCGAGTAGCGCACCTCCTGCAATTCCGCCGCACAATGCCTTGGCGAGCGTCATCACGTCCGGTTCGACGCCGAAGTGCTGGTAGGCGAACCAGTGACCGGTCCGGCCGCAGCCGGTTTGCACCTCGTCGAAGATGAGCAGCAGGCCATTTTCATCGCACAGTTTGCGGAGCCCCTGCAGGAATCCAGCGGGCGGAATCCGCACGCCTCCTTCCCCCTGAATCGGCTCGACCATGATCGCGCAAGTCTCATCGTCGATCAGTTTGCGGGCGGCATCGACGTCGCCAAAGGGTGCATATTGAAAGCCGGCAACCAGCGGGCCAAGCCCTTCGTGATACTTCGGCTGAGCGGTTGCTGTCAAAGCGCCCAGTGTGCGTCCGTGAAAGCCACCGGTGAAGGTGATGATCTTGTAACGGCCTCCCTTGGCATGCAGGCGGGCGAGCTTGATGGCCGCTTCGTTCGCTTCCGCGCCGCTGTTGCAGAAAAACGCCTGCCCTCCGAAGCTCCGCTCGGAGAGCATCTTCGCCCATTGGCCCTGCACGTCCATGTGCCAGGTGT
This sequence comes from uncultured Pirellulaceae bacterium, assembly GCA_964384375.1. Taxonomy (GTDB): domain Bacteria; phylum Planctomycetota; class Planctomycetia; order Pirellulales; family Pirellulaceae; genus CAYLLN01. Next base: position 8,751 of record CAYLLN010000051.1, read on the forward strand.
TGGGGACGTGAATCAGCGTAGCGACCTGCTCCTGTACGGCGCGAACCACGTGCGGCGGGCAATGGCCCAGCAGATTGCACCCCCAACCGGGAAAGAAGTCGAGGTAGCGGTTCCCTTCCGCATCCCACACGAGCGAACCTTCTCCGCGAACCAGATTGACCGGGTAACGGTTGTAGTTCGCGATAACGTACTTCTTGAACAGCTCGACCGTGGCGGTGGAGCTGAGGTGTTCGGTGTCGATGGCGGTGGTCATGGATTGCACCTATTAGTCTTGCGAGACGGCACACAGAGTGTGCCTACTACCTACCCCTTCACAATTTCCGTTCCCACACCGCTGGTCGTATAGATCTCCAGCAGAAGTGAGTGACGAACGCGGCCGTCGATGATGTGGACCTTGCGAACGCCCCGCTCCAGCGTGTCGAGGCATGCCTCGACCTTCGGTATCATCCCCGAGTCGATGACGCCCGTGCGAATCAGTTCGCGGGCCTCGCGGTCGGTGAGCGAATGGATGATCGAGCTGGGATCGGTCTTGTCGCGGCGCACACCGTTCACGTCGCTCATATACATGAGCTTTTCCGCGCCGAGCGCCTGAGCAACGGCCGTCGCTGCCGTGTCGGCATTCACGTTCAATTGGCCCCCCGTTTTCGCATCGAGGGCCATTGAGGGGATGATCGGCACCTGGCCGGCATAGCAGAGGTTTTCGATCGTCGTCCGATCGACGCGCGTCACCTGGCCGACGTGCCCCAGGTCGATCTGTTCGCCGTTTTCTCCCGGCAGCGTGATCCGTTCGCCAAAGAGGACATTCGTCGTGCGGAAATTGAGCGGCATGGCTCGTCCGCCGAGTTCTTCAATCTGCCGGGCGAGCGATTCGTTTGTTTCGTAGGCGAGAACCTGCTCGACGATCTTGAGCGTGGCATCATCCGTGAAGCGGCGGCCTTTGATCTTCCGCGGGACGAGGCCGGCCGCGTCCATCGCCCGGTCGATCGCCGCGCCACCGCCGTGAACCACGACCGGCCGCATGCCGACCGTTTCCATGAAGACGATGTCGAGCAGCACGTGGCGCAGAGCGTTCTCGTGCTCCATCACGCTGCCGCCGAGCTTGATGACCGTGATTTTGTCGCGGAATCGGCGAATCCAGCCGAGGGCCTCGATCAAAACGTCGGCTTTCTGAATAGCCTCTTCCAACCCGGTAAAACTCCACTCGCAAGGACAGTTCGCCGCAGCGAACAGACATTGGCCGCCGCTGGCGGTTCGCAGCCGCGGCGAAAGCGGCAATCCTCTGACCCTAAAGCAGTTTGGGCAAGCGAAATCGCTTGCCCGTCGTGCGCCAAACCGTGAATTGTTGGGAGGGGAGTTTTTCCTGTCAACCTGCCAACGGCAATTTTTCACACGAGCGGGAAACGCTATCATAGGGCGATGTTTACCGGTCTTGTGGAAGAACTCGGCACGGTGGAGTCTGCCAAGTCCGCCGGCCCGGGTGTGCGTCTGGTCGTGAATGGGCCGCTGGTTGCCAAGGACGCCTCCGTGGGAGACAGCATCTGCGTCAGCGGCTGCTGCCTGACGATCGTGAAGATTGCGAAGGGGACGCTGGCCTTCGATGTGGGCGAAGAATCGCTCAACCGCACGAATTTTGGCCGCCTCAAAAACGGAAGCCGAGTCAATTTGGAACGGTCGCTCGCGGTGGGGGACCGACTCGGCGGGCATTACGTCACCGGCCATATCGACGGCACGGGGACGCTCATCAAGCGGCGGGACGAACAGGATTGGGCCACGCTCACCTTTCGCTGTCCGCAGCGAATGACCCGGCAGATGGCCTCCAAAGGTTCCATCGCCGTGGACGGCGTCAGCCTGACGCTTGTCACGGTCGAGGACGATCGCTTCACCGTCATGATCATTCCGCACACGCAAGAGAAGACGACGCTGGGCAAGCTCGACATCGGTGATCTCGTCAATCTCGAAACCGACCTCCTCGCCAAGTACGTCGAGCGGCAGCTAGAATCGCGAAAAGCCGACTCGACACTCTCTTAGGCGCCGATCGCTCATTCATGCCTTCTCGACCATCCTCTCGTTCTCGCCCGCCGCGCCAGACGCAGTCGTACCTGATGCGGCGGTTCGAGGAGGCGGGCATCCGGCCACAATCGCGGCATGGGCAGAATTTCTTGATCGACCTGAATCTGCTCGATGTGCTGCTCGATGCGGCCGAACTAACGGCAAGCGATGTCGTGCTGGAAGTGGGCACGGGCCTAGGATCGCTGACTGCCCGGATGGCGGAGCTGGCCGCTGCCGTCGTCACTGTCGAGATCGACCCGCGGATGTCTCAACTGGCCGCCGAAGAACTGGTCGAGTTCGACAATGTGACGATGCTGCTGCAGGATGCCCTGAAGAACAAAAACCATATTGAACCCGCAGTCTTGGAGGCTGTGCGGAACAAAGTGAACGAAGCGCGGGGCCGGCGATTCAAGCTTGTCGCCAACCTGCCCTACAACGTGGCGACGCCCCTCTTGTCGAATTTGCTCTTGGCCGATCCACAGCCGGTTTCCATGACGGCGACGATTCAGAAGGAATTGGCCGAACGATTTATCGCCGCACCGGGAACGAAGGACTACAGCGCCCTCTCAATCTGGATGCAGGCGATGTGCGATGTCCAAATCGTTCGCACACTCCCACCGCAGGTGTTCTGGCCCAGACCGAAAGTGCATTCGGCGATCGTACATATCGTTCCCAACGCGGAAAAACGGGCGCAAATCGACGATCCGGCGACTTTCCATCAGTTCGTGCGCTCGCTCTTTCTGCATCGGCGCAAGTACCTGCGCGGCGTGCTCGTCAGCGTGCTGGAGGAGGAATTCGACAAACCGGCCGTGGACGACCTGCTGGCCGCATTCGAGTTTCCGCCGGATGTGCGGGCCGAACAGCTACCCGTGGAAACGCTGATTGCTCTGCACAATGCCATCCAAGCTTGTCGTAGTGCTAGCAAGTCAGCTTCCGCTCTACCGACTTCCGATCTCTGACTTATGACCTCTATCGCCGCTTGACCTTGGCCGAAATTCACGGGCCGATTACATTCCGCCCATCGGTCGGGCCATCGGAGGGCCGCGGCCGGGGCATCTCATGGAGGAGTCCGCGATGACCGCCAAGGCCGCCCCTTCGCTCGCCAAAACGCACACGCCGGTTCACATCCGCTGGATGATTCGCCGCGATATGCCGGAAGTGCTCGCCATCGAGCAGGCGGCTTTCGAGTTTCCCTGGTCGGAGGACGATTTCATCCGCTGCCTCCGGCAACGGAATTGCATCGGTATGGTGGCCGAGCACAACGAGCGGGTCGTCGGTTTCATGATCTATGAGCTGCACAAGAACCGCCTGCACATCCTGAATTTCTCGGTCCACGACCAGTTCCGGCGCCGGGGCGTGGGTACACAGATGATCCGCAAGCTCATCAGCAAGCTCGCGCCGCAGCGCCGCAACCGGATCATGCTGGAAATCCGCGAGACGAACCTCGGCGCGCAGCTTTTCTTCCGCGACCTGGGATTCCGCGCGATCTCGCTCCTCCGAGATTTTTACGAGGACACGACCGAGGACGCCTACCTGATGCAGTATCGCTATGTGCCGGGTGTCAGCGGACTGGCTGCTGACGAGCGACCCAAGCGGCTGGCCGGTTAGCGATCATTTGATCGGCAGAATCTTCACCTGCATCGTCGCCAGATCGACCACGGCCAGTGAATGCGGGTTGGCCCGGTAGAGCGCACCCGGATTCAGTACCAGCGTCCGTTCCACGTGATGGAATTCTGCTTCGTGAGTGTGGCCATAGCAGACCAGGTCGTACTCGCCGCTCGTTTGCACCTCGCGGAACAGCCGCGTGTCGTCGCTATGGATCAGAGCAATCTTGCGGCCGCCCAACTCGATCGCGCCAAATCGTTCGTGGCACGTGTGGCCGGCGGCGACGATTGCCCGCCGTAGATCCTCCTGATGCCGGTCGCAATTGCCAAAGACGTAGTGTGCCGGCCAAGGTGAGATCAAGTCTGGAATGTCTTCCGTATCGATGTCGCCGCAGTGAAGGACCTGCTCGACCTCGCACGTGGCCAGCAGTCGGACGGCTGTCTTCGTGTTTTCGATGTGCCCGTGCGAGTCACTGATAACGCCAATGCGCATTGCCGACTCTCCCTGTTCTTCGACTTCCCAGATTGATGTTGGCAGACGGCAACCGGGCTGTCAGCGCCATGTGGCGGCCAGGCAACATGCTCGCCACCGATACAAAACCGCTGGGTTGCTGTAACAGGTTGGCAGCAAACAGTTTATGGAGGCAGAGTTGGATTGCCGCCAATCTGGCATCCCGCCTGCATTTCGCTTCTGGCACCACAGCCGCGACACCCCCAGGCCCACGTCCCCTCGGGTCTGGGGGAGCCGCGGCACCAAGACACTGGCCCCAAGACACCACCGGCGACCGCCCACCGCCTGCCTCAAGCCGTTTGCACCATGCACAGCCGCGAATTGGTCGAGCTTGCCGCCCTTGCCGCCGTTCACGCTCCGGCGTTCGTCCGGGGGAGCCAGCGGCCACCCCAATCGGCCTGCGAAGAGTACTGGGCCGCTTCTCGCTGCCGGCTCGATCGGTGGACTCGCATTTTGCGGCGATTGGCCGACGCTTCGACCGAAGTTGTTCGTCCCACGACGCTAACCTGGCAACGAATCGCTCCGGCACTGGAAGAGATGCTGGTCAGCGAATTATTGACGCGCATCTGGACGGCAGCCGCGGTCGCTCACGACCGGAATCGGGACGAAGCAGAACTCGAGCCAATTGCTCGTAACATCTGGCTGGGCCATCAAGAAGTCCGCCGTCGTCTGCTCGCGCTCATCGCGGATGCTCGGGGGCTGGAGCCGGATGAGATCGAACATCTCGAACACCTGCGACGGCGTATGGAACGCTGGTGCGATCTATTGCTGGCCCACCTGGCCCGCGATGTGGATATCACCGAGTTTGCGTTTGACCCCGCCCGAGCCGTCGAGTTTGCTGACGACCTCGACTATCAAGCCGCTGCTTCCGAACGCCGCTTTACCTGTCAACTCATCTGCTCCTCGCTGCGTGCAGCTTTCACGCCGATCCTGGCCGAGCATTCGCCCAATGCCGATCTCAACAGGCGGTTGGCCGCCGCCATTGTCGCTTGCTACGGCGACGAATTCCTCGCGGCCGTCGGTTTTGGGCGGCCGCTCTGGCTGGCGCGGATGAGCACCACTGCCGACGACGCGCAGCACCTGATCGACGAACTGATGGCTTACGACGCTCGCGGGTAGCTCCCGCCGAATCGGCGAGAGCTATTCTGCCCCTACTGGTCAATCAACTTCGTCGCACTGCTACTCACCTGCCAACAGTCCCAGCAGGTCATCATCGTCGTCCTCGTCGCCCGAGCCAAGGCTCGTGAAATAATCGTCGTTCCCTTCACCTTCGGCGTTCACCCCGGACTGGGCATTGAACTGCTCGGTGATGTGGTTGACGAGTCCCAAGATGTCGAGCGTGTTGACGATCGAATCTGCCGTCACGTCGCAGAACGGAGCGGAGATGAATCCGCCGCTCGGCGCGGGACCGGCTCCGTTTTCAGTCAGGTAGTTGACGATCGCCAGGATGTCGAGTGTATTCACCGACCCGTCGTTGTTGACATCGAAGTTGTCGCGCGGGTTGGTGAACTCGACATCGATCGGCGAGACCGGCGGGTCGAAGTTGCCGACCAGCGGCAGGGCAAACTCGTCGCCAAACTGCATGTACTGGTCGTTTCCGAATGGCACCGGCTGGAAGCGAACGATGTTCTGGCCCGGAGTGAGCGGGTCGGCGACGATGCGGCCGCCGGCATAGCTCGTCAGACCGTAGAGCGCCGGATTGGCGAGATAGCTCCCCGGCGTCGGATCGCCGGTACCCGTGATCGTCGGACCGAGGTTCGTGGGAACCTGCGGCGGCGTGTCGTTTTGTGTCACGCCGGAGATCAGGAAGTACCATTCGGCCTGGCCGCGGGGCGTAATGCCGTCGCGGGCCGGCATCCACAAGCCGACATCTTCAATGCCGTCCTGGTTCATGTCGGCGGCGACCGGCCGCTCGTTCGGGCCGATGAAGCCGAAGCGGAACGTGCGATCGATGGTGCCGTTCACACCGGTGCCGAGGACGCCGTTGTTGAGGCCAGCCACCGGGCCGGCCGCGCCGATCGAGCTGAGGTCAAATGAGAACGTATCGTTCGACCAGGTTGCCAGATCGTCCACACCGTCGCCGTCGAAATCGCCGACGATAGCATGGCCGGCTAACGGCCAAGCAATGCTCGTATCGACTTGGAAGTTGTGGTTCGTGTCGAACCACCATGTGTTGCCGGTGAACAAGCCGACTTCGTCGCCGTTGCCACCTACGCCGTCGCTCAGATCGAATCGACCTGCGACCGGCAGACCGTTGATGTTGAGCGGGTCGAACACTTCGACATCCGAAACGCCGTCGTTGTCGGTATCGATCAACCAGCGGAACGTCGTCGTGCCGATGCGGCCATAAGCGCCGAGCTTGTCGAAGCCATCGGCAATTCGATCGTCTTGCGGCGTATCGGCCCGGTTCACGTTCGGCGCGAAGTTGCCGGCGAACAAGTCGTCACTGGTGAGTCCATACACGTGCGTGATGTCGCGATTGGTGAAGTCCGCGTTGTCCGGATCCCAGATCGTGTTTCCGTTGATGTCGATAAATGCCGATCCGGCAGCCCAGACGGCCAGTTCCGGCCGGCTGTCGATCGTGAACCGTGCGACGAAGTCGCCGCCCGGAATGACGTCGCCCGTCGGCACGCCATCGACGCCCAGCACGTCCGGCTCTCCGGTTCCGGGCGGGCTGTTGTGCGGCTCGTCGGCGTTGCTTTCGCCGTCGAGCTTGTTGTTGGCATAGTCGATGATGCCGTCGTCATTGACGAACAGTGTGAAGCGATCGTCGGGCAGAGCCGCACCGATGTCGTCCGACGTGTTGAAGACACCATCGGCGCCAGGCGTGCGGAAGACGAGCTCCACGCGGCCGGTTGCCTCCTCGCCGTCCACCGTGGGGTCGAGAAAGACGTTGACATCCAAGATCGGGATGATGCCGTTGTAGTCGCCCGTGACCAGATAGTGGCCCGGATTCGATGCGATGTCGGCCTTGAACGCCGGGTAATCAAAGTCGGGCAGGTCGCGGAAGGGTAGATCCCGAATTTCGATAAAGATCGAGTTGACCAGCGGGCTGGGGCCGTCAGTCGAGGGCTTGGGATCGAACAAGTTGTAATCGTCGCCGGCAGTGCCGGAAGCGGCATTGGCGGTGACATCGGTAATCTGCGGACCTTGCACGTCGATGAAGATGTCGAGCTCTTGCGGAGTGACATTGTCGTTGACATTGCCGGCGACATCCTCGCCCACGGCAAACACCGTGCGGGTTCCACCGAGGCCGATAAAGTACCGCGGATCGTTGAAGTTGATGACCGACTCAACCTTCCAGAAGCCATTGGGCTCCTGCTGGTTGCCATCGAGCGGAATCGACGTGTTCTGACCGATGAAGATGTCGGTGTTGGGGTCAAAATTACCATCCGGAGGCGTGTCGATGGCAACGTCGCCGGGGCCAAAAATGCCATCGCCGTCGTTGTCGATGAAGTCGAAGACGCCGTTGCCGTTGATATCGACGTAGGTATCGGCATACAGGCGGAGGGACGCATCCGCCTCGGCCCGGCCCCAGAAGGTAGGCGTGAGGTCGTTCGTCACCCGGTCGATGATCGTCTCCGGGTTCGGGATGACAAAGCTGTCGCTGTCCGAGATCAAGCCATCGCCGACGATTCCCGGATCGCCGAAGGCCACCGGAGGTGACGCCGTATCGACAAAGATTTCGAGCGACGTGGCGTAGCCGCCGTAGCCCTGCGCCTCGGGGTCGGCCGGGTCGATCATCTCGACGCGGGCCGAGATGAAGTAGCTGCCGTCGGGCGTGAGCGACGTGATGAACGAGCCTGCAGAACCGAACGTGAAAGTGAACAAGCCCGGACGGTTCACCGGATCGACCGGCTGGGCGTAACCAGCCAGCACGTTGTTCGGCGGACCTTGATCGCTCGTACCGTTTTCGGTGACGAAGATCGGAACGCGGAAGCCAGACGCGGTGGCGGCGAGCGTCAAATCGGTCACGAATGGAATGCCGATGAACTCATCGGGCGGGTTGCCTGGAGCGGTGCCGTTGTACGGCAGGTCGTCGAGGGTCGCCACTCCAAGCAAGTTCACGACGTTCGGCACGCGGAGGAAGATTGTCGGCGTGTTGTCTCGCGTGATGTTGTCGTTGTTGCTGCGTCCCGTATCGACACTTTCGACCTGGAACGTATCGCCCGCAGCCGGGGCGACCGAGAGGGGTGTCGCGGGCGAGAGGGTGAACACACCCGTTGCGCCGTTGTAAGCGGTCACGAGGGCTTCTTCTCCTCGCAGGCCGACCGTGGTCGTGCCGAAGAGGAAGCTCACGACTTTGCCAGTGAAGAACTCGCTCGGGAACTGGCCGTCGAGATTGCTGTTGATGCTTGTCGTCGTATTTCCACCCGCCGCAACAGCTCCCTGGATGATACGATCGTCGAGTTCCAGATCGATCGGCACGGCTGCCGGTTCGTTGATGATCGTCATCGTGTAGTTGTTGATCGCCACGCCCGCGCCAACAACACGTAGGAAGTACGTCTGGCCAGCCACGGCTGGAATCCGAATCCGCTCGTTGCTGTCGGCGTCGTTGGTGCCAAAGTTCGGCCCGAGGCCATTCACGATCAGCGTGCCATCGGCATCGAACAGTTGGATGTCCAAATCGCCGTTGCCTGGCAAACCTGGACGGCCGCTGGGCACTGTGGCGATAACCGTGAAGTACACCTGGATATCGAGCGTGCCGTTGCTCGATGGCGTCAGGCGATAGAAGTCCTGATCGCCGGGCAGCGGATCGAAACCGACTGGCACCGCGGCGAGTGGTCCGGGATCGATCGTCGGATCGACGTTGAGAGTGTAGCCGGCGCCGAGATGCGTCGCATTGAGCGTGTCGTCGTTCCATTCATTGCCGTCGTGCTTGAACACGATCACCTGACCGCCGACACCAGCGATTGGCTGAATGAACTCGACGCCGTTGAAGTAATTCTCCAGCGACTCGGGGTTGCCCGGGCCAACGCTGATCGAACCCGCGCTGTCGGATTCTCCCTTGCGATAGAGCAAGAGGTCGCCCAGGCCGGGCGCCAAGGCGTCGTCCTGAACGCTCAGGCGGTCGCGAGTAAAGTGTGCGCCGCCGTCCACGTCAAACGTGACGGCATCGACCACCGCGGTTTGCCCCAGGCCATCCAAATGCTTGAGGAAGAACGTATCGTCGCCGCTCTGGCCTTCCAGACGGACGCGGTCGATCGTCCGAGCGCCGGCCACGGTGAGTCCGAGGGTGTCGGTTTCCAGGGCAGCCCCGAGCGTCGTCACGAGAACTGCGGCAGCCGACTGATTGGCCGACATCGTGTCGTTGCCTGTGCCGCCGCGGAACAGGATCGTGTCGAATTCCGTGTCCACGCCTGCCGCAGTGCCGCCGTTGTAAATGTCAGCGACTGCGTCGATGTCGTGCAGGAAGGTGTCTTCACCGGCATCGCCGTTGAGCGTATCGATCCCGCCGCCGCCGCGAATGAAGTCGTCGCCTGCGCCGCCGCTGATCGTCTGGCCGAAAGCACCGCCCACGAGCGTGTCGTTGCCGGCATCGCCAAAGATTGTGCCGAAGCCGCTGACGAAGTCATCGCCACTGCCAGCGATCAGATTGACCTGCGCCGACGTGTAGAGTGTGTTCAGGTCGTCGGAGGCCAGGATCGTATCGTTCCCCTCACGGCCTTCAATCGACAACGTATCGAGTCCGCCTGCTGCAACCCCCGTAATCTCTACGTCAAACTTCAACCCAGCAACGTTGACTCGCGTTGGAGCGGTTGCAGTAACGACCGTCACCGAGAGGTTGTCGCTCACGGTACGTCCGATGATCCGGACATTGTCCGCTTCACCGGCCGGCCCGAGGTCAAGATTGACTTCCGCAACTTCCGTTGGTGTCAGGTCTTCGACGATGAAGTTGTCGGCTCCTGCCGCACCTAGGATGTTGATCTGTTCGACGCCGTGCGTATCGACCGTTGCAGCCCCAAGGATCACGTTGTTGTGCGTGGCGTTCGTTGGCGCCGGACGCAGTGTAAACGTCTCCGCCGCCGCGCTGCCATTGAAGTTCAAAATGTCGGCGCCGTCGGTGCCGCCATCGATGATGTCGCTGCCGTCGAGGACGTTCCAAATGAAGATGTCGAAATCGTCTCCGCCATGCATCCGGTCGGCACCCAAGCCACCCGTAATGGTGTCGTTGCCGGCTTCGCCGTAAATGTCGTCAACGCCGTCGCCGCCATTGATCGTGTCTTGTCCAAAACCGCCGAAGATCTGATCGGGATTGGGGCTGCCTACGATGTTGTCGTCTCCCAGGCCGCCAAAGATGATCGGATCGGCCGGATCAACGATCACGCCAGACAAGTTGACAATATCGTTGCCGGCGCCAGCGTCGATAATCTTGGCCAGGCCGAGCAATTGCAGGTCCAGATCGATCGAGTCATTGCCGCCGAATGTATTCACGTCGAGCCGGTCGATGCTCGTTCCTAGTGTGACGAAATGATCGAGGGTACCGGCCAGGATCAGCGTGTCGGCATCGGAAGTAATCGTATCGGGGCCTTCGGTCGCGTTGAAAACGACGTGATCGAATCCAGCGCCACTGCCGTTGACGATGAGTTCCTGGAACGATCGGAAGTGGAACAGCGGACTCATGGTGGAGACGAACGTGCCGGTTCCCAGCCCGTCGGGAGCTACGGTCGTGGTCGTGTCTGCATCGAAGAGCAGCGCGTCGGTGAAAATGCTCAGGACATCGTCAGCGTCCAAGATCGTGCCCGCCGGATTGTCTTCGTCGTTCAGTTCCCCTTCACCGTCATATTCAACGAGTTCGACTCCGCCACGCGAGGAGACGTAGGCGAACTCGACGTTCCCCAAGTCATCGAGGCACTCGAAGATGAATGGGGCGAACGTGATGATCGAGTCCCCTTCGGCCGGCTGATAATTGGCAGTCGCCCCTTCGTTGATGACCAGGCTGCCCGAATCGGCGCCGGTCGGGCGGAATTCGACGTTATCGATACCGGGAGTTTCCAGAACCAGTCGGTCTCCCTCGTTCGGTTCGCCGATGCTCGGCGATCCGCCGGCAACGCGCACATTGACGTTCCAGTCCGCGCCGTTGGGGGCCGGAGTTCGAACGACAATGTCGTCATCGCCACTGAGGGCGTCGATATAGAGGTCGGGTTCACCGACAAACAGGATATTCGGGCCTGCATTGATCGAGACGGTAAAATCTTGCACACCGTCCAGTCCGGGCGGGACTGGAGCGGGGGGCACGATGTACGAGGCATCGCGAGCGATCACTGTGATGTCGTCGTCGCCGTTCGTACCGAGTATGAGGAACGGACAATCGTCGTCCGTATCAATCACGGTAATGCTCTCGATGTGATCGAAGCCGACCGTCCCTCCTCCCGATAGGAAGCCACCTTCGTCCGATTCCGGTCCGGGGAAGAACCCAATGGCCCCGAGGACCGTGATCGAGTCGCCGGGCAGAACGCCAATCGGATCGCCGCCGTCGATAAAGACAGGAATGTCGCCTACCGTAACGGTGAAGGCGTCATCCCCTTCCAGGCCGAAGACCTCGAGCGATTCATTGTTCAAGTAGGTGACAACACCGCCCAGGCCGGCGTCAACTGCCACGCTTGACGCTGGAACGTCAACATCAAAGGTTTGCGAGGACGTATTGCCCACGATAACCAGGGTGTCGTTGCCGTCAGCCATGTCCACCGCCAGGGCATTGCCCGGAGCTGCGGCGAGACCGGAGTAGTTCACCAGAGGCGGGGTAACGTTCGGCGCTACCTGGCCGCTTTGCTGCACTGCCAAACCGATTTCGATCTGGCCACTCGTTTCACTGGCGACCGTGACCGTGAGGTCGTCGTCGCCGGCAGTGGCAATGACACTCAGCGACTGCAGGTTTGCATTCAGATTGATGGTTTCGACACCGGAGTAATCCAACGGCCGCACGTTCTGGGAAATCGAAGAGTTCCCCAGATCCAAGCTAACTGCGCCCGCTGGCCCGGCATTGAAATTCAACACGTCGCTGCCGGCAGGTCCGCCGCCATTGACGGTAATCGTCAAGTACGGTTGTGGGTTATTGATCGTGAACTCGTCATCCCCTTCAAGGCCGTTCAGAACCAGGTCTTCAATGCTCGTCGTCGCTAGGGTGATTCGATCATTAAGTGCGAACGGTCCGCTGCCGGACTGTGTGATGACGCCGGTCGTGGCGGCGACGTCGAACCGATCATCGCCACCAGTGCCCTGCACATGCAGCTGATCGAAAATGCCACCAGCGGCGTCGATAACCAGCGAGCCACCTAAACCGAGGTTGCGGTAGTCGCCGGCGAGCAGTTCGTTGACGCGAACGGTCCCTTCGTCGCGACCTGCGCCTGGCGTGTGAATGATCAGGTCACTGCTCGCCGTGCCAACCACGGTCAGATCGTCATCGCCCCCCAAGCCATTGATCGTGAGATGTTCGACCGTATTGAGGGTGATGAGCGGGAGTGCCCCGACTTGCACCGTTCCGGCATCCGACGCGGTGGGCGTGAAGGCAATGGCTTCTCCAGCCGTCGTACCGTTGACGACTACGGTGTCGCTGGCTGTGGGACCGCCGCCGTTGACGGTGATCGACGTGAGGCCGAACGGCGTGCCGGGATTGTTAAGGTTGATCGTGTCGCTGCCGGAGAGGGCGTTGATCACGAGATTCGTCTTGCCTTGGAACTCGATCGTCTCGAAGCCATCGACCGAGACGCGGCCGTTGTTGAGCGCGCCGCCGCTGTAATTGATGGCGTTGCTGGCATTCGTGCCAAAGACGGTGAGCGTCGTTGCGGCGGTGAAGTCGAAGACGGGTTCCAGATCGACGAAGTCGATCAGCATTTCACGTGTGCCGCCGTCGAGATACTCGAGGCGTCCCTTATTGTTGAGCGGCCCGGGCGTATAGATCACTTCGTCAAAGGCATCGGGGGCGAGAGCGCCCGGCGTGCCGGTGACGATGAGCAAATCGGCGCCGAGGCCACCGTCGAACGTAATCGGGTTGGAGATCGGGGCGGTGCCGTTCACGTTCACCGTGACCGAATCGTCCCCATTCAGGCCGAGAATATGCAGGTTGACCGAAGCACTGCCAACTTCCGTGACGGAGATGCCGAACGAGCTGGCAACATTCACAAAGCCGATGGCGGGAAGGGTGACGGTGAAATCGTCATCCTCCGACTCGGAGCCTTCGACGACCAAAGAATCTTGTGACGCGAGATTCGATTCGTAACTCGCTGCTCCACTCAAGCTGGTGAGTACGAACGTGGCCACGACATTGCCGGAGGCGCTCTGCGTGAGCTGGAACAGGTCGAGTCCGTCGAACTCGATCGTGGGGAGCGAGCTTGAAGTGACGCGATCGCCGGTCACTCCATCGTCAACGCGGGCCGTCTGGTCACCGTCACCCACATCAACGATGAGGGTGTCGTCGTCCCCTTGGCCCGTGTAGGTAATGAGTTCTACACCCGACGCGTTGATCGTCGCACCCAAGCCATCGATGTCTTGGTCGAGCGGGTTGAAGGTGTCGGGAGCGATCGTGACGGTTTCGACTGTGGCCGGGTCGCCAAGCAGGTTCAGCACGTCGCTGCCACTCGGGCCGCCGGCTTGAACGGTGAAGTTACCCGTGGCATCGACGGCCGCCCGAAGGTTGATAATGTCATCCCCTTCGAGTGTGTCGAGCGTGTAGTTTTCGACGGCGATCGTCTGAACGGGAACGTGTCCGCCGATATCGCTGATCAGAACCAGGTTGATCGCGTCGGTGGCGGTGAAGGTACCGGTCATGATGTCGCGGCCGCCGGTGCCGAGGGCCACGAGCGTATCGAGGCCACCTTGAGCGCCACCACCATCGACGACGACGGCTCCACCCAAACCAAGTCCGACGTAGGAGACGCCCAGATTCGTCAGGCCGGCAGTCAGGTTCGTGATGCCCACGGAACCTGCATCGAAGGCGTTGCCAGGTGTGTGGACATAGCGTTCGTTCGCAGCGGCGCCAACAACGGTCAGCGTGTCGCCGCCGGCCTGGCCGCTGATCGTCAGGTGCTCGACCGTTGCCAAAATGACGGCAGGGGCCGCATTGACTTGCACTGTGCCTGCGTCAATGCCGGAAGGCGTATAGGTAATCGCGTCTGCACCGGCGGTTCCAGTGACGACGACCGAATCGGAAGCCGTTGGGTCGCCGCCGTTGACCGTGATCGAGGTGACGGCTAGGCCGGTCGGAGAGATGCTGAACTGGTCGTTGCCGAAGCGGCCGTTGAGAGTCAGTGAGCTAAAGCCGATAAAGACGATGACTGGGCCGTCGTTGACCCAGACCGCATCCACACCTACGTCGGCAGCTGCGATCGTGTCATTGTCGTCGGTGGCGTTGACGGTCAGTGTGCCGCCATCGCCTGCGCTCAGAACTACGGCCTCGACGGCCGCGAAGTTTACGACGGCCCCGCCGCCAGTGAGAATCTGACCCGTCGTAGAATCGGCACCTTGAGTGATCGAGGCGCTTGCCGGGACGCTAACGAGCAGGGTGTCGGCGGGGATGCCCGCAGCACCAGCTGCAGGAAGACCTCCGTCGATGAACATGCTCGTAGCGGCAGATGGAATTACGTTAAACGCATCTGCGCCCGAAGAGCCGTGGACGTGCAGTTCGTCGATATTGAGGTAATCGACTCGCTGGCGATTGGGGATGGCAATATCGACGAATGTGCCCGTGACATCGACCGTGTTGCCCGTCACCGTCGCATTGACGGTCAGGCGGTCATCGCCCGAGACGCCGTCCACGAAGAACTGATCGAGACCGCTGGCATTGACCGTGGTGTTGTTGAAAACCAGCCGCGTGGTGGCAGCGGTCGCATCCGGCGTGACGACGAAGTGATCATCGTTGGCGGTGCCAAGCACTGTCAGATCAGCCCCTCCGGCGTTGGCATTCAGAGTCTCAACGCCCGAGAACAAAACGGCACCGAATCCAGCTTCGACAACCGAACTGGCCGCGAAATCGACGGTCACGTTGCCGCCGGAGCTGGTGAAATTCAACTCGTCACTGGCCGAGGGAGAGCCTCCTTCGACGCCGATCGAAGCGTAGGGGTGATTGCCTGCAATGTTGAACGCATCGTCACCATTCAAGCCGTGCAGCGTCAGGCGCTCGACATTGACCTGATTGATCGCGAGCCGGGCATTGACCGTAACTGTGCCAGTGACGGCAGCGACGCCGATGGTGTCGTCGTATTGCGTGCCGTCCACGATGAGATTATCGGCCAGTGCGCCGCCATCGACTGTGAGCGTCGCTGCCAGACCGAGATTCTGATACCGGACTCCCAACAGCGTGTTGACCCGCAAGGTTCCTTCGTCGTTGCCGGTGCCCGGGGTATGCGTAATCGTGTCGATCGCGGCTGTGCCGATGATCGTGAAGAGGTCGTTCCCCCCTTCGCCGTCATAGACAAATTCCTCAACACCGCCAGGCGACGAGTTGTAGCCATCATTTGCGCCGGGGGCGCTGGGGCAGGCATTCAGGAACGAGCCGATGGTGATCGTCGAAGTGAGCGTAATCAGGTTGATCACGCCCGTGTCGGAACCGGTCGGTGTGTAGGTCACCGTTTGCGTTCCGGGGGTTTCTAATTCGAGCACGTCCCCCTGATCGCCAGTGACGGCCGAGGGAGTGCCACCTGCCACGAACGCTTCCACATCCCAAACTTGGCCGTTGGGAGCGGGAGTGCGGAAGACGATGTCGTCGTCGCCCGCCAGGGCGTCGATGTACAAGAGCGGCACGTCCACATACAGGATTTCGAGGCCGCCATTGACGCTGACCGTGAAGTCTTGAACGCCATCGAGCCCGGCGGGAACCGGATTCACGCCCTGGTAGCTGGCATCGCGGGCGATGACCGTGATGTCATCGTCACCGTGCGTCCCCAGAATGACGATGCAAGGCGCGCCGATGATTGGCCCAATGGCTTCGATATGATCGAAGCTGACTCGCTCCGCCCCGTTGAAGACGAATCCGCCTTCGTCGTTCTCCGGGCCGGGCTCAAACGCTTCGGGCGCTACGAGCACGTTGAGCAAATCGCCAGCAGATTCGCCGATCGGGTCGCCACCGTCGATGAAAATCGGCAGGTCGGCGGCAGGAGTGACGTTGAACGTGTCGTCCCCTTCGTTGCCGAAGACGCGGAGCGAATCGACGTTCGTGAAATTGACCGTCTCGAACACACCGCCCGCGGAGACGCTTACCGAGCCAGCCGGGCCGTTGACTTCGATGGTTTCTGGATTGCTGGAATAGCGGACCGCGAGAGTGTCGTCGCCGCCGCCGAGATTCACTAAGAATGTTCCAACGTTGTCGAAGTTGATGAGCGGCGTATCGATGAGCGATGAAGTCGCAGAGCCGCTGCCAGGTCCCGTCGGGGATACGTCGAGGGTTTCGTCGCCGATTGTGCCAAGGATGGTCAGGTTGGCATTGTTGGCATTGAGGTTGAGGACTTCCACGCCGATAAGGACCACCGGCGCAAAGCCGGCTTCCGTTACCGTGCGGTTGCCAAGATCGACCGTCACTGCACCAGCGCCTGAGCCCGTGAAGTTCAGCACGTCGCTGGCCGAGGGGCTGCCGCCGTCAACCGTGATACCACCTCCGAAAAGGTGGTTGCCGGGAAGGTTGAACAAGTCGTCGCCGGCGTGACCGCTCAATCGAAGACCGCCGATTCCGGGCGTGAGCACTGGCAGAGAGCGAGGAATGACCGCGACGCCGACGACTTCGCGCAGCTCGATCTGGCCGGCAGCGTTCACGATGAACAGGTCGTTCGTGGCAGTGCCGTTGTAAACCAGAGCGCCGACGCGACCGCCGGCATTGGCGAGCGTGATGCTGCCGGCGAATCCGAAGTTTTCGAACGCCAAGGGGAGCGTATTCCCCGCGAGGATCGAGCCGGAGTCAAGCGTGGTACCAGGCGTGTATTGAGTGACGTTGATTCCGGCAAAGACATTAACCGTGAGGTTGTCGTTTCCGCCCAGGCCATCGATCGTAAGATGTTCGACCGTCGCCAAATTGACGATTGGAGCTGCATTGACCGCAACCGTGCCCGAGTCGGCTCCGGTCGGCGAATAGGTGATTGTGTCGGCGCCTGCGGTGCCGTTGACGACGACCGTGTCGCTGGCGGTTGGATCGCCGCCATTGACGTTGAACGTGGTGACACCAGCAAGCGTGGTCGGGTGGACGTTGATTTCGTCGCTGCCGGCATTGCCATTGAGCGTGAGCGTGGTGTAGCCAATGAAGTTGACGACTGCCCCATCGTTCACGCTGACGCTGTTGCCGTTCTGGTTGATGGCGTCATTGGCGTTGGTGCCGTTGACGGTGAGCGTGCCGCCGCCGGTCGTGGTGAGATTGATCGTCGCGAGCCCTTCGAACGCGATGTCGCCACCGGTCGTATTCAACAGGCCGCCCGACGGATCGGTTCCGTAATTCACGGTCACAATCGTCTGGCCGATGACGTTCAGCACGTCGCTCGCCGACGGACTGCCACCATCGATGAGCAGGTTCGCCGGGCCAGCAGCGCCGGTGACGGTGATGTCGTCGATGCCAAGGCCGCCCGCGACAACGAGGGCTTCGGTGCTCGCCGCAGGGAGGTTGACCAACTTGAGCGCGGCAACAGTTACCGTCGTCGTGGCGGATCGGCTGACAGAAATGGCATCGGCTGAACTGGTGCCGTGAACGGACACAGTGTCGCTGCCGCCCAGCGCATCGACCGTCAAGAGGCCCGTGTTGCTCGTATTGATCGTCAAGTTGAGACCGCTGGGAACGATCGTCGCCGTGTTCGCACCGGTTGGTGTCACGTCGATCGATTCAGCCGTTGCGTGGCCCAGAACCGTGATCGCGCCGCCGAGGGCTTCGACGTTGAGCGTCTCAATTCCTGTAAAACCGACCGGTCCAAAGCCGGCTTCGGTGATGGTCTGAGCTGCAAGATCAATCGTGACTGCGCCACCGGTTCCCGTGAAGTTCACCACATCGCTCGCGGACGGGCTGCCTCCCTGAATCTCAATGGCGTTGAGTCCGAATGCCGAGCTGAAGGGGTGATTGCCGGGCACATCAAAGATGTCGTCCCCTGCCAATCCTGCCAATGTTACCTGGATGATTCCCGGAGTCTGCACGAGCAAAGTGCGGTAGTCGTTGCTACCAGCGGCGGGATCGAAGGCCTGCAGATTCCCCGTAACTGCGGCTACATCGATGTAGTCGTCGAGTTCCGACGCGTGGAACACCAGCGTATCAACGCGTCCCGCGGCCGGGTCGTCGAGGATCACATCCCCATTGATACCCATCGATTGGAATTCGATCGGCAGGGAACTGACGAGGCCGCCCTGGCTGACCAGAACGCGGCCAGCGTCTGCAACCGCTCCCGCACCGAAGTCCACGGTCTGCGCGCCCGCGGGTGTGGTGACTGTGAGGTTGTCGTTGCCGCCCTGGCCGCTGTAAATCAGATGCTCGGCAGTTGCGATGTTGATCGTCGGCCCCAGGCCCACAACGCGAGCGCCGTCCAAAGTCAACTGGTCGATCGTGACGTTGTCCGTTCCCGTCGTGCCGTTGATGATGACCGTGTCGCTAGCGGTCGGATCGCCGCCGTTAATCTGGATGCTGTCGAGCAAGTTGGAGCTGACGCTGAACGTGTCGTCCCCCGCGCTGCCGTTCAGGACCAGATTCGCGATGTTCTCAGGGTCGGCATCGAGCAGGTAGTTCACGCCGATCTGCGGTCCGGCATTGAGCGTGACGAGGGCTTCGACGATTCCGCCGCCGCCCTGGACCGAGAAATTGTCTCCCGCGTCGGTGCCGTTGATGGTGAGCGTGCTGCCGGCCGCCCGCGAGACGGCAAGAATCACTTCCACACCGGCAAAGTTGATCGGACCATCCGCCGGCTGCGTGATCGTGCCGGTCGCCGGGTTGGCTCCCTGGCTGATCGTCGAGCTGGCTGCCGCTCGGTAGGCCAGTGTGTCGGACGTCGGGATTCCGCCCACGGGAAGCCCCGCGACCGGATCGCCGCCGTCGATATTGACGGTCAGGCCGGGGCGATTGGTGACCAGGAACGTATCGTTGCCGGCGAGCCCGGCGAAGTTGATCGAGTTGAAATTCGAAAAGTTTTGCAGGCTGTAGAGATTGCCGCCCCCTACCGTGTCCGTGACGATGGCTAGCTCGTCGCCGGGAATGCCAGCCGCGGTGAAATCAACATCAAATGTTTCATTACCGCTGGTTCCGGGATTGGCTGGATCGGTGCCGCGGAGGGTGAGCGTGTCGGTATCGCCAACTGTGCCCGCGGGGCTAGAGCCGTTGACGATGATGTTGACGTTCAGCTGGTAGTTGATGACGGCGATCGGTGTGTCGGTGGCCGCGTTGTTGCTGAAGACCTGACCGGCCTGGGACGCCGACGGTGCAACGACAATCGTTTCCGAAACGCCGAGGACGCCGTTGTAGATGAGCAGGTCGCCATCGAGGACGGGCGCACCTTCGTTGTAATAGGTTTCGATACCCCAGCCTTGCGGCGTGTTGTTGGCATAGGGAGTGACTGCCAGACCGTCGGCGAGTTCGAACGTGTTGACGTTCAGGCGCGTCACGCCGCTGAATATGACAAGTGGCGGAACGCCGATGGGCGCGGCATTGTGGCTCAGTTGCAACGTGCCGGTGCCGATACCCGTTCCAACGACCGTGATCTTGTCCTGTTCGTCGTTGCCCGCACCGCCATTGGCGCCGCCGGCCTGACCTTGCCCTTCGTCGCCGATGATGTTCAGGATGCCGTTGCCGGGCCGCAGGTCGATCGTTTCGAACTCCGTGGCAACGAGATTGCCGCTGCCGGGGAATTCAAAGACGTAGTTGCCGCCGATTTCATAGACGTTGATGGAGCCAGGCGGATTGAGAATCAGGCGATCGCCGGGGAGGCCCGTTGGGTTGTTTCCATCGACGTTGTAGGTCGTTCCAGGATTGAGGCTGGTGACGGTGACTGTGTCGCCATCCGCATTGGTCGGCCCGTTGCTGTTCTGGATGTTGATCGTTTCCAGATTCGCGTAGTTCAGGCCCGGTGCGTTGTTGAAGAGGTTGCCGCCGCCGGTGCTGATCGTCGTGGCGGTGATCGTGTAGGTGTCGCCGGTCAGGTCGCCACCGTCTTCGAGCGTGAGCGTGTCGCTGCCGCCGTTGCCATTGATCGTGAAGAGCTGCACTGCACCGACGACGACGCCGTCGAGCGTCCCACCCGCGGCTGCGCCGTTGTTGTCGATCGTGATCGAGTCGTTATCGCCATTGCCAGTGATCGTGATCCCAGCCGTATCGCTTTGGATCGTGCCGAAGAGGCTCATGATCGAGCCGACGCCCGGATCGGCGACGCCGCCGCCGAGCGAGTCGCCATTGATGGCGAGTGCAGTCGAGGCACGGACCGTGGTGCCCGTATTGAACGTGACGTTGTCGCCGCCGTTCATCGTCAGTGCGGCAGAAGTATCCTGGACCGTGACACCCGCGTTGACGGTCAGGTCGTCGCCCGCGGCAGCGGAGTCACTGGCGGTGTAGGTCATGCCACCCGAGGTGATCGCGTTGGCCGCGATGGTGAGCGGGCTGGCGGCACGAATGAGGCCGTTGCCGCCGACGCCATTGACGGCATTGGCGTTGGGACCGCCGAGGTTGGTGAGTGTGAGTCCGCCGGCTGTGTCGGTGACGAAAATGCCGCCGCCAACCGTGTTGCTGACGTCGAGATTTACAACCGCAATGTGAATCGGATTCGGACTCGTGCCGATGCCGCCAACCGCGGTCAAGATTAGATCGGTTCCGGTGATTTCGTTGGCCGCATCGTTCTCGGCATCGGTGATCGCGCCAGCCGAGTTCAAGGTGATCGCGCCACCGCTGCTGGTGGCGGCCAGCGCAGTCGAGGAATCTTCGGTGATGTTGACGGGTCCCGTGGTGCTGAACGTGAGCGTGCCAAAGTTGGCAGTTCCCGCGGCAGCAATGGTGATCGCTCCGCCGCCGGAAGCCGTAAAAGATGCGTTGCCGCCCGCGACGAACGAATCCGCGCCGTTGTCGGTTAGCGAAATGGATGTGCCGGCCAGGGCTGAGGTCGTCGTGACGTTGACGGTCGCACCGGTCGCGTCGGTGATTGCGCCAGCCGAAGTTAGCACCAAACTGTTGGCCGTGTTCGCGCCCGCGATTTGCGTGTCGGAGTCTTCGGTGATGTTGACGGCACCGGCCGAGTTGAACGTGAGAGAGCCGAAGTTGGCCGTTGCAGCGGCACTGATCGTGATGGACGTGCCGGAAAAGGCCGCGTTGCCTGTGATCGCAAGGCTAGCTCCAGCAGCGTCAGTGATCGCGCCAGCCGACGTGAGCGAGAGCGTGTTGGCGGTATTGGCGCCCGCAACGCTGGTCGCGGAGTCTTCGGTGACGACGACCGCGCCGGCTGAAGTGAACGTCAGGCTGCCGAAGTTCACGTCGTTCGCAGCTTGATCGCCGAGGGTGATTGACGTGCCGCTCAGCGACGCGTTTCCAGTTACGGCCAGGTCGGCAGTCGCATCGTCGGTGATCGCGCCAGCCGAGGTTAGAACGAGGCTCGCCGCGGTATTGGTGCCGCTGAGCGTCGTAGCGCTGTTTTCGATAATGGTGACTAAGCCGGCTGAGTTGAACGTCAAGCTGCCGAAGTTGTGGGCAGCGGGATTATCGAGCGTGATCGAACTGCCGCTGAAGCTGGCCAAGCCTCCAACGGAGATTGCGGCCGCGCCATCGGCGATCGCTCCCGTCGCGGAAACCGTGGCGGCCCCGGTCGTTGTGACATTGGCATTGAAATTCACATCGACGATGTCCGTCACCACCAGATTGCCGGCGCCGAGGTTGGTGGCGGCGGTCTGGAAATTGAGTATGTCGCCACCGTCGCCATCCACGTTGAAATTGGCGCTGAACGCCGCGTCCAGCCCCTGCACGTTGAGCGTGTCGGCGCCGCTCGTCAGATTGATCGTGAGCGAAGTCGTCGGGTTCACGAAGTCCACGAGTTCGCCGAGGGTCGAGTCGATCCGATTGTCGAGTACTCCACTGGCATCGAGCGTGACCGTTTCCGCCCCGCCGGTGAAGGTGAAGATGCGATTGGCCGCCCCCATGTTGTCCGTCACTGGTGAGAGGCCGGTGTAGGTAGTCAACGAGCCATCAATGTTGACCGAGCCGTCGGTTGCGTTGATAAACGTGTGGGTGACCGTCGTCGCAGTGCCGGGGGCGTCGT
Source organism: uncultured Pirellulaceae bacterium (assembly GCA_964384375.1). GTDB lineage: Bacteria > Planctomycetota > Planctomycetia > Pirellulales > Pirellulaceae > CAYLLN01. The sequence goes on from CAYLLN010000051.1 coordinate 31,097, forward strand.
TGATGACGAGCGCGTCCACGCCGCCACCGCCATTGAAGAACACCGGCAGGGAAAAGAACCCGCCCGCAAAGTCGTAGGCCAGGGTCAATGTGTCGTCGTTCGTACCGCCGTTGATCGTCAGGTTCGTCAGGCTAGAGAGTGGCTGGTCGAGCACCGTGACCGCGTCGATCACGACCTGAATGTTGCCGCCCGCAGTTCGGCGCACGACGATCGCATTGGCATCGTTGGGAGCGTTGATGACTGGCGTCGCGTCAAGCGTCAGCGTCACATTGCCGCCGGCATAGCTCACTGTGAGTGCGCGACCGTTCACAAAAACATTCGATCCTTCGGGTAGTCCGACGAAGGTGCCAGTGATTCCGGCGGTCGTGGTGAGGATTGTGAACGAATCGCCTGCCACCGGCGCGTAGTCGCTGCCGGCCAGGCTGAGCGTGGCGCCGGTCAGTGTTGCCGAACCGGTGATGTCGAGCCGATCGTATTGGCCGGCAGCGTTCCCGTCGATCTCGGCCGCATAGCTGCTGTTGGTGAGATCGACATTGCCCGTGACGCTGATGGTTCCGGCGCTGGTGCCGGGAGAAATCGTTCCCGTGCCCACAACGATATTCGCCTGGACCGTGCCGGAACCCGAAAGAACATCACCGGCGCTCAGAGCTACGCCGTTGGCCGCTGCGAGTGTCGCCGTGCCGCCGCCCAGGACGGTGTTGGGGCCTAGCGCGGCGCTGTCCGCGTCGTTGAGGGTAAGCAGGGCGTTGGTGCCGACGACAATCGATCCTGCCGAGGAGAATCCAGCGGCACTAGCGGCCAGGCCCAACGTCAAGTTGCTGTTATTGCTCGCCAGAATCTGCGAGCCGGCCAGTGCATTGACGGGTGCATTCGCGGCACCTGTCTGTGCAACAGCGGTTCCCGTTAACGTACCGGCCTGGAGCGACACAGTACTCAAGGAGTTGATGCTGCCACCAGATCCGATTCCCAGAATGCCTTGTTGAACGTCGGTGGCGCCGCCGTAAGTATTCGTTTGGTTAAGGATCAATGCTCCCGCGCCCGTTTTCGTCAACCCGCCGGCCGCACCCGACAGGACGCCGTTCAGATCAATCGTTCCGCCGGCGCTGACGTTAACGGTGGTGTCCGCAGCGAGCGCCAAAGGCGTCGCAATAAGGCCAATGGCGCTGACGTCGATATCGGTGCCGGCCAGATTGAGCGTGATCGAGTTCCCGCCGATTTGGTAGCCTGCGCCAGTCACCTGCAGAATGTAGCTGTTGCCAGCCGTTGTGTTATTGTTGTTGACGGTATTGCCTGCTCCGCCAGGAAAGACCAGCGTGTCGCCACTGGCTGGGAGGACTTGTGCTCCAGCGCTGATCCAGTTCGTATCAACACCAGCAGTGCCGTCATTCCAGTTCGCGCCGACGTCGCCTTCCCACGTAAGCGTCGCCAGCACGCGGCGCTCTTCGAGCGACTCCATCGTGAGCCGGCGGCTGAAGCGAGGTTGCGCCGCACTCTTGTGCTGGGCGAGGAACGAACGGCGCTGATGCTGACGAGAACGGGAGCGGTTCAAGTTGCGGCTCTTCACGGCGGGAAACTCCTTGTCCAACAAGCACGTGATGGCGTCGATGAAACGCCAGCAGGAAAATACGAATTAGAACGAAGGCAAACTGGGCCAATTGGAGAGGTCCAACCGGCTAATCTCGGCAAACTGGGGGAAATGGTAACTGCGGCCATCCGCCAGCGTCAAGCTAGCAGGGGCGTTAATTTCCACAAATCTTGTACAGATTGCACAAGCGGTTTGCAAGCAATTCCTATGAATTCACAGAGAATTCATTGCGATTTGACCCGAACCGCGAAGAATGCGGGCTGATTTCGGGGGTGGAATTGCCTTCGGAGAAAGAGTCGGCGGACCGGCGACTTCGCCCTTAAATTTCGACGGCCGCGCTCACTGGAACGGCCGGGGCAGCCTTGCGTTCGACAATCGGAGCGGCGACTGTTGCGGGCGGAAGCGGTGGAACCGCATCGGCGTCAATGCGAGAAGGAGCCGCGGCTGGAACCACACGCGGAGGAGCGAAGGCAACCAAATAACCGTTTGCCGGTCCGGAAAGTTCGACAGCGCGGGCAAAGAACTTGTTCGCCCGGTCGTGCTGAGCGTCGTAGTGCAACTGCACGCCCATGAGAAAGTACGGCTCGGAGGTATCACCGCGCGACAAGGCCCAGCCGGCGAGCGATTCCAGGTGAGACGACTTGGCCATTGCCGCAGTACCGTAAAGCTCGTCGAGCGTAAAGCCGCCGCGGCCGATCGTTGGATCGAGTGCGAGGGCTCGCCTGAATGCGCTCCCGGCCAATTCATAGTTGGCCGTGGCAATCATCGCGTGACCCTGCCGCCAGTAGGTCTCGGCCATGTCGGGGGCCGTTTGCGAGGCGAGCTTGTAACGCTGCAATGCCGAGTGGAATTTCTGTTCGCGAAAGAGCACGTCGCCGATGGCCAGATATTGTTCGGCTTTGCGGCGCTGTTCGGCATTGGCGATACGAACGGTGGGACGCTCGGGTGTTACTGCCACAACGGGCGGCCCAGACGGCGTGCGCAGCATCGCGAGCAGGTCCTCGCGGCTATGATCGAGCAGATTTCGAACGGTCGTGGGCGAGGCGGCCGGCAACGTGGCCGGACGCGCGACGACATTGGAAGAGACGGAAAGTGCGACGAAGTTCGAGTTGGGGTTGTACGTGCTTCCGTAATAGCCGTAGTAACCGATCGGCAAAGGAGCGTAATACCCGTTGGCACAGCCCCAATTCGGCGAATAGCAGGTCACAATGGGTCGATAGCAGCCGAGCGAAACGCCGTAGCCGCCATACCACGGTCCGCATCCGCCCCAGTTGCAGCCACGCCAACCTCCGCCCCATCCGCAGCCGCGATAGCCGACGCTCCAACCGCCGCCACCCCAACCACAGCCGCGATGCCAGCCCCAACCGGCATGAGCGGGATCGCTCAACGCGAGAGATCCCATCAGGACTGCAAGAGCGAGCAGAATCCGTCGCATGGCCCAAACTCCTGTCGAAGGTCGCTCGTGCGCCTTGCCCAGTCGCACGAGCGAAATTGCCAGCTGTATTATCAGAAATGCTCGCCAGCGTGACAAGTAGAAGTGCGATTAAGTATCAACTTGGGGTGGCTGTGTGTTTGCGCAGCAAACCACGGTTGCGCACACTACTAATGGGCTTTTTCAGCCGCGAGCAATTCAACCGCGAACATCATCCCCATCGCCCCTCCCCGGTCATCGCGGCCGTTGATTGCCGGGCGGTCGAAATAGTCCTGCAGCGTTTTTTGCTTGCCCGTGCCGGTGCAGACGTTGACAAGCTTGCCGTCCGGGCTCGTCCGCTCTTTGATTGCCTGCCAGGCCTTGTCCACGCAGGGCTGATACTCATCTTTGGCCAGCCAACCGCGGGAAATGCCGCGCTGCATCGCCCAGCCGATCATGCAGGTGCAGGAGTATTCGTCGTAGCTCTCGGGGTGGTCGATCACCTGGTGCCAGCAGCCGGTCTTCGCGTCCTGGTAAGGCTTAAGGGCGGCCATGTGCTTTTGGAACTCGACAATCAACTCCTTCTTGGCCGGGTGGTCGTCGGGCCATTCCGACAATGACCACGCCAGGCCCAGTGCTGGAAAGCCGTTGCCGCGGCCCCAAGCCGCCTCGCAGAGCGGCGAATGGCGATAGATGCCGTCGGGCCGGAGGCAGAGATTGCGCATCGCGGCGAAATGGATGGCCGCGGCATCGAAGTACTTGGCCTCGCCAGTCAACTTGCCGGTGGTGGCGAGAATCGGCCCTGACATGAAGACCGCGTCGCTCATCTCGTTGTGAAATGGCACAATCGGCTGCGGCTTGCCGTCCTTGTAAAACGCCTGATCCGCCGCGGCCCGGCATAGCTCGATCCACCGCTCGCGATCTTTGCCTTCGGCCGTGTGAGCGAGTTCCGCGAAGATCAAGTGGCCGGCTTGTTCGCTGCCGGACTTGGGGACAGGCGATTTTTCACCCGCGAGAAACGGGGCAACGATTTTGGTCACTTCGTCGCGATGTGAGGCATCGCCGGTGAGTTCGCTGAGCCGCAGCTTTGCCACCAGCGGGAGGGCGGGAATGTACGCGACCTGGTCGAGCTTGTGGCCATAGACCTTCGCGAGTTGTTCGGCGATTTGGCGAGGCGAGCGAGCAAGTCTGTCATCTCTCTCGTCAGCATTTGCAATCCGTTGAGCAAGTACGCCAAACAGGAACAAAATGGCACACAGAGGCACAGAGGCACGGAGTAGCAAGAGTGACGAGAACTCTGTGCCACGGTGCGTCTGTGTGAGATTCATGGGAGCCACCCGCTCATTCACTCAGCTTTTTTCAGCATTGTCAGATACGCCACGATATCGACCAGATCCTGCGCCTTGAGCTGTTTCTGAAGGTCGGCGGGCATTAGCGAGAGCGATTGCTTCTTCATCTGGTCGATGTCGTCGCGCAAGAGCTTGTGGACGATCGCCTCGGCCGTTTTCAGCTCGACGGTATCGTCGGTCTGGCTGACGAGAATGCCCGTGTGAACGGTCCCGTCGATCATTCGGACGAGATAATTCTCGTAGCCCACGCTGATGCCGGCGCTCGGATCGAGGATCGACACGTACATCGCCTCGGGCGAGAGCTTGCTGCCGATTTCTGACAGGTCGGCGCCGACTTGTTTCCCTTCGCCCTTCACTTGATGGCACTTGGCACACGTGCCGATGCCGGTGAAGAGTTCCCTGCCGCGGGTCGCGTCGCCGGTCCGTTTCACCAGTTCCGCCACAGGAGGCAGCGGCTCGCCTCCCGCGCCCGCGGGAAGCGTCAGGTGCTTGCCGGCAGCCGTTTTGATGGCTTCGTCGGCCGAGGAGAGCAGCACGTTGGCGGCGGCGAACTTGAGGTCCGCAGCGAGCTTCCCTTGTGCGACGGTCGCCAAGAGCCATTTTTGCCCCGGCGCGTTGCGGCCAATCGCGGCGACGGCGGCGGCACGAATGGTTAGCGGCTGCTGGGTATCTTCGACGAGCGGCGTCAGCAGGTCGTTCGCCTTGGGGTCGGAAGTGAGTCCAAGTGCGCCGATGACCTTGGCTCCTTTCGCAGGATCGGGATCAGCAATCGCCTTCTTTAGGAAGTCCGCCTCGCCAAACTTCACCAAGAGGCCAGCCCCCTTCACGCCGAGCGTATTGTCTCCCTGCTCAATCGCCAGCCGCAGGAGTTCGTCCCTGGTTTCGCGGAGCGAGAATTTCTCGACGATTTGCAAATACTCTTCAGTCCCCTTCTGCTCCTCTAAATACCGCAGCAGCGCCGCCTTGGCCTCCGGCTTGTCGGACAGATCCACGCCCGGCAGGCGCAGGAGCGTGCGGACGATGCGAGCGTCCTTGGCCCGCTGCGCGTCGTCCTGGGCGCGAAGCGGGAACGGCAAGGAAACAACGACAACCAAAAGACCCAATGCGAACCAGCGAAACATGCGGCTATCTTCCTCGGTCCTTCGCGAGCAACACAGAAACCTGGCCCACACGGAGTGAGGGCCTACTTACTCCAGCAAGCTTTTTAGCGCCGCGTCCTTCTCCGGGCCGGTGAGGAAGTCGAACGCCCGGAAGTATCGCGGCTGTTCTTCTTCCTTGAGGCCCGGGTCTTTCATGATCTTCACGAGCAGGTCCGGAGTTTTCTTCGCTCGGCTGCGCCACAGAATGTCGCGGCCGGCGGGCGTTTTCCACGGTTCGCTCGCCTTGGCAAGGTAAGCGTCAAGGTAAGCATCCCACTGCTTGTCGGCAGCAAGGCCCAGAGCCTCCAGGTACCAGCGGTCCTTGCCGTCATATTGCAAGGCCAAATCGGCCCAGAGATTGGCGGCATCGGAGGACTTATTGTGCCGCAGGCTGATCGCCAGTTCGCGGCGGACCTCCGGCGCTTTGTCGGTGGCTGCACTGGCGACTTTGCTCACATCGAGGCCGTGCAGACGGGCAAGCCGAATGGCGGCGACGCGGAGGTCGGGGTTCTCGTCCTGCAGTATCGCAGCACACATCTCCCCGATGTTTTCCTGCTTGTCGTGCCTTGCGAGCCAAGCCGCCGCCACACCCATCAGCCGAGCCTGATAGCGCGGATCGTCCTTCGACTTCAGAAAGACCTCGTGCATCGCCTTGGCCGCGTCTTCGCCCATATCGACGAGCGCCGCGAACGCCAGGAACCGGACGCTCAAGGCCGGACTCTTCAGCGCGGCTAGCGCCCCTTCCACCGTGCTGAAGTCGTACTTCGGCACCGTGTATTTCGTGCCGGGCGGAGCGAGGCGGAAGATGCGACCTTTATCGACCTCTTGCTGGTTGTGCCCGCCGACGCCCGGATCGTACCAGTCGGCCACGAACAGCGAGCCATCGGGAGCAACACACACGTCGCTCGGCCGGTACCAGTTGTCGCGCGTCCCCGTGAGCACGTTGACCGTCTCGGCTTTGTACCCCGCGCCGTCCTTCGTTGCGGGATAAGCCCGGCAGACGCTCGGTCCCGCGTCGCAATGGATCACCTGGTTGTGAAACACCTTCGGCAGCAGCGTCCCTTCATAGACGCAGATGCCCGTCGGCGAGCCGGCACCAGTGAGCAGCATTGTCGGCACGACGCCCGGATCGTTCAGGTGCCAGTGCCGCTGCGGGATTTCCGTTTCCATATTCTCCCGCTTCGTTTGCCAGCCGGCGCCGGTCATTTCGTCCTTGAAGCCGTAGTTGCCGTACTCCATCACGTAGTTGATCCGCACACCCTTGTTGCCGTCGTCGTCGTTGTCGCTCTGCCAGATCGTGCCGAGCGAATCGACCGCCAGCTCCCAGTTGTTGCGGAAGTTCCAACCGAGCGTCTCCACGTCGCTGCCGTCGAGGTTGCAGCGGAAGACCATCCCTTCCTGATACGGCTTGCGGGCGGCGACCACTTCGTTCCCCGCCTTATCGACGACCGGCTTGCCGTCCTTGTCCTTGAGCTGGTTGCCGCTGTTGCCGAAGTTGAAATAGAGCTTGCCGTCGTGGCCGAAGACGAAGGCGTGAATGCCGTGGTCGTGCTGCGTGCCGCCGATGCCAGTGAAGAGGATTTGCCGCTTGTCGTCAGCCTTCAGGTCGCCGTTTTCATCGAAGAAGACCTGCACCTTATCGCCCGCCGAGACGATAACGAAATTGCCAAGCACGCAGATGCCGTGGGCCGAATCGATGTCGCGCCCTTGATAGAAGACGGTGGTCTTGTCGGACTTGCCGTCCCCGTCGGTGTCTTCCAGGACGAGAATCCGGTCCCCTTCCGGTCGGCTGCCGTTGTGTTTGCGATAGTTCTTCACCTCGCAGGCCCAAACGCGGCCGAGATGGTCGATGTCGATGTTGGTGATGTTGGAAATGTCGGGCTCGGAAGCGAAGAGCGTCGCTTCCAGACCGTCGGCCACGTCGAGGTTGGCAACGGCATTCTCGGCATCCCGGCTGGGGCTGTTGCCGCCGCCGGCGCTGGCAATTTGCGCGGGAGGAGCCTGCGTATAGACCTGGAACTGCACGCTGGATCCGCATCCCTGCCGGGTGCCCCCCTCGTCGAGGCCGCCGCGGGCCTTGAAGCGCGTGAAGCCGCCATCGACGGGCAGATCGAAGCGAATCACGCTGACGGCATGCGTGCCGATGCCGTACTCAACCGCCTGACCATTGATCTTCAGCGCGCCCCCTTGGGCGTTCTTGTTGATGCGAACCTGGCCCCAGTCGGATGTGCCCGAGGTGGGCTTCAGATCGGTCAGCTTCTTCTCGCCGTTCTTGCCAACGAGCCGGGGTTCCGCCCAGTTGGCCCAGTCGCAGCCAAAGCCGTCACCGCCATCGGTGACGACAAGCCAAAGGCTCTTCGCGCCAGTGATGTCAACGTCAATATCCACCGAGTGGTTCTTTGTCGCTGCCGTAACCGTCGGGCTGCTGAAGACAGGCTTCACGTTATTGCGGCCCGCGCCGGTATTGCGGGCACCTTGCTGACCTTCCTTCTTATCTCCCTCTCCATCAGGAGGCAGTTTCACGCGCTGGCGGACCGCTTCGCGATTGAAGCCGTTGGGCACGGGGTAATCTTGATTCGCTTCCAGATCCTTCAGAGTGACCGTCGGCGATTCAACGCCATTCTTCGGCACTTCGCCATGAGCGCACCAGACGATCGCGTTGAGCACGACTTTGCGGAAGTTCGGATCGCCCCAGTTCCAGTGATCATGACCGCCGGTGAAGCCAAAGCCGCGGCCGCCACCTTCGCGCTCGGCAGCCCAGGCGACATGCTGCGGTTCCTTCCGTTCGAGGACGGCGGCGCGCACGGCTGGATTGCCGCTGTGCGGACCGTCGCCACGATTGAGCGTTTCCTTCGGCGGCAGGGCGGTCAGGATCGGCGTCACTCCCTTCATCCCCTCGCGAAACCGCATGTGGTAGTACCACTCATCGTTGATCTCGATTGGTCCGACGCCGCGGCTGATCGGGTGATCGGGGAGCTTGTCGAACTTTGCTGTCCAGTGCGGATTGACCGACCAGTTTGTCTCGAAATAGCCGCCGATCCAGTCGAGAAACTTCTCGCCGCTTGGCCCCTTGGGGACTTCGACGCCGTAGTGAATGCAGACGATGCCGACCCCTTTTTTCGCGAGGGCATCGACCTGTTCGAGATGGTCATTGACCATGTGTCCGCCGCCGCCGTCGCAATACATGATGAGGCAATCCGCACCGTCGAACGCCGAGCTATCCGCCGGCCAACCGTTGGTGTGAACGTCGCACTTCACGCCAGGCAGCGCGGCTTGCAGTTCCTTGGCGAGGAGCGTGCAGCCGGCGTTGTGCTCGTGAGCGCCGTAGCCGTGGCTCGGCTTGCCTGCGACGAAGACAATCTTCTTGGCTTTGCTATCGGGGCCGTCCGCTCCGCCGCCCCCTTCTTTCTTCTGTTCGATCGAAGCTTTCGCGTCGTCGGCCTTGAGCGTCTTGAGGCGGATATTGCGGAACTGCACGGTCATCGGGGGACCGGCATGAAGTTGCAAAGCAAGCAGTCCTTTTGCGGCCCCCCTCTTCGTGTCGTTGTCGGTCAGATCGACGGTCGTGATGCCGTTCAGCTTCTGCACGAGGTGATTGCCGCGGGCGATCACCGTGTAGCTGTTCCAGTCTTCTTTTTTGAGCGCGGCGACGATGTCTTTCTCGGCAGCCGTCTCACCGACAACTTCGGGCTTCTTCCCTTCGGGAACGACGACCTTCTGGCCGCGTTTGGCAAGCACGCCGCGTCCCTTCTCCTCGTAGAGCGTGCCTGCCCACTGGCCGGCAGCGTCGAAGTCGGCCTGATAGCCGCCGATCACCCAGTTCCCCTTGTCCTGGCTCCGGTACTGCACGCCGCTGTTGCCGCCGACGATCTTGAACTCCAGCCGCAACTCAAAATCGGCCACGTCCCCCTTACGCCAGACGAGGAACGTGTTCCCCTTGGTGGGCTTTTCGCTGGTGGTCTGGCCGGTGATGACGCCTTCCTTAACGCTCCAGAATTCGGGATTGCCGTCCCAGCCTTCGAGCGACTTGCCGTCAAAGAGCGATACAAAACCGGCTTCATCGTCAGCCGCCAAAAGCGGTACGAATGCGAGCGGCAGGATGAGCAAGGGCAAAACGAGCGACCAGGCTTTCATCGAGCAAGACTCCGTTGCTGGGAGAGAGGCCGCGCCAGCGGCACGATCGGCGGGATGCAGGACGCGCGGCGTAAGCCGCGACATGGATTCGAGTTACGATAACTGGCGGCAAATGCGGCGTCAAACTGGGGCGAGGCTAATCCCCGTCCGGTACTGCAACATTCATCCCGCCTTGCACTTTGGCCAACATCGCCTCGCAACCGGCGTGCTTCGGCTGGAGGGCGAGGCCCTTCTCGGCGGCGGCGATCGCGGCGGGTTTGTCGCCGCGGGCCAGGTGCAGTTCGGCCTGCGTGGCAAAGAGTTCGGGCCGCTCGGGATCGATCGCTAATGCCTCGTCGAGCGCCTTCTGCGCCTCGTCGAGTCGGCGCTTTGCCCGGGCGCACGTGCGGGCAAAGATGTTCCGCTGCGGACCGCTTTGTGGATATTTTGCGCACGACTCGCTGTAGGTCTTGAAGAACCGCTCGAAGAGCTCGTCGGCCATTGCCGGCTGTCCCTTCTCGGCGAAGAGCGGCGCGACCTGGTCGATGACCGCCACGTTGCCCGGCATGATGTCCATCTCGGCATGCGCGTGAACGAGTGCTTCGGCGAACTTTCCCTGGGCGATCAGGTCGCGGGCCTGCACGCGATGAATGACGCACAGATTTTTGATGTGCGTATCGAGAGCCATGTTGTTCGTACCGCGCAGGGGGCCGAGCATGTTGAGCTGCCAGAGCGGAATCGCCTCCGCCGGATTGGCCTCATAGACCGCGTTCCCCAGCGAATTGAGGGCGTTAATCGCCGCACCGTCGCCCGGCGGCAGAAGGCGAGTGACGACGCGAAAGCGCTCGGCAGCGGCGGCTTTCTGGCCGAGTTGCAGCAAGCCCACGGCTTGCGACGCAACGACGCCCGGTTCCAGGCGCGAGATGAATGCCCGATCCCGCATCTTCGCCGCTTCGTCCTTGTTGCCGAGCATTTCGAGGGCCACCGCGTACATGTCGAGGTAGCCGACGTTGTTCGGGCTGGCCGGATCGGCGGGCTGTAGAAGCTGGACAACGGTCCGCCAGTCCTGGCTGCGATACGCCTCACCGGCGAGCGAGCGCCGCCTGCCGTCGTCGTCGGTCGGTGTGAGCGCAGCCGCTTGCTTGCGGAAGCGATACGCCAGTTCTTCCTCGCCGAGCCGGTGCGCCAGCCAGCCAACCGTCCGCAGATAGTCCGTCTGACGATAGCGCTCGGGCGATCCCTGTAGGCTCACTAAGTCGAGCAGTCGCTCGCGCCGCTGGTCGGCCGACAAGCGAGCCGCAGAGGGGGGATGCAACAGCGCGTCGAGCTGCTGGAGTGCGGCCAAGGCATTGTTGTCCCGACCTGTCAGGACATGTGGCCAAAGCGAATACATCGAGCTCGATGTGTTCTGGTCGTACAGAAGTTGCATGACGCTGTAGTTCAACGAACTCGTTGAGGCGGATCGCCGCGGAGCGGGGGGCTCGAGGGCCTTGGCCGCGTCTTCCAGAGCCAGGTCGCGCAGATTCAGCCGCAAGTCGGTCGAAACGAGTGCGGTCCAGATGCTGCTCGACGGGGGCTGGCCGCGTGCCGCATCGGCCAAGAGGTCGCGGACCTTGCGAGCGTCCTCGCGTCGGCCGAGGTTCGCCAGGCAACTGGCGATGTCACGAGCGTAATAGGGGCGCGAGATCGAATAGTTTGTCTTCACCGTGTTGCCGTCGGGCAACGACTGATACCAGGCGGCATCGAACGTCGCACCTTCGCCTGCATTGGCCAAGGCGAGCGCTTTGTCGAAGTGCGTCCGATACCAGTGCAGGTAAAAAGCCGCGGCAGGGACGCCCTTTTCGAGCAGCTTGATTGCCTCGTCGAGTTCGCCAACCGCCAGCAACGCTTCGGCACAATCCCAAAGCTCTTCGGGCTTCGCTTCGGCCCGTTTCAGGAACTCGGCCTTGGTGGCGGCAAAGACCTCCTTGTCCTGAGCGTAGTGCGACAAGAGCAGCGTGAATGCCAGTTGTGGCGGTGTCGGTTCCTTTCCTTCATACCGGGCACGGTTGAGCTTCAGTGCCGCCGGCCAGTCGGCTGCTTCGCACGCGAGCCAGAGCGGAATCTCGCTCTCGGTCAGCTTCGCGGCCGCTTCGCGAGCCTTCGGCAGGTCGCCCGCGGCGCGGTGCAGCAGGGCAAGTTGCTGCTGCGTGGCCGGCGATGGCTTCGCCGCGGCTTGGGCGGCAACCTGCTCAATTCGCTTCGGCAACCGGCCGGAGAGGTGCAGGAACGTCATCAGCGTGGCGTCGCTGCGCGGACTGGAGGGGAGGGCAGAGAGTAGCTGCTCTGCCTCGTCGAGTTTTTCCTCGCGAAACTGCTGGCTGACGAGCGACGTGAGTCGGCTATGAAACGTGCTTTCGAGCGAGGACCGCTCGATCTGCTTGGCCTTGGGAAGTTGTTCACCGATCGCCCGGAACTCGGCCGGTGTTACGAGGCGAAAGATGATCGTCGATTTGCGCCCTTGATCGACGTTGTTGAACTCCTCGATCAGGGCGACGAGTTCCGGTGGCGTTCCCGGACGAATGCCGCTATCGAGCCGCTTGAGGACGATCTTCGCGCGGAGGGCTACTTCGGGGTCGGTGCTCTTCGCGGCCGATTCAGCGGCGGCGCGAGCGGCTTCGCCGGCATTGACGAGAATCGCCGTCGCCCGCTCTCGATCCTCAAACTCCTCGGCTCCAAGCTGCTTAATCGCCGCTTCGATTTCGGCCGGCGTGGGTGCGGTTGTGGCAGGAGCATCGGCTTGCCCCCAGGAGGCCAAGGAAACCAGGAGGGCGAGCGAATAGGCGGTCATCGGCGAGTCCCTGAGTGAATGTCGCCAAGATACCCCGCCGCGGGGGCAGACGCCAATTGCTGGCCCGTGCTGATCTCAACATTCTCTAGCAACTTCCGTTACGATATTGCCGCAAGGAAATACGCATGGCCATCGAATTCCGCTGCTCCGGTTGTCAGCAGTTGCTCAAGGTGCCGGACGATTCGGCAGGGAAGAACGCCCGTTGCCCAAAATGTTCGGCACTTGTCGTCGTTCCCGCGGCTGGGTCGGCAGCTTTGCCGCCTACGTCTCTCATGCCGCCGGCCGGTACTTCGTCGCCACCGGTCTTCGCACCGCCTCCGCCGTTTGCTCCAGCTCCACCCCCTGTGGCTCCGCCGCCGCCACCTCCGCCGAAACCACCGGGCAGTCCCCCCGCCTGGCAATTCGGCGATGCCAGCCAGCCCGGCGCTAACCATCCGTTTGCATCGAGTCCCGCGGCTCCCTCCGCCAATCCGTACGCGTCGTCTGCCTCAACCTGGCAGCCGCAGCCGGCGATGGGATATTCCTCAGGCGGCATCATGCCACAGCGGGTAGGGGTCGATCCGATCTTCAACTATGCGTGGCGCGTGTGGCAGGACAATATCGGGCTGCTGGCAGGGACCACGTTCGTCTATCTGCTAATTACCGTACCCATCGATGCGGGTGGAGAGGCGCTCGAGAATGTGCTTCGAGAAGAAGGCGAGCGCGGTGCTGCAGCACTGGTAGGTCTGATCGGAAGCCTCCTCAGTTTTTTTATGCAAACATTTCTGGGGATCGGACAGGCGACCATTGCTCTGAAGCTCGTCCGCGGTCAACGTGCAGAATTCGGCGACCTATTCTCGGGTGCGAATCGCTACCTTCCATTGCTGATCGCGAATTTTCTTTTCGGCATCGTCGGCGCCTTCGCTTTTCTGCTCTGCATTGTGCCGTTTGTGATCCTCTTTCTTATGTTCTGGCCCTACTATTGGTTGCTCGTTGACAATCGAGCCAGCCTGAGCGATTCACCCGGCCTAGCCAGCAAAGTTACTGAGGGGAACTGGGGGACGGCATTTCTACTGTTTCTCCTTTCCATCGTGGTCGGGATTGTCGGGTTCTTGGCTTGCGGCATCGGCATCATCTTTGCCATCCCGCTGGTGACGCTCCTCTGGGCGACGGCCTACCTGATGATGTCCGGGCAACTCGCTGCGTATCCGGGATATGGTCCGCAGCCAGTGCAGCCGGCGTTCTCTCCGCCGGGTGGATCGCCGTTTGCTGGGAAGTGAGATCGGCGATTCCGTTGCCAACTAGCGCTTCGCAAATAGTTGATCCATTCGCACTTCTGGCCAGCGTATTGAAGAGTACAAGCGCCCGGCTGGCCTACTTTGGCGATTCCACTCAGATTTTTGGCGAGATTGGCAGCCCGGCGACGCATGGAAGTATGATGCACCTTCCGTGGAGTTGCCGGCTAAACATTGCAGCGCGAAATGGGGAGCGGTTCGTCCGATTCAATGTGCGCTGGAATTTCTTCCTCAGCATCGCGCACCTCCGCCGCGGCTGCGAAGGCGGCCTTTTGAGCGTTCCGCAGATACTCGGGATAGTTGGCGAGGAGGACGTTCAATAGGTCGCTCACTCGTTCACGGTCTCGGCCATCCTCAAAGCCTTTACCGTCCAATTTCAGGTCCAGTCGCTCCATCAGCGCTTCTCGCAAGACGTTGGGGTTCAAGTAGACCCTCTCAGCTTCCAAACCAGGGTCCGCATTCTGACAGCGGGGGACAAACTTTGTCAAACGGTGCAGGACAGCGGACAAAGGGGCGGCCTACTAGCGGTAGTAGGTCGCGCGGAGGTGACCTACAAGATATAGTAGGTCTGTTGACATAAGAACACTATGTTAGCTATTTTGGTGGCACATTCTCGCGCGGGGTTCTGGCTGGCTTGGAGCAGGAGCGGTGGACCATGTTTGTCGAGCGAAACGATATCGAGTTCCACGACGAATTCAGTATCGCGATCCCTGCGAGCGGGGAGGAGCGATACGTGGTTACCGAGAACCCCCGTTTTCGTCCATTTTGGTAGCGGTGGCGTGCAAAAACATCGGGAAAACGCGTGTTTTGCGCCGCGCAGGTTACCACGAAACGCGAAATGGCGGTAACCAGCGCTAAGTCCCTGGAGGACAAAGAGTTAGGGCTGGAAAACGGGTGAAAGTGGTCGAATTCGGTGGTAACCAGCGGTCATCAGAGGACTCGGCCATGGAAGCGGTGACACAAAATCTCGATCGGGCCGCGCAAGGGGACCGGAAGGCGGCGGAGGAGCTGTTGCCGCTCGTGTACGACGAGTTGAAGAAGCTGGCGGCGGCGAAGCTCGCGCAAGAGCGGTCGGGGCAGACGCTGAATGCGACGGCGCTCGTGCATGAGGCGTATTTGAAGCTGGTCGGTCCCGCCGGCCCGGGACTTGATGCTGCGTCGAGCGGCGATGGGTCCCGCCCGGCAGGCGGGACCTACTGGGACCACCGCGGTCACTTCTTTGCCGCAGCGGCGGAGGCGATGCGGCGGATTCTCGTCGATCGCGCGCGGAAGCGCGGACGGCAGAAACACGGCGGCGAACTCTCGCGGCAGGACCTGGCCGATTGGGATGTGGCCGCTATCGAGTCGGCGGATGAGTTGCTCGCGCTCGACGAGGCAATGGCGAAGCTAGCCGCGTCCGACGAGCAGGCGGCACAACTGGTGAGTCTGCGGTACTTTGCCGGCTTGTCGCTGCCGCAGGTGGCGGAGCTGCTCGGCATTTCGCCGCGCAGTGCCGATCGCGTTTGGGCGTACGCTCGCGCGTTCCTGCACGCAGAAATCTACGAAAAATAGTTGGTTCGCTGGCGGGCATTCCGATCACAGGTGCGACATTTTGCCGCGAGATAATGTTACGATGCCAATCCACGCCCCGACGAAGGAAAGCATCATGGAGCTGGCGATCACGCATCATCCCGGATACGCGCTGGCGGTGCTCGACGGGCCGCTCGACGAATCGGCCCGCACGCAGTTTCGCGAGCAACTGCATCCGATCATCGGCACGGCAGGCAGCCGGTTGGTGGTCGATCTGGGGGGCGTGCCGCGCATCAATTCACCGGGGATCGGCAACCTCGTCGCCCTCGTGGCGGACGCGAACACCCAGGGAAGCCGGGTGGTGCTGTGTGCCTTGACGCCGTTCGTGGCGGGAGTGATGTCGGTGACGAAACTGGACCAGTTTTTCGAACTGGCAGGTTCGGCGGAAGAAGCGGTCGCAAGGTTTGCGTAGCTCAAGCATTTGGCCGTGAGGCGACTTGTAGCGGCTCCGTGTTTTCGCGAAGCCACTTGGCTACGCGCGCTGCGACGCTCGGCGTGGATGAGACTTCACCGACGAGCACGAAGTCGTTTAGCTCGATGGCAGCTCGCAGCAGCGAGAGACGTTGCCGGATGGCATTGAGAAGGAAGGCTTGCTCGTGGTCGCTGACTTCCTGCCGTTGGAGGACCACTTCCTGCTCGGTCCGCTCGCGGCGCAAGCCGACAAGCCGGCCTTGCTCGGCCTTGTAGAGCAACCCGTCAACAAAGGCCCGGCGCAACTGGCCCGTGGCATTGAACTGCACGACAGGATCGCCGCCGAAGTAGATGCTGAGCGAGCCAGTCGCGCGAAAGCCGACGGTGACCGGCTCAGTCTCGCCGGCGATTTGCAGTTCGGCCCGCAGGGCGAGCGCGGTCGCTTCGCGGAGCAGGTCTTCACGATCGGATTCGGAACGAGCCATTCCATTCAGAGTCGAAGGTCCAACGTCCAATGTCAATTGGCCTGGCGAACTCCGACCTCGGACTTCCTGCCTCCGACTTCCTGCCTCGCCGAGCGCGGTGCAAGTACCGCGGCGAATTGAGCTCGAGGAGGGTTACGTCCACTGCTCGACGTCGAGCGTCAGATTGGCCCGCTCTTCGCGAGCCATCTCGACGATTTCGCTATGCACGCGGAAATACGCGGCAATGACCTCGGGATCCCACTGCTGGCCGGCGCCGCGGCGGAAGATCTCATCGACTTTTTCCACCGGCATTCCCTTGCGGTACGGGCGGTCGCTGCTCATCGCGTCGAAGGCGTCGGCCACGGCAACGATGCGGGCGATGAGCGGAATCTGGTCGGCGACGAGCTTCATCGGATAGCCGCGACCGTCCCATTGTTCGTGATGGTGCAGCACGGCCGGGAGGACTGCCGAAAGCTGAGCGATGTCGGCGAGAATTCGGTAGCCCAGCTCCGGGTGTTCCTTGATGTGGTTGAACTCAGCTTCGGTCAGTTTGTCGGGCTTGCAGAGGACGGCGTCGTCGATGCCGATCTTGCCGATATCGTGCAAGGGCGTGCCGATGCTCAGGTGACGCCGTTCCGTGGAGCTGACCCCGATTTCGTCGGCAAGGAACAGAGAGTAATCCGTCACGCGCCCGGTGTGCTCACTGGTGTACGTATCGCGCATCTCGACGGCATTCGCCAGCGAGGTCACGGTCTGCAAGAACGTGCGCTGCTGTTGTTCCATCAGCTGCGAGCATTCGATTGCGGCGGAAACGCTGGCGGCCAGGGCGTCGGCCAGGTGCAGGTCGTCCTGCGTGAACGGCTCCTGGAACGGGCCGCG
>CAYLLN010000052.1:0-24951 GCA_964384375.1 uncultured Pirellulaceae bacterium
ACGCCGACCAGCGACATGTGCAGCGTCCGCGGGATCGGCGTGGCCGAGAGCGTGAGCACATCGACCGTGGCCCGCAGCGCCTTCAGCCGCTCTTTCACATCGACCCCGAACCGCTGCTCCTCGTCGATGATCAACAGGCCCAGGTTGTGGAACTGCACGTCCTTCGACGCGACCCGGTGCGTGCCGATAACGATATCGACCTTGCCCGACTTGAGGCCGGCGAGCGATGCCCGTTCTTCGTCGGGTGTGCAAAAGCGGCTGAGCTTGGCGATGTCGAACGGAAATTCGGCCATCCGCTCGCTGAAGCTGTGAAAGTGCTGCTCGGCGAGGATCGTCGTCGGCACCAGCACGGCGACCTGGTAGCCGTTATCGACTGCCTTGAATGCCGCTCGCATGGCGACCTCGGTCTTACCAAAGCCGACATCGCCGCAGAGGAGCCGATCCATCGGCCGCGGGCGGTGCATATCCCCTTTAATTGCTGAAATCGCAGAAATCTGGTTGGGCGTTTCGTGATAGGGGAACGACGAATCGAATTCGCGCTGCCACTCGCTGTCGGTATTGAAGGCGATGCCGGGCCGCGACGCTCTCAGGGCCTGCAAATCGAGCAATTCGACGGCCAGATCGTGGACGGCCCCTTCAGCCGCCTGCTTTTGCTTCAGCCACGACTTGCCGCCGATTTTGGCAAGCGTCGGACGCGTTTTCGTGCCGCCGACGTACTTCTGCACGAGGTCGATCTTCACCGCCGGCACGAACAGTTTGGTGCCGCCGTCGAACTCGATCTCTAGGTGCTCCTCGTGCTGTCCTTGCTTCTCGATCATCCGCAAGCCGCGATACCGGCCAATGCCGTGGGCCAAGTGGACGACGAGGTCCCCTTCGCGCAGGTCGAGGAACGAATCGATTGCCTTGCCGAGCCGCCGCCGCGGCAGGCGACGAAGTTCGCCCCGATGAAAGAGTTCGCCGGCGGAGAGGATGAGCGTCTTCCCGTTCGTTGCGAGAAGGCGAAACCCCTCGGTCAGCGTCCCCAGGACGTAGTGCAGCCGGCCCGACGCGGCCAATCTCGTCGTAGCGAGCAATTCCTTCAGCCGTTCAAACTCCGCTTCTGTTGGCGCGATGAGATAGACGTCATCCAAGGCAGCGATTGCATCAAGCTCCTCGCGGATTTTCCCCGTGTCTCCGCTGAACCGCTCGACCGACTCAAAGGGCAAGTGGCAATGGGCACTAGCGGTGCTCGCGGCCAGTTCGCTCACCGTGCAAACAGGAAAGTGACTGCACTCGGCGAGAACGGAAGTGACTGAGTGATACGACGCGGGTTGCTCGACCCGTTGCAGGAAATTGCGCCCCTCTTCGGCCAGCTTGTCGGGCTCGACGAGTATCAGGCAGCTTTCCTGTGGGAGATAGTCAGCAAGGTGCGCCCGATCCGTCCCGTTTTCTGGGAGCACAGTCACGTCGATCTCATCGAGCGTCTCCTGGCTCCGCTGCGAGCCGATATCGAACGACCGGAGCGACTCGATCTCGTCGTCAAACAACTCGATCCGGACCGGCCGTAGCCAATCAGGGGCGTAGATATCGAGAATGCCGCCGCGGTGCGAGAATTCGCCGGGCAATTCGACGGCGCTCGTGGCGTGAAAGCCCCGCTCGACCAGCCACCGCAGCAGCTCATCGATGTTGATTCGCTCGCCGCGCCGTAGAACCCGCGTCCCGGCGGTAATCGCTTCTCGCGGCGGAACAGGCTGAAGTAGAGCCTGGATCGAGGTGACGAGTAGTGAGGGGGAGAGAGGGTGAGCGGGAGAGGGGGAGGTGAGCGACTTCAGCACCCGCAGCCGATCGCCGAAGGTTTCGTCGTGTACCAGCCGTTCGCTCGGTTCGCCTTCCCAGGCGGGAAAGATCGTCGGCTCGGCAGGGGTGAAGAGCGCTAGATCAGCTGCCAGGTCGTCGGCGGCCCGCTGCGTGGGGCAGACGATCAACAAAGCCCCGACCATTGGTCGGGGTGCGGCGACAAGCCCAGCTTCCACCGCCACAGCGACGAGCGCGCAGGCTGAGCCCCAGACTCCGTCGAGCGAGGCGGGGCGCCCCTGCGCCAAGGCCGCCAGCACTTCGCCAAAGCCTGCCTGAGTCGTCAGGTCGAGTGGCAGTTGCCGCATCCTTTCGGCGGCAGCAACATGCGGCACGATTGCCGTCATGATGGGAGAATTCTAACGAGCGGCCGGCAAATGGCGACAGGGCGGCAGGGAGGCTATATTTCAGTTACCCTCGCAGCGAACACCGCACGATCGCCTCGCATGTCTGCTACCACCCCCGTCATTCGGACCTCGGCCCGCCGCGCCTGGCCCAAGTGGCTCATCAATGCGGGTTGGACGCTCCTCGGCCTCGTCGTCGCCGGTCTGGTGGTCACGTTCGCGACGGTGCAATTTGGGGGCGTGCATGGCGTCGAAATCAATCCCCATTCCTTCGCCCGCCGCTCGTACTCGTTCTACGAAGTGCCGATCATTCGCTGGCAGGTCCGCGGTATTCGCCGCGATGATGTGGCCAGCGTCGTTGTCGATTTTCTCGAACAGCAGAAGTATCTCCCCGCGACCAAGGTGGCTCCCGACGTGTGGCACATCGTCATCGGTACGCGTGGCATGCGGCCACCGACGCTGGGGGATGCAGACATCCTCGTCCGCTACCTCGAAACGAGGACCGCTGAGAACAACCACCAGTGGGTCGAGTGGTCGGAGAAGAACCCGAAGCTCGCAGCCCCGCTGTGGAAGGCCGTTTCGCGCCTGGCACAGGACGAGCTTTACATCTACATCCCCGCGCTTTTCGAAAAGGCCTTTGCCGCCACAGACCCGGTGCAATTCCAGAAACAGCTCGACACGGAACTCTCGGTCCACCTGCTGGACTTGGGTCTCCGGCTGCAAGCGGCAGAGGAGCATGCCGAGGCGAAGAAGTACCTGACCGAGGCGGCTGCGCTCGACCCGGCCAATCCGGTGATCAAACGGGCGCTCGAAAAATCGTCGGCTTTAGCGACCGATGCGGCTAAGTCGTAGCCGAGCGTTCACTCATCTTGTCGCGATTGAGCCAAGGAAACTCGCATTAAATTGAAATTGGGCAATTCACGCCGGCGCGGTAAACTTCGGTCGCCTTGCGTGCAATCGCCCTATGAGCCCAATTACCCGCTACATCCTGACCGACCTCATCGGTTGGTTTTTGATCCTGGTATTTGGGCTCACGACGCTCATGCTCGTCCTCCTCGTCGGGCAGGAAGCGTGGCGGATGAACCTGGGACTATTGCCTACGCTCCGGCTCATTCCCTTCATCCTGCCGACGGCGCTCGTCTTTGCGGTTCCTGGGACGATCCTGTTCACCGTCTGCCTCGTCTATGGCCGGATGAGTGCCGACAACGAGGTGGTTGCCGCCAAAGCCGCCGGCATTTCACCGATGGCCCTGATCTGGCCGGCTTTGATTCTGGCGTTTTCGCTCTCGCTCTTCGGCGTCTGGCTCAACGACCTCGCGTTCTCGTGGGGGCAGGCGGGCATGCAGCGGGTTATCCTCCATTCGGTCGAAGAGATCGTTTACGGAATGCTCCGCAAGCAGCGGTCGTTTGCCAACTCGCGGTTCTCGATCATCGTCAAAGAGGTCGATGGCCGCCGGCTGATGCGGCCGACGATCAACTTTCAGGCAAACAATGACGCCCCCGCATTCACGCTGACCGCCCGCGAAGCGGAGCTGAAGAGCAACCTCAAACGTGGCACGCTCAGCCTCATCCTGATCGACTGCGAGATCGACTTCGGCTACGAGCGGCCGAGCATTCTTCCCGGCAAGACCGTGCAGGAAATTCCGCTCCGGTACGCCTCCACGCGCGAGCTCAAGGAAGACAGCCCGTCGCAACTGCCGATGTGGCGGTTTAAGGACGAGATTCCCGCCCAGGAAGCGACGATCGAACAACTCGAACAGGCGCTTGCTGCCGAGGCGGGCATGTCGCTCGTCACCGGCGACTTTGCGAGCCTGGGGGAACAAACCTGGAAGCCGCGGCGCAAGGCGCTGGCCGATGCGCGCGTCCGCCTGTCGCGTCTGAAGACCGAGCCCTGGCGACGGTGGGCGAGCGGTTTTAGCTGCCTCTGCTTTGTGATGGTTGGAGCGCCGCTGGCGATCCTCTGGCGGCGGGCCGACGTGATGAGCACGTTCTTCGCCTGCTTCTTTCCCATCCTGCTGATTTACTACCCGCTGTTCCTGGTCGGCTTCGATCGCGCGAAAGCCGGCGCCCTGCCGCCATACAGCGTGTGGGGCGCGAACCTGATCCTCGTCGGCATTGGCATCTGGCTGATGCGGAAGGTGATTCGGTATTAGCGCGCTCAATTGTGGAGTTGTGTATGGCCACTCTCTTCGCACTCAACTGCCGCCATCCGGGACTTCTTGCTCTGGCAATGATCCTGCTCGCGAATGCAACCTCTGTTGCAGAAGAAAGAGACATTGTCACGCGCAAGATCAACGGCTTTGAGTTGATTGAGGATCGCGCGCAGGAAAAAGCCCTCAATGGCGAATTGAATGCATCGGCGAAAGAGCATTTGTACCTCGTTCACTACGCCGATACTGAGTTTCCCGACAATCACTGGACAAATCGCCGGTCAAAGCAACTTGCAGAGGAGTATGGGTCTCTCGCTGCCCGCAAAGGGAGAGAACGCGAACCCGCAAACGAGTTGTTTCTGCTCTGGGCGCGTGCGCTGGATGCAAAAGCACGCAAGAATCACGACGCCATTTTCCCGCCAATGGTTCAAGCGATTGCCGTCGCCAACTCATTGGGCCTGAAAGACAGCCTGATTGTCATGCGAATGCTGGATACCGTGGCAAGTGAATACGAACGCCGCAACGATCGAGGCAATCTGATCAAGAGCTACGTTCAATACCTCGAAATCGCGGACAAGTTGAAGTTATCGAGTTCTCCAACTGTAATTTCGGCGAGACTCAATCTTGTAGCAACTCTACTCAGCGAGGAAGACGTACTCGGCGCCGACATCGAGACTCGGAAGGTCGAGGTAGCGATGGCGGAACTCGAAAAGGGAATCCATATTCGCCAACGTGCGAGGTTCGATCGCGCCATGATGAATCGCTATTCAGCGGCAATTGACTTCGCCCTAGGTAACTATCAGCAGGCTGGCGGTAAGTACAAGGAGTACTTTCGATTTGCATCCATGTGTGACTCGCCCGTTGCTTCGGAATGGGCGATGGTTGGAGTCGAAATGACAGCTGCTCATGCGAAGGCCCTCGCGGGAGAAGCCCGCGAAGCGGCCGATAATGCTGCCAAGATTGCCAAATCGCAAGAAGAACTCCAGCCTCGCAACGAATCGGTAGCTGCGTTGAATCTCATTCGCTCTGCTGAAATCATGGTGTTGGCCGGCCGTCTTGACGAGGCCGCCGCGGACATTGAACGTTCGCTGCAACTGGGGAACCGTGCTTTTGGCCCATCGGCGCCGTGGCTGGCGCGACATCAGTTTGCTCACGGACGATTGGAGATCGCGCGAGGCAATGTTGAAGCGGGCAGGAAGTTGCTCAACGACAGTGTCAACGCTCTCATTCGCGAGTTCGGCGAACATTCGTTAGGGCTAATCAGAACACTGCAGGTCGTAGAAGATGTCGAGCGCAAGGCAGGCGGCGTGCAACGCGCAGAAGAACTGGCAAGAATCCGAACGCGACTTGAAACAACTGTCGGCGAACATCGCAAAAAGGTGGCACCGTTCAATCTGACCGGCACGCCATAGATCGAATCTGATCGAGAGCCTCCGGCTTGTTCTCGTCAATTGTGATCGACGTCACGAAAGCTGCACGACCGTTCGTCCGACGACTTGACCACGCAGAATCGTTTGCACTGCATGCTCGATCTGGGGAAGCGTGATTGTGGTCGCGAGGGATTCCAGGTCGTCTAGTCGCCACAGGTCGCTGAGCTTGCGCCAGATTTCCAGCCGGCGATCGTAGGGGAGTCCAGCGGAGCCGATGCCAGCGAGCGTGACGCCGCGGAGAATGAAGGGGTGAACGGTAAGTGGCAATTGCTCGCCGCCGACCAATCCGCAGGCGGCAACGACGCCATAGGGCTTGGTTTCGCGGACGATCGTCGCCAGCGTATCGCCGCCGACCGTATCGACAGCACCCGCCCACCGAGCGGAAAGGAGCGGCCGCTTCGGGTCCTTGAGCACTTCGTCGCGGCTGATGACGCGCGCAGCGCCCCACTGGGTCAGCCGCGGCGCGAGTTCGGCCTTTCCCGTGACGGCCACAACCGTGTAGCCCAGCCGAGCGAGCAGCCGCACCGCCAGGCAGCCGACGCCGCCGGTCGCACCAGTGACGACGATCTCGCCATCGACCGGATTCACCCCGTTCAGCTGAATTGCATGGACCGACTGTGCCGCCGTGAAGCCGGCTGTGCCCAGGATCATCGTCTCCTTGAGCGAGAGGCCAATCGGCAGCGGCACGATCCAATCGGCCGGCACGCGCACGTACTCGGCCCACCCCCCCCATTGCCCAGCACCCAGTTCATAGCCGGTGATCACGACCTCTTGCCCAGGCAAACACTTCGGCGACGAGCTCTGCACCACGACACCCGCCGCGTCGATCCCCGGCACATGCGGCAGTTTGCGGACGACGCCCGGATGAGCGCTCGCGGCGAGGGCGTCCTTGTAGTTGAGCGACGAATAGCGGACACGGACGAGAACGTCGCCAAGCGGCAGGTCGTCGGTTGTGCGGTGCGAGAGGCCCCGATGGACATTTCCGTTCTCGTCCTTCTCGACCAGGAAGCAGGCGAAGGAGGTGGCTGTCATGGTGGGCTCGTGAGGAGGAGTCGGCGAAGTGTCTGCTGGCCGGGGTTCGGCCGAAAAAGGCGTCCTTCGTTGTCGCCGATTCGCGTCCTAGAGCCAAGCGGGGACAGGACTTGCGCCGCCAACCGCGGGCGGCGAGTCATTGACGATCTTGGCGTTGTCGGCCTACAATCGCTGGCCCCTGTGGACACGCGGAAATAATTGACACGAATCGGCGAGGCCAGGCACGGCCCGCAAAACTTTGCAAGGAGACAGACATGGGTGCGAACGTAGCAGAATTCACCGACGGCAATTTTCAGAGCGAAGTGCTCAACTCGAGCGAGCCGGTGCTGGTCGATTTTTGGGCCCCGTGGTGCGGTCCGTGCCGCCGCATTGCGCCGATGATCGACGAACTGGCCGCGGAGAACGTCGGCAGCGTGAAGATCGGCAAAGTGAATATCGACGACAACCAGCAGTCGGCGATGAACTACGGAGTGGAAGCGATTCCGACGCTGATCCTCTTCAAGCAGGGCCAGCCGGTGCAGCGCTTCCAGGGCATTCCCGCGAAGTCGCGCGTGCAAGAGGCGATTGATCAGATCAAGGCGTAGCGCTAGTCCGTATCCAGCATTCGCAGATTCGGCGCAATCCGGGCCAGTTCCTCCGCCATGAACCGCTTGACGGCAGCGGTCGTACGGAGCGTCATCGCTCGTCGCAAAACGCGGCGGGCGTCTTCTTCCGTGAGGTGTGCCGCCAGGTCTTTCATCATCGGAATGAACGCGGGGCTCATGCTGAAGCTCCGCAGCCCCATCGCAAAGAGCAGCACGAACGCCCGCGGCTGACCGGCCATTTCACCGCACAGCGTGAGCGGCTTTTTGGCGTGATTGCAGGCTTTGATGACGCTCGACAGCACGCGCAGCACGGCCGGCGCGAGCGGCTGGCAAAGGTGGCTCACTTTGGGATTGTCCCGATCAGCCGCCATCAGGTACTGCACGAGATCGTTCGAGCCGATCGACACGAAATCGACGTGCGGCAGCATATCCTTGATCGAGATCGCCGCGGCGGGCACTTCGAGCATCATGCCCAGCGGAATGTCGGCGCAGGGCATTCCATGCTCTTGCAGATTATGGCACGCACGGCGGACCATCGCCCGTACTTTGCGAATCTCTTCGAGCGTCGTGATCATCGGGAACATGATCCGAACGCGGCCCCCCTTGGCCTGCGCCTCAGAGGCGGCTCGTAAAATCGCTCGGAGTTGCGTGCTGAAAAACTCCGGATGCTCGAACGAGAGGCGAATGCTCCGCCAACCCATGAACGGGTTGGCTTCTTGGTGCGTGTGCCCCAGATACGGCACCGTTTTGTCGCCGCCGATGTCGAGCGTGCGGATCGTAACGCTTTGATTCGGGCTGGCCTCGATTACGTCGCGATAGGCCGCGTATTGCTCTTCCTCGTCCGGCACGTCGGGATGCGTCAGATAGACGTACTCGGTGCGGAACAATCCCACGCCGGAGGCGCCCATCGCGACGGCCGCGCGCGAATCGGCAGCGCTGTTTACGTTGGCGAGCAACTCCAACTCAATGCCGTCGGCCGTCTTGGCCGGAGCGTCGCGATTGGCCGCGAGTTGATCCTTGAGGTGAACGAACTCGCGTTCGAGCTTGAGATAGGCGCTCCGCTGCTCCGCATCGGGATTGATCAGCACGTGCCCGCCGCGGCCATCGACGACGAGCATGTCGCCCGTCTTCACCTGCCGCAGGATGCCGCGGACGCCGCTGATGGCGGGAATGCCCCTGCTGCGGGCGATGATCGCCGCGTGGCTGGTTTGGCTGCCGGCCTGCGTGACGATGCCGCTTACTTCGAGCTCGCCGAGAGCCACGACCTGCGACGGCAGCAGCTCGTCGGCCACGATGATCACTGGCCCGGTCAGCACACCACCGTCTGGCGCTTGATGCTGCGACAAATGCGAGTTCAGCCGCATGATGACGTCGCGCACATCGTTCAGCCGCTCGCGGAGATACTCATCGGCCGTGCGAGCAAAGAGGACGGTGTACTCCTCCAAGAGGCGGGCCAGGGCCGCCTGTGCTTTCAGCCGGTCGTTGACGATCCAGCCGCGAACTTTGCTGGTGAAGGCGGCATCGCGGAGGATCGACTCGTGGACGCCGAAGATCGCGGCTTCATCGTGGCCGACCTGCTGCTCGACCTTTTGTTGCAGGGCGCGCAGCTCGGCAGCCGCCTTGTCGCGGGCGGTTTCGTAGTTTGCCAGCTCGGCCGTGACCTCATTGTCCTCGAGCCGGTTCGTGTCCGGATTGACGAAAATCTCGAGGATGCAATAGGCCGTGCCGACCGCCACTCCGGGCGAGACGGGGATGCCTTTCCGCATAGGCTGTGAAATTTAGCAGTGCGCCGTGCCCTTAGGGAGGGGCCAGCGGCGGTTAAAACGGTGTAAGGTGCGTCGGCATTAAGGGGTGCACTGGGACTGCTGGTCATTGTTCCACACTCCACTCGACGCATCCCGAATTCCTTAGGTTCGCCCGCTGCCGGATCATGTTGCTCCCTTCTCCCGCCGCTTTTCGCCGCAATACTGCTCCAATAATCGCAAGCAGTCTTCTCGTCGTCGTCAGCCTGGCCGCAACCTACCGTGGGGCGCATCGAATATGGACTTTCTGGCCTACATCGTTGCCTACGGACTCGCAGCCAAGTTTGGTCACTGGGCCTTTACCAAGTGGGTCTGGCCGTGGGCTCAGGAACTGGTCATCACCGACAAATGGACCGGCCCCGCTGCAACTGATGTTGAGTATCGCGAACGAATCAGCCTGGCGATTTCGGCCGGCACTGGGGGCGTGCTCGGGTTTCTGATTGCTTGTGCTTTTGAGAATCTCTATTTCCGCGTACACGACCCACAATCGCTCTGGCCATCGGGCACGCATTTGGTCAGCATGTTACTGCTCACGTTCATCGGCGTGAAACTGTTTGCCCCGATTCACAGCTTGATCGAACGGGCGGTTCATTCTCGCCTGCGCAACGGACAAACGCTTGCCGAGCCTCTGGCGGCAGAAACGACGACGGCAACTCCGGCTCCCGCGACAAGCGAATGGGAATCGGCTGCGACTGTAGGCGTAATCGTGTTCGCCTTCCTTCTGCTCGACGAAGGGCTGAAGCAAGTACTCGACAAGGAATTGGAAACGTTGACCTCGGAAGGAGGACTTGGAAAGAGCGTGTACACGCTGCTCCTCTCCGCCATTTGGCCGGGCATCATCACGTATTATTGGGTCGCCGCGATACGCAAGCAGACTGGTGAAGAACTGCTCACTGCTCCGCTCGGTTCGACGACGGCCGCGTGGCTGCTGATCGTGGGTGGCATGCTGGCCGTCTTCTCCGTCACGTTCGCTTACGTGAACCTGAAGAACGGAGTGGGGGGCATTCTCGGTGGAATGGTACTGCTCGTGGAGTTCGTCGTTCTGATTCTTGTTGTGGCGGTCCTGTCGGCGATCGGAGCGATCTTGTCCATTGGACTCGTTGCTGCGGCCGGCATGATGGCGATCCAACTGACTCGTCGGCATCGCGGCTGGGCGCTGCTCGCAGGAGTTATCGCGGCCAACCTGGTGCTTGCCGTCCCCTACCTGCTGGCGCTGGTTTACTTCTACGATTCGTTGAACGCAGCTGAAGTTCCTGAGCAATTCAAGCTGCTCGGACGCGAACGCGAAGCACTCATTACCATTACTCAAACGCTCTTCCCACCGGTTTGTTGGATTGCTGCGCTCATGCTTGAACCGCGGTTCCGCTCGCTTTTGGCGACGTACGAGCCGCCGGCAGGGAATACGCCGCCACAAGCTACGAACCCGCATGCCCCTCCGCCGGTTTAAGCGGAGGAGTTGGTGCGGAAGTTGGCGGATGAGCCGGCTGCTTGCGATCCGCTCCAACCAACCGCTGGATCACGTAGAAGAACACCGGCGTCAGGAAAATGCCGAAGATCGTGACGCCGAGCATGCCGCTGAACACGGCAATGCCGAGCGTGCTTCGCATTTCTGCGCCGGCGCCGACAGCCAGTGCCAGGGGCACCACCCCCAGGATGAAGGCGAGCGACGTCATGATGATCGGCCGCAAGCGGAGTCGGCAGGCTTCGACGGTCGCTTCTCGAAGTTCCGCCCCGTGAGACAGCTTCTCCTTGGCGAACTCCACGATCAGAATCGCGTTTTTGCTCGCCAGGCCGACGAGCACTACAAAGCCGATCTGCACGAAAATGTTGATGTCCATGCCGGCCCAAGCGACGCCGATGACGGAGCTGAGAAGGCACATCGGGACCACGAGAATGACTGCCAGCGGCAGCGTCAAACTTTCGTACTGCGCGGCAAGCACCAGATAGACGAGTAAGACTGCCACCGCAAACACAACGATGGCTGTGTTGCCAGCCTGAATTTGCAGATACGTCAATTCCGTCCACTGCAGATTCATGCCGACAGGCAATTCGCGACGTCCCAAATCATCAACAGTCTTGATGACGGTTCCTGTGCTCACGCCGGGTAGTGAGCTTCCGTTGATGGCCGCGGCCGTGACGCCGTTGTAGCGAATGACGAGCGCCGGCCCGCCGACGGCCGTGACGCGGGCGACGCTTCCCAGCGGCACCATCTCGCCCGTCAAGTTGCGAACCTTGAGCTGCCGCACCTGCTCGGGACTGAGGCGAAACCGCGGATCCCCTTGCAGGTTCACCTGCCACGTTCGGCCGAACTGATTGAAGTCGTTGGTGTAATACCCGCCCAGGTACAGCTGCAGGGTGAGAAACACTTCGCTGAGCGGCACTCCCATCGACTTGCACCGCTCGCGGTCGATATCCACGAACATTTGCGGCGTGCGGGAACGAAACGCGCTGAATAGTCCGACCAGCCCCGGTTGTTCGTTGCCGCTAGCCGCGAGGCCGTCGGCGGCTTCCTGCAAGGCATCGAGCCCGAGCGCGCCGGTGTCGCGCACCATCACTTTGAAACCGCCGGCGCTTCCCAGGCCGTCCACTGCCGGAGCACCGAAAACAGCCACCTGGGCCTCTTGCACCTCGCGATAGCATGCAGCCCGGAGCTTGCTGGCAATCGCATCCGCCCCCATTTCGGAGCCGTGTCGATCGTGGAATTCACTGAGCACCACATAGACGGTTCCGTAGTTGGAGCCGATCGCGTTCTGCACGATGGACTGGCCTGAAATCGTGATCGTGTGAGCAATGCCCGGGATTCCGCCAGTAGCATGATCGCCGCCGTGCTCACTCTTCGCGTGATCCGAGTCGCTGTGGCCAGCCGCGTTCTTTCCTTCACCACGGGCGATCTTCTCGATTTGGGCCATCACCGCCTGCGTCCGTTCGAGCGATGCCGAGTCCGGCAGACGCACATCGACGAGCAGATACCCTTTATCCTGCGACGGGATGAAGCCCGTCGGCACGCGCGTGAAGCTGAAATAAGTGAGGTACAGGAGGCCGCCATACACCACGAGCACGACGACGCTCACTCGCAGAAGCCATCCCACTAAGCGGCTATATGCGTCGGCGGTGACCTTGAATCCCGCGTTGAACAGTTTGAAGAACCAGCCGAGCGTCAGGTTAATCAGCCAAGTGAGCGGGTCGCGCTGCTCGTGCTTGGCCCGGAGCAAAAGACCGCAGAGTGCGGGGCTGAGCGTCAGCGAGTTCACGGCCGAGAAGAACGTTGAAACGGCGATCGTCAGGGCAAACTGCCGGAAGAATTGCCCCGTGATGCCTGAAATGAACGCACACGGAATGAACACGCACATCAGCACCAGCGAGATGGCGATAATCGGGCCGGTCACTTCGCTCATCGCTTTGCGAGCGGCATCCTTGGGGGCCAGGCCGTGTTCCAGGTGATGCTCGACCGCTTCGACCACGACGATGGCGTCGTCCACCACAATGCCGATCGCCAGCACGAGACCAAAGAGTGACAGGTTGTTCAGGCTGAAACCCAGACCAAGCATGACCGCGAACGTGCCGACGATGGCGACGGGAACGGCAATCAGCGGGATGAGCGTGGCCCGCCACGACTGCAAAAATGCGAGCACGACGAGGGCGACGAGAATGATCGCGTCCCGCAGAGCCTTGAACACTTCGTCAATCGACTCGTCAATGAATGGCGTCGTGTCGTACACGATCGCGTAATCGAGGTCGGGAGGAAAGTTCTGTTTCAGTTCGTCCATCCGGGCGCGAATCGAATCGGCCGTGGCCAGCGCGTTCGATCCCGGCTGCTGGAAGATGCCCAAGCCGATCGAAGGCTGGCCATCGAGGCTGCACGACGTGTCCTCGTTTTTTGCGCCGAGCTGAATTCCGCCGAAGACGCGACCCTTGTCATCCTTTTTGGCGACCGTCACCAGGTCGCGCATGCGAGTGAGCTGACCCTTTTCACCCGTTTTCACCACGATCCTGCCAAATTCGTCCGGATCGGTCAGACGGCCAAGCGTGCTGAGCGTGTATTGAAAGGCTTGCCCCTGCGGCACCGGGGGACGGCCGAGGGCCCCGGCAGCGACTTGCACGTTTTGTTCGCGGAGGGCGGCCACGACGTCGCTGGCCGCGAGATCGCGGGCCGCCATTCGATCCGGATCAAGCCAGACGCGCATGCTGTAATCGAGCTGGCCCAGATAGGTGACGTCGCCGACGCCCTTGATTTGTGCCAGTTCATCGCGGACCTGAATCGTCGCGTAATTGCTGAGATAGAGCTGGTCGTACGATCCGTTAGGCGAAACCAGATTGACAACCAGCAGAATGTTCGGCGACTTTTTCTTGACGCTGACACCGGTCGCTTTCACTTCGCTCGGCAACGTCGGCAGGGCGAGATTCACGCGGTTTTGCACGAGCACCTGGGCCATGTCGAGGTTGGTCCCCACCTCGAACGTCACGGTCAGGTTGTAGCCGCCGTCGTTCGTGCATTGCGAGCTCATATAGAGCGCGTTCTCGACGCCAATGACTTGCTGCTCGATCGGCGCGGCGACCGTATCGGCGACAACCTTGGCACTCGCGCCGGGATAGTTGCAAGTCACTTGCACCGTCGGTGGAGTAATCTCGGGATACTGCGCGACGGGGAGAATCCCGACAGCAATGCCGCCGGCGAGCGTGATGATGACCGAGATGACCGCCGCGAAGATGGGGCGGTCGATGAAGAAACTCGCCACGTGGGTTATCGCTCCTTGGCTCGGCGCGGCGGATTGTCGGTTCCGGACGGCTCCGTCGGCGAAACGGGTTCCGTTGGTTCCGTGCCCGTTGTTTCGGACACCAGCTTACGAACGGTGGTTGGCGGAGCGGTCGCGGGGGCTTCCTCGGCATCGACCTTTTGGCCCGGCTTCACCCGCTGCAGCCCCTTCACGATCACCTTATCCCCCGCTTCGACTCTCGATTTGACAATTCGCAGTTCGCCGCGCTGAGGGCCCAACTCGACCGGCCGACGAGTCGCCGTGCCATCGGCGCCGACGACATAGACGAATTGAATACTTTGATCGGTAGCAATCGCCACCTCCGGGATGAGCAGCGCCTGATAGGGCTGGCTGACCGGGATTTGCACTCGCACGAACAAGCCGCTGGCCAGTTCGCGATTCTTGTTGTCGAAAACGCCCCGCAAACGAGCCGTTCCCGTGGTGAGATTGACTTCGGTCTCAATGAAATCGAGCACCCCTTCATGCACGAAGTCGTCCTCGTCGGAAAGTTTTAAATAG
Source organism: uncultured Pirellulaceae bacterium (assembly GCA_964384375.1). Taxonomy (GTDB): domain Bacteria; phylum Planctomycetota; class Planctomycetia; order Pirellulales; family Pirellulaceae; genus CAYLLN01. The sequence continues at coordinate 14,448 of CAYLLN010000052.1, forward strand.
ATCGGAATGCCGAGATCCCGCAGGCTGCCCGGCGCCGTATCGCGCGTTGCCGCCCGCTGCCGCATGTAGCGGAGGAGCGACGATTCATCGACGTCGAAATAGACGTACATCGGCTGCTCGCTCACAATCTTCGTCAGCAACGTCCCGGAACTCTGGCCACCGGTGAGCAGGTTCCCGACGCTGACGAAATTGCGATCGATGCGTCCGCTGATCGGGGCGCGGATCGTCGTGTATTTCACATCCAACGCCGTCCGCTCCGCATCGGCAATGGCGGCAGTGATCCTGGCCTGGGCCTCTTGGGCCGCGGCCACCGACTCTTCGTATTCTTCGCGACTGACGTTGTTCCCTTCCAGCAGCTTTTTGTTGCGAGCCAGCTTCGCATTCGCCAGTTCGAGATTCGCTTTGTTCAAGTCGATTCGAGACAGCGCCTGCTTGTGAATTGCCTGGTACTCGTCCGGCTCGATCGTGAACAGCACCTGACCTTCCTCTTGAATTTCACCGCTGGGCCCGATGACCGGCCCCTTCACAAAGTCACCGTCACGAAACTCGACCGACTTCAGATAACCAAACACACGCGCCCGCACCTCCACCGTATCCGACGCCTCGGTCTTTCCCGTGTACTCGTCGGAGTCGATTGTTTCCTGGGTAATGACCTGCGCGACCGTTACTTTTGGCGTCGGCAAAGCGGCGGAAGCGGGAGCCGATGTCGCGCAACCTGCAAGCCAAGGCGATGCCAAGAGCACGGCGAAAGTAGCCAGCAGCAGGGCCTTTCTTGCTCGCGCGGAAGTCTGATGGGCGTTCATGACAAGCTCACTGCACGAGGGCGAGTCGTTAGAAATCAATTCGCGCAGAACACGACAACTTGCTCGGAAATGTGTCAACGATTGCCGACAGCCAAGAGTATCGCGACAAATCGTCGCGGCAGCAAGGATGCGATTTTCGTAGTCTATTTTTTTGAGAGGTGCTTCGTGAACGCTTCCGGCGGTGGAGCCTCGAAGCAGAGGGCTTGCTTCGTCGTCGGATGCTCGATCGTCAGCTCATGGGCGTGCAGGGCGATGCCGCCGGGAAAGGCGATCCGGCTGCCGTATTTGCGATCGCCGAGGATCGGGCAGCCGGCCTCGGCGAGTTGCAGGCGAATCTGGTGCTTGCGTCCCGTTTCGAGTTGTACTTCTACGAGACAAGCACCGGTTTTGGACTTCAGCACTTTGTAAGTGAGCTTCGCCCGCTGCGCGCCAATCGTGTGCCGCGGGACGACTATCATTCGCTGCTTCTTCTCGTCCTTCTTAAGCCAATCGATCAGTTCGCCGCTCGCTGGGTCCGGTGGAGATTCGACAATCGCCCAATACAGTTTGCGAGCGGTCCGCTCTCGGAATTGCTCATTTAACCGCGCCGCTGCTTTGCTCGTTCGAGCCAGCACCAGCACACCGCTGACTGATGAATCGAGCCGGCTGACGACGCCGAGATACACGTTGCCCGGCTTCTTGTACTTCTGTTTGAGGTACGCCTTTGCTGCCGTCACGACGCTCGCCACCCCTTCGACGACTCCCTGCGTCGGCAGTCCCGCCGGCTTGTTCACGACAAGCAGGTGGTTGTCTTCGTAAAGGACAGGCAGCGGCGGCATGACAGCAGTTTACAGTCGCCCTGCTGCGTAGGCAGTCCAGATGTTGGCGGCGATCACGGCGAATAGCAGCCCTGCGGCCCAAGCGTCGCGCGAAGCCCGGTGCGTGAAGTGCAGCCAATCGACGAGGCGGACGACGACTGCCAGGGCCGCGGCCACGAATGGCGCCAGATATCCATCGACGATGAAACCGTGCCCATTAGCGCCCCACAGCTTGAATAGCGCGGCAACCACCGCGCCTGCCACTGCCGCTTGCAGCACGCAGATCCATGTTGTCCGCGAAGGCGTTGAACTCGCTAACCCTCCTGCAACGGCTCCTACAATCGGCCAAAACAGCTGCGGGATGTTCTCTTCTGGTGCCGCGACTACGCAGATCGCCCCTGCCATGCCGCCGATGATCGCCCAGTAGATCGCTGGGGCCATGCGCCGCGTGAAGCTGCCGAGGCCCGCTCCGATGATTGCTGCGACGATTGGCGTGATTGCCAGTGTTTCAACGGCCTGCTGACCGAAGAGGCGACCGTAAGCGAGTGCCATCGCGGCCGTAAATGTCAGCCAGAGGAGCGACCGTGAGCGGAACTGCCACGGAGAGTGTTCTGGTAGGAGACGTTGCTCGCGCGGGGCATGCTGCTCGTGGGCAATGGCGGGTATCATGGGACGCTCCACAGAATTGTGTCGTCGTTCGCTCCGCGAACGAACGTCCTTTCGCGGAGCGAAAGGCAACAATGTTCCTCGATTATACGCACCATGTCTGATACCGCCGAGCCAGAGCCGGAAATCGTTAATCAGAGCTACCCACGCGGCCCATTTCGAGCGATCGTTTTCGACTTCGACGGCACGCTGTCGCTCCTCCGCGGCAACTGGCAGGGGCTGATGATCCCGCCGATGGTCGAGACACTTGTTGTTACAGGTACCGGCGAATCGCGGGAGCATCTCACAGCTCTCGTCACTGACTTCGTCACGCGGCTCACGGGCCAACCAACGATGCTGCAGATGGAAGCCCTGTGTGACGAAGTCCAGCGCCGCGGTCGGCCCCGTCCCAGTTCCCAGCAGCACTTGGACGAATACCTCGCCCGGCTGCTCGCGCAGACGGCCCAGCGAGTTAACGCTGTTAGGTCGGGTACGCGACCCGCCGACGACTTGATGGTTCCCGGTTCGCGGCCGCTGGTCGAACGGCTGGCGCGGCGAGGTTTGTTGCTCGTCATCTCGTCAGGGACGGAACTCGATCATGTCCGCGAAGAGACCACCGTGCTCGGTCTCGATCCATTTTTCGGCCCGCGCATCTACGGCCCCATTGCCAACGACCGGTCGTTCAGCAAGCAGTGTGTCCTCGAAATGCTCATTGCCGAGCGTGGCCTGGCAGGGAGCGAGATCGCGTGCATCGGCGACGGCCCGGCAGAAATCCTCGCCGCCAAAGCCGTCGGTGGGCTGGCCATTGGTGTGGCTAGCGACGAAATCGAGCGATCCGGCCGCATCAATCCACTCAAACGCGACCATCTGATCCGAGCCGGCGCGAATGTGATCGTGCCGGACTATCGTCACCTTGCTCCGCTGCTTCGCCTGCTCCTGAACCCTGAACCCTGAACCCTTGCCGCATGTTGCCCACCTTCGACCGCAGCCGACTCCTCATCAAGCCGTTGGCCGAGCGGAAGCACGACATCACGATCGACCAGCAGCTTCCGCTCGATGACCTGCCGCCGCCGCTTGATGCGAAGGCCGCAACGGACGTAGCGGAACTTGGCCGGCGCATGGCCAAGGCCAAAGAGCAAGGCGCGGCCATCCTGCTCCTCATGGGCGGGCACGTCATTCGGGCTCAAGTCGCTCGGCAGCTCATCGACCTGATGGAGCGGGGTCTCGTGACGCACATCGGCATGAACGGCGCGGGGCCAATTCACGATTACGAACTGGCCCGCGTCGGCGCGACATGCGAAAGCGTTGCCCGCTACATCCGCTCGGGTGAGTTCGGCCTGTGGCGCGAAACGGGGGAGATGAACGACATCGTTGCTACCGGTGTCGCTCAGGGTCAGGGTCTGGGCGAATCGCTCGGCCGGCACATTCTCGCCAGCAACTATCCGCACAAGCGCCTCAGCATTCTTGCGGCTGGCGCTCGTCTCGGCGTGCCGGTCACCGCTCACATCGGCATCGGCTACGACATCCTGCACGAGCATCCGAATTTCGATCCGGCCGCATTTGGCACGGGAAGCTATCGCGATTTTCTCGCGGTCTGTTCTACGGTCGATCGGCTCGAAGGGGGCGTGTTCCTCTGCATGGGAAGCGCGGTGATGGGGCCGGAGGTCTATCTCAAAGCCCTCTCGATGGCCCGCAACGTCGCCCATCAAGACAGCCGAAAGATCGCCAATTTCACGACCGCCGCCTTCGACTTGATCCCGATCAGCGGAGAGTGGCACGCCGAGGCCCCAAAAACGAACCCGCAGTATTACTACCGACCGTGGAAGACGATCCTCGTCCGCACGGTCGCTGACGGCGGCGAGAGTTTTTATGTCTGCGGCGACCATCGTCAGACGGTGCCGTACTTGCGACAAGCGGCAATTGGCGCTACGGCTTCTCCACCAGCTTGTACTTCGGCCAACGGCTGACCGATTGCTCGACCGGTTGCTTCGGTAGCTCGCCCGTCGTGTGGATGACTGCGTCCTCCCCTTCGCCCGACTGGATGACGGCGAGGATTTGCAACTCTTGTCCGACAGCCGGTTTGAGGCCTAGTTCCGTCCAGGGAATACTGATTTCACTGACAAAATGCGTCGTTTTCGCGTACTTACTCTTGTTTCTCCATCTGTGCCACTCGCGCATCTGCCGCACCACAATCTTGACTTCGCTTCCGACAGCCACATGAACTTGCACGTTGGACGAGTTGGGTGCCTGGGCATCGAGATCGCCGGACTGACTACACTTGCAATAAAGGTTGTCCTTGTCCCACGCCGCGATGAAACTCATCGGTGAAGGAGTCGTGAATCGCCCCGACTTTCCCAGTGCTCGATTGGCGTCGAGGGAATGGCTGACATGACCCCAGCGATGGTGTTGCACCTCAAACTGTTCCGTGCGAGGGTTTTGCCATTCCTCGGTTCTGTTTAGCGGGTTGATTTCTATCGCCTCTCCCGCCCCGTCCACCGCCGCGAAAAAGTTCGCCACGCGGTCCATCGCGCCGAAGAGATGCCGGATCACCGAATAGTGTCCGCCCGAGTACCAGACGATCTCCGGCTCGCCGAGTCCCTTGTGCAGCGCTTCGGTGCAGGCCCGCGGAATCACCTCGTCATCCTTGGCGTTGAGGAGCAGAATCCGCCGGCCACGGGCATTGGCGGCATATGTGACCGGGTCGATCAGGGCGAGCTTCTTGACGAGCGACTCCTTGTCGCCCAGGGCCTTGGGCAATTCCCCCTGGCCGGCGCGAAGCTTCACCGCGTCGAGCGCGACTTTGCCGATGTCGCCGCCCGCCAGAAGCAGGCAAATGTTCTGCAGCTTCGGCTCGGCAGTCGCCGCGAGCGCCCCTGTGATGCCGCCGAGGCTGATGCCGAAGACGCCGATCTGATCGTCATCGACCTCCTCGCGCGAACCGAGCCACACCACCGCGCGGCGAATATCGAGCACGGCCTGCGTCATCCCCTCGACCGTCTCGTCCGGGTTGACGCTGATCATCCGCCGGCCGATCCCCTCGCCGCGTCGCGGACCGTAGTACGGCATCTTCACGAACAGCGCCGCCACCCCCTGCTGGGCCAGGCGATTGCAGAACAGTCGCGAGAGCGGAAAGTCTCCGCCGAGAATGTGCAACACGATCACTGCCGGTCGCTTCCCTTCGCGCTTCGGCTGAAAGTATTCGCAGTGAACCGTGTTGTTCGCCTCATGCGGCGTGACGACCGGCGAGGGGAACGTCACGTCCCACACCTCGACCGTGCTCGAATCGGCATTGAGAGGATCGGCCTGCCACGGAAACTCACCGGGAGTGAGACGAAACCGCTCCGGCACGCTGCTCTCGGCCGCGGTCGGGGTGAACGTGGCCGTCCCCTTCACAGGCTCCAGTCGTTCGGCCGCCGCCGGCGCGACGAACAGGCCCACGAGCATCAGTGCCCCAAAATGCATCCCTCGCATGTTCCACCTTGCAACGAGTTACCGCTTCGTCCCACCCTGCCGTCGCCCATCAACTTAACACGGACCGTCTAAACTGCCGCCGTCAGTTTGGCAACGGACGACATCTCCACCTTTTGGGCAGCCTGCCACCTGGTCCATTCACGCTTGGAACCATCCTGTTGGAGGTCCGGAAAGTCATACTTAGCGTCGATTCGGAGGTTGCCAGGTGGACATGAATATCCATAACGTGTTGCCTGCGAACAACTTGTGACAACGCTCGTTTCGTGCTGAGTATGAATTCTATGACTGCGTCATGATTCCGGCGATTCCCTCTAGGAAGGCGCAACTCGCTGGCCGCGACCAAGGATTCATCACCGGACTCCGCAGCAGTGGGTTCATCTCGTTTGGCCGCGACGAGCCAATTTGGCAGTCAATCGCCAATCGGAACAAATGCTGCAAATATTGCGCCATATTGTTTACTAGTGGGCGGCTTTTGGACGCGACACGAGATGTTCCCTACAATCAAGATTCTCACCAAAAAAACAACACCGTCGCTGGAAGGGGCTGAAAAGATGAAACTTCGGTCGTTCACCGCTTGGACCATCTTCACGTTGCTCGCCGCGTTCGGCCTTGTCGCACGTGCCGAGGACTGGCCGCAGTGGATGGGGAAGAACCGCGATGATCACTGGACCGAAACCGGCATCCTCGACAAGTTCCACGCTGGCGGTCCGACGATCCAGTGGCGCACGCCGATTGCCGGCGGCTACGCGGGGCCAGCCGTCGTCGGCAATCGGGTCTTCGTGACCGACTACCTTCGCGAGAGCGGCGATGGTGCGAACAACATTAGCGGACGCAGCCAGACGCAGGGGCGAGAGCGAGTTCTGTGCCTCGACGCGACGACTGGCAAGGAAATCTGGAAGCACGAATACGCTTGTACCTACAATATCTCCTATCCGGCCGGCCCACGCTGCACACCCACGGTCGCCGGCGGCAAGGTCTATTGCCTGGGGGCTGAAGGGAATCTGGTCTGTCTGAACGCGAACGACGGCAAGCCGCGATGGCAGAAAGAGCTGAAGCAGGAATACAAAATCGAGGCCCCGTTCTGGGGCTTCTGCGGTCATCCGCTCGTCGATGGGAACAAGCTGATCTGCCTCGTCGGCGGCGAGGGGAGCGTTGCCGTCGCCTTCGACAAGGACACTGGCAAGGAGCTATGGAAGGCGCTCTCGGTTGATGGGGACGCCGGCTACTGCCCGCCGACGATCATCCAGGCCGGTGGCAAGCGGCAACTCCTCATCTGGCATCCCAAGGCCCTGAACAGCCTCGATCCGGAAACCGGCAAGCTCTATTGGACCCAGCCGCTCGAGCCGCAATACGGCATGTCGTGCGCTGCTCCCGTGAAATCGGGCGATTCGCTCTACGCCAGCGGCATCGGCTCCGTCGGCGCACTCTTTCGCCTCGACAAGTCGAAGCCTGCCGCCGAAGTGGTTTGGGACGGCAAGCAAAACACGGCCGTTTATTGCAGCAACAGCACGCCGATCATCGACGGCGGTGTCATTTTTGGTAACGATTGCCAGGTGGGGAATCTTCGCGGCGTCGATCTGGCGACCGGCAAGCGGCTGTGGGAAACCTTCCAACCGACGACCGGCGGCGACCGTCGCGCCAGCCACGGCACGGCGTTCCTCACCAAGAACGGCGACCGCTATTTCCTCTTTAGTGAAACGGGGGATCTGATTATCGCGAAGCTCACCGCGCAAGGGTACGAGGAACTCAGCCGGGCGCACATTCTTGAACCGACGGGCGAAGCGATGGGCCGCAATGTCGTTTGGACCCACCCGGCCTACGCCAACCAGTGCGCGTACATCCGCAACGATAAGGAGATCGTCTGCGTGTCGCTGGCGAAGTGACCGTCCATCAACGCGGTCGCTCGTATTGGACGGGCGAATTTGCGAACCAAACAAGACCGGTGGTCGCTTGAGTTTGCCCGCCGAGCGTGCGACACTTGCCGCCAGTCGCATTCCTTTCGCTTCTTCCCCGGGAGATTTCGCCATGAAGCTCGCGTTGACGGTCGTTGTGTTTGCCATCGCCGCGGGCGTCATTGCTGGCGATGCGCTCCAAGCTGCCGATCCGCCCCAGGAATTGCTCGCCTATTTTGGTACCTATACCAACGGCGGCAAGAGCAAGGGGATTTACTGCTACAAGCTCGATCTGGCGAGCGGCAAGCTGACGGAAGTGGCCGTAACCGAGGGGATCAAGAACCCGTCGTTCGTGGCGATCTCACCAAGTGGCAAGAATCTGTATGCCGTCAGCGAAGTGAGCGAGGGCGGGAAGCCCACCGGTGCCGTGACGGCCTTTTCGCTCGATCGCAAGAGCGGCAAGTTGACGGCTCTCAACCATCAGTCGAGCGAAGGGGCCGGGCCGTGCCACGTCTCGGTCGATAAGACGGGCAAGTGCGTGCTGGTGGCCAATTACGGCGGCGGGAGCGTCGCCTCGTATCAGATTGCGGAGGACGGCACGCTCAAGCCCGCTGCATCGGCGATTCAGCACGAAGGATCGAGCATCGACCCGGGTCGGCAGAAGGAGCCGCATGCACACTCGATCAATGTCTCGCCCGACAATCGCTTTGCGTTCGCGGCCGACCTGGGGCTCGACAAGGTGCTGATTTACAAGCTCGACCCGGCCAAAGGGACGATCGCCGCCAATGAGCCGGCCTTCGGCGAAACGCCCAAGGGGGGCGGCCCGCGGCACTTTGCGTTCCGGCCGGATGGTCGGTTCGCCTATGTGTGCAACGAAATGAAGTCGTCGGTGACAACCTTCGCCTACGATGCCGAGAAGGGGGCCCTCCGCGAGATTCAGACGATCAGCACGCTTCCCGCCGACCAGCAAGAGCTGAAGGGGAATTCGACGGCCGAGATTCAGGTCCATCCGTCGGGCAAGTTCCTCTATTGCAGCAACCGGGGACACGACAGCCTGGCGATCTTTGCGATCGACGAGAAGACGGGCCAGCTTACCGCGGCGGGTCATCAGAAGACGATTGGCAAAACGCCGCGCAACTTTGGGATCGACCCGACCGGCAAGTATGTGATTGCCTGCAACCAATCGACCGACAACGTGGCGGTGTTCAAGGTCGATCAGGCGAGCGGCAAACTGAGCCAGGTGGGGGACATGGTGGCGATTCCCGCGCCGGTGTGTGTGAAGTTTGTGGCGGCGGAGTGAGGCGCAGGTCTGCTGTGGATCTACAGGAACTCGACATGGTTCACCATGTCGTCTGAGTCAAGGACCTGATAAATCAGCATCAGTCCGCGAATAATATCGCCGATCGAGGTTCCATGCGGCGCATAGACAATTCCAGCATGTGGATGACCGGCCGCGTGGAACCGCAGGAAGTCATCGTCCTGCGTGACGATGACTCGACCTTCACCAGCAGCGAATTGCAGGTGCTGCTCGTCAGGGGCACCGCTCAATCCTGATTCAACCGCTGTCACTGTATCCACGCCACGCTGCCGGAGACCACGCGCGACTGCCTTGGAAACATGCTCGTCGGTATAGAACTTCACCGGCATTGCCCGCCACCAACTACTCGGTCAACTGCGGAATACCTTTGACGACATGCGATCCTTCAACTCTTCGGCAAAAGCCCGGCTCTCGGAGATGCTTCGGTCGATCTCCTCGCGGTGGTCGTAGTAATAGGAAAGTGCTGCGTAAACCTCGGCCAACGATAAGTCGTGATCGGTCGCAACCTCATCCACGCCGCGGCCCAGTCGCACGCACCACATGGCGATGTCTTGCACGGTAATTCGGCGTCCGGCGATGCGAGGTTTGCCGCCCATGACGCCGGGTGTTGACTCGATGGCAAGTTTCATACGATTACCTTTCGTTTGCGCTTGCCATAAATTATATCCTGCGGCTTTGCCGAGTGATCAATGACCCTCGAAATCCTTCATCGCTGTGGCCTTTCACCCACGCAGTCAGGCGTCTATGCCGGGGGGTGGATCGACCAGCCGGCAGGCGGGCAGGTCGCGTCCATCAATCCAGCGAATGGCCAGGAGTTGGCGCGCGTCGTGGCGACTGGTCCTGCTGATTTCGACCGGGCTGTCTCGTCGGCCGCCGAGGCGTTTAAGAAGTGGCGCCTCGTCCCGCCGCCATTGCGGGGGGAGATCGTGCGGCAGATCGGCAATGCGCTCCGCGAGGCGAAGAGCGATCTGGGGATGCTCGTGACGCTGGAGACGGGCAAGATCAAGAGCGAGGGGCTGGGCGAAGTGCAGGAAATGATCGACATGTGCGACTTCGCCGTCGGCCTGTCGCGGCAGTTATACGGCCTGACCATCGCCAGCGAGCGGCCGAATCATCGCATGATTGAGCAGTGGCATCCGCTGGGCCCTATCGGCTGCCTCACGGCGTTCAACTTTCCTGTCGCCGTGTGGGCGTGGAACGCGGCGCTGGCTTTGGTGTGTGGCGATCCGGTCGTTTGGAAGCCCTCCGAGTTAACACCGTTAACCGCCGTGGCAGTGCAGCACATCGTTAATCGCGTGCTGGAGCCGGCAGGATTTGCAGGCGTGCTGAACCTCGTGGTTGGCGGCCGCGATATCGGCGAGAAATTGACTGCCGACGAGCGGCTGCCGATGATCTCCGCGACCGGCAGCACGAAGATGGGGAAGGCGGTTGCCGCCAAGGTCGCCGAGCGGCTGGGGCGATCGCTGCTCGAACTGGGTGGCAACAACGGCCTCATCCTGACCGAATCGGCCAATCTCGATCTTGCCTTGCGTGCTGTGCTCTTCGCTGCCGTCGGCACCGCCGGTCATCGATGCACGA
>CAYLLN010000052.1:24961-47915 GCA_964384375.1 uncultured Pirellulaceae bacterium
CGGCGATCGATGAGATCCTGTTCCTGCGCAAATTCGGCACCGCCGGTCAGCGCAGCACGACGCTCCGGCGGCTGATCGTGCATCAGTCGATTGCTGACACCTTCGTCGAGCGACTGGCTGCCGCTTATCAATCGATCAAGCCGGGCGATCCGTGGGAGGATGGAGTGCTGCTGGGACCGCTGATCCGTGAGTCGGCGGTGAAACAGTATCTTGCGGCAATCGACACGGCCAAGAAGCAAAAAGGTGTTGTTGTGCGCGGGGGGGGGATAATTGAGCGTCCTGGCTACTTCGTCGAGCCGACGATCATCCGCATGCCGTCACAATCGCCCATTGTGATGGAGGAGACCTTTGCGCCGATTCTTTACGTGCTGACCTACCAAACGCTCGACGAAGCGATTGCCCTGCACAACGCCGTGCCGCAAGGCCTCTCCAGCGCGATCTTCACCGGCCGCTTCCACGACGCGGAGCGCTTCCTCTCGCCGGTCGGCAGCGATTGCGGCATTGCGAATGTGAACATCGGCACGAGCGGCGCGGAGATCGGTGGCGCGTTTGGCGGCGAGAAAGCGACCGGCGGCGGCCGCGAGGCCGGCAGCGACGCCTGGAAGGCCTACATGCGGCGGCAGACCTGCACGCTCAACTACGGCGGCGACCTGCCGTTGGCGCAGGGTGTGAAGTTTGAAGTGGGCTGAAGTGGAAAGTCGATGGCAGGAAACAATCACGAAAACACGAAAGAATTCGATACTACGAAACGGCAGGGAACTAGGTAGCGAGTAGTTCGACATCGCTCACCAGCGCCCGGAAGAAAGGCTCGACATCGGTCACCAGCCCCACCGTCTGAAAACTGCCCCGGTCGGCAAGCTTGATGACGGTGCTCGGGTTGATATCGACGCAGACGACCTTGACCCATGCGGGTAGCAGATTGCCAACGGCGATGGAATGAAGCGTCGTGGCGACCATCAGGCAGAACGTCACGTCGCGGATTTGCTCGCGCATGCGGGCCTGAGCGACGAGCGTGTCGGTGATCACTTCGGGGAGCGGGCCATCATCGCGGATGCTGCCGGCGAGCAGAAACTCGACATTGTTTCGCACGCACTCGTACATGATCCCGCTTTTGAGCTCGCCGCTTGCAACCGCCTGGCGGATGCTGCCGGCGCGGCGAATACGATTGATCGCCCGCAGGTGGTGCTCGTGGCCGGCTTCGATGATGTCGCCGCTGTCGAGTCGAACGCCGAGACTGGTGCCGTAGAGAGCCTGCTCGATGTCGTGCGTCGCCAGAGCGTTACCGGCAAAGAGGCGGTGGATGTAGCCGCCGCGGATGAGGTGCGAGAGATGCTCGACACTGCCGGTGTGAACGATCGCCGGGCCGCCGACGAGCAGGGCCTTGCCACCGTCGCGACGCGTGCGGATCAGTTCGTGGGCGATTTGGCGGATCGCAACTCCTTTTGGCTTCTCGGTCGAGACCGGGCTGTTCATGAACTCGAACCCGTGCGACTGTGCCTGCCGAGCTTCGGGATGAACTCGCACGCCGGCATGGCCGACGACAAATTGCTCGCCGAGTTGCACATCCGTCATCGCCCGGCAGCGGGCGGAACTCGCTTTCGGGTCGATGACAATGCCGCAGTCCATCTCTTGCAGCCCGACCTCGATCCAGCGGCCGCCAATTCGGACTTCAGTTCGCTGGTTGGTCGTGCTGTAGAAGCCGTCAGGGAAGGCCCCGGCGATGTCGGCAGCGACGAGACGCGCGTCCTGGCTGTGCGTCGGAGTCGCGCCGTGATCGGCAATGTCCGCCAGGATCTGCTGCAGGCGTTCCGCTGTTGGAGCATGGACCGCGATCAAGGCAAAGCTTGCGTCGCTCTGGGCCTGGCCGATAGTGATCTGCTCAATGCGGAACGAACCACCCCCGGCCGTGATGTGATCGAGCACCTTCGGCAGGAGAAGGCTGTCGATAATGTGGCCGGTCAGTTCGACCCGCTCGACAAATCCGTCGGCGGACTGGGCAGTTTGGGCGGGCATGGCGAGTCCTTTCAAAACAGCGGCACAGGCGATAGGGAATTCTACGCCTCTGAGCCAGGCGGCGGAATTGAAAGAACTGCCGTTGACTCGCGTTGGCCGCGGTCCTACGGTTCGGCGACTATGGGATACTCTCGCGGGATTTACGCGCTAGCAGTGTTGTTTTTGGCGGTTTCGGCGGCTTTCGCCCAGTCGCCGTTCGCCCCGCAGCAGGGCCTCTTACTGCTGAAGAACGGCAATGTGCTGGCTGGGGAAATCACCAGTGCCGGCGATTACTATCTCGTGCTGATCGGAAAGACGAGCGAGCTGCGCGTGCCGGCGAAGGACGTGGAGGCGCACGTCGCGAATCTGAATGAAGCGTATGAGCTGAAGACGCACGGAATGTTTGGCCGCGGCGCCGCGCCGCATGTGGACCTAGCCGAGTGGTGCTTGCGACAGGGACTGCATGCCCGCTGCGCGGAACAACTCGCCAAGGCGACGGCTGTCGACGCGGACAACCCGAAAATTGCAGAGCTTGAGCGGCGGCTGAAGCTGGCGACGGAAGTGCGCCCGGAGCCAAAGCCGGCTTCGACAATCTCTTCTACTTCAGCAACTGCAAGCGGCGTATCTACCGAACAAATCGACCAAGCCGTGAAGGCGCTGCCCAAGGGGAGCGTCGAGCGGTTCGCGGCCGTCGTGCAGCCGCTGCTCATGAACCGGTGCGGGGCCAACTCGTGCCACGGGGCGAATTCCAAGGCGGCGATGCACTTCGTCCGGCCCCCCAACGGTCAAAGCCCGCCCCAGCGATTCACGCATCGGAACCTGTTTGCCGTCCTGCAGCAACTTGATTCCTCCAAGCCGGAATCGAGCCCGCTCCTCATCGAAGCGCAGCGGAAGCACGGCCCGGCACTCACCGCGCCGCTCGATAAGCAGACGCAGCGGCAGTTCGAGGAGCTGAAGGCGTGGGTGTTGCTAACGATGGCTGCGCCCGATTCCTCGCCACCAGCTACCATTGCTGTCGATAGTCCGACGACGCTGTCGCAGGCACCTCCGGCCAATGCCGGCCTTGCATCGGCCGATGAATCACCGGACGAAGTCACGTCGCCCAAGCGAACCGCCAAAGAGAAGTTCACGCCCCGCGATTCGTTCGATGCGGAGATCTTCAACCGACGGTTTCACCCCCCAAAGCAGTGATCTTCGCGGCCATTTCGCTCGCGAGTGCCAACTCCCATTGGCGAAGAAACTCCAGATTACTCGCTAGCACATCAGCCATCCCACGAATCTCCGCGGTCGTCAGCCAGTGAAACGACTCGACCTCGGCTGGCTGCGGTACGAGCCGCGCGTCGGGAGCGAGTTCGACTAGCCACCACGCCAGTTGGACTTGCCAGGGCGTGACACTTTCCCACAGGCGGCGAACCGGTCGCACGGCTACGGTCAGTTCCTCCCGCATTTCGCGCACGACCGCGTCCGCTTCCGTTTCGCCCGGCTCGATCGCGCCGCCGGGAAAACAGTACATGCCCGGCGCGCGAACGTACTGCGAGCGGCGAATGACAAGGAAACAGTCGCCGTCGAGCACGACGGCCACGACACCGTACTTGCGGATCGGCAAAGAGGATGGTGGCAGAGAAGATTCGTCGCTCACGCTGCCAATTTAGCAGGTACGGACGATGCTCGGCGACGCAACGCAAAAGGTCGTGGTGCGTCGCTCCGTCGTCGCACCACGACCTCTATCCTGATACGGACACGGTCGAGCGGGTCCGTCCTCCCGGCAGTGTCGTAGTGATGGTATCGGCAGCCCCGCGCGTCCGGCATGAGCCGATTCTGCTGCGCGTGAGTGGCGTAACGGAACTTCCTGGGTGGCTGTGGTCGGCGCAGCCGCCCACGGCTGTTTCGATGCAGATACGCCGTGGTTTGCTACGAAAACCACGGCCACCCGACACCCAAAACAACTCGCGACGCAACAAAGCGAGGCGAAGCCGATTTCGACTTCGCCTCGTATGAGTTGTCAGGTTCGTTCAGGACTGAACGATCAACATGGTTCGGCAGGAGCCTCGCCCTCCCATTCACCGCACCGGGCCCAGCGGCCACACCAGCGTCGGCTGCGTGTGGGCGGCGGCCTTTGCGTCTTCTGGAATCGGCTTGGGAGCCTGTTCGGGCGATGACAGCTCCTTGGCCGGAGCATAGTCGCAAGCAGGTTCGGCTCCGCAACCGCACGACGGGGCGCACGTGTCGCAGCCGCAGTGCTTGTTCCAGAAGCCGACGCCCTTCCAGTGCCAGTGGAAGTGCCGCTTCTTGCAGCACGACGTGGCGACGTCGCAGCCGCAGTCAGCAATCGCTTCGCACGACGGGGCAGCTTCGCAGCTGGGGGCCTTCGCGTCGCAGCTCGGCGCGGCATCGTTGCAGCCGCAATTGCTGTGCTTGCCGCAGAAGAGCCGGCCGTGGCCATGCCCGCAGCCGCACGCATCACCGCATGCGCCACAGTGCCCGCAGGCGCCGTGCCGATCTTTCAGCCGCTGATGCAGCGGGTAGCACCGCAGCGGCATCGGGTTGTAGTCGCGCCACTGCCAGTCGGTGCAAGCCGGCGTGTAGTCGCACGAGCCAGGGCTGTACACGTAGCCGAAGCCGTTTTCGCTATAGCCGATCGTTTCGACCGGTGCTTTCACCGGGGCCGCATCGATGGCTTCCTGATTCACCGGTTCGCCGAATCGAGCCCACCAGTTGGCTGCGGTTTGCAGCGGCGAGCGGGGATTGGGCATCCGAATCCCAGCCGGCACGGGGTCGTTGGCCTGGCAGACGCCGGCCAGCGAGAGGACCGCGAGGGCTGCCATTCCTGTCCACTTCATGACCATTCCTCCTGAATACTCCAGCGTGCGGGCCAGCATCACTTGTCCACCTTCCCCGGCATTCCACCAGGGAGCGATCCGTCGGGCGACCAATCGCGCAAGCGGGCCCAAGCCAACATGCCCTGCGGTTTGCGGTCCGGCAAACGCGATGGTTGATTTTTCGCCACATTCGCGAAGCCGCCCGCCTTCGTCCAAGAGCTATCGCCTTGTGACGGCAAGGGTTGCGGCTATCATCGAACGGGCACGATCCTGTGGTCTTTTTTCGACACGAGCAGGCGGCGAGTCGCTGGCCTGCGGAAAGAATGCCGCGATTAGCGGTCGTGCCGGTCATAGAGGAGTGGTCCTTGGAATTGCCAGCGCATGTTGCCGTCGCTTGGGCAATCTGTGCGGGCGTAGGCGGAGCGGTCGCGCTCGCCTGGCGAAGGGCGAGGATTGCAGAAACGACCCTCGTGCCGGCTTGGTGGTGGGGGGTGACAGCGATAGCCTGCTGGAGCGCCACGGAAGCCGCAGCGGCCTGGGTCGATGGCAAGGCGACGTGGATCGCGCCGCTCCGACTAGCTGCGGTGGCGCTCACCTTTTGCCCGGTGCTCGCGGTCCTGGGAGCCAAGCGGCCGCAGCACGCCGCTTGGAGCTTCGTCGTCCTGGCCTTCTGGGGCATCCTCTCGCTCCCCGCTGCCGAGACGTTCTTCTTGCAGCGCGGCCAGCGTCTGGAAATGGGAGACGCTCGGAGCTGGTTCCTCTGGATTCTGATCCTCGTCGGACCGGTGAACTACCTGCCGACGCGGCAGTGGCTCGCGGCGATATTGCTCGCGACAGCACAGGTGCTCGCGCTATCCGAGTACCTGGCGCTCGTTCATCGGCCGCTATTCGGCGGGCAATATCTGGTGGCACTCACGCTCGGCTGCTTAGCGCTACTTTTCGCACGCGCGCCGCAATGCCGCAATGCGGCCAATCCCTATGACCGACTTTGGCTCGACTTCCGCGACACGTTCGGCCTGTTCTGGTCGCTGCGGTTGCAGGAACGCGTCAACGCCGTCGCCGGCACGAGTCAGTGGCCCCTGATGCTCGGCTCGTCGGGCTTCGTCGATCACGTAACTGGCCAACCGCTCGCGCAAATCGACGCGGCAATTGAGCCGACCCTGCGAACCACGATCAAGGGGCTTTTACGCCGCTTCGTTTCCGGTCCTTGGATTGCTGCGCGGATGGGGAGCGACATAGACTGACTGAAATGACTGACGCTACCCTTCCACCGCGCTACTGTAACAGCCTGAAGGGCCTCAACCGGCTGCTGGAGGTGACTCGCCTGCTGGCTGAAGAGATCGACACGGCGAAAATTCTCGACACGATCGCGGCGGAGGCGACCAAGGCCCTGCATTGCGACCGGGCGATTCTGTACCAGTTCGACAGCAAGCGAAATGTCCTCTTTGCCTCGGCCGGCGCGTCACACGAACTCGTCGTGCCGCTCAACCAGGGCATTCCCGGCTACGTTGCCCGGCAACGGTCGCTCGTCAACATTCCGGACGCTCCGCGCGACGAGCGTTGGCATCCGGCCTACGACAAGCTCGCCGGTTACCAAACGCAAACGGTCCTCGCCGCGCCGCTGGTCGCTTCGCGCGATGGGCGGCTGCTCGGTGTGCTGGAGATGCTTAACAACGTCGGCGGCCCGTTCGATGCCGACGATGAGAGCCTGGCCCTCGCCTTCAGTCATCACGCGGCTGCCGCCCTCGACCGGGCGCGGCTCGTGGCCGAAATCCACCAGCGGCGCGAGCTCGATGCTTCGCTGAAGGTTGCCCGCGAGGTACAACGCCGCTTCATGCCGAGTAAACTGCCGACGATTGACGGGTACGAAGTCGCGACGTGGTGGTTCCCGAACGAAGCGGTCGGCGGCGACTACTGCGACGTGATCCGCCTCCCGAGCGGCGATGTGCTGCTGTGCGTGGCCGACGTGAGCGGACATGGCCTAGGCCCGAGCCTGCTCATGGCGTCCGTCCGTGCAGCCCTGCGGACGCTCATCCTCTCGCACGACTTGCCGCAAACCCTGCTCGAACAGCTTGCCAATGCCTTGGCCGAGGATTTCGAGCACGGCTCGTTCATCACGATGTGCCTGACGAAACTTGCTCCGACAACCGGGGAGTTAACCTTCTCCAATGCCGGCCATGGCCCGGCACTCGTCCGGCAAGCGGCGACCGGGCAATTCGTGGAACTCGATTCGACCGGCGTGCCGCTGGGGGTCATCGTGCCGACCGACTATCCCGCTGGTCCGCCGCTCACGCTTGCATCGGGCGACCTGATGGTCCTCGCCACCGACGGCATTGTGGAATCGTTCAACCAGCGCGGCGAGCAATTCGGTGTCGAACGGCTCAAGCAGCTCATCACGAAGCTCGCCCGCGCTCCGATTCAAGAAGTCGTCCGCTCGATCGGACGCGAGGTCGAATTGCACTACGTCGGCGACAGCCCGCCGGACGACCTGACGGTGCTGGCGCTCCGGCGACAATAGCATGCAGCCCCTCTGCTCGCGAAGCGGACGGACCGCGACTATATTCCTGCCAGCCACTGAATCCCTGCCAGCCACTGGGGCAACTCATAGCCAATTGCAAGGAACTCATCGATGGTTCGCACTCTCTCCGTCTCGCTTGCCGCGATCGTACTCTTCGCAGGCAATCTATTCGCCCAAACTCGCGAGGAGAAAGTTCGGAACGACAAAGCCAAAGTGACCGCTGCCGGCTTCTGGATATACAACGACCTGGCCCAAGGCTTTGCCGAGGCGAAGAAGACCGGCAAGCCGATGGTGGTCGTGCTCCGATGCATCCCGTGCGAAGACTGCGTCAAGCTCGACGATGACCTCGTCGATCAGAACGAGCGGCTGCAGAAATTGCTCGAACAGTTCGTGCGCGTGCGAGTCGTATCAGCCAACGGCCTGGACCTGTCGCTGTTTCAGTTCGACACCGACCAATCGTTTGCCGTGTTCCTGCTGAATGCCGACGGCACGATCTATGGCCGCTTTGGCACGCGCTCGGACCACTCGCACTGGGCCGACGACGTGTCGGTTGAAGGACTGGCGAAGGCACTCGAAGGAGCACTGGCCCTGCACAAGGACTTCCCCAAGCACAAAGCGGCTCTTGCGGCGAAGAAAGGCCCGCCGCCGGAATTTGCTGCCCCTGAGAACTATCCGTCGCTCAAAGGAAAATTCGGCTCGCAGCTCGACTATCAGGGGAACGTGGTGCGGAGTTGTATCCATTGCCATCAGGTCGGCGACGCCCAGCGGCAGCACCACATCGACCAAAGCGGCAAGCTGCCCGAGACAGTGATGTTTCCGTATCCGCATCCGAAGGCAATCGGCCTCGTGCTCGATCCCAAGGAGCGGGCGATGGTGCTGCGCGTCGAACCAGGTTCTGCCGCGGAAAAGGCGGGGCTCAAGGCAGGGGACACGATCGAACAGCTTACTGGCCAGCCACTCTTGTCATTTGCCGACGTGCAGTGGGTGCTGCACCAAGTTTCCCCCAGCGGCGACACAGTGGAAGGAACCGTCAGCCGCGGCGGGAAGCAAGTGCCGATCACGCTCTCGCTCAATAAGGGTTGGCGACAGAAGGACGATATTGCCTGGCGGGCTTCGAGCTGGGAACTGCGGCGGATCGCCCTCGGCGGACTCTACGCGATAGACCTCTCGGCCGAGTTGAGGAGCGATCTGAAAACGCCCGCCACCGGGATGGCGCTGCGCGTGAAGCATGTCGGCGAGTACTCGCCGCATGACCGGGCGAAGAAGGCGGGATTCCTCAAGGACGATATTCTCGTGTCGTACGACGGACGAACGGACCTGGTGCGCGAGACGGATCTGCTCAACTACGCCTTGAACCGCGAGGGATCGGACGAGGTGAACGTGGAAGTGCTGCGCGACGGGAAAAAGCTGATGCTGAAGCTGCCGGCAAAGTAAGTCACTCCACCTTCCAGATCTTCACCGTTCCGTCCTGCGACACGCTCGCCAATCGCTTGCCGTCTCGACTCACCGCCACGTTCGGAATGATCTTCGTATGGCCGGCATAGCGGGCGAGCGTCTTGCCGCTTGTCAGATCCCAAATAGCGAGGCCCCCCTTGTTGTCGCCGATGGCTGCACGCACACCATCCGGCAGCACGCAGAGCGCCGTCGGAGCGGCATCGGCTTTGAACTGCGAAACCGGCTTGTGGCTGGCGACATCCCAGACGAAGACCCAGCCGCCGGCCGCTGCGGAGACGAGCCGGTCGCCGCTGGGGGTAAAATCGACTCGCTTGATCTCGTTCGCATGTCCCGGCAGACTCGCGATCTCCTCACTCGTCTTTCCGTTCCAAAGGCGCAGCTCGCCCGGCAATTGCCACTTCTGCCAATCGCCGGTCGAGGTCGCAAGCAGCGAGCCATCGGGCGAATAGCGGATGCTCGTCACAGGAAGAGCCTGACCGACGAGTGACTGCTTGAGCTTGCGGTTGTCGATGTCCCAAATCCTGAGCGTGCCGTCCCCGCAGCCGGAAACGAGCAGCTTCCCCGCCGGGTCGAACTCGATCGCCCGCGCGCTCGCGTGCTTGTCCTTCCAAGCGTTGAACTTGGCCAACTCCACGCCTCGCTCGACCGACCAGAGCCGCACGGTCCCATCGCTGCCAGCCGTGGCACAGACGGCGGCATCGGGAGGAAACACGATTTCATAGATGATCCCGTTGTGCCCCTTGAGCGTGCGACGAATCGCTCCGGTTACCGGATCTCGCAGATGCACTAGCCCATCCTTGCCACCGGTGGCTAGGTACTTGCCGTCGGGCGAGTACGCTGACGAAAACACTTCGGGGCCTTGCTCGATTGTCACCAGCGGCTCGATCGGCGGGGGCGCTGCTTTCCAGAAGCGGATTGTCTGGTCATCACCTGCCGTAACGAGTCCCGAACCGTCGGACAAGAATGTCAGTCCGTTGACGCTCCCCGTGTGAACATTCGGAAAACCCTTGCGAACGGCGCCGCGGATTGGATCGTTCAGTTGAAAGCCGCCGCTGGTGCTGCTGCTGGCGAGCGTTTGCCCGCCAGGCGAGAACGCGAGCGCCCGGACAGGATTGCTGTGCCCACCAATCGACGAACGGAGCTTCAAGCTCACCAGGTCCCAAACCTTGATCGACTTGTCCTCGCCTCCCGAAGCGGCCGTCGCTCCATCCGGCGAGATGGCGATGGCGAACACGGGACCGATGTGCCCTTCCAGCGTGCCGGAGGGAGCTCGCTTGGAGACATCCCACACGATGAGTGTCGGATCGTCGCCGCCGGAAATCGCTCGCGAGCCGTCGGGCGACAAGACAACCGCACGCACAGTCGAAAGATGCCCTTCCAGCGTCGCCAGCTCGCGTTGCGACTTGCCGTCCCACACGCGAACCATGTTGTCGTTGCCGCCGGTGGCAAAGATGCGGCTGTCGGCCGACCAGGCGAGGCAGCTCGCGCCCCCTTCGTGGCCGCCCGTCTTGCCCACGAGTTCACCGCTCTTGGCGTCCCAGACCAAACCGCGCTGGTCGAGCCCAACGGCGGCAATCACGCGGCCGTCGGGCGAGTAGGCAACGGCCAGAATCTCACTCTCGGCACCTTCGAGCGTCCGGACGATCTTCCCCGTCGCCCGCTCACGCAGCAGCACGGTATTGCCGGCACACGAAACAGCGATCGTTTTGCCGTCCGGCGAAACCGAAAGCGTGCGCACCGGTCCTGCCGGGCTCCGCTCGTCGGTTGGCAGCGGCATCGAGCGGATTTCGGCCTGATTCGGCACGTCCCACACCCGCACCACGTCGTCCCAAGCCGAACTGACAAGCGTGCTACCGTCGTTCGTTATGCTCGCCCCCCAGGCATGTTGCTGGCTGCCGGTAAGCATGCCGATGTGCGACCAATCGCTAGTGAGCCAAAGGTTGATCTGAGCCTGGTTGCCAGTCGCGAGGTATTTGCCGTTTTGCGACAGGCCAATGGCTATCGCAGCGTTGCGCGGCTGCGGCACTGGAAGCGTCAGATCGAGCTTGCCGGTTTCGACGTTCCAGATGCGGGCCTCGCCGTCGTGGCAGACGGTCGCCAGTTGCTTGCCGCCGCTGACGAACACCGCGGCCGAGACCTCGCCACCATGCGGCAGCGTGTGCAGGAGCTTCGCGTCGGCGACGTTCCAGATGCGAACGGTCGCGTCCTTGCTCGCGGTCGCGATCAGCTTGTCGTCGGGCGAGAACTCGACCCAGTACACCACTTCGGCATGCCCCGGAAACGACTGCACGATTTGCCCTGTGGACAGGTCCCAGATGCGGGCAATCTTGGACGTATTGCTGCTCGTCGCCAGCCGCTTGCCATCGGACGAGAAGTCGAGCCTCTCGACGGACCCGCCCGACTCGCGCAGTTCCTGTTTCAGTTCCCCGGTGGCGGCATCACGCAAGTGAATCTGCCCGCCGAAGTTCCCCGAAGCGACGAGCGAACCGTCCGGCGAGAAACTGACCGCTCGCACGCCACGCGACTCCGGCGCACTCCACCGCGGATTGCCGGTCCCCACTTCCCATACGCGGACTTGCCCCGCTTCGGAAGCCGCCCAGTGGCCGTAGCCGACAGCGACGTACTTCTCATCGGGCGATAACGACGTCGCCCAAGTGAATCGTGTCGTGGCGACGATATTCTCCGGCGGCGACAGCACTTCGACGATGTCGCGTTTCGCCGTCGCTGCGGGCCGGGGCTCTTGGCCGAACGAAACCGTTGTGTTCGTGCAGAAGGCGACCAGCGCAGCGAATAAGGAGAGGCGAACGGCCATGATCGGCTCCGCGTGGCGAGGCGGGATTCGAGCGACCTGCAAAATAAGACACTGTGAAAATAAGACAGAGTGTCTTGTAGGTCAAGAATCGCCGCGCTGTCTGTTACCTGCGCAGCCGCCTCGCCGGAGAGGACGCTGTACTAAACGAGCGCCGCTTCAGGCGTCTCAGCTTCGGCGGTCGATTGGCTTGCTCCGGCTCGCTGCAGCGCCTGCAAAATGCACTGCAAGGAGAGCATCAGATCGGTCCGCGTGAGGACGCCCGCGAGCTTGCCGTTCTCGACGACCGGGAGCGACGAGATGTGCTTCGTGATCAGCGTCGTGATGGCCGGGCTGATCGGCATTTCGGGCGTCACTGTCATCGGATTGGCGGTCATCACGTCGGTGGCCGTCCGGCAGCCGGGCTTATTCAGATCGCGGTCGCTGATCACACCGACGAGCTGCTCGGATTCGTTGACGACGAGCAGGTGCCGGAGCTTGAGCGATTGCATTTTCTCGCGGATCACCCCGATCGATTCCGTCGGCGGCACGGTCGTCACCAGCGTGGACATCAGATCGCCCACTTTCAGGCACGCACCGTAGTCCTGGCCGATGTCGTCGGCCAGAAGTTTGAGAATCCGGTTTCGTTTGGCGAACAGTACGTCCTGTCGATTTACGGACGCTCGTTCCGCCAATTGCGCTGCCGCGGCTTGCTGCTGCCGATTGATCCGCAGGAGCATGAGCACCGCCAGGCAAAGGGCGATCTGAAAAATCGACAGCACCGTAATCATGGAACGAACTCAAGGGTGATGGGGCGACGCGGGGCGCGGCGACAACCTGCCGTACAGGGATATAGCACGCACACCCGCACCCAGCGCGGAACTCCCCCTTCATCGCTCGCAAGCGTTCCGGTTGTAGCGACGTTGCCAGGGTTGACTTCCTTCCTGTTCAAGAATCGCGCAGCATCAGGGCTGCCATTCTGACATTGCTCGCTTGCGGCGACTGGCATCTGCTGGTTACCGCTGGTTTCGCCCATTTCGGCCCGTTCAGCGTCGCTAAGCCTTGGCTGGGCCAACACTTGCCTCTGGTTACCGGGATTTCGCGTTTCGTGGTAACCTGCGCCCCGGATGACGAAAATCCGCCGCGTCGTAAGTTCTTATTTCTCCTCGACTTCTAGAATCCACTCCGGCGACGATTCGCGACGAGGGTTACCAAAAACGAGGAAAACGGGGGTTCCCGGAAACCACGCATCGAATCCCCTCCCTCCTACTCCCATGCGAAGCGCCATCTAATAATTTGCCAACTGCCACATTGACAGTTTGCCACTGTTTACATGAACAAGTAGTGCAATTCTTGTTCCTCTACTTCCCGATGGTCGCCAGGATTGCATCCTTTCCGACGAGCGGCGCCTGGCAGGTAAAGTTCTGGCAGATGTAGAGCGTGGGCTGGCCCCCTTGTGCGTCGCGGCCGCCGAACAGCGCGTCCAGAAACGGCGAGCGCGAGGTGTCAGTAGGCGAGCGGGGGACGTCAGCCCCCTGAGCCACCGCCTCCTTCCGATACGCCAACACGCGATTGGGCGCATATTGCCGCCGCATCGCGCCGAGCAACTCCCCGTTTTCCTTGTCCGACTCACCGCCGATCAGCACCCACTCCTCCATCGGTCCCAGCCACATATCGAGCGCAATGAGTAACTGCCCGGCTGCGGTGGGTGCTCGCTCCATGATCGGCACGCCCGCCGCAATCGCGCCGAGCGCCGACTCCAAATACGCTGTCTTCCCCGTCAGCTTGGCCAAGCGAATCAGCGCCGTCGCCGCCATCCCGTTGCCGCTGGGAACACTGGCATCGTGAAAATCCTTGTTGCGGGCGATGAGCTGTTCGTGGTCGTCGGCCGTGAAGAAGAATCCGCCGTTGTCTTTGTCCTCAAAGTGCAGCCGCATCAAATCCGCCAGCCGGACCGCTTCGTCGATCCAGCGTTCCTCGAACGTCGCTTCGTAAAGCGTGACCAGCGCATTGATGAAGTAGGCATAGTCGTCGAGATATGCGTCGAGCTTCGCTTGGCCATGTCGCCACGTGTGCAGCAGGCGGCCGTCGGGGCGGGACATGGATCGCAATATGAACTCAGCGGATCGAGTGGCAGCATCGCGATATCGCTTGCAATCACTGCGCCACACGCCGGGATCAAGAGCATTTGCCGCCGTCGCGAGCGCGTGAATCATCAAGGCGTTCCAGCCAGTCAGAATTTTGTCGTCTTTGCCGGGCCTCACGCGGCGATCGCGCACAGCTAAGAGTTTTTCACGAGAACGGTTTAGTGTTCCCCTCAGGCCTTCGAGTTCCCAACCGCGAAGAGCGTGACACATTTCAATTGACTTCGGCAAATTGAGAATGCTTTGCCCATGCTCGAAGTTGCCGTGCTCCGACACGTCGTACACGTAGCAGAACTGCTCGCCCCATTCTTCTCCAAGCACTTGTCTAATCTCGACGGGCGTCCAAACGTAAAATTTCCCTTCCACGCCTTCGCTATCGGCATCCTCGGTGCTGTGAAAACCCCCTTCAGAATCTGTCATGTATTGCAGGATGTAGTCACAGGTCTGCCTGACGACATCCGCGGTCTGTGAAGCGAATCGTGACGACAGAAGTGTTACGATGTACGCATCTAGATAGGCAGAGCAGAGCAGCGCGTTGTCGTACAGCATCTTTTCAAAATGCGGCACGAGCCATCGCTCATCGACGCTGTACCGGGCAAAGCCGCCGGCTAGATGGTCGTAAATTCCGCCCGCTGCCATCTTCTCCAGCGTGTGCGTCACCATGTGCAGCACTTCTTCGCTCGGCCGTCGCTTCCAAAGCCGCAACAGAAGCTGCAAATCCATGCTGTGCGGAAACTTCGGCGCTGTGCCAAAGCCTCCATGCGTCCGATCGAACGCCCGTGCGAGTTGGCGCTGCGCACCAGCGAGTAACTGCCTCGCTTTTTCTTCGCTGACCTCCGACCTCTGACTTCCGACCTCTCCTGCTCCCTCCCCCTTCACTGCTTCCGTCAACTGCGCCGCTTGCTCAGCCGCCATCTCTCGCCGGTTCGTCCAGGCATCGACCACGGCTCGCAACACCTGGTCGAATCCCGGCATTCCCATTCGCGCCGTCGGTGGCCAATAAGTGCCGCCAAAAAACGGCTGCAAATCGGGCGTGAGAAACACCGACATCGGCCAGCCGCCGCGGCCGGTCATCAGCTGGACCGCATTCATGTAAATCTGGTCCAGGTCCGGCCGCTCCTCGCGATCGACCTTGATCGGCACGAAGTGCTCGTTCACATACGCGGCAATCCCCGCGTTTTCAAAGCTCTCGTGCTCCATCACGTGGCACCAGTGACAGGCCGAATAGCCGATCGATAAGAAGATTGGCTTGCCCTCGGCCTTCGCGCGACCGAGCGCCTCCGGTCCCCACGGATACCAGTCCACCGGGTTGTTCTGGTGCTGCAGCAGGTACGGGCTTGATTCTTGGGCCAGGCGATTGGGCATGAGAATTCCGTTGTCGATTGACGGAGGCCAGCGGCGAACCGCTCATCCTAGCAACTTGGCCCCCATGCGACCTTCAGCACTGCACACCGACCTCCCCATTCTCAATTTCATGCAGGTGCCGACTGAAGTTTAGGCACGGATTTCCCTCTCCCCCCGCTGCTGGATGTCTGAAAACTATGCCAATTGCCGGGACTGCTTACAAATCCAGCTCGTCTGACTTGTGTGGCCCAAGATTTGCACTCCCGCGACCGAGCGCTCTTCGCAACGTGATTCTTTGGCTCAGGCGGCATGTTATCGCGCGAATCATTTCCCGCACCCTCGGATGAGGTGCTGGTTCAGCTGCTCGACGCTGCGCTCGGCAGGCCAGTCAAGAGCTGGCGGTTTCTCGACCGCACGATGATCACTATTGGCCGTTCGCCCGACTGCGACGTGGAGATCTATGACCCCTACGTTTCGCGGTTGCATGCCGAACTCCGTTGCCAAGAGGGCCGCTGGTCGCTCATCGCCCGCGGGCAGCACGGTGTGGTGGTGCAGCACCAGAAGGTCACCGAGCTCCCGATCGATTCCGAAGTATCGTTCAGTCTCGGCGCCACAGGACCAATGCTCCGCTTCGCTCTGAAAGCCGAGGAGATGTTGACCACCCGCACCGTCTGTTTTGAAGACGTCGAGCAGCCCGACTTCGTTCTGGATCAGTCGAAGGTGGGTGCGGAAGTGAATCAGATCGCTCAGGACGACTATTTCCAGAAACTCCAATCTCAGGCCAAAGCACTCCGCGCCGGGCGACGCGCTTGACGGTAGGGCGACCAGACGGCTAATTCCCCAGGACTTGATTCGTGCCGAAGATCATCTCGACCCATTCCTTTCGCGGCGGCACCGGCAAGTCGAACACGACGGCTAATCTGGCCGTGCTCGTGGCACGTGCCGGCTATCGGGTGGGCATTATCGATACCGACGTGCAATCGCCCGGCGTCCACGTCCTTTTTCGGCTGACCGAAAGCGAAATGCGGCGGTCGCTTAACGACTACCTTTACGGAAAATGCGCGATTGAGGAAACGGCCTGCGACGTAACGACCCGGGCCATCGGCAGCGTCACGGAAGATCAAGATCGCCCCCGGCTGTTCGTCATTCCCTCCAGCCTGAAGACGGGCGAAATCGCAAAAATCCTCCGCGAAGGGTACGACGTTGGCCGACTCACCGACGGCTTGCAGGATCTGCTCAAGCGGCTGCGGCTCGACTTCCTGTTCATCGATACGCATCCGGGCGTCAACGAAGAAACACTGCTCTCGATTGCCGTTTCCGACGTGCTGATTCTCATTGTCCGTCCCGACCAGCAAGACTTTCAGGGAACCGGCGTGGCGGTTGAACTGGCTCGCAAGCTCGATGTGCCGCAGATGTTCGTCCTGGTCAACAAGGTGCCGCCGGGCATGGACACCGTCGCGCTCAAGGCGCAGGTCGAAGCGATGTATCGCACGGAGGTGGCCGCCATCCTTCCACTCAGCAATGAGATGGTCCGCAACGCGAGCAACGACATTTTCACCAACCGCTATCCGGACCACCCGCTGACGAATGAACTGGCGATGGTGGCGCGGCGCATCGCCACCGGCAGCTCGGTGGAAACCGTCTCCCTGCCACCGGGCGCAATGCCACCCAAACCAGCCACCTAAGAGCTTCTTCCCTTGCCCAACGACAAAGCCGCCACCGATGAAGTCGATCTCTTGATCGGCAGGATGAAGACGGCCGCCGCGCCGATCCGCGAGATTTTACGCGAGATCCACGCGCGCTACGCCACGGTGGACGAAGGCCAGGTCGCCACCTACATCCCCGAGCTTGCCAAGGCCGATCCCAACTGGTTCGGCATCGCCCTCGCGACGACCGACGGGCAGGTCATTGAAATCGGCGACTGCCGGCAGCTCTTCACGATCCAGTCGATTTCCAAGCCGTTTGTGTATGGGTTGGCGCTCGAAGACCACGGTCTGGACCACGTCCTCTCGAAAGTGGGTGTCGAGCCGACCGGCGAAGCCTTCAATGCTATCGTGCTCGACGAGAACTCGAATCGCCCTTTCAATCCGATGGTCAACGCCGGGGCCATCGCCACGGCCGATCTGATTTGCGGCCGCGATTTTCCCGAGCGGGTCACGCGGCTCCTCGCGATGTTCTCGGCCTTCTGCGGCCGCGATGTGTACATCGACAACTCGGTATTCATGTCCGAGCGCCTGACCGGGCATCGCAACCGCGCCATTGGCCACCTGATGCTCAATTTCGGGATGGTCAGCGAGCGGATCGCCGACTCGCTGGAGCTGTATTTCCAGCAGTGCTCGGTGCTCGTCAATTGCCGCGACCTGGCGATCATGGGGGCCACGCTCGCCAACGGCGGGATCAACCCACTCACCGGGGTGCGGGCGATCCAGCAGCCGCTAGTGAAGTATGTCCTCAGCGTCATGGCCTCCTGCGGCATGTACGACTATGCCGGCGAATGGACCTACCGCGTGGGGATTCCGTCCAAGAGTGGCGTCAGCGGCGGCATTGTCGGGGTTGTTCCCGGCCAGTTCGGCATGGGAACCTTTTCGCCCCTACTCGACGCCAAGGGGAACAGCGTCCGGGGCATTCGCGCCTACCAGGTTCTCTCCGAGCGATTTGGCCTGCACGCGCTGGAATCGGGCTTCTCCGGAACCAAACTCCGCGACATGTTTACGCCGACGCGGAATGGCTGAAATTCCAGTCGAATCGAAGGAATTTCGTCGTATCCAAGTTACTCGGCTTGCTGTTCGCGCATGAAATCCTTGCGAGTGCCATGTACGTATCCCGCGTTACTCACCCGCGAACCAAATCGCCGTGATGCGCATCCTCTGGGCATGCGGAAAGTCGAGCCCTCTCTTTTCCGAACGTAAACCCTGACTGCGCCAAGGCTTCAGTCCGCTTGCTGATATTGCCGGCGCTGACGACGAAGGGCGATCCGGCTAGAATCAAGCGAGAATTGGTGCCGCAATCCGTCCAATCTGAAGGAATGAGCATGTCGGCTGCTACTCAGGTTGCTGCTGCAATTGCTGCCACCAAAGCCAACTCCCGTCCCTCTCCCCAGCCTGCAAGCCCACCGACTCCCATGTCGCTCAAAATCTATATTTCCGGCAAGCTCTACGACAAAGAAGACGCGAAGATCAGCGTCTATGACCACGGTCTCTTGTACGGCGATGGCGTGTTCGAGGGGATGCGGAGCTACAGCGGCAAAGTCTTTCGCTTGAAACAGCATCTCGACCGCCTCTGGGATTCGGCCCGCGCGATCTGGCTCGAAATCCCCATGACGAAGGATGAACTCGCCAAGGCGGTGAACGACACGCTGGCCGCCAACGGCATCAAGGACGGCTACATCCGCCTTGTGATCACGCGCGGCGCGGGAGCCCTCGGCCTCGATCCCAATCGCTGCAGCAATCCGCAGGTGATCGTGATCGCCGATCACATTCAGATGTACCCGAAGGAGATGTACGAGAACGGGCTTTCGATCATCACGGCCAGCACGATCCGCAATCACTCGGCCGCCCTGAGCCCGCGGATCAAATCGCTGAACTACCTGAACAACATCATGGCCAAGATCGAAGGGCTGCAAGCCGGCTGCATCGAGGCCCTGATGCTCAACGCGAAGGGCGAGGTCGCCGAATGCACCGGCGACAACATCTTCATCGTCCGCAAGGGAGTGCTGCAGACACCGCCAATCGACGCCGGCATTCTCGAAGGGATCACGCGCGACGCGGTGCTCGAAATCGCCGCCGAGCTGAAGATCCCTGTGCAGCAGATCGGCCTCGTCCGGCACGACATCTTCATCGCCGACGAGTGCTTCCTCACGGGAAGCGCCGCCGAGATCATCCCTGTCGTCAAGCTAGACAGCCGCACGATCGGCACCGGCCAGCCCGGCCCGCTCACGCGGAAGCTGACCGAGCGGTTTCACCAGCTGACGCGGGAATAGCGGGCGAGCGGGAGGCGTCAGCCTCCCGATGGCATTGGTTGTGCGGCGGCGCGGTGTCATCGGGGTGCTGATGCACCCCGCTCGCCAAGCGTCTTGGCTTGCCCAGCCTCTCTTGCCTCTGGTACGCTCGTCTTCTACGCTCCGCGCGATTTGGTTTCGTCCCGTGAAACCCTTGCGCGGAGTGCTGTCATGTCACGTCGCCTGCGGATCGTCCTGGCTAGCATCGGATTGCTGTTACCTGCATTCGTTGTCCTGGCTGCCAATCCATCGGCCAAACCGGAAGCCACGGGCCGCGAGTTTGCCATCGAGTGCCGCATCGTCGATGCCACCAGCGGCAAGCAACAAATCCAAACGTGCCCCAAGGTCACCCTGTTTGAGCACCAGCCGGCGACAATCTCGAACCTGACGCGTCGCCCGTTCGTCGTCGCCGTGAAGCCAGCCGCCAGTGGCGCTATGGAACCGATCATCGAGATTCTGGACGAAGGCTGGACCATCGATGTTCGCTGCCACGCCAACAATCACGCCAAATACACGCTCGACCTGACGATCGCCGAATCGCTAATCGAGGATGTCCAAGAGGCCGCCATCAACGACACGACCACCGTCCAGCAACCGTGGCTGAAAGTAACCAAACGTCGGCATTTCGCAGCAGCCAAGGACGGCGAACGATTCACGGTTCCGCTAGACGATCGGCCCGTGGGCAAAAGCCGCCGCTGGGCGGAAGTGGTGGTTCGCGAGCATCGCACCGGTTCCGAGTGACTTTGTAACGAGCCGACATTGGCTCTTTGATAGCTGAAGGTTGCGGCTGCCAAGCCCTGCGGCATAGGATAGCAGTGAAGCACAGGCTGCTAACTATTTCAGGAACTTGCGAATGCAACGGTTATTTTCGGGCGTATTCATCCTCGTTTGTCTGGCGGGAGTTCGGCTCCAGGCTCAGGAATCGCCCGAAGTCCCCCGCGCCCTCAAGCCCGTTCGCACGCCGCCGGCGCTCAAGGAGTACAAAGGCCGCCGCATCGCGCAAACGATGCACTATCTGGGCGCCGAGTGGCTCACGCGCGACAACCGCGAGCAAGAAGAACGCTGCTCGCTGATGCTGGCGAACCTGGGCGTCAAGCGCGGCATGGCCATTTGCGACATGGGCTGCGGCAACGGCTTTCATACACTGCAGCTCGCGAAAATGACCGGCAACGACGGCCACGTCTATGGCGTCGATATTCAGCCCGAGATGCTGAAGATGCTCAACGACCGGGCCGACGAGCAGGGAATCGCCAACGTTTCGCCGATCCTCGGCACGTTCACCGACCCGCGGCTCCCGAAAGGGAAGATCGACATGATCCTGCTGGTCGATGTGTATCACGAATTTTCGCACCCCGAGCAGATGCTAGCCGCGATGCGGAACTCGCTGTCGGAGGACGGCGTCTGTGTGCTCGTCGAATTCCGCACCGAAGACCCCAAAGTGCCGATCAAGCCGGAACACAAGATGAGCAAAGAACAGATCATGAAGGAGTGGCCGGCCAACGGCTTCAAGCTGGTGAAGGAGTTTGACGGCCTGCCGTGGCAGCACATGATGTGGTTTGGGAAGGACGACAGCGGAAAGGAAACTGCCAAACCCTGATCTCCGACTTCTGACCTCCGCTGCTCTGAACCCTGAACCCCGAACCCTCCTCGCGACCGAGCGCGGTGCAAGCACCGTGGCAAAATTTGTTCCCAAATCTGTGAGGGATCGCACGTCCTGCGGGAACCTCTATGGCAGTGATGACTGCCGCCGACTTGCCGCCTGCTCCGGCCGCGTGCCGGGCCTCGTTCGACTGGGCAACGCTCTTGCCCGAGCATGAACCGTGGCTCCGGCGGGTGATTTTGGCCCGCACGGGCGAGCCGCAAGCCGTCGAGGAGGTCTGGCAACAGTTGGCACTGGCTGCTGTCGAACAGCGTTGGCCCCTGGCCGATGCGGACCGCGTCGGTCCCTGGCTGCATCGCCTGGCCGTGATTGCTGCCGCTCGTTACTGCCGGCAGCAAGGTCGAAGGCGGCGGGCGCTCGCGGGACTGGCCGAAACGCGGCGAAATGGCCAGGCCAGTTCCGATCCGCTTCGCTGGCTGATGCGAGCCGAGCGGTTGGAACTGACGCGACAGGCGCTGCTGCAGCTAGATGGCCGGGATGCGGAAATCCTGCTGCTGAAGTACGGAGAGCGCTGGAGTTACCGGCAAATCGCCGAGCGGCTGGGAATCAGCGACAAATCCGTCGATTGTCGCCTGCTGCGGGCCCGCGATCGCTTACGCAATGAATTGACTCGATTGGGAATTGAGGGGGATGACCTATGAACAACCGTCCGCAACATGCTGGCGTTTTGACCGCGCAGATCGATCGCCTCGTGGCCGGCGAGTTGCCCGAGCACGACCGCCGCAGCCTGCTGGCGTGGCTCGACGAAGAGCCGACGCGGTGGCGGGCCTGTGCGCTGACGTTCTTGGAAGCACAAGCGTGGGAGGCGGCAGCGGAGGGTTCAGGGTTCAGGGTTCAGGAGACAGGGGACAGGAGACAGGGGACAGAAGACAGAGAACAGACGGGCAAATCACTCACTCACCACTCACCACTCACTACTCATTCTCCGCCCCGCCACTGGCTCGCGATTGCCGGTGCCGCCTTGCTGGCTTTCGCGGCTGGTCTCGCTTCCGCTCGCCAGTGGCCGGCGCTTTCGCCCACGCACGTCAATGTGGCGCAACCAGAGCAAGCCGAAACGGCATCCCCCGCCAAGCCGCTCCTGGCCACGGTATCTGTCCCGACGAACCTCGATCCACGTCTCACCGCGCAACTCACCCTCCCCGTGGCCGCGGCCGACGAAGTCCCCCGCAGCGAGCCGATTCCCGAATACGTCCGCAAGCAGTGGGAGCGCCGCGGCTTTGAGTTGCAGGAGGAAACCCGCTATTTGCCGGCCAAATTAGCTGACGGGCGCACCGTGATGGTCCCCGTCACCAAGGTTGTCCTGAAACCCATTCGCACACCGGTGTCGTGATTTCCGTTTGTCCTCCAGCTGCCATTCGAGGAATAACCCATGAAAGTTTCCTTTCGCCATTTGCTCTGTTGCGTGCTGTTGCTCGTTCCACTTTCGCTGACCGCCCAGGAAGAACCTCAGGACAAGCCGGTTGCGACCAATCCGGAAGTTATCGATGCCCGCAATCACCTGGAGATTGCCATCGACAAGTCCGTTACGGCGGACGCCTATGTCGATCTCATCACGACGCTGCTTGCCGACAACCCGCTCGGCATCGACGTTTCCCAACCCGATGCGGCCCTCCGGGCGCAACTCGATTTGGGAGAGGACGAGGGACTGATCGTCACCAACATTCCGCCGGAAAGCGTCGGGGCCAAAGCGGGACTTAAGGTCCACGATGTCATTGTTGGGCTCGATGCCACAAAAGTCGGCGACATCGGGAAGCTCGCCGATTGGCTTGGCGCGACCGAAGGGAAAACGGTCACGCTCAAAGTTCGTCGCGGAGGCAGGTCGATCGAGCTTGCGGCAGAAACGACTAAGCCGCAGTACGCCAAACTCCGCTGGGCGATGCTCGATCGCGACTTGGCCGTCGCGGTCGATGCCGAGCGGTATCGCATCGGCGTCACGCTGAGCGAAGCGGACGAAACGTTGCGGACGCAGTTGCGCCTGGCTTCCGGCGAAGGTCTCGTCGTGACGGAAGTCCTTTCCAGTACGCCAGCCGAATCGGCAGGGATTCGAGTGCATGACGTGCTGACGATGCTCGACGGGAAGCGGCTGACAACCGTCGAGGCGATCAATGCCCAGATTCAGGAGATTCAGGATCGCGCGGTGGAAGTGCGGTTGCTTCGCGGCGGCAAGGAGACGACGGCCCAAATCACTCCCCGCAAATCCGCCGAGCCGACGCACACCTTTCAGGACGTGAAGCTCT
>CAYLLN010000053.1:0-47743 GCA_964384375.1 uncultured Pirellulaceae bacterium
GGCCGCCCAATGAAGATCGCCAACGGCGGCAAGGTGATTAAAGAGCTGTTCGCGTGATCAATGTGGGGTAGGCGTCCCGCCTGCCGTCCAAAGCCCCGACCAGCGGTCGGGGTGATTGGCAATCGCGTACCAGCCGGCAGCGCACCCTGACCACTGGTCAGGGCTTTCATTCAAGGCTTTGCAAATCGGGCCCAATCCCCCGGCGTGTCGATATCCGCGAACGCCGGCTCGCTGCGATCAACGAACGCATCGCACTCAACGAGCAGCGGATTGTTTCGCTCAATCAGTGCATTGAGCCCTTCGTCCGGTTCCAGTATTGCAACTTGCGCGGCAAGCAACCAAGGTAGCAGCACCGGATGACCTCGCTTGCCGGCCAAGGTCGGAATGAGAATTCGCTCCGGTCGCTCGCCCGCGACTCGCAGTAGCTCGCGAACGATCGCCGGCGACAGTCCCGGCATATCGGCCGGTGCCACGAGCCAAGCATCGCTTGGCCGCGGCTGATAACGGGCTGCAACGTGTTCGATGCCGAACTGAATCGAAGCCTTCATGTCCGGGGGTGCTGCCGGCGGGACGACCACGTCAACGTCTTCATCGCGCAGCAGCTGAGCGAGCGGCGCATCGTCAGGCCGGACCACCACGATCGTCCGAACTAAGCCCGCTTCCTTCCAGGCCGCGAGCGTATGCTGAATCAGCGGCTTGCCGGCAATCGGCATGAGCAGCTTGGGCTCTCCCATGCGGACGCTGTTTCCCGCGGCGGGAACAATCGCAAACGAATGCTGCGCCATGTTGATTCAGTCCACGTCCACGGCTCTTGGCCGTGCGGGGACGTGTCCCAGATTACGATGGGCAACAAGCTCCGCCGCAATGCTGACGGCAATCTCCGGCACGCTCTGCGATCCGATGTCGATGCCCAGCGGCGCATGCACTTGGGCCAGCGCTTGGCGCGAGACACCTGCTGCAAGGAGATTATCGAAGATCAGCTTGATCTTCCGCCTACTGCCGATAAGACCGACGTATCGAGCGCCGCGGTCGGCCAGGTGCAAGAGCGCCTCCTGATCGTGGTTGTGACCGCGCGTGACGATAAGGCAGTACGTGTCCGGCGTGATTTCCAGATCCAGCAGCACGCGCTCGATCGGCCCGCTGATCCGCCGCTCGGCACGCGGAAACCGCTCGGCACTCGCGAACTCCGCCCGGTCATCGACGATCCACACGTCAAACTCCAGGTCCGCAGCCAAATCGGCCACCGCCTTGCCCACGTGTCCGCCGCCAACGATCAGCAATCGGCAACGGGGGAGGACGGGCAAGTACGAGATCCCCTTTACGTTGTACGGCCGCGGCCTTTCGCCGATCGGCCGCAGATTTGCAGAGAGCGATCCCGCAGGCGACGATAATACTCCGAGCGAAGCCTGGACCTTCCCCTGTGAATCGAACAGATAGCTCGCCGGTGCGGCCATCCCACTCGCTTCTACATCGAATACTACGGCTTCGGTCAGTCCCTTCGCGTCGCGCACAATTTCCGCGACCGTTCGGTAGTAGCTTCGCTCCGTCGCTGCAGACACCGGCTGAACCAGCACCTGCATCCGTCCGCCGCAGATCAGCCCGTCGTCCCAGCCGTAGTCGCTATCGAGCTGAAACTTGCAGATTTCCGCGCGACCCTCGGCGAGCAACCCCAGCGACCGCCGCTTCACTTCCGCCTCGACGCAGCCGCCGCCGAGCGTGCCCGCCTGCGAGCCGTCGGGAAAAACGAGCATCGTCGCGCCGGCTTTTTGCGGCGTGCTGCCCCGGGTTTCGACGAGTCGGCACCAAACGAAAGGACGCTCGTCACGGAGGGCAGCGGTCAGTGTGGGCAAGAGGTCGCGCATGCCCTCATCTTACTCGGTTGGCGAGAGAATCTGCAGGCCGACACGCTTGACGAACTCCTTGACCTTCGGCCGGTATTCCATCATGTGGGGTGCGATGAGGTGCTTCTCGAGCGCCGCTACGCTGTCCCACTTTTCGACGACAACCACCACGTCTTCGCGCGTCGTTCCTTGCGCCGCGATGCCGCTAACCGTGTCGATTGCCGGGAAGTACTCGATGCAGCCATCTTCGGCCCGCACCGGCGCGATGATCCGGCGGAATTCGCGTAAGAAGTCTTCCCGTTTGCCGGGCTGCAGTTCGATGGTGGCGAGGACGACGATCATGCTGGATTCCGTGAATTGCCGGTTGGTGGTACTTCGCTACCCATTTTCTGTAACCGATTCTTGCTGATTTGCCTATGCTCAATTGCGACCTGCGGATTTAGGGTGCGAAGACGTCGAGTCAATCTATAGGCTGGCAGATTGCCAATCATCATCAGCACGTCGTCGGCATTTTGATCGGAGTTTCACGGGTCGTGCGGTATATTCGGTCGCATGATTCCGCGCGGCCGGCTCGATATTCCTGCTGCCGACCTCTGGTGGGCGCTGTCGGCTTGTTGCGGCGCTAAAGGCCCGCATGGTCCCTCCGTCAAATTGCATTGGCCAGCGTGGCACGTTGTGACTGCGATGTCAGTGAGAACGGCCTGGGATGCCTGGCTTGCAGAGCAGCGTTGGCCGCACGGAGATGAGGTGCTGGTTTCGTCCGTCACGATTCCCGATATGCTCCAGATCGTTCGCGAGCATGGGCTGGTCCCGGTTCCCGTTCCCGTGAACTTGGAATCGTTGTCGGTCGCGCCGAGCGAGTTGGAGCAAAGGATCACACCGAAAACACGAGCGGCGATTGTCGCCCATCTGTTCGGAAGCCGGATGCCGACGGGACCTTTAGCAGAAGTCTGCCACCGGCACGACATCCCGCTCATCGAAGACGCGGCGCAGTCGTTCGCTTGTGCAGGGAGTTTTGAGAAGTCGGAGAGCGACGCTGTATTCCTCAGCTTTGGTCCGATAAAAACATGCACGGCACTGGGGGGTGCGGTCCTCCTGCTGCGCGACGGAGAGATGGCTGGTCGGATCGAGCGGCGACTCTCGGCGTATCCGCGACAGCCGACGCGTGAGTACTTCTTCCGCGTCTTGAAAATGTCACTGCTCCAGGCACTGACCTGGCAGCCACTATTTACTGCGCTCTGCACGGTAATGGCCGCCTGCAGATTCGATTGGGACCGGCTGCTGGCCTCACTGACTCGTGGTTTCGCTGGCGAACGATTCTGGGAACGCCTCAGGCGGCAACCGTCGCACCCCTTGCTTGGCTTGCTGGAGCGCCGGCTGGCAAGTTATTCCACCCAATCGGTTCTGGATCGCGCTCGTCGGGCCAACCTTTTGTGGGATCTTCTTGGCGCGGTTGAACGTCCAGGCAGCGCGGCAAGTGACCACACTCACTGGGTGCTCCCTATCGTTGCACCAGAACCCGCGCAACTGGTCATTGAACTTCGGCAGCTTGGCTACGATGCCACGGTGCTGGCGTCGAGTCTCACTCAGAATTCCGGCGAGTCTTGTCTCGAAGATGACCGCTGGAATCGGCTTGTCTATCTGCCCAACCACCCCGCTGCCGAACCGACAAAGCTTGCGGCAGCAATCAGGGCCACCAGCATGCCGGAGATCGGCATTGCTAGCACATAGCGACTGCTCTAGTAGCAGTAGGGACGAATCTGCTATTTTCCGGCCCCATGCCGGCGTGCGGGTGGTAGCAGGACGCTGCACCACAATCGTCCCTACATCGCAGTCCCGCCGGGCCGGCGGGACCTACTTTTGCCCACGGAGGGGCCGGATGAGAAAGCTCTCGTGGCTGGTCTTTGCGATCGTCGCGGCCTCCGCGGGGATGTATCTGGCCGACAGCGGCGCGCTCAAGGGGCTGAAGCTCCCCAAGGGGCTCTCGATTCCGGGGCTCGACACGGCAGGCACTCCTGCGGGCCCGATTCCGGCGCGGATGACCGACACGATTCGCGTCGCGACGTGGAACATTCAGGTCTTCGGCGAGTCGAAACTGCAAGACCCTGCCGCGATGAACGTCATCGTTTCGGTGCTCCGTAATTTCGACGTAATCGCCATTCAGGAAGTGCGGGCGGTGAGCCAGGAGGTCGTTCCCGAACTCGTCGCGCAGCTCAATGCCGACGGACAACACTTCTACGATTATGCGATCGGACCGCGCCTTGGCCGCACGAGCAGCAAGGAGCAGTACGTCTTCATCTTCGACATGAGCACGATCGAGATCGACCGGAACCAGCTTTACACGGTCGATGACTCAAAGTTCGACCTGCTACATCGCGAGCCGCTCGTCGGCTGGTTCCGCACTCGCGGAGCGCCGCCGGAGCAGGCGTTCACGTTCACGCTCGTCAACATCCATACTGATCCGGACGAGGTCGATCGCGAGCTCGACGCTCTGGCCGACGTCTATGTCGCCGTGCAAGGAGACGCCCGGCAGGAGGACGATACGATCCTGCTCGGCGACCTCAACGCGAACGACCGGAACCTCCGCCGCCTGGGACAGATCGCTGGCCTCCGGCGGCTGGTGATCAATACGCCGACCAACACGCTGCAAAACGCGATGTACGACAATGTGCTCTTTCTCGAGCACGCGACGCCCGAGTTCACCGGCCGAGGCGGAGTTTTCGACTTCATGCGGGAATACAACCTGAGCCAAAAGCAGGCCGAGGACGTTTCCGACCACCTGCCGCTGTGGGCCGAGTTCAGCGTCTATGAGGGCGGTCGTGCCGGACCGGTGGCGACACGCGAGACGTTCCCGACACAGTAAAGTCCGGTCTCCGAACCTGCTTCTGCGATCTGGCCGCGCGTGGCATCAAATGCGAAACAAGCCGATTACGCAAACTGGGACGTTGACGATTGTTTGTGCCGGGCGAAGGCAGTGACTTAAAATTGATTGACCGACAGAGAAGGCGTACCTTTCCCCTCGTGTCGTGTGCTCGATGCTGCGGGCGTGTTCGCCGAGGGGCTGGAGTGGGACGAGTAAC
Source organism: uncultured Pirellulaceae bacterium (assembly GCA_964384375.1). Taxonomy (GTDB): domain Bacteria; phylum Planctomycetota; class Planctomycetia; order Pirellulales; family Pirellulaceae; genus CAYLLN01. The sequence continues at coordinate 4,922 of CAYLLN010000053.1, forward strand.
GGCACCAGGGCAACCGCGCAGCGGAGTCGCAATTCCGCTGCGCGGTTAGTCCGCCTCAGCCGCTGCCGCACCCACCTCGCGCAGGCTCACACTGCCGTCTCCTGCGGGTGTGAACTGGTAAATCTTGTCGGCATAGCGCTCGAAGATTGCCATGTCGTGATGGCTGATCATGAGGACCTGAAATCCAAGAGCCTTCCCCGCGTCGCGGACCATCTTGACGAGCTTGGGGACCAGGTCCGGCCGGAGCCAACAATCCTGCTCGTCGAGCACGAGAAACCGCCGATGCAGCGTCGGATCGAGCGTCGTCAGGGCGAACATCCGCAGGCCAACGCTCAGAATATTGGCCACCGAGCCACCCTGGCCGCGAAGGATATCTTCTTCCTCGCCGTTGCGTTCGATACAGAACTCGACGGCAGCCATGTCGCGCTTGAACTCCGTTTTCGCCTTCAGCCGCAGCGGCTGTTCGAGGATTTCCTGCAGTGCGACGGTCAGGTTGGTTTCGACGATCGCCAAAAGTTCCTGAAACAACTGCTCGTTCAACTTTTCGAGCGCAACGGTCACGTCCCCCGCGATCGCCAGGTAGGCATTCAGCTCGTCAAATTCATGAGCCAGTTTTCGTGAGCGAGCTTGCCGCTGTTCGCGACGATCCATCAGCCGATCGACTCGGCGGCGGATTTCCGTCGTCGGACGAAGTGCCGCTTCAGCGGTTGGAACGAAAGTGGCGGAACTCATGGCGCTGCCTTCTCGCTGGCGGCTTCCGTCGCGGCAAAATTCTGTTCGACAGCAGCCAAGTCCGTTTCAATCTTTTCCAGCTGCGCCTGATACTCGGACCGCTTCCGCTCGTTGTCGGCTTTCATCGCCGCCAGCTTCTCGCGCAACTGGGCCACGTCGTCGGTCCCGTATTTGGTCCGCGCCTCCTCCTGCAGCTTCGCAAGCTGCTGGCGGGCGTTGTCCAGGTTCGTTTCGGCCTGAATCTTCCGCTTGTTGAGCAGTTGATAGCGATCTTGCAACTGCTCGATCGTCTGTTGCCCGTTCGGATTCCCCTTAGTTGCCATCGGTCATCACCTCCGCTGCCAGGTGCATAATCTCGGCCGCGACGGGCGGCGAGAACTGTATCACGTTCTTCTCCAAAAACTCCTGCAGTCCCGCGCCGCTCGCCGTTCGTCGAGCCTGCAACTCGGCCAGCCCCGTGACAAAGGCCGATTCGCCGGCCGGAACGGCGCTATCTAGCACTGCGTCGTGAAAGATCTCGTCGAACGGCCGATGCGGCACCTCGACGTACTGCAACTCATAGCTCTTGGGCGATACGTCGATTCGCAGCACGGCCGGCACATGCATCCGCGTGGCATCGTTCCGCACCCGACGGCTGATGTTGCCGGGCGTCAGCCAGCGCGTTTGGCCGTGAACCTGCTCTTCCAGCCGGCGGTGAATGTGGCCGTTGATCATGAGGTCCACGCCAGAAATTGCATAGGGCTTGATACGCCCTTCGTCGTAGCCGGGAATCAAAATGTCGTGATGCGTGAGCCAGACCACGAGCGGTTGCTCGCTCGATGCCGCGTCGGTGGGTCGCTCGAATCGTCGTGGCAGCTTTGCCCGATACGACGAGCCACTGACAATCACCGGCCGGCCACCGATCGTTCCTTCCCACGGGCACTCCTCACTCACCAGCCGCAATCGGCCCGACTGAACCAGCAAGCTCAGCGAGTCATGTTCACAGAGCACCGGGTCGGCACAATCGTGATTCCCATAAAGCCCAATGACTTCGCTGCTGAATAGACCGATAAGTTTATTCAGCATCCAGTTCGGATTGTCCCGCGGCTTGTCGAAGAGATCGCCGAGAATCGCCGGCAAAAGTCGATTGTTCGTGGCATAGTCGAGGGCCCAGGCGAGTTTGTCGAGGATCACCGTGGGATAGTCGTCGCGGCGGAATCCCGGCTGCCGCCCTTCCAAATGCGGATCGCCGATCATCAGCAATCCAACGTAGTTCGTGTCAGCCATGGACGTGCCCTCCCGTGATGGCGGCCGCTCCGGCTAAGAGTCGATCGGCATTGAGCGGGCTGCCACACGTTGGGCAGGCTTCGGTGGCGGCGAATTCGCGGAGTTCCGTTTCAGCGGCATGCAAATCGGCCGTGGCAGCGGCAAATTCGACCGATCGTTGCTCGGCCAGTTTGTTGGCGAGTTCGAGCTGCGCGACGCACTGTGCAAGTGGCAAATCGTCGGTTGTATGATCGAAGGGTTGGATCGAACTTCGCGAGGCAACGGCCCCCCAATGCTCAGCTTGCCGCTCCGACGCAGTGAGTCGGACGATGATACTACTCAGGTGTTGTTCGTCATCAAGCACAGGCGGCTTCTGAAAACGGTCAAATGCTTCGTGCCTCGCGCCACCTGCCGTTACTGCTTGCTCCGCAGCGGCAAGCCGATCGGCCAGTCCAGACAATTCTCTCGTTTCTGCCAGAATCGGCGGACTTGCTAGTGGGTGCAGCGCTCGCTGAGTTGATGACTCGCGATCTGCGTCTTGTGTCAGAGATCCAATCCGTTCCACGAAGGCGGCTAGTTCGCGTTCATCGCCAAGTGCCGGCGGAACAGGAAGCGGAGCCAGAGCGGCGCTATTCGCCTCGAGCCGCAAAGCTTCACGTTGGGCGCGCTCAAGAGCGACGATGCTGTCCGCTAGTGGCTGCTCGGGAACGAGAATCGGCGGCGACGAAAGTGGTGCTAGCGATTGCGCGGTCGCCTCTTGCCGTATAACGGAGTCGTGCTGCTTGGCCAATGCCGTTAAGTCGTGTTCGGCCTGGCTATGATCCATGATCTCACGGGCGAGTGTCGCGTGCAGCTTCTCCATGCCTCGCAGCCGTTCGTCCACTTCGGCGGCTGGCTGCAATGCGTCGAGTTCGGCCGTCAGTTGCCGCGATTCGGCTTCCAGGCTGCTCTTGTCACGCTGCCGCTGTGCCAGTTTCTCCTTGTGTCGCTTTTGCATCTGCACGAGGCGAATCGCGTCCGACGAGCTGGCGAAAAACCGCGCCGCGGCAGACGGCGGACGATCGAGCAGAAAGATCGGCGACTTCTGCTCCCCGAAATGCACGTCGAACGGATCGTTCCCGCTGCCGTCATCGACCAGTGGGAGGCGGAGCGCTCGCGTCAACTCTTCGGGAACCTGATTGACGCGGAGACGATCGAACGCCTGCCCATCGACGACGTAACTCGCCGACTTTTTCCGTCGCCACTCGACGGTGTGCCCGTCGTCGGTTGTGACTTTGACGAAGCATTCCTTCGTCCCGTGCCGCAGAACGTAAGTCGAGTTCTCGTTGTGGCTCAGGATCTGAAGAGCCGCGACGAACGCACTCTTGCCGCAATTGTTCGGCCCCACGAGCACGGTCAAACCGGCCGCCGGCTCAATGACCGTGTGGACGTGCGACATGAAGTTCGCAAGTTCGATGCGGGTAATCATGGCCGAAGGTCGTGCGACTGCCCGGAGAAACCAACGAAGACAACAGCAAGGACTGCTGTAGTTTACCGCGGCGACTGTCCAAAATGACAGTCCCCTTACGTCTTCACGCTGGGACTGGATCGGACTGCGTCGTCCCGAGCAGCCGCCGGATCGCAGGGCCGCTCATCATCGACGTGACGAGAGCCATGATGACGAGGGCGACGAACATCCGTTGGCGAATGAGTCCCGCTTCGAGCGCGAGCGTTCCGAGGATGATCTCCATCGCTCCGCGGGCGTTCATCGCAAAGCCGATCGACCAGGCCGTCCGCGTTGGCATTCCAGCCCAGCGCGCCGCCAGGCCGCAGCCGACAATCTTGCCCAGACAAGCAATCAGCAGTACCGAAAACACGACCTCCGGATAGAATCTCGCGACGAAATCGACCCGCAGGCCGATCGTGGCGAAAAAGATCGGCGCGAAGATGAACGAAACGAAGTCGAGGATCGTTTTGCGAGTTTGGTCCTTCAGGGCGGGAGAGTCGCCGATCGCCACACCGACCAGGAACGAGCCGAAGACCGCGTGAATGCCGATCCACTCGGTCAGTGCCGCGGCCAACAGCGCCAGCGACATCGACAGACCGAGAATCCCGCCGGGAAAGCTCAGACGCGTCTGCACGATCGGCACCAGCCGACGCAGGAGCCAGCGGCCGATCGTGAGCATCAATGCCGCAAAGACGAGCGTGAGGACGATTGTTGCGGCGACCGGCATCCCAGTCGGGTTCGAGCCGATCATTCCCAAGATCACGGCAAACGACATCCAGCCGAGCAGGTCGTCGCAGACGGCTGCCGCGACAACGACCGTTCCCATTTCACTACGCAGTAGGCCCAAGTCGAGCAGCGTCTTCACAATTACCGGCAAGGCCGAGATCGAGAGGGCTGTAGCGAAGAAAAACGCGAAAACGCGAGGGTCGGCATCTTGTTCGCACCCAAGGGCGTAGGGGACGATCGCGGCGGTCGCCAGGCCCAGCGCGAAGGGAACGATAAATCCGGCCGCAGAAACCCAAATTGCCGTTTTTCCCTGGCGCCAGATGGTGGAAAGCTGCACTTCCATTCCCGCCCCAAGCAGGAACAAGGCGATCGCCACCTTGGTGATCCCCGTGAGCGCGATCGGCACGTGGCCCGTTGTGGGGAACAGAAATTCCATTGCCGATGGGGCCAGACGCCCGAGGACTGTCGGTCCTAGCAGAACTCCGACCAGAATTTCGCCGATGACCGGCGGCTGCCCGAACTTTTGCGAAATTTCCCCCAGCACCCGAGCCGCCATCAGCAACACACCCAGCGACAGAAAGATCAGCGTGATTTCGTGGTGTGTCATGGTCACCCGTGCCGCGTCGCCCGCCAGTTCTCAAGCAAGTTGCGGCTGCCATGTTAGCCTGCGGCGAGAGCTCGTGTAATGGCGAGCACTTGCGTTATGAAGTGGCTCAGCGGCGGATAGCTATTCAAACTTGGCCGCCACCGTGCCACTGTCTCGAAAGCCGAGACGGCATGCGCGGGACTCGACTCGCGATCCCTTGGAGAGCAGCACCGGATCGGTATAGAGGAGCCAGCGGCCAAAGCTGGCCGTACCTGACGATGCTACGCGATAGGCGATCGAAGCCCCCTCGGTCGCGCTGCGGATCGTCACTTTGCCATCTTCCATCGCGATTTTCGGATCGGCAGTAATCGACCACTCGCCGCGTGGTCGGCGCAGTTCGTTTAAGTCCGTCTCGGCAATCAAGCCGAGATCTGCCGTGTCGGTCCGCCATTTTTCATGAGCCGCACGGAGCCGGGCGAGCGTGGCGGCATGTTTCGGATCGGCGGACAGATTGTTGATCTCGTGCGGATCGGCCTCTGTGTCATACAACTCCTCGACCGGCTTTTGCAGCTCGAAGAAAATCTTTTGAGCCCCTTCGAGTTTGCCCGCTGCTGCCAGTCGCCGCCACTCCTGCATCGTCGGCATCTCGTTCATGTAGGCGATGTCTTGCGCATACGGCAGGTCCGGCCGATAGTTGCGGATGTACTTGTACCGCTTGTCCCGGACTGCCCGGATAATATCGAGCGTCTCGTCCATCCGGTCGCGAGCGGCATAGACGTACTCCCGAGGCGTCGCGGCTGTCTTCGGTCCGAGAAACGCCTGTCCCTGAAAGTGTTGCGGCAGTTCCACCCCTGCCAGCGAAAGCACTGTCGGCGCTAAATCGACAAACGCCACTAGCTCGTCGCTCACACTGCCGGGCTGTAGCGTTCCCGGCCAGCGCACAACCAGCGGCACTCGAATTCCGGAGTCGTAAATCCACCGCTTGTGTCGCGGCAGTCCTCGGCCGTGATCACCCCAGAAAAAGACGATCGTGTTGTCGGCGAGGCCATCGTCTTCCAACTGCTTCAAGATGCGGCCGACTTCTTTATCCGTGAACGTGAGGTTGTCGTAGTAATTGGCCATATCCCGCCGCACGACCGGCGTATCGGGATAGTACGGCGGCAGCTGCGCCTTGGCCGGGTCGTGCAGTTCTTCTGGCAACAGCGTCTTTCGCCGCGCTTCGAGTTGAGCCTCAGGCAGCCGAATCTGGCTCTCGTGCGTCGTTGTCAGGTTGATCACCGCGAAAAACGGCGTCTCTTTCGTCGGCCGATTCCGCCAATGAGCACCCTTCCGCGTGTCGTCCCAGGCCGTGAGCGGTGCGTCGAAGTTGTAGTCGGTCTTGTTGTCATTCGTGCAGTAATAGCCTGCCGCTCGCAGGTACTCAGGGAAGCACTTCACAAACGAAGGGGGGACTCCCTTGCACCGCATGTAGTGCGTTCCCATTGTCGTCGGATACATCCCCGTGATGATGCCGCTCCGCGACGGAGCACACACGCCGGCATGCGTGAAAGCATTCGTGTAGCGGCAGCCCTGCGTCGCCAGCTTGTCGATGTTCGGCGTCACCGCGTACTTGTCGCCGTAGCAGCCCAGATCGGGGCTGATGTCCTCGAGGCTGATCCAGAGGATGTTGGGGCGGTCCGCAGCGTGCGTGGCTGGAAGCCATGCAGCCGTGGAAAACCCCGCAACAATTACAACAACGAAGGCACTCCATACAGCACAGCGCATCGTCAGGTCTCCGACTTCATTGAATGGGCAACTTCGTGGCGAGCATCTGCGTCACTGCCAGCCAATCAGCATCCGACGCAAACATGCGGCGCGGAATGAAATTCCACATCGTTCCTCCCTGCTGCGTGAGAATCACTTGATCGGGCAGAAATTTCACAGAAGTGAAGGAAGGCCATGCGAGGAAGTGCTTCGACTGCAACGTCTCAATCGCAAGGCCATCCGCGTGAAAGGTCCATCGGACCGGATGCTGGTTTTCGTTGCGTGCATTCCATTGTTTTGTCATTCGGGATCGCGCACCGAAGCTCAACCACAAGACGATCACAGCGAAAACCGCGGCGACGATTGTCGGCAACCAGTTGCGCCCGAGCAGTTGCTGATTCGCCGTCGAAATGGCGAAGATCGCAATGATCGGAATCGCCAGGACTGGAAACAGCCACGGCCGCCACTTGCCCACTGCCCGCAGTGCGGAAATTGCGTCATCCGCGGTCAGCAAGCCCGATGCAGTGATCGGTCCTGCCCCCACAATCTCCGCGCGAACGGGTGCGGTTTGAGGCGGCTGGTAGGGGTTGATCTCGTTCATGAAAAGCGCAACAGGGTAAACTCCCGTACCCGATTCGCAATCGCCGGTTCGACCGGAAGGCGTTCCATGCTACTGGCGCCGTAGAAGCCGACGATCCCCTCGGTCCGGTCGAGAATGTACTGGGCATCGGCCGGCTCGGCGATCGGACCGCCATGACAGAGAACGAGGATTTCCTTGTTCACTCGCTTGGCCGCGTCGTGCATCGCCTGCACCTCGCGAACCGAGTCGTCGAGCGTCGCGGCCGTGCTTGCACCGATGCTCCCCTTGGTCGTCAGCCCCATATGTGGAATGAGGATGTCCGCGCCGGCCTTCGCCATCGCAGCCGCTTCGTCGGGATTGAAGCAATACGGAGTCGTGAGCATCCCGAACTCGTGGGCCGTGCGGATCATATCGACTTCCAGTCCGTACCCCATGCCGGTCTCTTCGAGGTTCTGCCGAAACGTGCCGTCGCACAGGCCGACCGTCGGAAAGTTCTGCACGCCGGAGAAACCAGCCGCATCGACCTCGCGAAGGAACAGCTTCATCATGCGAAACGGATCGGTTCCGCACACGCCCGCCAGCACGGGCGTACGGCTGACCACCGGCAACACCTCGCGGGCCATTTCCATGACGATCGCGTTGGCGTCGCCATACGGCATCATCCCGGAGAGGCTGCCGCGGCCCGCCATACGGAAGCGGCCGCTGTTGTAAATCACGAGCAAGTCAATTCCGCCGGCCTCGGACATCTTGGCCGACAAGCCGGTCCCCGCCCCGCCGCCAACAATCGGCTGGCCGGCAGCAACCTTGGCACGGAGACGGGAGAGGATTTCGTCGCGAGAAAAGAATGCCATGAGCAGTTAGGTGCGAAAGATAACGAGGCCAAAGAGTCCAAGAAAGATCGCGTGCGGAACCAGGACGACCGCCGCGCCGACAGCATACCAAAAGTAACGCGGCCGGAGCGGCTCGTCATTCATCCATACCAACAAGAGGAGCCACGCTGTGTAAACCTGCAGTGGGCAGAAGAGCTGGTTCCACCAGCGGTGGCGCAAGCGATGCCGGCGGCTGGTAGGGGTTCTGCGAGTCGAAATCTTCCGGCATGGTCAAACAGACATTTTCTTGCTTCGCAACATCGCCAGCAGCCACTCCGCCGCCGTCGTCGCAAACGCCGGATCATTGATGTGCCGATCGAGTTCGACGAGATCAACCTTGCCGTGCGTACGCCGAATGCCGTCGTAGAGCGCCGTGCGGGCGGCCGGATCGTCGAACGGCTTGCCGGCGCAGTCAAGCGCCGAGACGCCTTGCAGCGGCAGGAGGATGGCGGCCGGACCTCTGGCCGCGCCCAGCTTGCGGCCGATTTCTTCGCCCAGTTTCGCGTTCTCCTCAGGCATCGTTCGCATCAACGTCACGCTGGCGTTGTGGACATGGAACTTGCGGTTCTTGAACTTGTCGGGAATTGTTTCGGGCGGGCCGAAGTTGACCATGTCGAGTGCGCCGACCGAAACGACCTGTGGAATTCCCATCTCGGCAGCGGCAGTCAGTCGCGTTGGCCCGGCGGAGAGGACGCCGCCGACCAGTTCGTCGGCCAGTTCGGTTGTCGTGATGTCGAGGACGCCCGCGATCAGGCCATCGCGAATCAGGGACTCCATTGCCTGCCCGCCGTTCCCGGTCGCGTGAAAGACGAGCACCTCGTAGCCTGCATCCTCCAGGATCTTGCGGGCGTGCTGCACGCAGGGAGTGGTGACGCCGAACATCGTGGCGGCAATGAGGGGCTTGTCGGATTTAGGATTGGGGATTGGGGACTTCGAATTTGATGCACCAGTTGCCATCCCCGCCATCGCTGCTGCTGCCTGCCCCAGCACCACGCGGCTGATCCGGTTGATGCCGGCGATATCGACGATCGAGTTGAGCATCAGGATGTCTTTGTCGCCGACCCAGGCCCGCACGTTGCCCGACGCAAGCGTGCTGACCATCAGCTTGGGCACTCCAATGGGCAACGCCCGCATCGCAGCGGTCCCAATGGTCGTGCCGGCCGACCCGCCGATCGCTAGCACACCCTGCACTATGCCGGCGTCGAACGCCGTTCGCACTGCGCGTGCTGCCTCTGCCGCCGCGGCATTCACTGCCTGGCCGCGATCGCCCTGTTGGCCGCCGCAACTGGTATCGAGCAGTTCGACCTGCACGCCCAGTTCGATGAGGCGATCGCGGACGAATACCGCCTCGGTGCCTTTTGTGTCGAGCGTTGCAAGAATATAGACGGGCATGGTTGTGGGGCAGGCTTGAAGCCTGCCGTGAAGGGCTGGCAGGCAAGATGCCTGCCCCACGGCCTAGTACCTCGCCACATCCTTCTTCTCGCCTGACGGCCGGAGCGTCTCAATCGTCCGCTGGGCCTCCTGCGTCATGAATCGCAGTTCGCTGCCGACAGCGATGAACTGCATTCCCTGGCGCGCCCGTTCCAACGCATCCTTGGGGTCCATTGAATGGATGCCGGTTGGGCACTTCACTTTCTTGCCCGCGGTAATGACTTGCTGAATAGCGGCTTCGTGCTGATCGGCGGTTGGGAAGGTGCCGTCAGACTCGCGCATCTGGAATCGCAGGTCATTCGGACCGATGAAGATGGCATCAACGCCCGGCAGGCTATAGATCGCCTCGGCATTGGCGACGCCCCGCGGGCTTTCGGTCTGCAAGACGACGAGAATGTTGTCGTTGGCCTGAGCGTAGTAGTCACCGGCGGTCGCGGCAAAGTTCATCGAGTGCATGCCGCCGCCGACGCTCCGGTTACCGGTCGGCGGATAGTATGCAGCGGCGATGGCCACCTTCGCCTGTTCGACCGTATCGACCATCGGCACGACGATCCCCCATGCCCCAGCATCGAGCACGCGTTTGATGTAGTGGTGTGATCCTTCGGGTACACGAGCCAACGGTACGCAGCCCGCATCGGCCACAGCGCCGAAAATCGTCGTCGCCTGCGACCAGTCGATTGCCGAATGCTCGATGTCGAGCGTCAACCAATCGAAGCCCAGTCGGGCCAGCACGCGAGTCGCGTACAAGTCGCCTAGCGAGAGCCAGGTACCAAAACTGACTTCGCCACGGCGAAGTTTTTCCTTGACGGGGTTCTTACGCATACTTCCTTTCCGATTCTCAATTCGATGCACCACGAAACAAAAACGTGGCTTCAGCCTAGCGGTTCAAGCTGCCGTTGCAATGCTGCCGGCTATGTCGCGCCGCTACTCCGAACCACCAGCGGTCCGCTGGCTGCGGATGTAGCTGGCCACGTACGCTGCTCGCTCGTCTTCGTCGTCGCTGGTGCGCAGGCGGCTGATGGTCCAGGCCAAGTAGCCGAAGCTGGCCGCGGCAACGACCAGTGCCAGAAAATCCAACTCCTTCTTGAGCATCGTGTCGTACAGCCCGTGCAACACCATCGGCACGGCAATCACAAGCGCGATGCCGATCGGCATTCGCCACCATCGCTCTAGATCCCAGCGGAGCATCTCCTGGTGCTGGTTGATCGCTATGCCAATCGTGCCCGTCCAAACGGCGTGCAAGGCGACGCACGAGACAAATCGCACCAGGTACGTGCCGGGCCCGACGATGCCGTTGTAGAAATCCTGCGAGTAGATGATCCCCTCCGCCACGCCGAAGCCAGCCCCGGCGGCCAGGCCCCACAGGAACGCACCGCGCCAGTTTTGCTTTGGTTGGAAGCGATAGTAGACGAACAGCGGAAGTGCTTTGCAGACTTCCTCGCACAAGCCGACGCCGAGCGTGAATCCCAGAAAGCTGCTGAAGAAGCCACTCTCCGGATCAAGGGCCGCGCTATACGACAGGCCGATGAGCGTTAGGACGAGTCGAATGAGCGCCTGGGGACCACTTCCACCAAGTCCGATGCCTGATGCGACCTGCACGATCAGGAGCAGCACGATTCCAAACGTCGCGACGAACAAGCCGACGCCGAGCAGGTGCAGCGCCTTGGCCGAACCGTCGGATGCCAAAAAGATAAAGAACGTCATGTAGGCCGCGACGGACAACAGTGCAAATACCCAGTGCCACCACGTATTCCGCGGCAGCAGCGCCCCGTCAAGCCGCTGACCCGGCAACAAGGCCAGAACTTCGTCCAGCGTCATCGCTTCGATGTCGAATTCAAATGCCGGCTCGTCGGCGGAATCGGCGATTCGAGTCACGGACGGCGACTGCGTGGAAGATGTTGGCGCCTGCTCGTTGTCACTCGCTGCTTGCACGGCACGTTCCAGGCGTCCGATCAGTTCCTCTTCCGACTCGCTCGGCAGGACGACAACGATTGCCAGCGGAATCATGGCGAGCGCCAGGAACCAATGCAAATGTCGGAGCCAGACGGGCGTGGAACTCTTCGTCGCGGGGACCCAGCCGGTGGTTGCAGGAGCAGCGCTCATCGCCATCGGCGGCGGTGCTTGTGGTCCAACCTGTGGTGCAGGGGGCGGTGCCGACTTGGAAGCCGAGGGCGTCCGTGCTGCAGGAGGGGGCGCGAAGGTTGGCGGCGACTTGGGAGCCAGCGTAGGCGGAGGAGGTTCTTGGAGTAGCCCTGGCAACGATGGAATGCGCGGAGCTGTCCCGCGTGTTGCTGGCGGGCACCAGTAGCGCGGTTGCGTTGGCTGTGCCGAGTGTGCTGCTGTCGGCTGGAGTGCGTCTTCGGCGCCAGCCGAAGGGATCGCGATTGTCGCGTGGCAATGCGGACAGGGTATCCGCCGACCAGCGCCGCGGTCCGGCACACTGAACCGCCGCTGGCAACCGTCGCAGACCACCAGAATGGGCATGCTGATCCCGCTCGATAGACCATCACGAACAGCGGCGGGTATTATTGATTCGTGGATTGCGAATGTCCACCCTTTAGAACCGAGATCCCCTTGTCCACGTTCGTCCAACTGCTGCTCATTCTGTGGGCCTTACCCGGAACGCTACTGGGGATCGGCCTTGGGTTGCTTGGCGTGGCCACCGGCGGCGGGATGCAACGCGTTGGTCGCGTGCTCGAGTTCCACGGTGGCTGGCTCGCGTGGCTGCTGGCAAAGGCGCCCGTGATTGGCGGTGCGTCGGCCATCACGTTCGGCCACACGGTCCTCGCTCGCACGCCCGGCGATCTCGTCCGAACGCGGAGTCACGAGCTCATCCACGTCGCCCAGTACGAACGTTGGGGGCCGCTGTTCATCCCGGCTTATCTCGGCTGCTCGGCCTGGCTCTGGCTCCGCGGGCAGCATCCCTATTGGGACAATCCGTTCGAGCGGGAGGCTTACGAACGCGAGTAATCCGCCGATTTTGCCAGCCGTGACGTATAATCATGGATTAGGGGAGACCGGCAGCGGAGCAGCAGTCATGACGCGGTATTGGCTTTTTGCGGCAATGTTGATTGGATTGACGACGCCAGTTCTCGGTCAATCGCGAACGCAGTACGAAGAGGCCCGGCACAAGCTCGTCGATGAAATCCTCGTTCCGTCGGGAATCACGAACAAGCGCGTTGTCGAGGCAATGCGCAACACGCCGCGGCATGAGTTCATCCCGCTCTCGGTCCGGCGGCAGGCCTATCTCGACATGGCCCTGCCGATCGGCGATCAGCAGACGATCAGCTCGCCCCTTATCGTCTCGCAGATGACGCAGGCCCTCAGTCCGCAGCCGACCGACAAGGTGCTCGAAATCGGCACCGGCAGCGGCTATCAGGCAGCGGTGCTCAGTCCGCTCGTGAAGGACGTCTATACGATTGAAATTGTCGATGCCCTCGGCAAGTCGGCGGCCAAGACGCTCAAGCGTCTCAGTTACGACAATGTGCATGTGAAGGTCGGCGACGGCTATCTCGGTTGGCCCGAACACGCCCCGTTCGACAAGATCATCGTCACCTGCTCGCCTGAGAAAGTGCCGCAGCCGCTGCTGGAGCAACTTGCCGACGGCGGCCTCATGGTCGTGCCGGTCGGCGAACGTTATTCGCAAACGCTCTACCTCTTTCGCAAAAAGGACGGCAAACTTGAGTCCGAGGCCCTGCTGCCGACGCTTTTCGTGCCGATGACCGGTAAGGCCGAGGAAATCCGCGCGGTAAAGCCCGATCCGGCTAACCCCAAGCTCCTGAACGGCAGCTTCGAGGAAGAGGCGTTCAAAGGAGGCGGACAACCCGGCTGGTACTACGAACGGCTGGTGAAGTGGCAAGCCGACGACAAGTCGCCCGACGGCGAGCATCACATCGTGTTCGACAACACGGAACCGGGACTCGACGCGCACCTGCTGCAAGGGTTCGCTATCGACGGCCGTAAAGTAAGCGAACTGACCGTCAGTGGTTGGGTGAAGCTCGACGGCGTGGTCGCGGGCACCAGTCGCGAGATGGTTCCCGGCATTGGACTGACGCTTTACGACGATCAGCGGAAAGATTTAGGCACACTCATCATCGGCCCTTGGAACGGAACATCGGACTGGCACGAGGAATCAAAGACGTTCCGTATTCCGGCAGCCGCCCGCGAGGGAATCTTTCGCATCGGTCTGTTCGGCGCGACCGGGAAGGCGGCGTTTGATAAGTTGTCGATTAAAAAGGTGGAGAAGTAGGGTGTATGAGCAGTGCGAAATACACCCACGTCGAGTGATGTGTGCGGTGCATTTCGTTTCACTCATGCACCCTACGGCTGTGACTTGGCTAACCTTTCCAGCCTCTCCTTCACCCCCGGAATTATTCGCGCCGCGTTCTCGGCATACACCTTCCGCAGCACGTCGTCCGGCAGGTGGATGCCGTAGATGTTCCAGAACCCCTGCGGTGGAAACGCCTTCTCCGAATACGGGAAATACTCGTCCTCCGTTTCGAGGAACCGCCAGTACAGCCGCACGCGCTCGACCGGCCACGGCCCATCGGTGCCGAAGACAATCCGGTCCTGATATTTGAGAAAGAACTTGCGAGCCGTCGCCGGTTGGCGGCCGAGCTCGGCAATCCGCGACGCGATATCGATGACCAGATTCGGATGCTTGTCGAGCCAGGTGCCGACTGTCGCCAGGTCTTCCGCGTTGCTCGCGACGTGAGCGCCGATGAAGGTCGTCTTGGGATGGCGCTCGATCACACGCAATAGCGCTCCCAGCAGCTCTTTATGCTTTGGGAACTGCGGGCCGTAGAAACTCCAGTCGGGTCGCCGATGCAGCTCTTCCCAGCGCTCGTTCCGCTCGTCGATCGGTTCAAAGAACGCTGCCGGATCGGCCGTGTGAATGAGGACCGGAAAACTGAGTTCGCCACAGGTCCGCCAGATCTCATCCCATCGCTCGTCGTCGATCTTGACTAGCGAGCCGTCCGGGTTTTTATATTCCAGGCCGAATCCCTTGAAGACTTTCACACCACACGCGCCGCGCTCCTTCGCTACAGCAAGCTGCTTGGCCACACGGCGGGCAAAATCCGGCCGATGGCAATCCCAAGATGCCGGATCGTCGGCCTTGCCGGTTCCCTGCCAGTCGATGTTCGCGAAAATTGCAAACCGGTCGCGATGCTTCGTCCAAAGCAGCCGTGCGTGCTCTTCCAGCAATTCGTCCCACTTGCCATCGAGGCTGACGCACACGGCGATGTTGTTCTCATCCATCAGCCGCACCCAGGCCGCCAGTTCGTCCGCCCCGCCGCGGAACTTGGCCCCAAAGTGCGTGTGGACATCGACCACGTGAAACTTCGCCCGTGCAAGCTCGTGCCGCTCGACTTTTAGCTGTGGCACGGGGCGGAAGTTTTCCAAAAGCAGCTGCCGGCCGTCGCGCCCGTCAAGCGGCTGAGGTTTATCCTGAGCCGCCGCCAGCGACGCCATGCACGCAATCTCGATTCCCAAGCACCAAACAAATCCAAATGTCCAAGTCGCTAACGCCCAAGACGGAGGCGTGGATTGGCCGGCTTGTGCCATGACGGCGATTGTTTTCCTACTGGTTGGCGATTTTGTGCTTGGCATTGCGTGCTTTCGCGAGCCGACTTTGGCGTTCTCCCGGTTCGTCCTTTTGCTACGATAACCAATATCCCCCCGCCTCGCCCGCCGCGTATGACGACTGACTTCACCCAGCAGCAAACGCCGACCGACCAGCAGCGCTCGAAGGATCTGAGCCTGGCCCGGACCAGGCCGCCGACCGAAGTGCCGGGAGTTCACGCGCAGAAGTTCATCGGCGCGGGGGCGTACGGCGAGGTTTGGGCAGGGGTCGATCGCAATACGGGCCGTAAGGTGGCGATCAAGTTCTACGCTCACCGGCGTGGCGTCGATTTCTCGCTGCTGCGTCGCGAAGTCGAGAAACTCGTCTTTTTGGAGACCGACCGTTACGTCGTGCAGCTCTTGCAAGTCGGCTGGGATGCCGATCCGCCGTACTACGTGATGGAGTTCGTCGAGAACGGCTCGCTCGACGACTTGCTCAAGCGGGACGGCACGTTCAGCGTCCAGCACGCAGTGGAGATGTTTCGTGAGATCGCGGTCGGCCTCGCGCATGCGCACGGCAAGGGCGTTCTGCACTGCGACCTGAAGCCGGCGAACATTTTGCTCGACCAGGATCACCGCCCACGGCTGGCCGACTTTGGCCAATCGCGGCTGTCGCACGAGCAAAAGCCGGCGCTGGGAACGCTGTTTTACATGGCCCCGGAACAGGCCGATCTGGAAGCGGTTCCTGATGTCCGCTGGGACGTGTATGCCCTCGGCGCCATTCTCTATTGCCTCGTCGTGGGTAATCCGCCGCACCGCAATGACGACACCGTGGGGAAGATCGACACGGCGAGCGACCTGAAAGCAAGGCTGGCGCTATACAGGCAGGCGATTCAGACCGCGCCACCACCGACAGAGCATCGCCGCATTCCGGGCATGGACCGGGCATTGGCCGAGATCATCGACCGCTGCCTGGCGGCCAATCCAGACGACCGCTTTGCCAACGTGCAGGAGGTGCTCGACGCGCTCGAAGCCCGCGACGTGACCCGCTCGCGCCTGCCGCTCATGGTGCTCGGTTTCGTCGGACCGCTGCTGGTCCTGCTCGTGACGGCGTTTTTCAGTTGGCGGGGCTATCAACATGCCGTCGCCGATGCGGAAGCCAACTCGCGCGAGTGGGCGATCGAGAACAATCAGTTTGCCGCCGAACTGGCCGCGGAGAAAGTCTCGGGCGAGATCGGCCGCTACTTCGAAATCGCCCGCACCGAAGGGGATCGGGGCGAACTGCGGCCGCCACTGTTTGAATTGCTCGGACACAGCCAGCATCTGGCGAAGCTGTCCGATCCGCAGATCACCGAAGCGGAAATCGAGCCGACGCGCAAGGCGTTCCTCAATGAGAGTCAGCGAATCACGCTCGATCGGTACCTGGAGGAGCGGCTTGCCACCTATCGAAAGCTGGCTGAGCAGGACAAACACGCGCCACGGTTTGCCAGCGTCTTCATCGTCGATCGCTATGGCACGCAGGTCGCCGCCGCGCACGACGAGGATGTGCAGAGCCAGTCGATCGGCAAAAACTTCGCTCATCGCACCTACTTTCACGGCGGGCCGGTCGAGCTGCCGCAGTTTCCCCGGCCGCAAGAGAACGCCCGGCACATCGACAGCACGCACCTCTCGAACGTCTTCAAGAGCACAACCACGAAGAAGTGGAAAGTAGCTGTGGCGACACCCATCTTTCGCGAGCGGCTGCGGGAGGATCTTTCACCGTCCGAAGAGCGCGAGTTCATGGGTGTGCTCGTCATGACGGTCAACCTCGGCGACTTCGAGTTCTTCCGCACGACGATGTCGCCCGAGCACAATCGCTTTGCCGTGCTGGTCGATGGCCGGCCGGGGGACGGCACCGGAACGATCCTACAGCATCCGCTTTTCGACGAACTGCTTGCCGAGCGGAGGTCGCTCCCGGAGGAGTTTCGCGAAGCGAAGTATCGCGTGCCGGCTGACCTGCTCGGCGGCAAGGGACGTGAATACGACGATCCGCTCGGGCAGTTCCGCGATCAGCAAGGGCTTGCTGCCGAGTATGGCCGTAAGTGGGTCGCCGCAACGTCGCAAGTCCGCTCGCCGTCGGTCACGAGCAATTCCGATTCGGGACTCGTCGTACTCGTCCAGTCCGACTACGACGCGGTCGTTCGCCCCGCCCGCCAACTCGGCAATCAGTTCATTCGCAACAGTTTGTGGATGCTGGCCGTCGTGATCACGGTCAGCCTCGCGCTGTGGTACATCGTTGTGCGACTGTTTCGTGAGTCGCATCGCCCGCCCCGAACCGCTGTTCGCTCGTCCGCTGAATCCGAACCACTGCATGGCTTGCCGACCCTTCCCGCGCCAACCAAGCAGCCGTGATCGGCCATTACCATGCCTGATCTCATCGCCCAAGGGCCCGAAACACGCGACCGCTGGCGGCGGAAGCTCGCGCCCGGGGCCAAGCAGGTGATCGGTCGGTCGGCAGGCGCGTGGTCCACGGCCTGGGACGAGCGGATCTCGCGGCGGCACGTCGAGATCGTCTGGCACGACGGCCGCCTGCATGTGTCCGCCTTTTCGGACGCTCGCAATCCGGTTTTCTTCCGCGGGCACAAGTGCGATACGTTCAGTCTCAGGCCCGGCGACCACTTCGTCATCGGCCAGACAACGTTCTCGCTTGTCGATGAGAAGGCCGCCGCTAGCGCCGATGTGCCGCGGCCCTCGCATGAGCGGACGTTCACGGTTGAGGAACTTCGCAGCGCTCCGTTTCGCCATGCCGACCGCCGGATCGAAATCCTCAGCCGCCTGCCAGACATTATCTCCGGTTCGGCTAGCGATCAGGAAATGCTTGTGCGGCTCGTGAACCTGCTGCTCACTGGCGTCGAGCGAGCCAGTGCGGCAGCGGTCGTCAAAGTCGGAAGTCGTGAGGGCGAGGCTTCTGCCGAGCCGCTCAACTCCGCACTCCGCTCTCCGCAATCCGCACTCGTTTTGCACTGGGATCGCCGCCATCTCGTCGGCGGCGACTTTCACCCCAGCGAACGGCTCATCCGGCAAGCAATTGAATCCGGGACGAGCACGGCATTTATCTGGTCGTCCGATCAGCAGCGGGGTACGGGCGAGTTCACCGTTAGCGAGGGGATTGACTGGGCGTTCTGTGTGCCGGTCACGGGTCAAGCGTGCGCCGGCTGGGCGCTCTACGTCACCGGCAGCTTTGCCGACGAACTTCCTGGCAAGAGTCCGGTCGATGCCGAGTTGCTCCGCGACGATGTGAAGTTCGCCGAACTGACCGCGGCGACGCTCGCCGCCCTGCGCGAGTCGCACGTCCTCGCCAGGCGCCAGGCGAGCCTGAGCCAGTTCTTTTCGCCCGTCGTGCTCGATGCAGTCGGCTCGCTGGACGCGGACGACGTGCTGGCCCCGCGCGAGGCCAACGTCACCGTCCTCTTCTGCGACCTCCGTGGATTCACCGAGGAGAGCGAGCGGTCGGCCGGCGACCTGTTCGAGCTGCTCGCCCGCGTCAGCCGGGCGCTGGGAATCATGACGCATCACATCCTTGCGGAAGGGGGCGTGGTCGGCGATTTTCATGGCGATTCGGCCATGGGGTTCTGGGGCTGGCCGCTCGCTCAGGAGGACGCAGTCGAACGAGCGTGTCGGGCCGCGCTTCGGATTCGCGCTGCTTTTACCGAGCAATCTTCCACTGAATTTCGCGTCGGCATCGGCATCGCCAGCGGCCGAGCCGTCGCCGGCAAAATCGGCAGCACCGACCAGGTGAAGGTCACCGTCTTTGGTCCGGTTGTGAACCTCGCCTCGCGGCTGGAAACGATGACGAAGCAACTCCGGGCGTCCATCCTCATCGACCCGCCGACGGCAGCCGTCCTGCGAGCCTGCGTGCCAACCACGATCGCCCGCGTTCGCCGTCTGGCGAAGGTTCGCCCCGTCGGCCTCGCGGCGCCGCTGGAAGTGAGCGAACTCTTGCCTCCGTTGGCCAAAGGGGTGCTCGCCGACACCCACGTTACCGCCTACGAAGCCGCACTCGATGCCTTCCAGTCACGCGACTGGAACGAAGCGGTCCGTCTCTTGCATCAAGTTCCGCCCGATGACCAGGCGAAGGACTTTCTCACCGTCTTCATCGCCCAGCACAACCGCACGCCGCCTGCCAACTGGGACGGCTCGATTCCGCTCGACGGGAAGTAACGTGTCCGGGCGGCGTCTTTGCCGTGCCGATCGTATCGCGTACGGCTCACTTTTCGAGCGCCTCGATCCGTGCATCGAACCGCAAGGCGATCAGCGTCCAGTCGCGCCGCACGCCTCCGGCAATCGGAGCGGCTCGATAGAACGTGAAGTACCACACGACCGGAAATCGCTCCCCCTTGTAAAGGTATCGCAGGAAGATCAGGTCGCTGCCGACGGCCTTGGCCGACACGAGCTCGTTCCCCGTGTACGCCCCGTAGCGCTGATCGAGCGTCTGGGCCTGCTCGATCAGTTTGCTGATTTCGTCGGTTCGATCCTTCAGCGGACCATTCTCGATGAGCGCGAAGAACGCCCGATCAGGACCGAGCGTCTTGTCAGTCAGCGCGCGAAAGAAGCTTGCAGCCTTGGCCTTGACGAATTCGATGTCCTGCTCGGTCTCGGCACTTACCGGCTCCTGAGATCGGGCCAGTGTCGTGGCACTCAGGAAGAGGATTGTCGCGAAGAGGATTGAAACTCGTTCCATGATTTGCATTGCGTGATTGGGATCGCGAACTCGCCAGAGTGAAGCAGCATTACGCGCGACGTTCTGCCGTATCCAGTCTGCTTGCCCCCAGGAGCGGCCGCAACTCGGCCGCCAGGAAGAACGAACCGGTGATGCAGATCAAGTCGTCCCTGCCGGTCGCTCGCTGGGCCAGGTCCCATGCCGCTTTGGGCGTGGGAGCATCTGCAATCTCGGCGGTCCGTTGCTCGTCAGCTGACAATTCGGCAGCAACCTCTTTCGCCAACTCGATGAGCCGTTCCGGCTCGACTGCGCGTGGATTGTGAATGTATCGCGTGAGGATGATCCGGTCGAATTCCGGCACCAGCAGCCGTAACATGCCGGCGGTATCCTTGTCCTTGCTGCTGGCAAATACCAGCACGCGACGGCCGCGCGGAAATTGCTCGCGCAGGACTTCAAGCAAGGCGGCGATCGACGCCACATTGTGCGCCACATCGAGAAGCACCGTCGGCTGCTCGCCTACGACTTCGATCCGCGCCGGGCAGCGCGCCGCGGCCAGTCCGCGCCGCAGTGCAGCCTCTTCGATCGACCATCCCTGCTCGACCAGTCGCCGCACGGTCGCAATCGCGGCTGCCGCGTTGGCCACCTGATGCTTGCCGAGCATTCCGAGCTTCACATCGGCTAGTTGCCAGCTTCCCCCGCTGGTTCTTTCGCCGACAGCCGGCTCACGAAAGTCAAACCGTTCGCGTCCTTGATGTTTATCACCCTGTTCGGGCAACATGGTGAAGTCATACGCCGATCCGCGTTCAAACAGTGGAGCAGCCGAATCCGCGGCTACGCGGCGGATGACTTCGCGCGGTTCGTCCCGCACAACGCCGCTTACCAACGGCACGCCACGTTTGATGATGCCCGCCTTCTCGCCCGCGATCGCCGCCAGCGTGTGTCCCAGCTGTCGCGTGTGGTCGAAGCTAATGCTCGTAATGACGCTGACGCTCGGATGACAAACGTTGGTGGAATCAAGCCGCCCGCCCAGGCCCACTTCGAGCACCGCCGCATCGACGCGTCGCTTCGCGAAGTGCAGGAATGCCATCGCAGTTGTGATCTCAAAGAACGTCGGCTCGGTAAGCTCGGGCGTTGCCGGATCGCTCGGCAGCTTGGCGACCGCCCCTTCCAACTCCGCGGCGAGCGCGGCGAACTCCTCCTGCGCACAACGCATTCCGTCGATCGCAATCCGCTCCTCGATCGCCTCTAAGTGCGGCGACGTATACAAGCCCGTCCGCATGCCCGCTGCTTGCAACACTGCCGCCACCATCGCTGCCGTCGAGCCCTTCCCCTTCGTCCCGGCAATATGCACCGCTCGCAGCCCCAAATGCGGATCGCCCACCAGCGACAACAGCCGCCGCATCCGGTCGAGCTTGAACGCCGCCGTTTGGTACGGCACCGCCGTCGTCCGCTCGTAGTTGATCTGCCGCATCAGCCAGTCGAGGGCCGAGGCGTAGTCGGTGATCGGTCGAGGGGTCGAACTCATGAGAAAACCAGGGGCCCTTGCGAAGGGATCGAGTTTATTCGCCCTGCCCGGTCGCTGATAAGCTGCCCTTCTTCACGAAGGGCCATCGCTCCCATCCAGACTGTCTTTCAAGGTCGCTCTACAGTTTTCGGGTTGTGGGTTCGTGCCTTAACCTACGCATTTGCAACCCAGTTCTTATGTGGGGTTTTATATTTAACGCCAGAATCGCCCGAACAGGTTTATTTGGCCGATGTGGCGTTCATACTTTCACCCGCTTTCACGCCCATCGCACAACGTGAATGGCGTAAGTCCTTTGCTGGAAATGATATTGTTGATCGCTCATGATCCACGAGTATGAATTCTATGACCAATCGACGTGCTTGACGCGGTTCGCTGAACATGCCCTATTAAGGTGGCTTATCATCAGCCTGGTGGCATTTGCGGTTGGAAACCCACCGAAGTCCCGCACGTATTTCGCGTAAAACCCGGCAGTGCGCACTGCCCGCATGTCACTTTGGCAGTCGCTAAAGTGAGTGTACAAATGATGCAATCTATGTGCCAGATTCGCGGTGCCAAGCACCTCTTCCTGCCGCCGAATACCATTCTGGACTGTCTCACCTTCCCACCAACAACAGCTGCCCCATGCCGCTCATCAGTTGCCCCGAATGTGGCCGGCAAATCTCGACCGCGGCGGAAGCCTGCCCGCAATGTGGGCATCCGAACCGGCCAACCTTCCAGAAGCCTGTCGGGCCAAGTTGCTATGCCTGCTCCTCAACCGCCACGACCCGCTGTCAGAGCTGCGGCAAGCTGAGCTGCGCCCTGCACGTCAACAGCATCTGGGTCTCGCACGGCCGGGGCGGCGGATACGAGTTGCGCTGTGCCTCGTGCTATTCCTACGCGCAGCTTTGGCGAACGATCGGACTCGTCGCGTTCGTCATCGGTGTAGCCATCATGGCGATGATGGTGTTTGGGTTCATGCGGTGATACTCTCTTAACCATGTCTCAGCCGATCGATTCCTGGCAACGGCACCACTACGTTCCGAGCAATGCACCCGCGTTTCTCTTTTACGTAGTCTTTGGCGACTTCAAGACCTTGGGACCGCTGGATGCCCAGCAGTATCGTTCGCTAGGAATTCCCGACGGCATCTCGCTACACGCCTGCAGTAGACAAAACGATGGCGAGTACATCGCGAAATTCTGCGAAGGCTATGCCTGGGAACAGTTCTCCAAAGCGGATTCGGATCTATCCCAAACAGTCCGCAATGCACCTGGATGCGTGATATTGAAGGGAAGCGTGCCAGACTCGCCGACGCTCGACTACTTTCGGGATACGATCGGACTCCTGACATTCCTGCTGGATCAAGGAGGAGTCGCTATCTACGATCCGTTCCTCCTCGTTTGGTGGAGGCCTACCAAATGGCACGAAGAGGCATTTGCCCCCGCAGCGCCGATGCCTCTGCGACACGTCGCAATCTTTGAATCCGCCGATGACGACGCCAGCTGCACCTCGTGGTTTCACACCCGAGGAATGCGGAAATTTGGTCGGCCGGACATCAGCGTTCGGGGCGTCCCTCATCATTTCCGTGACCCAGTGATCGACCTCTGCAACAGGTTTATCGTTCTGCAAGCCGAAGGCGGCGTGGTCTTGGATGGCGAGACCGTGCGTATGAAAACACTGCCACACGGCGGCATCGTTCGACATCAAGGAGACATTGACGACCCCGACTTTAATAACGTGCATTTCGAGGTGGTATGGCCCGAAGGAAGTCTACTCATGTGAGCGCTAGTTAGCTCGCGGCTAAAGACTTTCACGAAGAGTCTTCGGCGTCACGATTCGATACGCCGCGACCAAGAGCGACCGCACCTCGTTCCAATCCACCTCCGGGCCGTCGAGCCAGATTCCTAGCCAGCCGTGGCGGCCGACGTACTTGGGAATGTGGAACTTCGACGGCGACCGCTCGGCGAGCTTGCGGCACGTGGCGGCATCGGATTTGAGGTTCAGGGCGAGTCGGCCGTCGCCGTGATGGTTGGCCAGGAAGTAACCCAGCCGCTTGCCGCGCACTTCCAGGCTGAGATGCCCGTCGCCAACGGGAATAGCATTCGCCTCCGGCAGTTTGCTGATGATCGACTCGACGCGCTTCCGTCGAGTCGCGGCCAGCTTCGCGTCGAGCTTGCGATCTGGCTCTTTCTTCGCCCTCTTGGGCTTCTTGGCCGTCGCTGCCGGCTTCTTTTTCACCTTCGAGGCCGTGTGTTCGATCGCGACTTCGAGTGCCCCCTGCACAAGGTCGCGCTGCGCTGCCGGCAAGTACACCATCGTGCAGCCGCTGCGGCCCCACGCTCCGCTGGCGGGGCGAAACGTGTCGGCATCGGCAGCGACAAACGTCGGCTGCAATTCCGGCGAAAGGCTCACCATCGCCCAGTCATCGGTCGGTGCGCCGACCGAGGCGAAGACCTTGTTGTGAATCCGAAAGTCGGGATGCCCGCAATGAGCGGATTCCACCGCGCCGTTCAGCGCCAACGCAAGTTTACGAAAGGCAGCGGGGGTCATTCTTCCTCCAACGCCTGCCGGATGATCTCGTCGAGCGTGAACGTGCCGCGGCCGATCGAATCGAACACGGCATCGTTTACCGTCTTTGCGTCGTAGGCGGCGAGCTTGGCCAGAATCTTCTCGATCTCGGCCGGCGTGTAGCCGCGCCCTTTGAGGAATTCGACGACGGCGGGATTGGATGGTTCGGGCATACAGAACAATAGGTAAGTGGAGTGGTGTTTCGTCCCATCCTAAATGGCCGGCGTCACATTGCGAAGCATCCTGCGCTTGGGAGTGCAGGGAGCCAGCGATGGGGCTACTTTTTGAGACAATTGAGCCGGTCGTCCGGAATCCGCAAGTCTTCGACGATGCGTCCGTGGACGATCGTTTCCTCGACGATGCGGGGAACGTCGGCCAGCTTCACGCCACCGTACCAGATTGCCTGCGGATAAATGACGACGGTCGGGCCGAGCTCACACTGGCCGAGGCAGCCGGCGGCATTGGCGCGAACGAGCGGTTTCAGGCCGCGGCGCTCGAGCTCTTTCTTGAACGCGCTCTTGAGGGCCTCGCTCCCGTCGGCGTTGCAGCAGCCGCGACTGTGTCCCGGCTCGCGGCGATTGGTGCAGATGAAGATGTGATGCGTGAATTGGGCCATCGCATCATTGTAGCGTCCAAGAAACGGCCGACGGCCGGGAAGTTGCCTCCCCGACCGCCGGTTGCTGGCCCAATTCGTGGTGAATCAGGAAGTCTAGTCGCGACCGCGGCTCCGACTGGATCGGCTGCTGCTCCCACCGCCGCCGCTGGACCGCGAGCCCTCGCTCCGCGACGAACTTCCACCGCCACTGGGGCGGGCGAAGCTGCTGCGGGAAGAACTGCCGCCGCTTGGGCCGGAAATACTGCTTCGCGACGAGTTGCCGCCATCGCCGGCCGAGCGGGAAATGCTGCTCCGCGGCGAGTTGCTACCACTGCTCATGCGGGACGAACTGCCGCCGCTGCTCGAGCGAGACGATTCCATCCGGGGAACGCTGCTCCGCTCAACTCGCGGTTGAGTGCTACTACGCTCGACGCGTGGTTGAGGAGTGCTCCGTTCGACGCGCGGCGTACTCCGCTCGACGCGCGGCGCCTCGATGCGCGACGACTCAACTCGTGGCGATTCCGCGCGTCGCGTCTCGACGCGAGGGGTCTCCGAGCGTTCAACGCGCGGCGTCGAGCTTCGCTCGACCCGGGGCGTTTCGCTCCGCTCAATCCGTGGCGTTTCCGTCCGGTTGATGCGGGGCGTTTCGCTGCGCTCGATGCGCGGCGTCTCCGTTCGTTCCACACGAGGCGTTTCGGTCCGTTCCACACGCGGTGTTTCCGTCCGCTCGGTCCGCGGTGTCGAGCCTTCGCTGCCACGATTCTCGACCCGTTCGCGGGCCTCGCGAATCCGGTCCTGCAGGGCGCTGGCCGAGTCGCTGTCACTTCGTCCCGGCTGGTCACCTCGCCCCGGTTGGTCACCGGTTCGTTCACTCGTCGTGCGAGCCGTGTCCTCCGCGCCGCTGGGTCGCTCCACCGTGCGACTCCGCCGCGCCGTATCGTCGGAATCGTCTCCGCGCACTCCATCCGAACTGTCGCCAGTGCGAGCCGTCCGGTCCGTACCGCGCTCATTTCGAGTTCGAGAATCCGCGTTATTGTTATCCAGACTCCGCGGCCGATCAGCCGTGCTGGCCCTTGTAACGCGCTCCAGCTCTGCCGACGGTTTGGGGAGCGTCATCCGCGCCGTATTACGGCGCTCGGTTCGACTCCGATTCTCGGCATCGGCACGACCTTCGGAATTTTCTCCTGTGCGATCTGCGGTACGAGCCGTATCGTCGCCGCGGCCGGTCCGATCAACACGGCCGTCTGCGGTGTTCCCCGCATCCGGTCCTCGACCTTCACCTGGTCCGCGGCCTTCACCCGGTTCACGATCGCCGCGTCCCGGACGGTCACCATCACCGCGATTTCCTTGCCGGTCGCCGACTGTCGTCGCCACTTCGCGTTCCATTCGGCCGCGCTGATTCCGCAGCTCGCGAATTTCATCGCTCACTTCCCGAATCCGCTCCTGCTCGCGCTCATCGACGCGGGCCAGGCGAATCGGCAGGTCGTCGCGGCGGGCCAGTTCACCCAGGTCATTCGCCAGGATGTTCTGCCCCTTCGTCCGGTCACTCCGACCCTCGGCGATCAGGCGACGCTGTTCGTCCCAGTTCCGCGGCGGGCGATCGTGCTCGTTCCGTTCGTAGTAGCGATTCCAGCCTTGCATGCGGCCGATGTAATCGACCCCCTGCCGGCGATAATGCGTGTTGCACCACGACCAGATCGGGTCGTAACAGTTCCGATTGCGGTAGTTCCAATTGCACCACGGCTGGAAACCCCAGCGGTTTCCGCCGCCGTAGTAGTTGCCGAAGTAATAGCAATTCGACCGCGGCCCGATCCACAGATTCACGAACAGCCGATTTGTATCGACCACGCACCACGGCCGATAGCGGAACCCGGGCTGCAGATAAACCTGCGAGCGAAATCCGACCGGAGCGAACAAGCAACCGCGCCAGATTGGCCGCCGATCCCAGAAGCCGCCGCAATGCACGTAACCGGCGGGTGTCCAGCTCCAGCGAGCCGGGGACCAGATCCAGTCGGCCCGGTACGGCGACCAGTATCCGGTTCGCCAGCGATACCCGGTGTCGTAATAGCTCCACGAACCGGGAATGTAGAAGTAGTTTTCGCCCGGCGCCGGTGTGCTCGGACCGACTTCCAGCGTCACCGGCGGCTTCTCGCGATATTCCAGTTCGCCCATGTCGGCGCTGATCCAGAAGCCAGGCACGCGCTGCCAGCCACCTTCGGCTTCCGTCCAGTAGGGCGGAACCCAGCGCATATCCGGCGGAGGCACGCGCCACAGGCCGCTGATCCAGATAAAGCCCTCGCTCGCGACATCCCATTCCCAGTAGCCGGGAACCCAGATCGCTCCCTCGGGCTTGAAGTCCGGGGCGACCTCGTCGATCGGTTCTGGCGGTTTCTTCGCGACGATCGCCGACGGTTCCGGCTCGGTCGCGGTCGGCGCGGCAAAGGCTTCGTGGACCGGGCCGCGCGTCAGTGTTTCGATTCCCTCGGTCTCCGCGCCGGCTGGTGCGACGCCAGCAGCAGCTGGCAAACCGGGTACCGGCGGTGCCGGCGGCTCTTGGGCGTGGCTCAAGCGAGCCGACGCAACACCGATAGCCAACGACACAAGTGCCGCGGCTGCGCCAAAAAGTCTGTGATGTTGAAGTTGCATCATGTCCCTCCTTTCTCGCTATGGCCGTCTTGGCAATGACCAGCGAGCGGTGGAGTAGAAAGCAAGTGGCGGACCGGAGCGGGAGAATTGATACGAGCGGAATGAGCGAGTTGCCGTAAGTGCTGTTTGCTGAGCAAGTTGCATCGCATGGTGCGGCAAGTCGAATCGCTGTAGGGCTGAACCATTTCGACAAGTTCGCTGGCGAAAAGTGCCATCATGCTGATGTCATGGCGTAGTCAAACTGATTCAGCCGCAATGCGGTTCTGCGAAACCGCCGGCCAATCGGCAGGGTTGGTATCAGAGGTCAGCCGCTTGCCGCTACAGCGCTTATCGGAGCTTTCGCCATGCCCGGTCCTCTTTCTCGCCGCCGCTTCGTGCAACTCACCGCCGGCGGGCTCGTTATTGCCAACTTGGCATGGGACAGAGTCGCCCGGGCCGACGACCTGCCCCCGGCGAATCCTGCCAGTGCCGAACATCACAAGCTGGCGGCAAAGTACAACGCCGAGCATAAGGGGATCTCGCTCGTCGTGATGATCGGCGGCAAGATCGTCTTCGAGGATTATCCCAACGGCGGCCGTGCCGACCGTACCCACGAACTGGCGAGCGGCACGAAGAGCTTCTGCGGCGCGATGGCCACCGCGGCGATTACCGACAGACTGATTGCTTCGTGGGATGAAAAAATCGTGGACACGATCCACGAGTGGAAGGACGATCCGCGGCGGAGCCAAGTTACGCTGCGGCAACTCCTCAGCCTGACCAGCGGCATTCCCGGCGGCGGCATTGGCCGCGTGCCGGCCTATGCCGACGCGATCACGAACGAAGCGACCGCTGATCCGGGGAAGCAGTTTGCTTACGGTCCGGTTCCGTTTCAGATCTTCGGCGAGATGATGCGGCGAAAGCTGGCTGGAGGCGAGAAGAAAGAAGGAGTGCTCGACTACTTGGAGCGTCGCGTACTCAATCCCATCGGCCTCACGCACGGAGTCTGGCGTAAGGACAAGGACGGCAATCCGCACTTGCCCAGCGGCGCGTCGCTGGCGGCCCGCGAGTGGGTGAAGTTCGGCGAACTGATCCGACTAACAGGCAAATGGGAAGGGAAGGAAGTGTTGCCCCAGAAGACGCTCGACGAGTGCTTCGCCGGCAGCGAAGTGAATCCAGCCTACGGCCTCTCGTGGTGGCTCAACCAGCCGGTCGATCGGGCAACGCTCCGCCGCGTGCCGCTGCTACGCCGAGCACAAGACCTCGTCGGCGAGAAGCACGACATCGCCCCTGACCTCGTCTTCGCTGCCGGTGCGGGCAACCAGCGGCTCTATGTCAGCCGCAAGCTGCAACTCGTTGTCGCCCGCCAAGCCACCGGCATCCTCGAATCCCTCGCCGGCAGCCGCGACGACTTCTCCGACCGCGAACTCCTCAGCCGGTTGCTCCTGGGGACGGATGCGGGTGGGATGAGGCTCTAGAAGCAGGCATAAATGCTATTGTGGCCGCTCCTGCTCAACCAATTCAGCAAGTTCCTGCCACAGGTCATCGAAATGGAAACCTCGTCGATCGTCAGGAGCAGCGCGATTGATATAGCACGGGCGTTCAATATCCCAATAGTACTCCAACTTGTCCCACTTATAGTCACGAAGTAAATCGGGAAGGTTGTGAAGATGATCCGCTTCGCTCGCAGCTTTGGCAGCCTCACCCGCCCATCCGTACGAACGGATAGCAAGCAATCCGCGAGTCAAAATATCGAGAATGACTTTGGCAACTGTCGGTGGACAATTCACTTTTCGACTCCCGGCTCCGGCCACTTCAGATGCTTGTGCAAAAACGCAAAGGTTCCCACGCCGTTGATCTTGTGCGGGCCGACGAACCACTCGATCGCGCAGCGGTCGGGCATTCCTAGCTGCACGTTGTAAATCCGCTGCACCTTGGCATATTCGGCCGCGACCCGCTCATCGACGCCGACGCCGTCGAAGTGCCCCCGCTCGACCATGAACGGCCGCGGAGCGATCAGGGCCGCCATCTCGGCATAGTTGAACGTGCTCCCCAGATCCCACTCGAAAATCTCGTACTCGCCGGTCCAGACGTAGCTGTACGGGGCCCGCGTCGAGGCGTTCTTATCGACCCAGTCGTTGAAGTCGGCCGAGCAGATCGACAGGCAATAATCGGGCACCAGCGGCGGAATCCGCATCGCACTCTTGCCGCCGTACGACAGACCGTAAAACCCGATCCGCTCCCCATCGACGAACGGCTGGGCCTTCAGCCAGTTGCAGATTTGCTGGTGCTGCGGCACCATGATCGAGAAGAGCGTCTTCCCCAGCGGGTTCGCCTTCCGCTGCAGCGTCCGAAAGGCGTCCTTGCCGATGTAGATGTTCTGCGGGGCAAACGTGATGAAGCCCCGATCGGCCAGCTTCCCCGCAAAGCCGCTGTAATACTGCGATCCCTGCTCGCCGATCGTGTCCTGCGGCCGCCCCTCCAACCCGTGCTGGCAAACCACCACCGGCCGCTTCTCCCCCGGCTTCAGATCCTTCGGCAAGCAGAGGATGCCGTAGGCGAACACATCGGGAAACACATCGAGCACGACCTCGTAGCCGGTCCATTTCTCGGTGTCGTAGCTCTGCCGGCTGCGGGGATTGGGCTCCAAGAGTGGATTGTCGAACCGGCCGATCACCTCTTTGGCGAAGAACTCGCGATATTCCTCGACGGCTTTGCTGTATTCCTCGACGTTCTTGCAAGCCGTCAGCTTCGCCATGAACTTCTCGCGGACGTAAGGGGATTCGGCGAGGAGCTGCTGCGTGTCGCGGTCGATTTCCGCGAGTTGACGGAGTTGGCGGGCTTTAACGTCGCATTGTTCTCCAATCGCTTCCGGATCTATCGTGCGGTTTGGCGTCTTACTTTCGATGCCGAGCCCTTTCAGAAGTCGCCAGGGCGACAGGAAGTCGACTGCAGCGATGGTGCCATCCGCTCGATTGGTTTGTCCGCTGTCCCACTTTTTCTCAAACCCGTTTTTTTCCAGCGGGGTGAGAATGGTCGCCAGCAACCGCTTGTACTCCGCTTGCAGGAGTGCGGCTTCCACGGGCACGATCTCGCCGGGCGCGCCTCCTGCAGTCCCCGGCGTCTCCGCAAAGGGTGCAGGGGATGAGTCCCAAACGACGTGCCGATTGCCTACGATCATCCCCACCAGTTCTGCGTCGCCGAACTGATCGAGAAACCCAAACACGTTTCGATCGATCGGGTGTTTCCATCCTTCCTGCGTAGCGCCGAAGTAGCCGCTCATCACCACGGATTTGATCCGCTGGTCAATTGCCGCAGCCCGCAACGCGAGAAACCCGCCTTCGCCGTAACCAATGACCCCGATCTTGGCCTCGCTGTCACCGGCTTCCCGCGCGAACCAGTCAACACCAGCAAGTATTTTCTGCAACTCGTATCCGATGACGTGGCGCCCAAGTTCGAATGACGGGCGATAAACAAACTCGCGATTGCTCAGCGTGGAACGGTTGTTCCTTTTCTGCATCTCGCGGCTGATCAACGTGGGGACGAGAACGCGGCAGCCCATCTCGGCGAGAATCGCCGGAAAATAGCAGTCCGCATGAAATCCGACTTCCAAACCGCAAAGCTGCTCAGGTGTAAGCTCTGCGTCGGGAATGGCGATGATGTCGGCAACCTTCTCCCCTTTGGGAACGAGCAACAGCCCTTCGCCATGGACGTCGCGGACGACCGGCCAGCGGACGGCGAAGATTTCGTAGTTCTCCCCTTTGCCCACGAGGGCCGCCTGCTTCGTCGTACCCACCAATTCCGGCGCGTCAAACTTCACCCGATCATCGACCACCCCCAGAATTTTCGCCAGCCGCTGGCGGTTGGGCTCGATCGACTTGTTGTACGCCTCAGACGAGCTGAAGTCGCGCTTCCAGTGCTTGGCCCGCCGCTCGACTGAGAGATCGATTTCCCGCAGCAAAAACTTGTCGATCCCCGCGACCATCTGGGCCGCAATGTCCCCCTCCATCGTCAGCGGCTTGGTGCCCGCCAGCGGCTCGCCGGGTTTCACTTCCTGGGCAGCACCAGGAGATAGCCACGAGAAGCACAAAGAAGCACAAAGAAAGAAGGTAAGACGGCGCATGGCGGGACTCCAAAGGCGAGCGGGGAGCGTGAGCCCCCTGAGGCGAATCACGGCAGGACCGCCGCAGATTAGCCCCCTCGCATCGGCAAAGCAACCAACGGCCAGCGGAAGATTCACTTCAGACGAGATAGGGTACTGGTCGATAACAGGCCCGCCGGTGGGCAGCTTTTGCGGTGCTTGCTAGCTGCTGCCGGTACGAAGGAACGTCCCCCATGTCTCCCCTCTTGCCCATTGCCGGAACTGCCGCACTGTCGCTGGCAGGTGAAACGGTTGGCGCGATCGGCGACGGGTTTGCCTTTGCGACGGAACTGATGCGGCAGGATCAGGCTGCGGCCGCCATTCCGCCGCCGATTGAATTGCCGCCATCAGATTCCGAACAGAAACTAGAGAAAGCACTGCTCGATTTTGCAAAGCGGTTGAAAGAGCGATTGGCTGCGGCCGGCGTCGATGCGGCAGGTCTCTTGGAACTGGTGAGCGACGGCCTGGGGGGCATTCAGGTCGGCAGCGAGACGGCCGATCGGTCGGCAATCGAGCAGATGCTTTCTGACGATCCGCAACTCTTGGCGGAGTTCAACAAGCTTTCTGAAGAGCACCGGTCACTCGGCGGCAACGACGACCGGCTTAGCGACTTTGGTGTATTGGTCGGCGAGGACGACGCGGAAGTGGTTTGGCGGTAGAAAATAGTTTGCGCGACCAATGGTCGCGGCTATGTATTTCATTCCGCATTCCGCACTCCGCATTCCGCATTGATTTTCTCCGCCGCTTGCTCTCCACTCCGCACGCAAAACGGCACGCCGACGCCGCGATAGGCATTGCCCGCCAGGGCGAAGTTCGGAATCGCCGCGACACGCTCTTCGATCTGTTGCACCAGATCCAGATGCCCAACGTGGTACTGCGGCATCATGCCGAGCCAGCGGGCCACGTTGAAGAATTCCGGTTCGCCTGAAAGGCCGACTAGCTCGCGCAATTCGGTCAGCACCAGTCGGCGGATTTCATCATCTGGCAATTGAGCCAATTCAGGCTGCAGCGCCCCGCCAACAAAGACACGCAAGAGCAGCTTTCCCTCCGGCGCGCGGCCCGGGAATTTCAGGCTGGCGACGCTGCCGGCGATGATCTTGCGATTCTCGATCGCCGGCACGACGAAGCCGAAGCCATTTGGCTGCCAGGCAAGCTGATCTCGCCGCACGCCGAGCACCGCCACCGCACAGCCGGCGTAGGGGATGCGACTGATCAGTTCGGCGAGAATGGGATCAATGGACTTTAGCAGCCGGGAGCTAACAGCTCCCGGAGTGGACACAATCAATTCGTCAAATTGCTCGCCGCTCGCTGAACCTCGCACGCGAAGGTTCCAGCCTGAATCAAGCCCCGCCGGGCCGGCCGGACCTACTTGTTCGACCGCGGCGTTCAGGCGAATCGACTCGGGCGGCAAGCGCGCGGCGAGTGCATCGACGAGTCGCTGCATTCCGTCGCGAGGAGCTAAGAACAGGCCATACCTGGCGCCGCTGCCCACTGGTGATGTGACGCCATCGGGAGGCTCACGCCTCCCGCTCGCCTTTCCGACCTCTGACCTCTGACCTCTGACCTCCGACTTCGCCCTCATCCCCCGAATCAGGCTCCCAAATTTCCGCTCCATCTCGACAAACTGCGGCAGCGTCGCTTGCACGGAAAGCTTGGCTGGGTCGGCCGTGTAGATGCCGCCGATGAGCGGTTGCACGAGGCGGTCGAACGCCTCGCGGCCGAAGCGGCGGACGACGAGCGATTCGAGACTCTCATCCGCGTCGCCGATTTTCTTGGCGACGAAGTATTCCCAGGCCAGCCGCAACTTGCCGAGCGGACTGAGCAGCGGCGTGGTGATGATCGGCCAGACGCGGGCCGGGCTCATCAGCGTGAAGCCTTCGGGCACGGGAATTAGCTTGCCGCGGCGAACGACATAGGCCCGGCGATACCGCGGATTGGTTTCGACCAGTTCATCCGCAATGCCGATTCGCCGGCACAGGTCAAGGCACCACGGCTCGCGGGTCGTGAACATGTCGGCCGAACGCTCGATCAGCCACCCCTCGCGGCTGCGGTCGGTCTGGAGCACGCCCCCCAGCCGATCGCTCGCCTCAAACAGCGTGACTTCCGCGGCCGGATCGAGTTCCCGCAGCCGATGAGCCGCCGCCAGACCGGAAATGCCGCCGCCGAGGACGGCAACGCGGCGGGGCCGGCCGAAGGGGGCGAGGAGGGGAGGGGGCGAGGGGGAGACGGCGGGCGGGGGCATAAAAACCAGGATAACATGCGAAGAGAATTGTCGTAACGAATCCGCCCTCCCGCCGTTATCTTTCTGACAGGCCGAAGCCAGCGGCAAGGACCGGCAATGACGACAGCAGAGCAGCGGCGGGAGTGGGTGCTAGAGGCCCTCGATGAGTACGAGGGGCGATTGTTGCGCTACGCTGCGCGCCTGCTGGCCGGGAATGTCGATCTGGCCCGGGACGCGGTGCAGCATGCGTTCGTGAAGCTGTGCGAGGTCCCGCCCGGCAGGCAAGACCTGCTGGCTCCCTGGCTGTTTCGCGTTTGTCGCAACCGGGCGCTCGACCACCTGCGGCAAGCGGGTCGTGAGCGGGCGCTGGGGACGGCTGACGACGAACATCCTGACAAGGCCGCGTGGAGACTGGCCGGGCGCGAGCCCGATCCGGCAAGCGTTGTCGAAACGGGCGAACTGTCGGGAGTGCTGCGCGACCTGGTGAGCGAGCTGCCGCCGCGCGAGCGCGAGGCGATCGACCTGTGGTGCGAGGGGTTCGCGTATCGGCAGATTGCCGAGATCACGAACCGCAAGGAAGGGCACGTCCGCGTGCTGGTGCATCGCGGCCTGGCTCGCCTCCGCGAGCATCCGCAGGTGCGGGGGTGGCTGGTGGAAAGTAGGCCCCTGACGCCGTCAGGGCCAAGTAAGAGAACAACACTTCGCGAGCCGGGCGTTGCCAAGGCGACGATCGGTTCCGACATCAGTCCCTCACGGCGTGAGGGACCTACTTTGCGAGGGGCAACCTCATGAACGATAAACATGCTCACAACGGCGACGGTCATGCCGCCGATATTCAGCCCGAACAACTCACCGCCTTCGCCCTGGGCCAACTCTCCGGCGACGAACAGGCCGCTGTCGAACAATGGCTTGCATTGCCGGAGCAAACGCAGGCTCGCCAGGCAGTGGCCGAAATGCGGCGACTGGCCGACGTGCTGCCAGGCGCGCTCACTGCCGGCTGCGACTTCAAGCCGTCGGCCAGTCTGCGGGAGGCGGTGTTGCAGAAACTGGCCGATGTCGAAGGTCAGAAAGTTGAGCGGCCCGCCAAACCACAATCCGCCAAGTCACAGGCGGAGAAGCGCTGGCCGCGGATCATTCGCTGGTCGCTCGTTGGTGGTGTGCTGTGCCTCGTGGTCGGCTTGGCGATTCCGGCAGTGCAGACCGCTCGCCAAGCGGCGCAGCGGGCCAATAGTGGAAACAACCTTTCGCAATCGTTGCAGGGACGTGAGAGCGCTGAACGCCGACTCAACTCCGCCAACGCCGTTCGCAAGGAACTCGAAGCAGCCGCGACTGAAAGGCGAATGTTTACCTATGAGGAAGGCCGACCGACTGCCGATTTGGCGGTTGAGCCTTTGACAGGCCCTGTGAGTTCCTACCCACGCTCGAAGGACGAATTCGATACGCTGATTCCACAGATTGAACTGCCGTCGGACGCGGCGGCATCGACAACATCGGCGGCTTCACTTTCAAGCGGTTTGGTAGCGGGGGGTAGTAGGTTGAACGGCCGCACTCCATCCCAGGGAGAGATTGATGCCGCCCGTGCGGCTTCATCTACCGCTCAAGAAAACGTCCATGAACTAAGAGCAAGAGTTGCCGCCTCGGCATCAACGAAATCACCGATGCCAGCGGCTTATGGCAGTAGTGGCATGGCGTCATCTCCGTCGTTCTCGGGCGATCGAAGCCGAGTCGCACGTGTTCCTTCAGGTGACCCTCGCAGCAAGATTGCAGTCACGGAGCTAGCAACGGCCGTCACAGAAGCCGAACCCCACGCAATTCAACGTCACAATCCGCCCATTACGCTGCACAACGGCCAGTCTCCAGACGCGGGCATTCAGGTATATGCCCGCACGGAAGGCCAAGCCCGCGAGCAGTACGAACCAATCGTCGAGAACCGCTTTCTCGGCCCGATGGAGCATCCGCTTTCGACGTTCTCGATCGACGTCGATACCGCGTCGTACTCGAACGTCCGCCGTTTCCTGACTGGCGGGCAGCTTCCGCCGCCGAATGCGGTGCGAATCGAGGAGCTGGTCAATTACTTCAGCTACGACTATCCGCAGCCGAAGGGGCGCGAGCCGTTTTCGGTGAACATGGAAACGGCCGAGTGCCCGTGGCAGCCGGGGCATTTGCTCCTGCGGGTGGGCCTGAAGGGAAAGGAGATTCACCGAGCGGAACGGCCGCCGAGCAATCTCGTCTTTCTGCTCGATGTTTCCGGCTCGATGTCGGATGCGAACAAGCTGCCGCTGCTGCAGCAAGCGTTGATGTTCCTGGTAAGAGAACTTACCGAAAATGACCGTGTTTCCATCGTGACTTATGCCGGTGAAGCGGGGCTGCGATTGCCGCCAACTCGCGGCGACATGGAAGGCAAAGTGGTAATGCTTAAGTCCATCGCAACCCTTTCGGCCGGCGGCTCGACCAACGGCAGTGCGGGGATCGAACTGGCGTATGAGCAGGCGGGGCAGTATTTCCTCAAGGAAGGGGCCAACCGCGTGATCCTAGCGACCGACGGCGACCTGAACGTCGGCGTGACGAGCGACTCGGCTCTCGTCGAGCTGATCAAGAGCAAGGCCGCCGCGGGGACGTTCCTCACGGTCCTCGGCTTCGGCGAGGGGAACCTGCAGGACGCGAAACTGGAGAAGCTCGCCGACAACGGCAACGGGCAATATGCCTACATCGACAGCGTCCGCGAGGCCCGCAAGGTGCTTGTCGAGGAGCTTTCCGGCAGCACGGTGACGATCGCCAAGGATGTGAAGATTCAGATCGAGTTCAATCCGGCCCAGATCGCGTCGTACCGGCTCCTCGGTTACGAGAACCGCGTGCTGGCCGCGAAGGACTTTAACGACGATAAGAAGGATGCCGGCGAAATCGGCGCGGGACACAGCGTGACGGCGCTCTATGAACTCGTGCCGGCGGGAGCGAAGGAAGCAGCGGCGGCTCCGGTTGAGGGTGAACCGCTGAAGTACCAGAAGACAGAGGCGAGCAGGAAGCGTGAGCTGCCCGATGATGCTCCGCTCACCAACGCGGCCACGAGCGGCGAACTGCTCACACTCAAGCTCCGCTACAAGGAGCCCGACGGCGTTGAAAGCCGGATGATCGAGTTCCCGCTGTCCGATCTCGGAGGAAAGTTCAACGCAGCGAGCAAGGACCTGCAGTTCGCATCGGCCGTGGTCAGCTTCGGCATGATCCTTCGCGGTAGCGAACAAAAGGGAAGCGGCAACCTGGCCGCCGTGCTCGAAATCGCCAGCGGCTCGCTCGGCGAAGACAAGAGCGGCTACCGGGCCGAGTTCGTCGATCTGGTCCGGCGGGCACAGAGCCTGGGTGCGAAGTAATGGTCAGGGCTTTGAGTGCTGTTTGCAATACTCATACATCGCCATCGCGGCGCTCGTCGCGACGTTGTAAGCGTGGGGCATTCCCCAGACGGGAATTTCCACAACGACATCGACGAGCCGCAGTTCTTCTTCGGTCAGGCCGAGTCGTTCGTTTCCCAGGACGAGAGCCGTGCGCCGCGGGAAGCGATAGTCGTGCAGGCTGACGGAATTGGTCGCCTGCTCCAAGCCGACGAGCGTGTACCCCTCGGCCTTCAGCTGCTTCAGCACCGGCGGCAGCGTGCGATGGACTTCGATCTGCACCTGGTCGGCACCGTCGCGGGCGATGGTCTTGTCGATCTTGGGACTGCCGCAAGCGATGACCCGCGTGATGCCGCAGCAGCCGGCCGTGCGAACCATGTTCGAAAGGTTCACGTTGCTCCGCATCGGGGCGCAGCAGAGGACAAGCTCGCGAGGGGATTGGAGTGGTGTGGCAGGCTTGTGCCGAAGATGCTGAAACTTGTCACTTGTCATTGGTTACTTGCCACTTGTAGTGACGCTGTTGTTTCTTGCAAATGACAACGGACCAGTGACAAATGACAATTAGTAGTTTGGCGTTGGCGGCCGGTAGTCGGTCAGCTTGATTGTGCGGAACCACTCGATCGTCTTGCCCAATCCCTCGCGGAGCTGCGTTGTCGGTTCCCAGCCGAGCTTCGTCCGGGCGAGCGTGATGTCCGGCTGGCGGCGGGTCGGATCGTCGGCCGGCAGCGGCTCATAGACGATCTTCGATTTCGCCCCGGTCAGTTCGACGACCATTTCGGCGAGTTGTTTCACCGTGAACTCGTGCGGATTGCCAAGGTTGCACGGGCCGATGAAATCGTCGGGGCCGTTCATCATCCGGATCAGCCCTTCGACCAGATCATCGCGATAACAGAACGAACGGGTTTGCAGGCCGTCGCCGAAGAGGGTAATGTCTTCGCCCCCGAGGGCCTGGCGGATGAAGTTCGAGACGACGCGGCCATCAAACGGGTGCATCCGCGGGCCGTAGGTGTTGAAGATGCGGACGATGCGAATGTTCGTCCGGTTCATCCGGTGGTAGTCCATGAACAGCGATTCGGCGGCCCGCTTCCCTTCGTCGTAGCAGGCCCGCGGGCCGATCGGGTTCACATTGCCCCGATACGACTCGCGCTGCGGATGCTCGGTCGGGTCGCCATAGACTTCGCTGGTCGAAGCTTGCAGGATTTTTGCCCGGCAGCGGCGAGCCATGCCGAGGACGTTGATCGCCCCCATCACCGACGTCTTCATCGTCTTGATCGGGTTGAACTGGTAATGGCCGGGAGCGGCGGGGCAAGCGAGGTTGTAAATCTCATCGACTTCCAGCCAGACCGGCATCGTCACGTCGTGCCGCACGAGCTCGAAGTTCGGCCGGCCGAGCAGATGCGCGACGTTTCCTTTCTGGCTCGTGAAGAAATTGTCGAGGCAGATCACATCGTGCCCCAGCGCGACGAGCCGCTCACACAAGTGCGAACCGAGAAACCCAGCGCCGCCGGTGACGAGAATGCGTTTGAGCATAAACATAGCCGCGACCAGTGGTCGCGCTGCTTGGTTGAAATATGAGTCCGCAAGTATAGGTTATCGCGGCCCACGCGCGAGGGGCCTACACTGAGGCCATTCAGCAGGGCCCAGGCGATTCCCGATGAGTGCTCAATCTCCACCGATTGCAATTCAAGCTCGCTGGGTCGTCCCCATCGACCAGCCGCCGATCGAGCGCGGCATCGTCACTCTGACGAGCGACAAGATTGTGGCCGTCGGAGAGAACCTGTCGGGCAAGCCGCCGGTGGACTTGGGGGACGTAGCTCTGCTGCCGCGGCTGGTCAACGCGCATACGCACCTGGAATTCAGCCTGCTCGACCGGCCGCTCGGCGAGCTCGGAATGCAGTTTCCCGACTGGATCGCCCGCGTCATTGAATATCGCAAGGCCCAGGCTAAGACGCTGATGGTCGAGACTGACGGCTTTCAGCGGTTTCGGCGGAAAGCGGCCGAACGCGGGCTGGCTGAGCTGCGAGATGGGGCGACCGTCGCCGTCGGCGACATCGCCACGCCCGGCTGGCCGCGCGAGTGCTTTCCCGCTCCCGGCGTTGCGGCGGTCATTTTCCTGGAACTGCTCGGCCTCGATCCACAGCGGCAAAGCGCGATGTTGTCGATGGCCGAAAGCTTCGTCGAGGATCTGCAGGCAACCGGCCCGAAGGTGCAACCGGGAATCAGCCCGCACGCACCGTACACGGTGACGCCGGAACTGGTGCAGCGCGTGTCGGAGCTGTCCGCGAGGGAACGCTTTCCTGTCGCGATGCACCTGGCCGAATCGCGTGAAGAACTGGAACTGCTCGCGTCGCACGGCGGCAAAATGGTCGAGGTGCTGAAAGGTGTAAACGCTTGGAACCCGGCCGCCATCCCGCGCGGCATCACGCCGCGGCACTACTTGGAACTGCTTGCCAAGTCGCATCATACGCTGGTGGTTCACGGCAACTATCTCGCTGCGGAGGATTGGAAGTTCCTGGCGGTTCGACGCGAGCGAATGAGCGTGGTGTATTGTCCCCGCACGCATGCGTACTTTGGACACGAGGCATATCCACTGGCCGCCATGCTTGCTGCTGGTGTCCGTGTGGCGGTTGGGACCGATTCGCTCGCCAGCAATCCCGATCTCAGTTTGGTTGCTGAACTGCGATACATCGCGAAGGGACATCCGGGCGTGTCGCCGGCAGCGATCCTGCGCATGGGAACGCTCGACGGCGCGACGGCTCTCGGCCTGGGCGAACGCCTGGGGAGCATCGCCCCCGGCAAGATCGCCCGCCTGGCGACTGTTCCCATCGATCCCGCAGCGAGCGATCCAATCGCGGCGATCCTGAGCGGCAATGCGGCGATACGTCCGCTGACAAGCATCGGGTAGCGATTCCCCCAGAAAAAACGCTTTTCTTTTGCCCCACCCTTGGCTACGATGCCGCCTATCTTGTCGGTTCGTGGCGTGCGATCGCGGGGGTTTTTCATGCTCAGTTTTCCTAAGTGGGTTTTGGCAGGGTCGATCGGTGGAGCCGTCGGCGCTGCGATCTGGGCCGCGATTTCGTACGCCACGAACTACGAGATTGGGTGGATCGCCTGGGGCATCGGTTTCGTCGTCGGTGTCTGCGTTCGCGTTTCCGCCGGCGAGAGCGAAGAGGGGTTTGCTCCCGGCCTGACGGCAGCGGTAGTGGCAATCGTCTCGGTGCTGGCGGGCAAGTACGCGGCCTACAGCATGCTCGTCGCTTCGATTGGCGGGGGCGAGCTGCCCATCGAGATTTCGCCGGACGACATGATTGTCCGCTTCGCCGACGACATCGTCAAAGAGCGACAAGCACGGGGGCAGCCTGTGATTTTCGCGAACGGCAAGACGCTCGATACGGCCAACCAGCAGACCGACTATCCGGCTGACATTTGGCAACAGGCGTCGCAGAAGTGGCAGGCAGTCAGCCCGGCGGACCAAGAGAAACAAATTGCCGCCGAGCGCGAGAAGCTGCAGCAAGTTGCCGCCCTCTTGGGCGATGGAATTCGAAATCTCGCGCCTCCGTTTGGCGAAACTTTCAGCCTGTTCGACGCTCTTTGGTTCTTTCTGGCAGCCGGGACAGCATACAAGCTCGGTCATGGCAACATTGCGAGCGACGACGACGATTGAGGCCGATGCCCGGCGTGTTTCGTCAGCTCGATCATGCGACGCATAGCGATTGATTCGCGGCATCGCACCGCCAGCACTGGCCCACTGGCGAGGACTGCTAGCGGCAAGTTGCCATTGACCCGCAGCCGCTTGGCTCCTATTGGTGCCCCGTTTGTTTGTGATGCGTCCCAAGTGCGCGCACCCAAAGCGGCAGATGGCCACGACCGACACCACCGGCAATCGCACCGTGCCGGCTCGATACGAGCCTCGCGTGCCCGCGCGCACGGTGTGGATGTTGCCGCTAATCAGCGCCGTTTTCATTGCCGTCCTCGTTTCTGGCTGTGCCCCGCAGCGTTACATTACGCGCCGCGACCGGCCGAATAATCCGCTCGCCAATTCGCTGCAGCTGCTCACGCGCACCGGCCCGAAGCCGACGCCGCGAACTGAGCAGCTGCTTCGCCGCTACGACCTGGCCCAGGAGGTCAAGGAAAACCCGGAGCAGGCCCTCGCTCGTTTGCAGGGCGAAATCGCCAAAGAGCCGACGCCCGAGAAAATCTGCTCGTTCGCCGAACTCGCCTATGTGCAAGCCAAACGGCTCGACATGAAGGGGGACAAAAAGAACGCCCTCGATCTGTATGCCGTGTCGGTCGCGCATGCTTATTGGTACCTCCTCGATCCGAACCTCGACCGCTTCCGCAATCCCTACGATCCGCAGTTCCGCCGCGCGTGCGACCTCTACAACGAGTCGCTCGAAGGGGCGATGCGGATCGTCAATGCCGCCGGCCGCCTTCGGCCCGGCGAAACGCAAGTCATCAAAACCGGTGAGCAGCAGTACGAAGTCGAAATGGTTCTCCGCGGGCCGTGGCACGCCGACGACATCGAAAAGCTCGAGTTCGTCAGCGATTTCGAGCTCGGCACGCTGCTGACCAACCGCCACCACACTTACGGCCTCGGCGTGCCGCTCATTGCCGTTCGCAAGCGGCACGACGGCGAATCCCCCGCCGAAAACTACTATCCCCCCGGCCTCAGCTTCCCCGTCACCGCCTTCCTCCGCGTCGAGCAGCAAACCCCCGAGCAGCCGGCCAATGGCATTCATCGCTGCGTGCTCGAGCTGTACGACCCGATGTATGCCTGCAACCTCGAGGTCTGCAACCGCCTCGTCCCGCTCGAAACCGACCTGACGACGCCGCTCGCCTTCTTCCTCGATCACGAAGCGTTCAAGGAGCAAGACCTTTCGACCTACGGCCTCTTCTTTCCCGGCGACGCCCAGGGGATCAAGGGGCTCTACATGGTCGAGCCGTTCGATCCCAATCGTATTCCCGTTGTCATGGTCCACGGCCTCTGGTCGAGCCCGACGACCTGGATGGAAATGTTCAACGACATGCGGTCGTTCCCCGAAATCCGGAGCAAGTATCAGTTCTGGTTTTTCCTCTATCCCACCGGCCAGCCGTTCTGGACGAGCGCTGCACAATTGCGCGACACGCTCGCCGAAGTTCGCACCGTCCTCGACCCGCAGCGGCAGAATCCGCGGCTGGACGAGCTCGTGCTAGTCGGCCACAGCATGGGTGGTCTCGTCTCGCGTCTGCAAACGATCGAAAGCGGCGACCAGTTCTGGCGGAGCATCAGCGACAAACCGCTGGAAGAGCTGAATGCCACGCCCGAGGAACGGAACAAGCTCGCCAAGTGCTTCTTCTTCCATCCCTGCCCGTCGGTGAAGCGGGTCGTGACGCTCGGCACGCCTCACAGCGGCAGCATGTTTGCCAACGAATACACACGCTATCTCGGTCGCAGTTTCATCTTCCTCCCGGAGATGATGACCGAGCTATCGAACAAGCTGATCCGCGACAATCCCGGCGCGTTCCGCAACACCGACCTCCTCACGACGACGACCAGCATCGACTCGCTCGCCCCCGATTGCCCGATCTTCCCGGTCATCAACAGCGCCCAGCAAGCCCCGTGGACGACGTACCACAACGTGCTAGGCGTCGTCCCCAAGAAGACTTTCCTGGGCAGCGTCTCCGAAGAAGGGGATGGTGTCGTCGGCAAGCAAAACGCTCACTGGCCCCAAGCAGCGACCGAGATCGTCGTGCCGGCTGACCACCTGATGGTCCACAAGCACCCGCTGGCCAT
The DNA here is from genome assembly GCA_964384375.1 of uncultured Pirellulaceae bacterium. Lineage (GTDB taxonomy): Bacteria > Planctomycetota > Planctomycetia > Pirellulales > Pirellulaceae > CAYLLN01. The sequence goes on from CAYLLN010000053.1 coordinate 47,386, forward strand.
TCTGGAACTGCGTCGCATCCTGCTCGAACATGCCACCGGCGTGCAGCAATGGGTCGCTCGCCCGCAAGCGATCACCCCTGTTGGCTATCAACCAGTAGGGCCCGCCGGTCCGGCGGGACACTGACTGACACTCCCAACGTTCATACTTTTCGCGATCTTCCGCCGCCGTTCCTGCGACTAAATCTGTCGTATCACATTACCCAGTAGCCACTTACGATCATTCATGACGACCCTTATTTCGAGGGAGTTGATTATGAATCGTATGACCAACCGGCCCTCCACCGCGTGCCAGCCGCCGCCTCAGCGTCCCCTCCTCACGCACCGCCGCTAACGCCACCCGTGCCTTGAACGATGCCGC
>CAYLLN010000054.1:0-47139 GCA_964384375.1 uncultured Pirellulaceae bacterium
GATTGGCGACGATGGTACTCCTCGAAAACCTGCTCCTCCTCGTCGGTGGCCTCGCTGCCGGTTCGCTGGCCGCGCTCGCCGCCGTCTTGCCTCACATGGTGACGAGCGGCGCTTCCGTGCCGCTGGCCGATTTGGCGGTGATGCTTGGTATTGTGCTCATCGTCGGCACCGTGACCGGCCTTGTTGCGGTGCGAGCCACGCTTCGCGCCCCGCTGGTGGCGGCACTCCGCGGCGAATAACTCACACAATCTGTGCTCGCGCCGCGGCAAGCGTATTCGCCAGCAGCATCGTGATCGTCATCGGCCCCACCCCCTTCGGTACGGGCGTAATTGCGCTGGCCACTTCTTTCACCGCCTCGAAATCAACATCGCCGCACAGCCCCGCTTCCGTCCGGTTGACTCCCACGTCGATTACCACTGCCCCGGGTTTCACCATGTCGGCCGTCACAAATCGCGGCTTGCCGATCGCCGCGATCAGAATGTCGGCCTGCCGGCATATACCGGCGAGATCACTTGTCCGACTGTGGCAGAGCGTCACCGTTGCGTTGCACGCGTCGGGCCCGAGCGGACTCTCTTTCTGGGCCAGCATCGCGGCCACTGGCTTACCGACAATCTCGCTCCGTCCGACGACCACCACATGCTTGCCAGCCGCAGCAATGCCATAGCGATGCAGGATTTGCACGCAGCCGTGCGGGGTGCAGGGGAGATACCGCGGCCGCCCTTGCACCATCAGGCCCACGTTCTCTGGGTGAAAGCAATCGACGTCTTTGAGCGGATGCACCGCATCGAGCACCTTCTGCTCGCGAATCTGTCGCGGCAAGGGAACCTGAACGAGAATGCCGTTTACCACATCGTCCGCATTCAGTTTTGCGACCAGCGATAGCAGTTCCTCCTCACTTGTCTCCGCTGGCAGCTTGTGCAATTGGCTCTCAATCCCCACGCGCTCGCAGGCCAGCCGCTTGTGCTTCACGTACACGGCGCTGGCCGGATCGTCGCCGACGAGGACGGCCGCCAGCGTCGGCTCGTGGCCGTTGTTCTCGAGAAAATCGGCGACACCCTCCGCCAGTTCGGCCTCGATTTGGGTCGCGAGCGCTTTGCCGTCCAAAATCTTCGCGGGCAAGACTGAAATCCTTGTAGGTTGCGGGGCGATGCGGAGGCATTCTAGCAAGTGCGCTCGTACGTGAACGGAGTCGGACGTCAGTTGTTCAATCGCACGGTTGTGAGTTGAATTTGAAGTGCCTCCAAGGGGTGCTTGCTAAGGAAATGGATTTTGTATAGGTCATTCAAGAGGGGTTCGCCAACTCTCAGGGAGGATTTTTGTTGCAATCCGAGCGTCAATCGGCTCCAATAGCCGCAATTCCCCACTACTTAGCCAACAACGCCGCCCTTGTAGTGAGTGAACCATACTTGCTTTAGCAAAGGTACTGGCCATGACCATGTATCGCGTGAAGGCCTATTACATGCATGAGCATGAAGAAGCCGCGGCTCGACAGGCCGAGAGCAACGCACAGATCGCCGATGCCGAATGGACGCCAAGTTTTGTGATGGGGGTCGTCGATGATGCGGGGATCAAGTCGCTGCAGAAAAAGGGGCTCGTCGTATCGCTCGTCGAGGAGGTCGCCAGCGGAGCCGGCGCTGCGGCTGCGGTGCAGTCGGCTCGTGCGCTGGCGAGCGTTCCCGCTGCCGGCGTTTTGGGTGTCAACGTTCCCGCGGCGATGCATGCGGCTCGGCGCGACCTGCGCCCCGTGCCGATGACGATGGCCAACCAGTCGCCCCGTTCCAAGGTCGTATCGAGCGCGCCCCGTAAGACGGACTACTACGTTGTTCGGTTCCACGGCCCGATCACGCCCGACCGCGAGAAGGAGCTGCGCAAGGCCGGCATCCGCCTGCTCGAACGACTGACCCGCAACAAGTACACCGTGCGGCTCAAGCCTTCCGACGTGAAATCGCTGGCCGATCTCCCCTTTGTCGATTTCCTCCGGCTTTATACGGCGGAAGATACCCTTCGCGTCCCGGCCGCGGAGGACGTGACAGCGGGGGAATCTCCGAGCATTGCGGCAATTCCGCGCACCGCCACGCGAGCAGCAACCCGAGCTGCCAAACCTCGTGGTCGGACCTGCGTTTATGCCGTCAAGCTGCATCAGGCCAAGTACCTGCCGGGCGTGGTGAAATGGCTTGCCAGTCGCAATCGCAAGCCACTTTGGAAGCGCGGCGACCAACTGCAAGTGGCGCTGGTCGAAGGGAGCAAGATGCTGGCGGACCTGGCACGGCGGTCGGAAGTGGCGGTGATCGAGAAGGTGGAAACGCCCCGCCTCTATGACGAGCCGGCCCGCACGCTCCTCGGGCTTGCTAAGAACAATGTCAACCTGGGACTGAAGGGAGAGGGGGAAATCATCGGTATCGCCGATACGGGCATCGACATCACGCACGCCGATCTGAAGCAGCGACTGGCCGGCACGAGTGCGTGGGGGCGAACGGGGGACGTTTCCGATCCCGAAGGGCACGGAACGCACGTTGCCGGCTGCGCGGCGGGCGAGGGGAAGGCTTCGCAAGGCGAAGTGATGGGGGCGGCGCCGCAGGCGAAGATCTTTTTCCAGTCCATTCTCGACGCGAGCGGCGGCTTGGGCGGGCTTCCGAGTGATCTGGGCGAACTGTTTGCCGAGGCCTATGCCAAGGGTGCGCGCATTCACAACAACAGTTGGGGCGCATTCAACTTTGCCCGCTATTCAAATACCTCGCTCGACGTCGATCGCTTCGTCGCCGACCATCCCGACATGTTGATCGTGATTGCCGCGGGAAATGACGGGATCGGCGTGCCGCGCGCGATCGGCGCGCACATGTGTGCGGCCCAGGGGTTCGTCGATTGGCCGTGCGTTGCCGCTCCAGCCACCGCCAAGAACGGCCTCACGGTCGGCGCGAGCCGCAATTCGCGCACGACCGGCGGCTATTCGCAGCTCAAGTGGAGCGAGGCCTGGCCCGATCGCTACCCGCATGCTCCCATCGCCGACCAGCGCATCTCCAGCAAGCACGAGTGCCTGGCAGCCTTCAGCAGCCGCGGCCCGTCCGACGATTTGCGGTTCAAACCTGATGTGGTCGCTCCGGGAACCGACATTGCCGCCGCTAAGTCGAAGGACGCCCCGCTGCACAAGTTCTGGGGCGCCTATCCGGGCAACGCACAGTATGGCTACATGGGAGGAACCAGCATGGCCGCGCCGTACGTCGCCGGCTGTGCGGCGCTCGTCCGCGAGTGGTATCGCAAGAAGGGAGCGTGGGCCACACCCAGTGCGGCGCTACTCAAGGCAACGCTAATTAACGGCTCACGGCGAATCACCGGACCCGACGCAACTGCTCCTTTGCCCGGCGATCCCAACTATCACCAAGGCTTTGGCCGGATCGACATGGCCGGCACGCTCCCCAACCAGCAAACTCCAAAACTGAAGCTCGCCTTCGACGACACCTGGAAGACGCCGGACAGAATCTTCAAGCAAACCGGCCAGCGCTTTCGCTATCGCATTAAAGTCGGCAAGGACGCGCCGCTCCGCATCTGCCTGGCGTGGACCGATCCCGGAGCGCGCGGCCTGCAAAACAGCCTCGTCCTGCTCGTCGATAATTCGGCGGCGAAAAAGTGGGTGGGCAACTCGCAAGCCGCCACCTTGCTGAACATTGCCGGCGGCCCGCGCGATCCGAATAACAACGTGCAGGTCGTTCGCATCGACGCTCCCACGCCCGGCGAGTACACGATCGCCATTGCCGCCAGCATGCTCCTCGTGCCCCCGCAGTCGTTCGCGCTGGTTGTGACCGGCGATTTGAAGTCTTCCCTCGTCCCCGCCCCCTAGTTCGAGTTGCCTGGAGGTCGCATGTTCAAGTTGCATGCCGTGCAGGCCCAATTCGGCGATTGCCTCATCCTCGAATACGGCACGGCCGCCAAGCGGCGGTTCCTGCTGATCGACGGCGGACCGCCCGAAACGTTTGCCAGCGACCTCGAAGCCTCGCTCGCGTCGATCGTCACGACCAGCAAGCTCGATGCGGTCATCCTCAGCCACATCGACAACGACCATATCGTCGGCCTGCTCGATCTGTTCGCCCTGCTCGAATCAGACGTGGCCAACGATCAGCCAGCAAGATTGAAGATCGGCGGACTCTGGCACAATTCGTTCCAGCGAACGCTCGATCCCGACGGCGAGATTACGCAGCGGATGCAAACGCTGATGACGATGGCCGCCACGGCCAGTGTGGCCATGCCGCTGGCGGCTGATGCGTTCTTCGGCGTGAAGGAGGGAAATCGGCTGCGAATCCTGGCCAAGAAGCTGAAGCTGCCGATCAACAAGGGATTCACCGACGACTTGGTGCTCGTCGAAACTGCCACCGAGCCGATCAAGTTCGGCCCGCTCAAGCTACGGGTCGTGGGGCCCAACCAGGCAAATCTGGACGCCCTGCGAGTCAAGTGGCTCAAGTGGCTGGAAGATACGGAAACCCAGATGGCATCCGATCCCAAGACAATGGCGAACTCCGATCCGAGCGTTCCCAATCTCAGCAGCATCGTGCTCTTGGCCGAATGCGACGGCAAGACGATCCTGCTCACGGGGGACGCGCGTGGCGATCACATTCTGGACGGGCTGACGAAGGCCGGTCTGCTGACCAATGGCAAGCTGCACGTGGACGTGCTCAAGGTGCCGCATCATGGGAGCAACCGGAATATCACCGCCAAGTTCTTCAAGACGGTCACCGCCGATACGTACGTCATTTCGGCGGACGGAAAGAACGGCAATCCCGACCTGGACACCCTGGAGTGGCTCGTCGAAGCGGCGCATCGCGCCGCGCGGCCGGTCGAGATCGTCGTGACCAATGCCACTCCGGCAACGAAGAAGATCGTCCAAACCCACAAGCCAGCCGACTTCGGCTACAAGCTGACGGTGAAGCCCAAGACGAAGCACAGCATTGCGGTCGTGCTGGCGTAGGGGATGGCCGCGCTGCTATCGCGGCATTCCTTTCTTCTTTCGCTTCGTCGCATCGGACAGGGGCGAAAGTCCAATCTCAGGGCCGTTGTCGGCGGGCATCGAGCGATGCCACGCGACCGCGGCGGCGGCGAGTCGCGCGGCAATCTCGGGCTGTTTCGTCGCCAGGTTCGTGGTTTCACTCCGGTCACTCGCCAGATCGTATAGCTCAGTCTGTGAGCCGTCGTAGTTGCAAAGAAGCTTCCAGTTGCCGTCGCGCACGGCCAGGTCCGGCTGCGGATCGGGCAATGCCGGCGGCGAATTCTTCCGATCGGGCGGACGACGCCAGTGAATGGGCGCCTTCCGCGAAGCGGCGCTGCGGCCCACGAGCGCGTCGGAAACATCTTCGCCGTCGAACGTCACGTCCACTGGCGGCTTTGCACCGGAGATCGCCAGCAGCGATGGGACGAGATCGAACGCGGCGAAGACCGATGATTCGTTGTGCGATCCACGTTTCTCCTCGGCGATCAGCCCCGGTCCCCACACGACGAGCGGCGAACGAATGCCACCTTCGTACAGCCGCGTCTTCGCCCCGCGGAAGGGGCCGGCACTTCCCGCTCCTGGCTCCGGGCCGTTGTCGGAGCAAATCAAAATGAGCGTGCTGTCGCGCAGCACGGGCGACTCCCGAACGTGATCGAAGAGCTTGCCGAGTTGCCGATCCATTTCCTGCAGCACCGACAAATACATTCCCCGTTTCCCGTCGGCCCACTTCTCCACCGGCGGCCAGAACGGGCTATGCACGTCGTCGGGCCAAAGATTCACGTAGCATGGCTGCTGCTTGGCGGCGGCCTGGTCGATGAACGCAATCGCCGCATCGACATAGCCCGTTGTGATTTGCGAGCGCTGCATCCAGGTAACGGGCTTTCCCAACCGCTCGGCGTCGGCCCAGATACGACCCGGTTCTGCCTCGCCGGGCCGCTGCGTGAGCGGCAGGAGTTTGGGCCCCATGCCCTCAAAATTTGTGAGCGACGCATCAAAACCATAAGCCGTGATCGGCGGGGCATCGTCCACGTCGCGCTGCCCACCCAGATGCCACTTGCCGAAGTGCCCCGTCGCGTAACCGTGGTCGTGCAGGATGCGTGCGAGCGTCGGAGCTTTCGGATCGAGCCAGTTTTCCACGCCGCGGCGGGCGTTGTCCGCCCGATTGTTCAAGTACGACGTGATCCGCCACCGGTGCGGATACTGACCCGTCGTCAGTGCGCACCGCGACGGCGAGCAGATCGGCGCATTGACATAGAACTGCGAAAAGCGAATCCCTTCGGCCGCCAGCCGATCGACGTTCGGTGTCTTGGCGTCGCGATTGCCGAAACATGAGAAATCCCCCCAACCCATGTCGTCGATGAACACCATGACAATGTTCGGCCGGCTGGGAGGCGCCGCGATGAGTTCGTTATGCGACAGCAGCAGGTGCGCGACGACAAGGAACAGTAGCGGGAGGGTCGATTTCATGGTGCAACGGTCCACATGGACTTTCGCGTGTTTTACAGCTTAATTGTCCGCGTCCCGGCAGCATTCTTCTCGGCTGGCTCCAGGTCCGCTAGCGACATCGCGTCCGGCTTGTCGCAGCCGATCTTCACGGTGTACTTGCCGGGTGCATAGACGCGCGGCTGAAAGCGATTTCCCGGTGTGCGAACGGTATAGAGAATCTCGCCGGTCGCATCTTCGATCACTTGCACGACGCCGCTCGTTGCTCCCTCGATGACGATTTCGGGAAGCCAGCCGGCGACCTTGCGGCCGTCATTGGCATCCGTCGCGACCGTGATCGGCCAGCCGGGAAACTGCACCTGATCCCCCTGCTTCACATCGGAAAACCGCGGCCAGCACTCGAACGTGACGGTCCGCTTTGTTTTGTCAAACCGCGCGATGCCATAGCCGTCGGCTCGCTGTTTTTCATCGGTGATGTTGGGCGGATTGGCATACGCGAGCATGCTGACCTTGTTCCCCAAGCCGTCGTGAAAGTCGCCGGTCCAAGGAAGCGGGCTGCCCGCCACGGGATTCGGTCCCGGCTGCTCGTCCAGGGGATGCCACCAGCGGCCGTAGATCGTGTTCACGAGGGCCGGGCTGGTGAAACCATAGGGACCGTCGCCGAACTGGTCGATGCCGTGCTTCACGACGACCGCCAAGTGCTGATCGCCGCACAGATGCACGGCCCACGCCCGGCGAATCTCGGTAAGCGCCTTGCGGCGAGGCGTCTGCGGCCAGCCGTTGCAATCTAGATCGGCCAGCAGGCGGTCGTTTCGTCCGCCGTGCATGTGGACCGCGCCGCAAAACGCTGTTTGCGAGAGAACCGCTTTCATTTCCGCGCCGGTCCAATCCTGCGTCCAGGCCGCAAGATACTTCTCCTGCCGCTCGCCGAGGAGTTTCAGGCCGGGGACATCCACCGTTTTCGGGTCGTAGCTCGGATCGTTAATGTGGTCGGGCCGCGGCCCCATCTGTGGAATCTTGCCAGCCGGGCCACTTTTGAACTTGCGATCTTCGAGGATGGCGAAATCAACGCCCCCCACCGTCAGTCTCGTGAAATAGACGGTGATGCCGCGCTCGACCGGCGCAGGATCGACCGGGTCGGGCAGATGCCACGACTGCTGCCGCTGTACCTGATTGACGTAGTCCACTGGGTAGCGGTAGCCGCCGTCGGCATCGCCGGGGATGGTCGATTGCTTGCCGCTCTCGCCCCACAGGTTGCCGTGCCCAACGTCGTGATCGTCGGGGATGCAGATCGTCGGCCGATCGCGCAGAATCTCGCGAAACTGCAAGCCAAATTCGATCCAGCCGGCGGTGTGCTCGGTATGGCGATACGTCTGATCGCCGGCAAAGAAGAGCAAGTCCGGATCCTGCACGCGGAGATTGTCGATGATCTCCGGGCGGAGGCCAGTCGTCCGGCTGGAGTTGCACGACATGTTCGCGACAACAATCACCTCCTTGTCGGTGGGATCGCGGCGAATGAGCCCCTCGAACATCGCCTGCTCGCCATGCCGCACGCGATACGGGACGTTCTTCGTATTGTCCCAGCTCTCGATGCGGAAATGAGCGTCCCAGCCCGGATAAAGCACTTCGGCTTTGGCCGCTTCGGTCCAAGTGCCGTCGCGCATCAGTTCCAGGCGGACTTCGCGCGGCTCGTCGGGCTTGAGCGGAAAGAGCTGCGCACTCAGCTTCAGCACACCGGCGTGATGCGTATAGACGGCGAACGCCACGACATCTTCGCGCGGCACGTCCATTGGCGGAGCCGCGGGCTGGCCGCCCCCCTTGGCCTTCCCCTTTCCTTTCGCCTGGGCTGCGGCGACGCCACGGGTCCACCACTGGCCCGTTGTCAGCGATTCCAGATTGGGAAACTCCGCACCGAAAGGCTGCGGTGCAAACTGTGCCGGAAGCTCGCGTGGCGAAAGCGCGAGCGCTCCCGCCCCGGCAGCCGCGAGCTTGAAGGCGGTCCGACGATCGATCTCTTTCATGGCGACTGATGGAGAGGAGATTGCCTGCCAGCGCCCTCGCACGGGCAGAGCATCGTCTGCCCAAAGCCTGGCGCCAGATAGCAAGATAGACGCCCTGCTACCGACTGAGTAGCCGCAATCCCACTTCCTGCTGCGATGCTAGATCTGTTGCGGAGGCACGACGAACGTGTGCTCGATGTCTTTGTGCTGAAAACCGATCACTTCAGGAAAGCGGATTCCCAGTAAGAGCTGCACGTCGAATGTTTCCTCGACTGCCGTTTGGAAGACAAGCGTCGCCACCAATTGGCCGCTGCGCAGATCGACGACCGCGACGCCGCATACCAGTTCGTCGCGACGCTCGGCAATGGGAACCCCATCCATGGCCGACGTCGGCCGAATCTTCGAGAGGCCGATAATTGCATAGGACCCAGCAAATGCGAGGCCACGTGTAAAGCCCGGCAGCCGGACGATTGTCTCGGTCTTCCCCGTCGCCCGATCGACGAGCAGCAAACTGCCCGTTCCGGATTCCAGCACCCACAGCCGACCGTCGTACCAGCGGGGCGAATGCGGCATGCAAAGTCCACGGGCGACGAACTCGCCGCTGGCGACATCGATGATGCAGCCGCCGCGGGGTTTGTCCGCCCGCCAACCGTCCTTCGTGTCCGTCGTTCCGAGCGCGGTGACAAACCTGGGCTTTCCCTCGTCCATCGCCAAGCCGTTCAAGTGACAACGGTCTTCTGCCGCCAACGCGGTGATAAAAGGGGGCTGCCACCGCGGCACAAAACTGTAGTCGGGGCTGAGCGTCGCCAGGCAGGAAAACTTCGTGCTCACCATCCACAATTCGTCGCCGCTGTAGGCTATTTCGTGAATGCCGATGTCGCCGGTCACGTGGCAGGTTCGCGGCAAATAGCAAGCGTCGTGCTGTCCGGCCGGTTCGATTCGCGGCGCGATGTCCGGCGCGTTACGCAGGAGCCACACCTCCTTGCGCGTTCCGATGGCCAGCCGGCGGGAATCGACGGCCAGCCCCATCGGTTTGTCGAAGGTGCGGACGAGCGTGGAGATTCCGTTACCGCTGGTCCGCACCGCAAGCAGCTTGTTCGCCTGATAGGTACTGACCAGCAAAGAGGATCGAAGCTGGGTAAGCAGGGCGACAAAGCTGTCGCTCTGCGTGTAGTGAAACGCCACGGGTGGCGGCGGCGTCGGTCTAGCGGGAGCAGCCGCATCGACCTGTCCCGATCCGCTCGAGTTTTCAGCTCTCATTGTTGCCGTTTCCATCGTCATCGTACCTCTTGCGAACAATCGCGCCGCCGCACGAACGCAGCGGCCCTGAAAAACTCTTCCTTTTATCAACTACCGTTTCCGCCGATTCGACAAGCTGTCGAGCAGGCTGGCAAACGCTTCCAAAATGCTGTTTGTCTTAGGCTTCGTGGACGAACTGCTAGTGTCGTCATTTAGGATCGTCCCGATACCTTGTGAGTCGGCAATCTGGCCGTTGGTGGCACTGGAGAGCTTCACCTTGAAGGTCTCATCCTGCTCGACCTTCGTGTCGCCGTTCACGGTGATCGAAATCGTCTTCGTCGTCTCGCCGGGAGCGAAGCGGATCGTCCCCGACTTGGACTCATAGTCGTTATTTCCCGTTTTGGCCGAGCCGTTCTGCGTCGCGTAGTTCACACGCACCTCCTTGCTGCTGGCTTGCGACAGACTGATGGTAAACGTCATTTGTTGCGTCCCGCTGTTCCCTTCCACGACCTGAGCATCGCTGATGTTGATCTGTGGAAGAGGCGGCGAAGGAGGGGGAGACGAGCCGTCGTCGTTCAGGATCGTGCCGACTCCCTGGCCATCGGCAACGGTCGCCTCGGCGACGTTTGTCAGGTTGACGAAGAACGTTTCGTCGGCTTCGCGGGTTCGATCGCCGCGGACGGCGACATCCACCACATAGGAAGTCTCGCCGGGGTAGATGTATCGCGTCCAGTCGCTATTCTGACCGTAGTAGTCGTCGCCTGCCTCACTCGCCGTGCCGTCTTCCGTGTCAACCGTGAACGACACCGGTTTGCCGCTGGGGCCCGAAAGGGTGACCGTGAATCCGAACAGCTTATAGTCCTGCCTTCCCTCAGAAGCTGAGACGTTACCAATTGAAATCGTCGGCGCGGCATCATCGTCGAGAATTGTTCCCAGAGCAGTGGCGTCCACCAGCACCGCGTTTACCGGGCTCGAAAGCGTCACGTTGAACGTCTCGTCGTACTCGTCGAGTGCGTCGCCCGAGATCGGCACGGTGATCGTCCGACTCGTCACTCCCGGCCCGAAGGTGAGCGTGCCTGCCGCAGCGGTGTAATCGACGCCTGCGATGGCGTTGTTGTTAGAAGTCGCGAAGTCCACACTGACAGTTCCGCTAAGCGTGCCGTCGAGCGTGACGGTAAAGACGGCATTATTGGTTGTGCCGCCGGTCCCTTCGACGATCGACACGTCCTGGATGCTCAGCGACGGCGGCGGCACCCAAGTGTCGTTGTTCAGGGCGACGGTCATCAAGTTCAAGATGCTGTCGGCCGCGATCAGGTCGAGCAGTCCGTCGCCGTCGAAATCGGCGAGCCGACTGGATTGCAGCGAACCGTTTAAACCAGCGTGCGAACCCAGGTCGCTCGTGATCGGAGCGCTGAACGTGCCGTTGCCGCGGCCCAGAATGACCTTCGACGAACTGTGGACGAGGCCGGCGACAGGACGGTAGTAGAGCCCTCCGTAGTATCCGTAATACGGTTCATATTCCGTGACCTCGACGCGCTGCGTGGTGTAAGCGATGTCGAGATGCCCATCCGCATTGATGTCGCCCACCGCGACGGATTGCGGATAGTCCGACGACTGATTGGGGCTGACCTGCGTCGGATTCTCGAAGGAGCCGTCTCCTTTCCCGCGCGTGAGCCAGAAGGAATAGTACTGTGTCAACACGTCGATGTTTCCGTCCTCATCGAAGTCGCCCAGCAGCAGAGGGTAAGTGGTATATCCGCCGGTGCCGAAGGAGACCGGGGCCTGCAGCGTCCCGTCGCCGTTGCCGAGAAATCGGTAGCCCTGCGAGTAGCCGCCGGCGACCAGGTCGAGATCGTTATCGTTGTCGAGGTCGGCCAGCGCGAGAGTTTCGCCCCCTTGTTGCGGAAAATCGGTGAGCGACGAATGGCTCACTGTGCCGTCGCCATTGCCTAGCAGTACGTTGGCGAAACCGCTGCTGTAATGGTTGTAGTACGGCCCATAGTAACCCCATCCCGTAAAAACGGAGATGGACGATCGCCCGGTGATCGCCAGGTCAAGTTTGCCGTCGCCGTTGAGATCCCCCACCGCGACTGAAGCCGGCTGTTGGGCGACCGGCGAGTGGTATCCCGCCGGAATCTGCGCCGGCAGATCGATGCCGATCGGCGGTTGGAATGTGCCGTCGCCGTTATTCAGTCGGATTTCGCCGCTGGTAATCAGATCGAGATCGCCATCGGAATCGAGATCGCCAGCCGCCAAAGAACTTGCGGAAGTTGTGCCGATCGTCGTCGGCGTCTGGAACGTCCCGTCGCCATTGCCGCGGAACAGCTGCAATCCGGACGAATTCCTCACGACCAGATCCTGTTGGCCGTCGCCGGTGAAGTCGCCGGCAATCTGCACCACAGGCTGGCCGCCGCCGGGCAGTTCACTGAAGGGACTGAACGCCATTACGCACCGGGCGTCGAGCGGTTCCAGGAGCAACCGGCGAGCGCGGCGGCGTTTCTCGACTGGACTACGGGGTTGGCCAGAGCTTTTAGCGAAGCTCGCCTTGGGAAACAGCTTCAGAATCGAGCCAAACCACATGGTGAATTCTCCACGAGCGGGTTTGGTCTGCTTTATAATGGGCGCGGTCAGCTACCCCGCGCGCAGACCCTGCGCGGGGCGGTGCCGGGCCGGTGAGGAGCTTACTTGACGGTTAGGGCCTCACCGGCCGCTTTGTTGATTTACCAAAGGCTGAAAGTTCTGCTGCCGAAGTCTCCTTGCGGGTGCTTGTCTTTTCGGACGGTTGGTCATGCTTCCGCGCTCCAAGGGCTGCAACAGGTAAACGCCAACCGGTTGCGTGGCCCGACACCGAATTTCAGCGAATTTGAGTCTTCGGACTGCACCCGTGATATAGTTGGTTCCACCGCTCGTTTAGGCCATCGAGGGCTGTCTCCGTGTCGTCCAAAGGTTCGGTTAGCCGCCAACTCCGCAGCCTGAAAGCTGGCGATCCCGCCGCGGTCCGCTTGTTCTGGCAGCGATACTTCCAGCGGCTGGTGCGTCTGGCCCGCCACAAGCTGACGGGGCGCGCCCGCCGGGCTGCCGACGAAGAGGACGTGGCGCTGGCCGCGTTTGCCAGATTCTGCCAGCGGGCCGAGCAGGGACGACTTCCCCAAGTTCGTGATCGAAAAGATGTCTGGCGCGTCCTCGTCACGGTAACGGCTCGCATGGCCGTCGATCAGGTGCGTCGCGAGAATCGGCAAAAGCGAGGTGGCCCGAACGGCGACGGGCAAGGACCGACCGCGGCGGGCGCCCTTGCCGAGGAAACGAACCTCGACCAAATCGCCAGCCGCCAGCCCACGCCCGAATTCATCGCCCAAGTGGCCGAGGAATGTGAGCGGTTGCTGCAAGCATTGGACGATGCCGAACTGATGTCGATTGCCGTGTGGAAGACCGAAGGCTACACCAACGAGCAGATTGCTTCGGAGCTGGGCTGCGTGCTCCGCACCGTGGAGCGGAAGCTGCAAGCCATTCGACTGCGCTGGTCCGAAGACGCCAGCAGCGTTCAAAGGTAACCAAGAGCAGCAGGGCACGTCAGTTCCTCCCAGGCGATGTGGTCAACGTATTCGGGTGGCGAACTTCAGCAGTGGCCGATCTGCGTGCATTTGTTGTTTTGGGGGAGGTGGTAAGGGGTGCCTAAAGCTCAATGCGAAAACGGCGTCCGATTCGTACCGTTCTTAGGGTTGTTTTCTTGAAATTTCTCAGGCGTAACCGCTCGTGGGGCCACTTCGCCTCCGCGTCGAGGATTCGGGAGACATCGCTCATCAAGGGGAAGCATGTTTTACCAATCGGCGGTCATCAGGGGTCAGCGGCCTGCAGTTGGGCAGCGCGTGCATCTCATCGATGAGCCGAGCAATCGCTCGCTCCATGTTGCGGCGGTAGAACAGGGCAAACAGCCGGCCAATGGTGCTGGCCCCGATTCCTTCTGCCGCGACGATCCAGGTCAATTTGGTGCGGTCGGCATCCAGAGCCACGAACTGGTGGTCGTAGTGAATCGTCATCCAAAGAATCGGGCCGGCCCACTTCCAGTTGCCCGGCGGGCTGAACTCGGCCACCTGGAACGCCGACGTCATGCCGCCCGCCAGGTGAATAACGCCGGTCGAGGCAGGTCCAAGCAGGCCCGGCGGCCGCAACTCGATCATGCGGATGTGCCTGGCCCAACTGGGCCACGCTTCGATGCGCGAGAGATGTTCCCACGCTTGCGGCAAGGATCGATCTACGATGAATTCGCGCTGGATCAAGGTGACCATGCCCGATCTCTCCAAAGCCGTCATCACGCCGACGGCTGCTCATGTGCGTAATCGCTCCGGTCCCAGCCGGTCAGGCCGATATCCGCTTCGGCCAAAGGCTTTACGTCGATCTTGGCCTTGAGTCGATAGAGCAATGCCCGAGTGCCAAACGTTTGCCGGGCGATCGTGGGCTGGCACGGGCGGCCGCGCGAGTAGCGTTTACGGCCAATCTCGACCATCAGGTTTACTCCCCGGCGAAACTCGGACTCATCACTGAAGTCGAACTCGCCGCCACAGTAGCGGCACCTCCAGAACCAGTCGCACAAGTCAGATGTTAGCCGCAAGAAGTCCCGGTCCTCCGGCTGGTCGGTAATGCCTTGCCAATGCATCATGGCTCTGGTGCGGTCTTCAGTTCGGCCAGTCGTCATGGGCCGGTCGATTTCGCGAAAGTGCTCCCATAACGCATCGTCCAGTTCGAGGATGAGGCCGAAGTCGATCAGCCCTAGCCGTCCATCGTCCAACACCAGAAAGTTGCCAGGATGCAGGTCAGCATAGAACATCCGCCCGGCGTAGAGCATTCGATACCAGGCCCTCAGAATCAGTCGGGCGACGTGGTTGCGCTCCTCTTGCGACGGATCGCGGGCCAGGAACTGATCGATCGTCTGACCGGGCAGGTAATCCATCGTCAGGATGCGGCCGGTTGAATGCTCGCGATGAACCCGCGGCACTACGATGTCGTCTTCGTCACGAAACAGTTTGCGGACGCGCTCCTGCATGTCGGCTTCCTGCTCGTAGTCGGTCTCGCGCTCCAAGCGATGGCGCAGGTCGTCGAACTGCTGACGCACATTTTCCCAGTCGCGGCTGAAGCGCTGGGGTAGCAGGAAGAAGAACAGGTTGCGAAAGTCCTCGCGAATCGTGCGGGCGATGCCCGGATACTGAATTTTGACCGCGACTTCCTGGCCAGTTTCCAGCCGGGCACGATGCACCTGCCCCATCGAAGCGGCGGCGAACGCTCGCCTGTCGAATGCGGCAAAGCGTTCGGTCGGATCCTCGCCCAGTTCGCCATGCACCATTTCCGTAAGCAGTGACCAGTGCATCGGCGGGGCATCGAAGTGCAGCCGCTCGAAGGTTTCGACGAAGGGGCCGGGCAAGATATCCGGAAAATTCCCCATCATCTGGCCGATCTTGATGGTCGCCCCGCGAAGATAGCTCATCGTGTCGAGCACGCGGAGGGCCGTGCTCCACTGCGTCTCGGCCAGCAGTTTTTCCTTCTCCGCGGCACTCTTGAACCAGCCGCGCAGCCAGAGAAATAGGTACGCGGCGCCAACCTCGGCCTGCATCGTGCCAAGCACTCGCAAGCGGCGGAACGCCCCGACCGGCACCGGACGCAGGGCCCAGTCGTCGAGACGTTCCGGGGAAATTCCTTCCGGGCGCGCGGACATTTCGCCTCCCGCATCGGGCAAGGCATCCATCAATTGGGCCATCGTGGGCATGGTTCAGCCTCCCGATTTGCGCGACCCCTGGTCGCAGCTTTGGGTGTTCAGCCAACCGACGAACATCGCCAGCGACTGATCGAGCAAGGCGAGCGTATCTTCTTGTCCGGGCGAGGAGTCTTTCGCCCAGAACGCGAGGGCGCCGACGTAGAGCGTCCAGTACAGGTGCAAGGCGACACTGGTCATTGCTTCGTCAGCACTGTGGCGCGCTGCAATTTGACCGACGACCTCCAGATGCGAGGTCCGAAAGGAAGTCGTCTCGCCGTGCTCGTCTGCCAGCGGCGAAAGCTCGGTATCCAGCACGGCAGTTACGTATCTTCGAAACGGCTTGAGCTGACGCAGTGCCGCGGCAATGTGGGCGAACAACTCCTCTTCCAGCGAGAGCGGCTCATCGCCGTCGCGGGTCAGGTCCACTTCGAACTTGCTCGCGGCACGGGCGTAAGCTTCTCCGATGAGGGCGTGGGCAACGGCTTCCTTGGTAGGGAAGTAGTTGAACAGCGTCCCCACACCGATTTCCGCCGCGCGGGCGAGGTCGCGCGTCGTGGCTCGCTCAAACCCTTCGGCCGCGAACAGCCGCTGCGCCGCGGCGAGGATTCGCTCGCGCGTGGCCAACTTGGTTTCCGCCGTCACCCGCATGGCCACTCCGCCTGCTTACTACCGAACTATTAAATGAGCACGCTCATATTCTATCGGACGCGGCGGCGGCGTCAAGCAGGAAAATGAGCGTGCTCACAAAATAACGGGAGTTCAGGGAGCTGGCTCCACAGCGTGCGAGTCGCGGCAGGCTCACTCCGAGCGACGGCCTGGCGCGGGGCCAGCGCTAGGGTGTCGGTCGCGCCCCGCCGGAGCCTCACGGTTCCGTCTGAGCTTCCCGTGGCGAGTGTGTTTCCATCCGGCGTGAATTGCAAGTGCACGACTGCGCCTGTATGACCCCACAGAGTGCGTCGCTCCTGACCCGTGATCGTGTCCCAGAGTTTGACGCTGTGGTCACCAGCCTGGCTGCAGCGAGTTTGCGCAGCTCGTCATAGACGAGCGGCAAGAGCTCTGCTGCGGCTTGCCCCGTGCAGCCGCGTCGAGAATTGCGGTAACATTCGCCATCAAGGGGCAGCATAATCGCTCGGCAGTCGGGAGTCAGCAACCCGCGATAGCGCCTGATCGAATCTGGCTGAACTGCGACATACGTGACCTTGGCTTCGCAGACCAAACTGCTGTCCACTATTCTGCGATCCTATGTGCTTCCCCGCGGTTTGAACCTGCCATGGAATTCGACACGCTGACCCTGTCGCGATTGCAGTTCGCCCTGACGATCATGTTCCACTATCTCTTCCCGCCTCTGTCGATCGGGCTGGGAGTGCTGATGGTCATGATGGAGGGATGGTATCTCCGAACCGGCGATCGCGATTACGAGGCGATGACGAAGTTCTGGACGAAGATTTTCGCCGCCAACTTCGCGGTCGGAGTGGCGAGTGGCCTGGTCATGGAGTTTCAGTTCGGCACGAACTGGTCGCGGTATTCGCGGTTTGTCGGCGACGTATTCGGTTCGGCGCTTGCGGCGGAAGGAATTTTTGCGTTCTTTCTGGAGTCGGGCTTTCTTGCCGTGCTCGTCTTCGGTTGGGACCGCGTTTCGCCCAAGATGCACTTCTTCGCGACGTGCATGGTCTCGCTTGGCTCCATGTTCTCGGCCATCTGGATCGTCGTTGCCAATTCGTGGCAGCACACTCCGGCAGGGTTCCATCTCGTCGATCATCACGGGATGATGCGAGCCGAGATCACCGACTTTTGGGCGATGGTCTTCAACCCCAGCAGCATGCACCGGCTCTTTCATGTGCTGCTCGGCTCGTGGATTCTCGGGGCGTTCTTCGTCACGAGCGTCATGGCGTGGTATCTGCTGCGTCGCCAGCACGAGCAGTTTGCCCGCAAGGGTCTTCTGTTGGGACTTGGTTTCGGCACGTTTTCTCTCGCTGCCATGGGTGTCTCCGGCCACTTTCAAGCGCGGACGATGGCCCACACGCAGCCTGCGAAACTGGCGGCATTTGAAGCACACTTTCATTCGTCAACAGAGGGCACACCCATGGTGCTTGTCGGTTGGCCGAACGTGCGCGAGCGACGTGTCGATTATGCGATTGAAGTGCCGGGCCTCTTGAGCTTCCTCGTCTACGACGATTGGCAAAGGCCCGTCGCCGCGCTCGATCAGTTTCCGCCAGCCGACCGGCCGCCGGTGCGGCTGCCTTTTGTGGCCTATCGACTGATGCTCGCCGGCAGCGTCCTTCTCACGCTGCTCTCGCTCGCCGGAATTGTCGCCTGGTGGCGCGGCAAGCTCTTTGCCAGCCGCTGGCTGCTCTGGCTCTTCGTGCTGGCTGCTCCAGTGCCCTATGTCGCCAACCAAGCGGGCTGGGTCGCGACCGAAGTGGGTCGCCAGCCGTGGGTGGTCTATGGCCTGTTACGGACGGCTGATGCCCATTCGCCGCGCGTGCCCGCAGCCGAGGTGGGGGCGTCGATCGTCATGTTTGGCTTCATTTATCTGCTGCTGTTTATCGTGTGGCTCTATGTTCTGAACTCGAAAATCCAGCATGGGCCAGACGCAGTCGATCTGGCAACGGTCGAGCCGAAGCGAGAAACGCCGGTGAAAGCGATCCTGAGCGTTTCCGCCCGCAAGACGAGTGCGGGTGATCTGTCGCTCACTTCCGGCCGGGGGGACAGCAAGAAAGAAAATCTGTAGCCGGCTTCCATTGGGCAGGCTCAGCGGCTATTCGCCCGCGTCGCCGTTTCGTTCTTCGCGGCGAAAGACGGCCACAACATCCTCAACCGGCACGACATACAACTGGTTGTCGGCCTCGAAATCGACGGGGATGGCGCTCTTGGGGTGGAACAGAATCTTGTCGTATTGACGCAGCGGGACGTCTTCGTCGTTTTCGACTTGGGCTGAGATCGCCACGATGCGGCCGGTGATCGTCGGAATCTCGGCCTGATCCGGCAGGGCGATGCCCCCCTTGGTTTCGCGTTTCGGCTCGTCCTTGCGGACGAGGACGCGGGCCCCGATCGGTTCGACGTATTCAAAAGCTTTCTGCTTGGTCTTCGCCATGAGTTGCGGCCGCCTGGCGGCCAAAAATCCAGCACGGACAGGAACTTGCGAGCACGATGCTCTGTCACAACCTTACTCGGCAGCCCCCGGAGGGACAAGTGAATCGGTGATGGCAGCCACCATCAAAGGAGTTGGGTCGTGACGGCACGCTTGGACTTTTCGGCAAAGTAGATCAAAGCGACCGATCCTCCGGCGGCCAAGAGCGCGAGCGCGAAGTCGAGGAAGTGCGGTGTCCCCTGACCGATGTGGACGACGATGCGATACAGGATCGCGTGACCGATCCAAAAAATCGCCAGGATGGTCGCCACCACTACGCGATACCGCGGCGCAGTCCAACTCCCAGCCAGGATGGTCGCCACGATCATGACGAGAGCGAGCGCCCGATAGACAATCACCCGCGGAATGACCGCGGCTGGTGGCGGAGGCGCGCCGGGCGGCTGAGCCATCGCTGCCGGCATGGCGACCTTGCCGACGTAAACGAGCACGGTGAACGTCGCTGCCAGTGCAACCGGAACCAGCAGCCAGCGAAGGATCTCGCCGGCCTTTTCCTGGTTCGTCAGTGCCGAGAAGAGCTTCATGGAGGGCGCCTCTGCACATCCATGAACAAAGCCCTGACCAGTAGTCAGGGTGATGTTACGACTGACGTCACGTCAGCGAACCGGTCTTCCAATCTCGACCCGCACCCGGATTCACCCCGACCAATGGTCGGGGCTTTGGGCGACGGCACACGGAGTGTACCTACTACTTACGTCTTCTCGGTCGAAATCAGCGGACCGCTGCCGCCAAGGCCACCCTTCAGCTCGCCACGCGGCTTCTTCGGCTCCTTCGGAGTCGTCGGACCGCCGCCAGCCTCGGGGGCTACATCGGACAGATCATCTTCCGCCCATTCAACCCGCTTCCGCGAGAGGCCAATCTTCCGATCGTCCGTATCGACGCGAAGAATCTTGACTTCGATCTTCTCACCGACCTTCACCACATCCTCGGGGTTATCGACCTTGTGATCGGCCAATTCCGAGATGTGGAGCAGACCTTCCAAGCCGTCCTCCAGGCCGACAAAGACACCAAAGTTTGTGATCTTCGTCACCGTACCGCTGACGACCTGTCCCGGTTGATACTTCGCCGGAATGTTCGTGTTCCACGGATCGTCTTCAAGCTGCTTGAGGCCGAGAGCGATGCGGCGGCGCTCCTGATCGACCGAGAGAATCTTGCACTTGACCGCCTGCCCCTTCTCGAGCATTTCGTTGGGGTGGCTGATCTTGCGGGTCCACGACATGTCGCTCACGTGGAGCAAGCCGTCGATCCCCTCTTCGAGTTCGACGAAGGCGCCGTAATTCGTAAGGTTGCGGACCTTCCCCTCGACGAGCATATCGACCGGGTACTTCTCGGCGACACGGGTCCAGGGATTCTCCTGCGTCTGCTTCATGCCGAGCGAGAGCTGTTGCCCATCCTTGTCCACGCCGAGGATCACGACGCTGATCTCGTCGCCGATCGCTACCAGTTCGCTCGGATGGTTCACACGGCGGGTCCACGACATCTCGCTGATGTGGACGAGCCCCTCGATGCCCGGTTCGAGCTTCACGAAGGCGCCGTAGCTCATCACGTTGACGACCTGACCCTTGTGGACGCTGTCCTTCGGGTACTTCTCGATCACCTGGTCCCACGGATTGTGCCCCTTCTGCTTCAGACCCAGGGCGATCTTTTTCTTCTCGCGGTCGATGTGCAGGACCATCACCTCGATTTCCTGGTCGATCGCCACCATCTCGCTCGGATGGCCGATCCGCTCCCAGCTCATGTCGGTGATGTGCAAGAGGCCGTCGATGCCGCCCAGGTCCACGAACGCGCCGAACTCGGCGATGTTCTTCACGACGCCCTTGCGAATCTGGCCGACTTCCAGTTCTTTGAGCAGCGCCTCGCGGTCTTCCTCACGCTGCCGTTCGATGAGCGAGCGCCGGCTGACGACGATGTTGCGGCGGGCTTCGTCGATCTTGAGCACTTCGCATTGCACGACGCGGCCGATGTAGTCGCCGATGTCAGACGGGCGGCGGATATCGACCTGGCTAGCGGGCAGGAACACATTGACGCCGCTGATATCGACGAGCAGGCCACCTTTGATCTTGCGAGTGACGTTGCCGGTGACGACTTCGCCCTCCTTGATCTTGGCCATCATCTCGTTCCAGTGGATCATCTTGTCCGCTTTGGTCTTGCTGATGCGGACAATGCCACCGTCGTCGGGCTGGGCGTGCTCGTCTTCCAGCTCCTCGATCAGAACCTTGACGAGCTGGCCAATTTGCGGCGGCTCGTCCCCTTCCTTCCATTCGTCGAGGGCGATCGAACCCTCGCTCTTGAAACCGATATCGACGAGCACTTGCCCGTCGGCGACGCGGAGGATGCGTCCCTCGACGATCTTGTTGACGTCGAATTCGCCGCCGCCCCCTTCCGATGGAGCGAGGCCTTCTTCTTCAAAACCGACGATCGCCGATTCAAACATCGACTCGAAGTCGGGGTCGTTATCTAGCGTGCGAACCAGTGCGCGATTAACCATGAAACCGGATCTGCCTTTGCTTCGGGTGCGCCACCCACAGGAAGTGGATATGCCGCGTCACCATTGACGCGCTCTCTTCGGGCGGCGACCTGTGTTCAATTCCCCTTCGCCCGCTGGCGGCGGTCACGTTGACAGCCGGCAATCGGCAGCGGCGGCGAAACTCGTAAACCTAACGAAATTGCGAACTTCGGGCAAGTAGAGCCTGCTTAACATGGCCAACGATGACGCTCGCCGCAATGGCGGGCGACATGGGATAAGATGGATGAATTCTTTCAAGTCATTCTAGATCGCCTATTTCCATGTCCACCGTTATCTCTCCCGATACGCCAACCGCACCGCTAGCGGCGGCTCGTGTCGTGCTCAGACCCAAAAAGGCCCTGCCGTTTTACGGCCGGCATCCGTGGGTTCGCGATTCGGCCGTTGAGCGCGTCGAACCGACCAGTCTGGCCGGGGAGCACTTTCTCGACCTCGACGGGCAAGTGGTTGAACTTGTCAACGAGAAAGGAAAGTTCATCGCCCGCGGGTTTTACAACAGTCAAAGCCGCATTCGCGTACGGCTCTATTCCTGGTCCCCGCTCGTGCCGCTGGACGAGGCTTTTTTTCGGCGGCGGATCGAGGGGGCGATCGAGCTAAGGCGACACGTAGGGTACGAACCCAACTCACCAGCTGACGAATCACCCCGACCACTGGTCGGGGCTTTGAGTGCCACGCGCCTCGTCTTCAGCGAAGCGGACGGTCTCTCCGGCCTCGTCGTTGATCGGTACGGCGAGTATCTCGTCGTGCAGGTCACGTCGCTCGGCATGGCGCAACGACTGGAAATGATCGTCGGCATCTTGCGTGAACTGCTCGCGCCGAAGGCCATTGTGCTGCGGACTGAAAAGAGCATGGCGCAGATTGAGGGCGTGCAGCTTGCCGAGGGAAAGCAGTGGGGCGAGCTTCCCGACCAACCGCTCGAGATTCACGAGCACGGACTGAAATACCAGGTTGATCTGCACGAAGGTCAAAAGACCGGCCTGTATCTCGATCAGCGTGAGAACCGCAAAGCAGCAGCCGGATATGTCCGCGGCGGCCGCGTGCTCGACATGTTCTCGTACACGGGTGGCTTTGCGATGTGTGCCGCGGCCCTGGGCGGAGCGAGCGAGGTGCTCGGCATCGACACGAGCAAGCGGGCCGTCGCGCAGGCGCGAACGAACGCCGCGGCCAACAACCTGACCAACGTCCGCTTCGATGTAGGAGACGGATTCCAAACGCTCGACGCGCTGCTCAATGACGAAGCGAAATTCGACGTGGTGATTCTCGATCCGCCAAAGTTCGCCCGGAGCAAGAGCGGCATCAACCAGGCCCTGATGGCGTATCATCGCCTCAACCGCTCGGCGATCGGCCTGCTCCCGCGCGGCGGCATCCTTGTAACATGCAGTTGCTCGGGGGGTGTCACCCACGAAGACTTCCAGTTCATGCTGTCAGGGGTGGCGCAGAAGTCGGGTCGCGAGATTCAGATTCTGGAGCAGCGGGGGGCCTCGCCCGACCATCCGATCTCGGCGACCTGCTTGGAAACGGAGTATCTGAAGTGCTTCGTCTGCCGGGTGGTCTAAGGGCGAATTGCGGAAGAAATAGCAGGTCTGGATGGACCCAAACCGGGCCGCAAAGCGTTTAGGCCCTTGGCTTTGCGGCAGGCGGGAACTTTCGCGGCTTTTTTGGCGTCCAAGGCGGTGACCACGTGGGACTTGGCGACGACGACCTGATCCACGCCACGCGCCGGGGGGACTCGGCCGCGTTTGGCCAATTGGTGCGTAAGTACCAGGATCGGCTCCTCACCGCCTTGTTCCAGGTGTCCGGTTCGCGAGACGAGGCCGAAGATGTCGTGCAGGAGGCGTTCGTCACGGCCTACCTCAAGCTCGCGTCGTTCGCTGGGGAAAGCTCGTTTTATACCTGGCTGTATCGCATCGCTTTCAACACGGCCATCAGCCGGAGGCGGAAGCGACGCGGCGAAAGCTCGGTTGAGCACATCCGCGATCTGACTGGCAACGAACCGACCGACGATCAGGAGGGAGCCGAGGATCGCGTCCTTCGCCACGAGCGGGCCGGGCAGGTGCAAATCGCCCTGTCGCGGCTGCCGGACGAATTTCGCTCGGTCCTCGTCCTGCGGGAGATGGATGGCTGCGACTACGACACGATCGCCGAGATCCTCGAGGTGCCGGTCGGAACTGTCCGCAGCCGGCTGCATCGGGCCCGGCTGCAACTGAAAGAACAATTGACCGCGATTTTGACAGGCGAGCGGGGTGCGTGAGCACCCTGATGATGCGAACTCGAAAGACGTAGTGAGTCATCGGGAGGCTGACGCCTCCCGCTCGCCGAGTTCGCCCGTGAACTCAAACGGATTGGTGGCTGCGATGAACCGCGAATTCAACGACGAACTGCTCAGCGCCTATCTCGACGGCCAGCTTGCGGCTGGCGATGTCGCAGCGGTCGAAGCGCACCTCGCGGCCAATCCCGATGCCCGCGTGCTGCTCGCCGAGCTGCGTCAACTGAGCGCCGAGATTCGCGACTTGCCGCGGCTCGCGGCGGGGTCGGGTTTCGCCGACCAGGTCGTCAAGGCAGCACTGGCGGCCAAGGCCGAGCAGGCGATGGTTGTGCCGGCCCCGAAATCCTCGAATCATGATGCTCCGAACAAGGTTCGCCGCGGCTCGCGGCTCCCTGTCGTGCTTGCGGGAGTAGCTGCGATCGCGGCGGCCGTCGCGCTGGCCGTGTGGCTCGGTGGCAACACCGGTCCTGCGCCCGTTCCCGGCGGGAACATCACCAAAGTTCCCGAAAGCGGCGATCCGACGATTCCCACTCCGCCCGCTGTCCCATCGGCGGCTGAGGCGGCCCTCGCTCACCTGCGGCAGGCCATCCCGCAGGAGGGCGAGGTAGTCGTGGTTCGCGTCCGCATCGCCCCGGGTTCGCCCGTCGGAAAGACGATCGATTCGGCACTCGCTTCGGCTGGCATCGAGTATCGCTCGTCTGCGGACGATTCGACCGCCGCGATACCGGCTGCAACGGCCTACCAGCAGCAGTTGCTGGCGAAGTTCGGTGGGCAAGAGCCGGGTGTGCCGAACATTGCCCTGCGTGACGGCACGATCCCCGCAACCGACGCCGTCTTCGTCGAAGCTTCGTGGGAGACACTGGAAAAGGCAGTCGGGGCGCTCGCCGCCACACCCGAGCAGAAGCTGGAGATTTCGCCCCTCTCAAAGGTAGCGGCAAGCGCATCCGGGACAAACCAGTCGCCGTCTGTCGAAGGAGAAGGGGGCAAACGGGGGAAAAACTCGCCGGCTCCTAAAACGAACTTCGCGCAGCGTCTGCCGGCAGCCGTCTTCCGGCTGGAGAAAGACGCGTCTGAGCCGACAGTGGCGCCTGCGGCTGCCCCAATCGAAGGCCAGCGCAAGGTCCGCGTGCTGTTGCTCGTCGAGCAAAAGTAGTACCCACGCAGAGTGCGATGCCTACTCTGCCTTTCCGCGCCGGACTACACTCAGGCGAGCTTTGCACAGCCCAAGGAGGAAGCCATGCCTGACGTAACGATCAAGGTTCGCGACAACGGTCCGCTGCTCGTCGAAGGCCCAGTGACTATTGTCGATGCGGCCGGCAGTCAATTCACCATTCCCGCCGGTAAGCCGGCCGTTGCTCTTTGCCGCTGCGGCCAGTCGAACAACAAGCCGTTCTGCGACGGTACGCACAAGACGTGCAGCTTTGTCGCGGCCGAGCGAGCGCCACTTCCCCCGGCAGGTTAATTGCGGGATTCAGTATTCTTCCCACAAGGAGTCGTCCATCGCCCAATCCTGCAAAAGGCGAGCGCGCGATTCCAGGAGCGGTCCCAGTTCTTCGGGCGAATGCGAGCCGACGATTCGCATGTCGTCAAATTCTCGGCCTTCTTTCCATGCCACGGTAAGTGCAATCCATCGTTCAGCGATCAACTGCATTGCCTTGCGTGGATGCTGTGGCGGCTCTACATCGCTAGCAGAAACATAGTCGGTCGGCAGATCGCCGCAGATCACCCACCAGCCGATCCACTCGGGGCGCACTTTGCTTTCAACGGCCCAAATCGACACATAAGGAACAACGTGCCACGCTGGCCAGTCGCCGATTCGACCGTGGCTAACACCCTGTGAGGCGAGGTAGTCGGCAACTCGATTGCGCTGTTCCTCACACCAGGACTCTTCAGCCAGCGATTCGCCTTCTTCAGAATCTGCCATTTCTCTTGTATGTCTCCATCGACGGCCGACTACGTTTCACTTATCGCCCCGCAGCTTGAAGTAGTATCGCTGCACCTCGGTCATGCACGAGCGGCCCGTGGGCGACGCCGTTTCGCAGTGGGCAGCGGGTGATTTTGACTTGGCGAGGAGCTCGCGAATCCGCCGCGGCGTCCCTTCCTCAACATCGGCCACTACATCCTCGCGAGTGAGGCCAAAGCAGGCGCAGAGCGGAGCGCCGGGATCTTTGGGAGAAACCGGACGAACGAGATCAGCCACGGAGACGCTTGCTTCCATTGCGTCAAAGTAAGCCACCGGGCAAGGCGGCGTCTCGCAGAAAAAGACCGTTGCCGCCAGTTGCCTGCGCCGCTCGGCGGATATGTGGCTGGCAATCGCCGGTTCGAACACTTCGACACCAGCGGCCCCGCACTTCGGGCAGAGGACATCAGTCGAATCGGACTCGCGGACGAAGGCCTTGTTCATCGAGTGCCCAGCCGTTACCAATCGTCCCGGAATCTTTGCTCTTCCCACGGGTCGCCGCGCATGTGATAGCCACCGCGCTCCCAGTAGCCGGCCTGGTCGGACTCAACCAGCTCAATGCCGCGAATCCACTTGGCGCTTTTCCAGGCATAAAGCTGCGGGACCATGCCGCGGACCGGGCCGCCGTGCTCGGCAGCGATCGGCTCGCCGTCGTGTAGGTCCGCCAGCAAGGCGTCCTCGGCCAGAAAGTCCGCCAGCGGCAGGTTGGTTGACCAGCCGTTGTCGTAGGCGTGGCAAACGACAAACTTCGCTTGAGGCTTCACGCCTGCCCGGCCAAGCAGTTCGCGCGTCGAAACCCCTTCCCAGATGTTCGAGAGTCGCGACCAGCGGGTCACGCAGTGGAAATCGGCGAAGACTTTTACTCGTGGGAGGGACTGAAACTCGGCTAGCGAGAACAGCAGCGGCTTCTCAACGAGGCCGAAGATTTGCAGCTTCCACCGGTCAAGCGGGACCTGCGGCGTGCCGAAGGCATCGAGCACGGGCCACTTGCGCGTCCGTGACTGGCCGGGCGGAATCCGTTCAGCCCGCCGCGTATCGGGGCTGATGATGACGCCCGCCGGCTGTTCGTCGGGCACGGCTGGCTCGCCGGATTGGTACTTGGGATCGGTAAGGCGGTCGAACATATCGGTTAGATGCGCACGAGCGAAGCGGGTTACGGTCGTCCGAGCTTGCGGTGAATGGCAGTGCTATTTCTGCGAGGCCCTACGAGCAAACAGCCAGTAACTGATTACCGCAGCCAGGGCACCAAAGAAAGCAAGTTCGTAAGGCGAAACAGCGAATAGCCCCGCATCAGCGATCATCCCGCCATTCTACTCATGCACAAAAATGCCTGGCTAGGGACGCGGGCGAGAGCATTGAATGCCCTCATCGTCCATCCGACCGCTGAATGGCCGCTTTGCGACCGCATCACCACTGAGCTTGCATGCAGGCTTTACTACCGATCCGAATTCCGCGGCAGCTTTTTCTTCACAGGTGCAGGGCCATCGGCGGGGGTGGTGAAGCGATCGAGGCGGATGACGCGGCGGCCGTCCTCGCGCGAACCGAGGAAGACGGCTCGCCAGTTGGCCGATACATCGTCTCCTTCCAGGCCGAATTCGCGAATGTACCGGCCGCGGACGGCGGCAGGCGTTCCCACCGGTGGATTGCGGCGGGCGTGGTCGATCTCGGCCCGCTGCAAAAGTTCGCGGACGATGCCGGTCGTGCGGAGCCGCTGGAAATAGCCGTGCGGCGAAAGCTCGTGATAGCGGATGTCGATCTTCTTCTTCGCTTCCCACGACGCCTTGCGGCCCGACTTTTCGAGGACGAACTGCTTCGTCGTCCAGTCGAGCACGCCGACGAGCGACTGCGGATCGTCGGCCAGATTGTCGAGCACCAGTTCCCACCGCCGCAGCACCTCGCGGGCCTCGGGCGTGGCGTCCGGTCGCCGATCGAGAAACCGCCGGCACGCTTCCAAATAGAACCGCTGCAGTTCGAGAGCCGATGCCGTGCTCGCCCGCTGTCGCCACGAGCCAGCGATGGGGACTCGGGTCGTGAGTGTCGGATCGGCACAGATGGCGTGCAGCGATCGCATCGGCCGGCGGACTCGCGGCACGCGGGGCATCTCCCCCGCTTCAATGCAGTCGAGGACGAGCAGCGTGGTTCCCACGCGCAGGTACTCGGCCGTTTCACACATGTTCGAATCGCCCAGCGCGACCTGCAGTCGCTGACGTGCATCGAACAGTCGGCAGTATTCCGACAGCACGAGCCCCGGATCGGCATTGACGACCTTGAAGAAGTGCCCCAGGGCAAGCAGCGGACGATCGCCGACGAAGCCCCCCAAGCCCGTCACGCAGTTGATCGCCGGCGCTTTGTCGGCCAGTTGAAAGTTCCCGTCGTCGTCCACCAGCCCGCTGCCGGCGACGATCGGCCGGCTGATGAGAAACGGCAGCATCTGCCGCCGGATGCCGATGAATGCGGTCGGCCAGAGAGCGGCGACCATCAGCCCCGCAAGCGGAGCGGTGATGATTCGCGTAATCCAGGCAAGCGCCCCTTCGAGCCAGACCGGGCCGGTCGGTGTTTCGCTTTCGATGTCCTTGATGTCGCAGCCGAAGAGGAGTTGCGACAACCACTCCGGTCGTTTGAGAAGCCGTTCGCCGAGCAGATAAACGACCGTCGCCGAAAGGGCATAGACAATCACCGCCCGGTCGATCAGCCAGAGCACCAGCCACGTGACGATCGCCAGCGGAAACAAGCCGACTAGCGCCGCTCGCCACAAGAGCAGCCGCCAGCCTGAGGCGAGCGTCGCTTCGTAGTTCTCTTGCGCCCCGTAAATGTTGCCGGCCGCATCGCGGTCATTCTTCACCAGACGGACCGCGCCGTCCGAGATTTCATCGGCCGATTCAGCGAGCAATTCGTCCTGAGCCCGCTGCCATGCGACCAGCTGCCGCGGCGAACGACACTCGGGGGTCGAGCCTTCAATCAGGCCGCCGCCGATGGCGGGCCGCTCGGTCTCGAACCAGACCGCTCCGCCGGCTGCGTGAAACACGCCTTCCTTCATGTGCCGAGCGGGGACCGTCGGCAGCTTCCGCCGCAGGGCCGCGACGAGGTCGCGAAACAAACCGTACCGGCTCGGCCGGCCGCGACGCGAATGCGCCGGCACCACCAAGGCATACTCGGTTTCCAGCCCGATCAGCCGCGAGAATACGTCCGGCTTCTTCGGCACTTATTCACCACCGTGCGGCACAACCGTGTCGTCGAGGTATTTGGCGGGGGCGGCGAGGCTGTCTTGCCAAATGGCGGCCAAGGCTTCCTGCACGGCCGGCGAAGGAGCGGGGGCAATCGCACACTGGGCGGGCGATGCCGGTTCGGTGTTCACAGCAGTTTCGGGCATGACAGCGTCACCAGGAAGAGAGAGCGAAACAACCCGTCCCCGCGGCGGCCCGGAACGAGGCACTGCCGACGCGGGAAGCGACCAATTCATCCTAGCCACCGTCCGGCAAGGGAGCAAGCAAGAGTGCAGACGCAAGGCAACAGGCCGCCTCGTCGAGCGAAGCGGCCTGCATGAAAGTCGCCAGTTGAACGGAGTTTTGGCTACTTATTCCGCAGTTCGTCCAGTTCCTTTCGCAACTGTTTCACTTCGTCTTGCAACTGCTCGATCGCTTTGCTCTCCAGGTTGTCGAGCTTCTTAAGGATCAACTCCAGCTTGCCGGCAACGTCCCCCGCTTCGGCCGACTTTTCGACGCGGTAGGCGTGAATGCGAGCAGTCGCTCCTTCGGGCGTGGCTTGCGTCACGATCACGTGCGGCGGCGGCACGGGGTAGGCGGCGGTCGCAGGAACGCCCGGAGTTCCCGGCACGCCGGGCATGACGGCCATCGGCAGGCGGGCGTTGATCGGACCGCGAACCACCGCGCGAGCCCGGGCTGCCAACATCGGGTGCATCGTCTTGCCAAGCAATTGCTCGACCTGCTGCCGCACGTCCTCGGGCAGTTCGTTCAGCTTGTCGGCCGTCGTATCCCACTCCTTGTCGTCGCGCTTCACGTGGATCTTTGCCGGTTCATCGCCGCTCCGCGTGATATTGATCGAGAGATTCTTGGGCAGCTCGATCTGCCGCACTTCGGTCGCCACCACGCCCGGGCGCGGGAAATAGAGACCGAGCGTTTCGCCGCCGGCAGTTCCCTTCAGCTTTGACAAAGCTTCCTCCAGCAACTTCAAAGCGGACTCGCGCTCACCGGGCGAAGCGGCAGCATCGGCGGGGACGGTACTCGCTTCCGGCATCGGCCGCTTCACGGGGACGACGCGGAGCTTCAGCCGGTCGCCGCTCCGGATCGCTTCGATCACGAGTTCCTTGTCCTTCGATTCATCGACCGCTTTGACAATGTCGGCCGGCTCGGCCAGCGGCTTGTCTGCTGCTCGCAGCAGCACGTCGAACCGTTTGAACTCGGCCTTCGCGGCGGGGCTATCGGGGAGCACATCCTCAACGACAATACCGCCATCCACCTTAAGCTGCTGCTTGGCGATCTCGGGGAGTTCGCCGAGGACAATGCCAATCCAGTATTCGCTTTGCGGAGGGGCCTCCGCCTGTGCATCGGCGACATAGGCGAGTACATCCTCCGGCTGGGTAGCGAGCGTCACTCGTAGTGGAATCGAGCCGCTCGTCGGAGCAGGTGGAACCGGCGGGGCCGGCACCGGAGGTGGGACTTCTTGTGCGACAGCGGCGGCACTCACCAAGGCGAGCACGGCCGCGAGCTTCCAGTTCACGATCTTGAGCATGACTAGGTTCCTGAGGGGAGAGTTTGTAACGACGTTTCAGTACGCTCGCCGACTGACCGGCGTGATCTTGAGTGACTCGACCGGAATGACGGCACGGCGACCATCTTCCAAATCGACGGGAACATATTGCTCGCCGTGCTCGACCTGATGGCCGCGGCGTTTCAGTTCGTTGATCCATTGCACGGGAACGGCCGAGCCGCCGGCGCTCAGGTAGCTATCCATGCCACCGGGCACGTCGTAGATCGGCACCTGGCCGGCACTCGTCGTTGTGCCACCAGGGCCATCGACCATGAGCTGGGCATTGCCGACCGTCCGCGGCTGGAGCTGCGGCACGGTATCTGTTGCTGGCTTGTGCTGCACGATGTTGCGATCGGTTGGCGCCGGAGCGTTCCCATTGCGCCACAGATCCGGCAAGGTCATGCCAAGCGTCAGTGCCGCCAGGAACGACGCGGCCATACCAAGCGGCAGCCGCCAATCGAACTTGGCGACGTCAATTGGATCACTCGCTTGCTTCTTGGCTGGCACTGGCGGCGATTGGTCGCGGGTGCGGACCGCGGTCAGCTCGCGCCGTATTGCCTGCGCTTCGAGAAACGCCAGTGCACAACGCCGCCAGCCCCCCGGTTCATCGTCGAGCGATGCGAGCAGGGTGCGATACTCGTCGGCCGATAGCTCGCCATCGACCAGGCGATCAAAGCGGGCGTCGTCTTCGAGGGCCAGTTTGTTTGTGTCGTTCATCGGACAACCTCAATCACGTCCATTGCCGCAAGTTCCTCGCGCAGCCGGCGGCGGGCTCGATGCAGCCGCGCCTCGACGGCGCTATGACCAATTCCCACGTGGGCCGCGATCTGGCGGTAGCTCCAATCCTCGGTGTACTTCAGCAGCAGGATCTCCGCGTCGCGCGTCGGCAGGTGCCATAGCGCCAGACGGATCTGATCGCGGCGCTCTTCGGCCAAGAGCCACGCGAGCGGATCGGGTTCGTGCTGCGGACCAGCTCCGTCCCGCTGCTGTTCCTCGAACCGACCCACAAGCCGCCGCCGCCTGCCGCACTTCCGCCGGAAGAGGAGCGCCTGCCGCACCGCCAAGCGATACAGCCAGGGAGCGACTTTTCCCGCATCGGACAGTGGTGCCGCCTGCCTCACCGCTGCCAGGGCCACTTCCTGCATCACCTCGTCCACCGCTTGCGGCTCGCGCAGCCGGGCGTGAACCACGGTCCGCAGCCAGCGGTCGTGCTGTGCCAAAGCGGCTTGCCAGTCGATCGGCGGCCCAAGGTCGGGTGGCAGGTGATAGCTCCTTGGTAGTGTCGCGTGTGCCCCCGCCCACGTGCGTCCTGCGAGGAATATGTTTCCGGCCGGGGCAGAATCTTGCGGCAGTCCTGCCTTCTGTGTCGGAACGTATGACTGACGTTCAACTTAGGGCTTGTAACGACAAGGATGCTCCCAGCCATCTTTTACCCCCAATGTTTTACCCACCTTGCCGCGGTCATAATTCGGGCATCTCAGTGGTCTTTTCGATCTCCTACTCGGAGCCGCCCATGCCTCACCCGATTTGCAGTCCGCTGCTGGCCGCTAGAATCGCACTCGTTTTCCTCTCCGTTGCCCTTGTCGCTTTGCCGGCCGCTGCCCAGCGACCTGTTCGCGGCAAGCTCAAGCAGGGCGAGATCCAACTCGAAGTTCGCCAACCAGTCATTGGCACCATCGCACCTATGCTCAAAAACGAACAAACCCTCTTCGGCAAGACCAAGGACGGCAAAGAGGTCCATCTCTTCACGCTCAGCAATGGCCGCGGTATGACCGTGAAGCTGATCGATTACGGTGCCACGCTCATCGGCGTCGAAGTGCCCGATAAGGACGGCAAGAATGCCAACGTCACGCTTGGCTTCCCGACGCTCGCGGGTTATCTCGAGCGGCATCCGTATTTCGGCTCGACCGTCGGCCGCTACGGCAATCGCATTGCCGGCGGCAAGTTCAAGCTCGACGGCAAGGAATACTCGCTCGCGACAAACAACGGGCCGAATCATCTGCACGGCGGTATCAAGGGGTTCGATGCCGTCATGTGGAAGGCCGAGCAACTCGTCGGAGGCAACCCGGCGGTGAAGTTCACGTACACTAGCCCCGATGGCGACGAGGGGTATCCCGGCAAGCTCGACGTGGCCGTCACGTACACACTCACGCCGAATAACGAACTGCGCATCGACTACGAAGCCAAGACCGACAAGGCGACCGTCGTCAACCTGACGAATCACGCTTACTGGAACCTGGGCGGCGCGGGGAGCGGCCAGATTCTCGATCACGAACTGACGCTGGCGGCCGACAAGTACCTGCCGATCGACGACACGTCGATTCCGACCGGCAAACCGGCGGAGGTGAAAGGAACGCCGTTCGATTTCACCGAGACCCACGCGATTGGCGAACGAATTGAAGAGGTGAAGAAAGACCCGCACAAGACGCAAGGCTACGACCACTGTTACGTCCTCCGCGGGCAGGATGGCAAGCTGGCTCTCGCGGCGAAGGTGAAAGACCCGAAGAGCGGCCGCGTCATGGAGATTCTGACCACCGAGCCGGGCGTGCAACTCTACTGCGGTAACTTCCTCGGCGGCGGCGCGGGGGAAGGGGGCTTCAAGCAACACGAAGCGTTCTGCCTGGAAACGCAGCACTATCCCGACTCGCCGAATCAACCCGCCTTCCCCAGCACCACGCTCAAACCGGGCGAGACCTATCAATCAACGACGGTCCACAAGTTCTCAATCGAAAAATAGTGGGGCGCCGCGTCCGCGCAACCAAAGCCGCGACCAGTGGTCGCGGTGGACCACGCAAAGTTGGACCGTTGGGAATCGTCGTGTGGTACTTCAAGTATCAAGGTCGATTGCACGGCCCGCACTCGACCGCCGAGATGCAGCAGTACCTGTCTCAGGGAGTCGTCACGCGGGAAACACTGGTTACTCGAGAAGGCGAAGGTGTGTGGAACGCCGTCTACTTAACGCCTGAGCTTTACCAACGAATTGCACCGCAGATCAATCAATCCAATCCGGCCTTCGTCGCGCGGGCGGGTTCCACGCACGATCGCCGGATCTATTGGGAGTATCTGCAAGAAATTGGCCTCGCTCAGCGGGCTCTGATTATTGCCTTCGTAGCGGCGATTCCTCTCCGCATCGTTCCGATCGCTTTGGCGTTCTTGCTCCAGCCGACGCTGCGCTGGATCGTGATAAGTATCGTCGATGTCGTTTCCATCGTCGTGCTGGCGGTTTTCGTCAATCGGTTGGCAACGAGCATGAGAATCGCCGCGTGGCCCTGGATCGTGGGATTGTGTGTGCCGTTGGGGTGGTTTCCCGTGATGATCTATTTGATCACGCGCGCCACGAACATTTTGCAAGCGGCAGGAATGCAGGTTGGCTTGCTCGGTGCGACGAATCTCCGATCACCGCCGCAAGGCCTTGAGCATTAGTTCGCGAGAATCTCCCATGTCCGACTCCCCACGTCTGCCACTCGCCCGCCTGGCATTCGTGGGGATGCTGGTGCCGATTGTGTTCACAGCGGTCGATCACTTGCTCCTCGGCCGGATGCAGTTGAACCCGTCGGACTACAACGTCTTCCTGACGATGGGCGTCTTCGTCGCCCAAATCGGAACGATGGGATGGCTTTGCGGCCGTTATCTGACGCAGTCCATCTGGCGCTGGGGGATTTACCTGTGGAGCTGGCTGCTCGTCGATCTGCAGTTGCTTTCGGCCTCGGTCTTTGCCGACGGCGGCCGCTGGTGGAGTCATGCCAAGTTGCTCCCCGGTTCGCTCTTCGCCGCACAAGTCGGCCTGGCGATCGTCTGGGGTATTCTCGGCACGACGCGCTGGACGATCCGCATCCCTGCGTGCCTGGTTGCAGGTGCGATAATAGCCATCCCAGCACTCAATTCGTATGCCTATCGTGCCCAGTACGTCGTGCCGATTCAGATGATCTCGCTCGTTGTGCTCTGCTTGCTCCTCCGCTGGAGGCGATACCGGCTGGAGAATCTGACGGCATCCGCGGCGGAAACCAGCGTCGCCAACAGCGCTACTACTCGCGAGTTGGCCCGCTCGCAATTCACGATTCGTCACGTCCTGATTTGGACGACGAGCCTCGCACTTTTGCTTGGGATTTTGCGCGGGCTCGACCTCCTGTCGCTCGACGCTCTGCGGCCACTCGTGGGCGGTCGCATGACCCTGCAATGGACGGCCGGCATCGCGATCGCGGTCGTCTTCGTGGTCGCCGTCTGGGCGGCGCTCGGCGCGGGACCGGTATGGATGCGCGTTCCCATTCTCGTGTTTGCGATTGCTGTGGTCGGAGTTGCCCTCCTGCTATCCATTTTCCTCGCCGACAATAACTTCGTCGTCGTCAAGCAGCTCTGGACAATGCCTTATGTTCGCCGTGTGGCATGGGAACAGAACGGCTGGGTTCTCAGTTGGACCGCCCTTGCCGGCAGCCTGCTGTTCGCCTCGTTGCTGATTCTCCGCGTCATCGGTTACCGGCTCGTCCGCGCGGCGAAGCAACGACCCGCGCTCCAACCCGCTTGACGCCGGCGTACAATCCGCTGTGTCCGCAAATCTGAAATCCCAAATCCCAAATCCGAAAATCCCATGTCCGACTGGCTCGAAGAAGGCGCCAAAGCCCCCGCATTCACGCTCCCCGCCGACAATGGCTCGAAGGTCAAGCTTGCCGACCTGAAGGGGAGCCCGGTCGTCCTCTACTTCTATCCGGCCGACGACACTCCCGGCTGCACCAAGGAAGCCTGTGCCTTCCGCGATCGCTCGGCCGAACTGAAGAAGCTCGGCGCGAAGGTGATCGGCATCAGCCCCGACGACGTCGCCAGCCACGTGAAGTTCCGGGACAAGTTCACGCTCAACTTCCCGCTCCTGGCCGATACCGACCACAAAGTGGCCGAGAAGTTCGGTGCTTGGCGGGAGAAAAACATGTACGGCAAGAAGAAGATGGGAATCGCCCGCTCGACGTTCCTGATCGACGCCGAGGGGAAGATCGCCAAGGTCTGGAAAGCGGTGAAAGTCGATGGCCACGATGAGCAAGTGATCGCGGCGCTCAAGGAACTTGTTGGCAAGTGAGCGTCGTGCGACCTGGCAGAGCCGATGGCGAAAGGCGGATCACGAAAACACGAAAGGTCGAAAGCACGAAGGGGGCAGGATATATTGACCCCTTAGCATTCTTCGCGTTTTCCCGCTTTCGTGTTTTCGTGATCGTTCGGACTATCGACTATGATTTGCCGTTCAGCCTTGATCCTTGTGCTGCTTGCCACTCCGCTCGCCGCTGCCGAGCCGATCGAAGTCGTTGAAACGGCCGACGAGATCAAGCTCACGACGCCCGAGCTCCAAGCCGTCGTGCGGAAGAAGGGGTACGTCACCGGCATCGCGGCCGGCACGCTGCTCGATAAGAAGACCGGCTTTCGCGACGCTGGCTTTGGCCTGGATATTGTGGATTGGATCATGGAGCCGGGGAGCGACGAGGCGTATCGCGACCAGTTGCCGAAGGAGATGGTCTATGAGTTCGGCAACGCCTGGCACGGCAAGCGGCCCAAGCGGTCGATCGAAGGGCCGCAAATCTGCACGCAGGCGAAAGAGCTTTCGCCGAAGGTGATTCGCGGCAAGGACTTCGTCGCGATCGAGCAGTCGTATGCGTATAAGACTGCCGCGCCGGAAAAGAAGACCGGCTCGACCTGGACGCAGCGGATTGTCTTTCCTGCCGGCAAGCGGTACTTCATCTCCAGCGACCGGATCGACGCCAAGAACGACAGCGGCGCGATGTTCCTCCGGATCGACATGCCGGGTCACATCAAGCACAAGCAGGGGGACACGTTCAGCGAGGTCTATCTGAGCTATGAAGGGAGAATCCCATCAAAAGAATTTCTGGCCGACTTCGCTCCCGACGAAAAATTCAACTACCGCCGTGATCGGCTGAAGGCGGAAGGAATCACGGCCAATTCGCTCCGGATGATTCGCGGCTATCGTCTCCGCGACCCAGCCACCGGCAAGGAGGGACCGTGGCTTTTGGGCATGACTCTCGACCCAGCGATCGTCAGCGAAGCTTGGTGCCACCAGCGCGGCTACGTCTGCATGATCGAGGAATTCGGCGAGCTACCAATCAAAGCGGGTGAGCACTTCAGCGCAGCCTTCATCGTCGGTTACTTCGACAGCATCGAAGAGGCCAACAAGGTGTATGACGAGCACCGCGGGCATTCGGGCCTGACGGTCGATGCGAGCGGTTGGAAGCTGACGAAGTAGTATCTACCTATCACCCACTCACGTACTCACACTCGCTCCGCTACCCATGCTCCTCATCGACGGCCATCTCGATCTTTCCATGAACGCCCTAGAGTGGAACCGCGATTTGACGCGGCCGCTCGCGGAGGTGCGCGAGCGCGAGCGGGGGAAGACCGACAAGGTCGATCGGGCGCTTGGCGTCTGCACGCTGCCGGAGATGCGCCGCGGCGAGATTGGCCTGTGCATTGCCACGCAGATCGCCCGCTATGTTACGCCGGGCAATCCGCTTCCCGGTTGGCACGCGCCGGAGATCGCCTGGGGGATGACGCAGGGGCAACTCGCCTGGTATCGGGCGATGGAGGACCGGGGGGAAATGGTGCAGATTGCCAACCGGGCGGCACTCGCAAAACATCTGGCGCTGTGGAATACACAATCCCGAAGCGTGAGCGAGAAGCCGTTGCCGATCGGCTACATCCTCTCGCTCGAAGGGGCCGATTCGATCGTCGAGCTGTCGTACCTCGAGCGAGCCTACGCGAGCGGCCTGCGGGCGATCGGCCCGGCTCACTATGGCCCCGGCCGGTACAGCCCCGGCACTGGCGCGGAAGGAGGACTGACTGCTGCCGGTCGTGATCTGGTGAAGGAGATGCGGCGGCTGGGGATCGTGCTCGACGCGACGCACCTCACCGACGACGCCTTCTGGGAGGCGCTCGACCTGTACGACGGCCCGGTCTGGGCCAGCCACAACAACTGCCGGGCGTTGGTTCCGCACCAGCGGCAGTTCAGCGACGACCAACTGAAGGAACTGATCCGTCGCGACGCGGTGATCGGAGCCGCGTTCGACGCCTGGATGATGGTCCCCGGCTGGGTTCGCGGGAAAACGACGCCACAAGCGACCGGTGTGAAAATCGAGACAATCGTCGATCACATCGATCACATCTGCCACCTCGCCGGCACGTCGCGGCACTGCGCGATTGGTTCGGACCTCGACGGCGGCTACGGCACGGAGCAAACAGCGATGGACCTGGATAGTATCGCCGACCTGCAGCGGCTCACGGAAATTCTCGCCCGCCGCGGCTACAACCCAGACGACATCGCCGGCATCATGCACGGCAACTGGATTCGTAAGTTTGAAGCGGCGCTGCCAGCATAGGAAGCAATCCTTGTGTGTCATCTCAACTCAATCGATGGCAACCTTGCTAGCACGCCGCCTCGGCCACTTCTCTTGACGCCTTGCCCCGCCAGTCGTATCGTTCGCCGCCCCTGGGAGTATCGCGCGCCGATGGAACGGCTGCCGGCGACCTCCCGCATCGGAGTCGATCGGCATGAAGCCGCTTCACCGCACGCTTGTTTCGCTCGATCGCCGTCAATTCCTGTCCGCGGGCGTTGCCGGAGGGCTTTCGGTCATCGCCGGCTGCAGCACCCCCCTCATGCGCGGGCAAACGCCGGAGCCGGAAGCCGAGGCGAAGGAAGGGCCGGATCTCGTCGGTGATTTCACGCGGCCGTGGGGACTCAACTGGGTGCGGCTGGAGTCGGTCGCCCTGGTGACGAACCTGCCCAACACCGGCAGCGATCCGCTTCCAGGCGAAGCCCGCTCGCGCCTGCTGGCGGAGATGATGACGCACGAAATTCGCGACGGAGACAAAATCCTCGCTTCGCCGACAACCTCGCTCGTCCTTTGCACGGCGTATCTGCCCCCCGGTGTGCAAAAGGGGGACACGGTCGATGTCGAGGTGAAAACCACCAGCCGGAGCGAAACATCGAGCCTGCGTGGCGGCTGGCTGATGCAATCCCGCATGCGGCAGATGCAAGTGGCAGGAGGAACGGTCCACTCCGGGAGTGTCGATGGCTTGGCTCAAGGTGACTTGCTCGTCGATGCGATCTTCGAGGGGAGCGACGACAAGGTGCTGGAAACGCGCGCTCGCATCCTTGGCGGCGGCGTTTCCGCGATCGACCGGCCGCTGGGGCTGATGATCGCCAGCGACGGTTCGTCGATCCGCATGTCCACGATGATCGGCGCCGCGGTGAATAGTCGCTTCTACACGTTCGACGCGGGCGTGAAGAAGGGCGTGGCCGTTCCCAAGCGGGACAACTACATCGACCTGGCGGTTTCGCCGCGTTACAAGCACAACCTGGCGCGCTACTTGCGGGTCGTGCGCAACATTGCCGTTCGCGAGAATCCGGTCGATCGGGTCGAACGGATGCAGCGGCTCGAAAAGAAACTGCTGGAGCCGACGACCGCCGCTCTCGCCTCCCTGCAATTGGAAGCGATCGGACCGGAATCGACGGCAACGCTGCGGAGCGGCCTTTCGTCAAGCGATCCTGAGGTTCGATTCTATGCCGCCGAGGCGCTCGCCTATCTCGACCAGGCCGAAGCCGCTGCTCCCTTGGGACAAGCTGCTCGCGACGAGTCGGCATTCCGGTGGCACGCGCTGACGGCATTGGCAAGCATGACGCACGCCTCGGCCCTCGACGCACTCAATGAGCTGCTGCATGTGCCGAGCACCGAAACTCGCTATGGAGCGTTTCGCGCGCTGCGAACCCGCAACGCAGCCGATCCGGCCACGAAGGGGGAACTGCTCGATAAGAAGTTCCGCTATCACGTCGTGCCGACGACTGGCGAACCGCTTGTTCACATTGCCCGTTCGCGAATGCCGGAGATCGTCGTCTTTGGCCACGAGCAGCGGCTCAAAAATCCGCAGTTCCTGTTTGCCGGCCGGCAGATTATGGTGACGACCCTGGAAAACGGCGAGCTGAAGGTGGGCCGTTTTCAGGCCGGGCAAGACACACAGTACGAAACGTGTTCGACCGAACTCGACGCCCTGATCCGCACGATCGTCCGCCTCGGCGGCGGTTATAGCGAGGTCGTCATGTGTCTGCAGGAGGCCAAGAAGAGCGGCTGCCTGGAAGCGCGGCTTGCGGTCGAAGCCCTGCCGCGGCCCAATCGCAAGTTCTATCGGGCCGACGACCCGCTGCCGGAAGCGCCAGCCGAAGAACCGGGTCAGAACGAGCCGGGCAAGCTCGACGTGGATTCGCAGGCCAGCCCTGTGGCCGCCGCCAGCGATCCGCCCATTGAGCGTCGCGCGGCAACGCCGTCCCCCGAGATGTTCACCGACGGCCTGGAAGCGGGCCGTGCCCGCCAGAAGTCGCGTGAGGACAATCCAGCCGTCGCCGGTCAGGATTACATTGCCCCGGAATACCAGCCCAAGCCGGGATTCCTTGATAAACTGAATCCGTTTGGCGGGCAGTAGTCCACGTCCCTTTCGCCCCGATGCTCAAAGCGCTCGAACTTGCCGGCTTCAAGAGCTTCGCCGACCGGACGCGGTTCGAGTTCCCCGCTGGAATCACGGTGATCGTCGGGCCCAATGGCTCGGGCAAAAGCAACATCGTCGATTGCCTGAAGTGGGTGCTCGGCGAGCAATCGGCTAAGAGTCTCCGCGGCAAGGATATGGCTGATGTGATCTTCAAAGGCTCCGGCCAAACCGGCCGCAAGCCGATGAATTCGGCCGAAGCGACGCTCGTCTTCGACAACGCCGATCGCCGCCTGCCGATCGATGCGCCGGAAGTGCATATCACCCGCCGCATCTATCGCAGCGGCGAAGCCGAGTATCTCATCAACCGGCAGCCGTCACGGCTCAAGGATATTCGCGACTTGTTTCGCGGGACGGGCGTAGGCGTCGATGCCTACAGCCTGATCGAGCAGGGGAAGGTCGAGCGGCTCTTGCAAGCCTCGGCCAAGGACCGTCGGGCGATCTTTGAGGAGGCCGCCGGCATCAGTCGATTCAAGGCGAAGAAGGTCGAGGCCCAGCGGCGGTTGGAGCGGGTTGATCAAAACCTTTTGCGGCTGTCGGACATCGTCGAAGAAGTCGAAAACCGGCTGAAGACGGTCCGCATCCAGGCGGGGAAGGCTCGCCGCTACCGCGAATACAGCGAGCGGCTGCAGGCTCTGCGGACGCAGATTGCACGGGCTGATTGGCAGCAGCTCAGCGAGCGCCTGGCAGGGATCGAGCAGCAGCTGGCTGCTCTCGTCGAGCAAATTCACGCGGCCGATGCCGAGGCGCAGCGGCTGGAAGCGGAACAGCTGGAAGCGGAAGCAGCCGTTGCCACCGCTGTGGAGGAACTGCGGAACTGTGAGACACGCGTTGCCGTTGCGAAGCAGCAACGGTCGCAGCACGTTTCCACGGCGGCTCACGAGCGAATCCGCGCGACCGAACTCGAAGAAGAGCTGCGGCAGCATCGGCGAAATCTCGTCGCGATGAGCGATCGCGCAGGGGACATCCGCAGCCGATTGAAAGCGACAGAGGCGGAAGTCGCCGCAGCCGTGCAAGCGCAAGGAGCAGCGGCGAGCGAGCTTGCGCGGCGTGAAGAGCGGCTGACCAAGGTCGCCGGCGAGCACGAAGCTGCTCGGCAGGAAACGGAACGCCGCCGGACGGAATACGTTGCCAAGTTGCAGGCAGCCGCCTCGCTGGCAAGCCAGGTCGAAGCGGCCGAATCGCGGCTGGCAAGCGTGCAGCAGGCGATGCTCGCCCACGAGAGGCAACTTGCAGAGTTCGCAGCAGCTGAATCGGTAGTGAGCGAAGAGCTGGCCGCAGCACGGCAGCGTGAATCGGCTCTCGAAGAGCAATTGGCGGCTCACGCTCGTGCCGTCGAAGTCGCGCAAGATGAACTCGCCGAGAATCGCAATCTGCACTCCTCGCGAGCGGAGGATCTCGCTCAACTCCATTCGCGGCGGCAGGGAGTCGCCGAGCGGCATGATGTGCTCGAAGAGTTCGAGCGGACATTGGAGGGAATCGGGACGGGGGTGAAGCAACTGCTGGCGAGGTCAGGGGCCAGAGGGCAGAGGGCAGAGGGTAGAGGGCAGGAAGAGGACAGGGGACAGGAGGGCGAGGCTCCTGCCGAGCCGCTGCGCAACGGTTCAGGGTTCAGGGTTCAGGATTCAGGCGAGGCAAAGGCATCGCATCCCTGGTCGCTCGTTCGCGGTGTCGTCGCCGATTTCCTGCAAGTTGGAGTCGATCATGCAGCGGCGATCGACGCAGCCCTCGGCGATACGGCTCAGACGGTTGTGCTCAGAGGCGATGCGGCTGCGGCTGCTGAATTGACGTCGGCCGCCAGCGACCTGGCTGGCCGGGTCACGCTGCTTCCAGAGTCAAGCGAATCGGCCACGACCATCGAACTCACGGCCGAAATGGCCGCCGGCTGCCGAGTGATCGCACGGGCCGACAAGCTCGTTGAATGTGCCGCGGCTGATCGCCCGCTGATCGAACGGCTCCTCGGCAGTACGTTCGTCGTAGCCACGCTTGCCGACGCTTGGAAGCTGCGCGACCAGGCGCCACAATCCGCCCGGATCGTCACGCTCGTCGGCGAGTTGCTCGACGAACATGGCGGCGTCCATATCGGTCCGCGGCAGTCCGCGACCAGTCTCGTTTCCCGCCGCAGCCAGCTGCGTGCGGCCCGGCTTGATCTGGCTGTCCTCGATCAGCAAATCAGCGACGCGCACCGCGAAACGCAGCACCTGAAGCGCGAGATCGATCGCCACGAGCAGACTCTGCGGCAACTGGCGGAATCGGGCCGGGCACTCGACGAGCGGCGTGGAGCCGAGCGTTTGGCCGTGCAAACCGCCGCCGCGAGGGCCGAGCAATCGCGGCAGGACAAACTTCGCGTGCAATCGGCCCTGACGGCAGCGGGGGGGCAATGTGATTCCATTGCCGCAACGTTGCGAAAGGTTAGCGACGAACTCTCCCTTGCTCAGACTGCGAGCACCGCGATCGAAGCCGCCATTGCCGGGCAGGAACAAAGCCTCGTCACGCTGGAACGTCAGCGTCAATCGGCTGCGGAGGAAGTGACCGCGGCCAAGGTGGAACTGGCTCGCTCGCAGCAGCGGCTGGAAAACCTGCGACTGCGGCTGACGCAGTTTCAGGACGATGAACGCGAGCGAGACCGGGCGATGAGCCAGGTCCGCCAGCAGGAGCGTCAGGCCGCGAGCCGCCACGAAGCGGCAGAACTGGCCGTGCTGGCCGCATCGGCCGAGATCGCGATGCTCGCGCTCCTACAGGAATCGCTGGGCCGCCAAATCGCCGATTGCTCGGCTCGGCGCGAACAAGCTCAA
The DNA here is from genome assembly GCA_964384375.1 of uncultured Pirellulaceae bacterium. Lineage (GTDB taxonomy): Bacteria > Planctomycetota > Planctomycetia > Pirellulales > Pirellulaceae > CAYLLN01. The sequence continues at coordinate 42,389 of CAYLLN010000054.1, forward strand.
GTGCTGCGCAACCAATCTGCCGATCGGCTGGCGTCGCTCCGCCGCCGGGCGCTCAAGCTCCGGGACGAAGAACACCAATTGGAACTGGGAGCGGAGCAAGTCCGCCACGAACGCCGCACGCTGGCCGATCGCCTCCGTGAGGACTACGGCATCGAGCTCGCCGATCTCACCCATGAGCCAACCGCCGAGGAAGCTGCCGAGCGAGTCGCCGCCTTGGAGGAAATCGAATCGCTCCGCCGGAAGATCAACCAGATCGGTGCGGTCAACCTCGACGCGCTCGACGAGCTGGACGAACTCGAAAAACGCTTCGGCACTCTCGCCAGTCAGCACAAGGATCTAACCGAAGCGAAGCAATCCCTCGAACGGATCATCCACAAGATCAACGCCGACAGCCGGCGGCTCTTTCTCGAAACGCTGGAAGCGATTCGCGTCAACTTTCAGGCCCTGTATCGCAAGGCCTTCGGCGGCGGCAAGGCGGACATCGTGCTGGAAGAGGGCGTGGACGTGCTCGAATGCGGTGTGGAGATCATCGCGACCCCCCCCGGCAAACCGTCGTTCAACAACTCGCTCCTTTCCGGCGGCGAGAAGGCGCTGACCGCGGTCGCTTTGCTTTTGGCGATTTTTCAGTTCCGCCCCAGTCCCTTCTGCGTCCTCGACGAGGTCGATGCTCCGTTCGACGAGGCGAACATCGGACGCTTCATCGACGTGCTCAAGGACTTTCTTGGCTGGACGCGGTTCGTCATCGTCACGCATAGCAAAAAGACGATGACCGCGGCGACGACGCTTTACGGCGTGACGATGCAGGAGTCGGGAGTGTCAAAACGTGTCAGTGTCCGCTTCGACGACGTGAGCGACGACGGACACATCCGCAGCGAAGCTCTCGACCGCTCCAGCGACGAGAAAACCGCTCAAAAGGGGGTTGCCTGAACTGCCTCCGTGCGGCCATTTCGCCCGCGAGACAATTGACAGTTAGGTGATGTCTCCCGTCCGGTCGCATGCATTCCCCGCATTGTTACAAGCGGAAATCTTGCTCGTGCCTTAGCAGCTAAGCATCCTAAAAATTATCTCTGAAACGACTTACGTCACAACTACTGAATAAAGAATGCGTGACCGATCAACAATGCAAGATTAAATATGTGAATTATCCAAACCGCTCGTCTTGACGTTCCGTAATGTCCAGCGAAAATGAGGTGGTTGCTGAGGCAAACGAAAACGTCTGTTTTTGTTCCCGCCACTCAGCCCACCGCAAATATCGGGACGCTCAACGGTAATTTTCAACATTCAGACGGCCAGCCGAAACTCTCCTCCCTAGCCCGCCGTTTAATCGTTGGTTGCCAAGTCCGGATACCCGCCTGCGAAACTAGGAACAGAGTCCATCCCGCAACGTTGCCGTCAGTTGTCGATCGGGTGAATCGCCTGTCGATGCTGGGCCGCGTCTGATGCTGCGCTTGCAACCTGCAAGCGAAGTCCGTCAGCCGGCGAGCGGCACGGAACCCAGGAGAAATGCACCGCAATGGCAAGCCCCAACTCGGCCGACGACGTGAAGCTGATGAGTAGCTACGAAACGGTCCGCGCCACCTTGCTTTCCCCCGCTTTAGCCGACCGCCTCGATAAGCCGCTTGCTTTCTGGGCTCTGCCTAACGATCGCCGCCTCCCGACCGCGTTTCTCGGCCGCACGCTACGCGATCTTCTGAACACACCCTTCCCGCAACTCGCTGCCACCGCCGGCATCGGCCGCAAGAAGCTCGGCACGTTTGTGAAGCTGCTGGTGCGGGCGACGAAGGACGACAGTCCCGAGCCGGAGCAACTGACGGAATATCACGCCGAGGAAGCGACGCCGATCACCGGCACCGACCCGAGCGGCAATTTCGATCCCAACCGCGTCTCGGAGGTTGTCTGGGCGCGGTGGCGTGAAACGGCTCGCAATCACGGCATCGGACAAGAGATTCTGGGCCGCATCGCGCCGTCGCTCGCCACGCTGCCGACGGTGATCTGGACGACGCCGCTCAGCTTCTATCTCGATCAAACGCTGATCGAGATTCGCCAGCTCAAGACACATGGCGAAAAGCGAGTGAATGTCGTGTTGGAAGTTTTCCATACCGTTCACCAGATGCTCTCGCATATCGATCAGAATGGCGGCTTGGCGGTGCGTCTCGCGCCGCGGAACATTGCCTCCGTCGAAGACTGGATGGTCGAGGCCAAGGGCCGTTCGTTCACGCCCGGTCTGACGGAGGTCGAGCAGTGCCTCGTCGAGCCGCTGATGAAGCAGTTGGAAATCGATGCCGGTGAAACGGTTTCCAGCCTCGCGCGTGGCCGTCTCGGCGTCGGCGCGAAGGCGGAGTCGGTTCGCAATCAATCGAAATCGCTCGGCGTGACCCGCGCTCGCGTCTATCAACTCCTTGAAGAGTGCAACAACGTGATGATGGTCCGCTGGCCCGAAGGGCGACGTCTCCTCGACGACTTCGCGCAGTGGCTCGACGAGAACTATGCATCCGCCGAGTGCGCGAATCTGCTCGCCAGCCTCCGCGAGATGCTCTACCCGCTCAAGTTCGACTCCGTCGCCGAGCACCTGCGGGCGGAAACGGCGGCGCGGTCGTAAGTTTGCCGTAGAACATTGGCTGCGAGGCTTGCACAATGCTGTGCAAGCCCTCACAGTTCCCGCACGTAAATATTCCCGAACTCGACCGCCTCATTGTGGTGCTGCAGGCCGATTGGGCCGCGGCTGGCGATGCCGGGAAGCTGCGCGTTTTCGATGATCTGCTGGCCGTTGAGGTTGATGCTCAGGCGGTCCCCCTTCATCACGACGACGAAGCGGTTCCACTGGCCGAGCGGGGCGTCGGCCTTCGGCTTGGGCGTGAGAGCGGCTCGCACTTCGGCAGGCAGAGCCTTGTTCACGCGGAAGGCGGTTACTTCGCCCGAGCCGACGGGATAGCAGCAGATGTTGATCTGGGCTTCTTCGTTGCCGCGAAGAAGGATGCCCGTGTTGCCGGCGTCATCGACCTCCTGCATGACGACCTTGCCGGCTTCGTCGAGTTTGTCGTTGCCGTCGGGAAGGACGACCGGGTACGTCTTCTTCACCGGTTTGTTCGGCAGCCGCCAATCGACGATCATCTCGAAATCGCCGTACTCCTTGGCCGTCCAGAGATGCTTGTCGCGGGCCTCGGTCGCTTCGCTCTTGCCGTCATAAAGCAGCCGCCAATCGCGGACGGTCCAGTGACCTTCATTGCCGGCCACATGCTTCCACGCCGGCAGGCCTGGATCGGCGATCAGCGGCACAAAGCCCTTCGCCTCGGCAGCCGTTTCTTCAGGAGAAGGGTTTGTCGAAGGTCGCTCGGCGATTCGCAGATTGCGGAAATGGCACTCGGAACCTTCGGCCTCCAGGCAGATGTACCCTTTTCGCGGCTTGCACTCGCTCGCGCCGCTCACTTCCTTCCCGTTCACGGCCAGCTTCAGCACGCCGTCCTGGCACGTAACGCGATAGTGGTTCCATTCGGGTGAAGGCTTGGCCCGCTTCTCGCTCGGCAGGCAGCGAGCCCAGCCGGCGGGATGCGGCCGGTCGGGCTTCATTGTCGCCCCCCAGATGCCAAAGACGTCGCCGTGGCTCGTATAGTTTTCGGTTTCGCGGCCGTCGAGGATTTGCACCTCGATGCCGCGCGAGAACGGCGTGCCGACGGCGGAAACTGGATCGGCCCAAATGAACAGCCCCGCATTCCCCGTCGGCTGCAAGTGTCGCCATTCGAGTTCCAGCACGAAATTCTCGTACATCCGGTCGGTGCGGATGGTGCCCGTCGGCTTCCCGGTGCTGACGATCATGCCGTTCTTGGCGGTGAAGGTTCCTTCGGCAACATTGACGATCTGCCAGCCGCTGAGATCCTTGCCGTTAAAGAGGGGCTTCCAGTTGTCTTCTTCGGCCAAGGTCGCGAGCGGGATTGCAAGAGTGGCGAGCAAAGCAATCGAGGAGAGGCACTGACGCATGGCGAAGGCTCCGGTGATTCAAGTGCGGCTGGACGCCCGAATGTAGCATTGCAAGCGGCACCAAACCACTCTTGTCGGATCGAGCGCGATTGACAAAGGTCGCTTTCGCTTCCTAGGGTAAGTGCAAAGGAGATTCGCGTGCCTCAGGTATTCGACGGCAAGACAGGTCCGGTCAGCGGCAAGTTCGCGATTGTCGTGTCGCGTTACAACGAGCACATCACGGGCAAGCTGCTCACCGGCGCGGTCGATACGCTCAAGGCCGCCGGCGTGGCCGACGAAGCGATCAGCGTCGCCTGGGTTCCCGGCGCATGGGAGATTCCGCTCGCCGCGCAGCGCATGGCCGAAAGCGGCCACTACGTCGCGGTCCTGTGCCTGGGGTGTGTCATCAAAGGAGAAACGACGCACGACGAGCACATCAACCGGCAGGTGAGTCTGAGCCTAGGGCAACTTGCGCTCGACACCTGCCTGCCCGTCGCCTTCGGCGTGCTCACTGTGAACACGCTGGAGCAAGCAATTCACCGCGCCGGTGGCAATGTGAGCAACAAAGGACAGGAATGTGCCGAGGCGGCGCTCGAAATGGTGCGGCTGCTCTCCCAGCTGCCGTAAACGGCGGCAAGGTTGATTTGTTTTCCTGTAGCGACCGCCTGTGCTATGCTGATGCGGCTCGATTCGGTGGACCGTTCGGCAATTCCTGAAAGAAAAAAAAGAAAAAGGGGTCAGGCCTGAATGCCACGAAGATAAAGCGTAAGTCATTGCTGTAGCAAGCGTTTGCGAAG